>NZ_QDDL01000002.1 GCF_003097315.1 Pelagibaculum spongiae
AATCAGGTGTGTTAATAGCAGTTTAATGCGGCGTTTAAGTGGTATTCTGAAAGAGGTGCTTAAATTCGGGAAAATATCAAAAAAACCTGTCAAGCGATTTTTATATTAAATTGTGCTGAATGGTTACTATTTATTTTTCACTATCCAAGGGACATTGAACATAACTCGCGCTCATAGAATGTGCACTTTACCCATACTCCTTATAAAAGGGAGGTATAGTGAACAGTCATTTATGACCTTTTTCGTAGAAAGTAATTTTCAAAATAAAATAAAGTGATTTTCTCTACAATAAAACCACTACCTTTCGAGGTGACTAACTTCACAATTACAACGCTTAAAGACTCACCCTCTATCTTTGCAATCTAAGCTTTTAATACAGCTAGATATGGTGAGTTAATGCAGTGCGTAAGCCTTTTTACATTTTCCTTTACTCAACACTGATTGGATTAAGCCTGATCGCTCTGGACAACTACGGCTATCAGTTTGATCTGAATTGGCTGACTGCTTCGTGGGCAACTGCGGCTGATGAAGCAACATTATCCAGTTGGTTTGCAATCGGCTTAAGCTGGCTGCATAAGCTGGTAATTCCGGGCACCATTGCATTGCTGTGGATTATCGGCCGAGATTGGTTAGAACAAGATCAGAAGCCAAAATTACGCTGCATACATAATAAACGTTATATCAAGCCACGAACTAAGTCGAACGGCTCAAAAAAGAAAGATTTTTTTTGATTCAATCATTGTCAGGTTGATCATATTTTTGCTTTGTTGGTAGAGTGACTGCAATCCAGGTCGCAACAAGATCAATAACTATGAAGTACCTGCATCAAAACACACTTGGCTTAATAGCGTTAGCCACTGTTCTCTACAGCAATCTTCTTTCTGCAGATCAAAACATTACGCCAACAAAAGCTGAACAGGCCGAAAGCTGTATCGCTGCAGATGATATTGCTGGAGCGATCTATCAGAAAACCCTGACTTCTGGCGACTCTGAACAAATAAGTTACTGGGCACTTGATGACCAGCAATGGTTTCTTGAGTTGTCAGAAAAAACCGTTCACTGGCAGCAACTCCCCAACCAGCAATTTACTCGCTCTGAATGGTTGCTGGAGCAAAAACTGGCGATTGATTATTCACATCAGGATTTAAAACAGCTCGGGGAATTACCGCTAGCACTGCCACCTGTGTCAGTAATGCCTGATGGTCTTCGTAAAAACCTGTTTGGCCGCAAAACCAGCAAAACCTGGAACTGTTTTCAGCTCAGCATTTATCAAGGCGCACCTACAGGACCGACGATTACTCTGGAGTGGATCGACAAGCTAAAATTGCCTCTGCGCTACTCGGTCAGCCTACAAGGTTCTGCAATGTGGTTGGAACTGTCCGAATTAATTACCAAACAACAAGCAGAAAACCTGGCAAGTTTAGGAACAAACTTGCCGCACCAGCCTTTCAAGAAAAATAATTAAGCGAAATACATTCCATCCTTGGAGATCGTCATACCGCCGTCTAGGCTCTTTATGACATAAAAAATAAAACCACCGCAATAAAAATTATTGCGGTGGTTTTGTAAAAATCTATTCAACTATCAATTTGTTATCAGGTTTGAGGATTAACCCCTTTGACTGTGCCGGTAACGCCCTGAACAGCTAGCTTGCCTGATTTATCAGACTTCACATTCAAATTACCGCGAACGTCTTGAATCTGCACATTGCCTTTGCCATCTTTTAACTCAACATTGCCCATGATTGAGCTAAGCTGAATATCACCTGATTTATTGGTGATTTTCACTTTACCCTGAATTCTGTTGAGGGAAATATCACCCGCTTTATCAGATACGCGAACTCGACCTTCGACATCTTCAACCAGAATATTGCCTTTCTTATCGTTGATCACCAGCTCACCACGATGCTGACTTACAGAGATATCATCTCGCTTATCATTAATTTTCAACTTGCCGCTAGTCCCGGAAATAATCAATTTACCCGAACCATCATTAACTGTAATTAACTTACCGCTACTATTGCTTAAAGTAAGATCACCAGCGCCATCAAGAATTCTGCCGCCTTTCTTCAAGCCTGCAACTTCAATATCACCGGTAGTGTCGCGGACATCTAAATAAATCCCATCAGGCATTTGAATCACCAAGTCAATTTTGGCTTTTTTATCTTTAGTTTTAATTTTCTTTAGGTAACCCGCTTTCAGGGTTAATTTCTTGCCATTTTTTTTGAGGTACTTATCCATACTTTTAGATATATACGTCTCAGCTACTGCTTTATCACCCGGGTAAGAAATTTTCAATACAGCCGTAACCTGCGATAAGCCACTTTTGGCTTCAATTTTCAAATCACCTGGACCGGCAAAAACAATCAGCTTGGAAACACCTGATGTTGAATGAGACAGACTTTCCTTCCACTCAACAGCATGTGCTGCAGGTACTGCCAAAGCAAAACAAAATCCTATTGCAGCCAACTTTTTCATGACGAGATCCTTTTTATAATTCTTATTTATCCACAGCTACTTAAACATCCCATTCAAGTGCAGAGAGGCATGTAACTGAAAAATGTTATTTTGACAGCCTTCGGTTAAGCAATTCATTGAAATTTCATCAAGAAAATAGCAAGCAAAGGTCTGCAGGGAACTTGCTACTCACCATTAATAAGCCTGATCAATTTCTTCCCAGCCGGAATGACATTAAGACATCACAGTGAATCAGATACCTCACCAAAGAACCTAGCTAAGATTGTGGATATCTTCCCAATTTGGATGAGACGCGAGTACATCATGGTGAATCCGGATATCTAAGCTAAAAAGTTTTCGACTAAGGTTGGTGGATATCTTCCCAGTCAGGGTGAATCGGATCGTGATGAATTAATACTTCCAGCTGTTGATCTTGATACAAAGCCTCTAATTGTTGCTTGACCTGTTTGCCGATATCGTGTGCCTGAACCAATGGCTGATTGCCATCCAGATCCAGATGCAATTGAATTTGAATCACTCCACCAGACTGGCGCGTTTTCAGGTCATGGACACCGAGAACACCAGGCACTTCCAAGCAGCGCAGCTCAATTCTTTTCACATCACCTTTAGGCAATGAATGATCCATCAACTGCTGCAATGACTCCCAACCAATCTCTCTAGCGCCAAACAACATATATCCAGCGATACCTATCGCAAACAAACCATCTGCCAACAACCATCCTTGCTGTGCTAGGAAAATCGCCACGATAATTGCCATGTTGGAATAGAGATCTGCCCGGTAATGTAATGCATCAGCCGCAATTGCAACCGAGCGGGTTTTCCTAACCACCCAACCTTGAAATAACACGAGGCCTAAAGTACAGGTCATCGAAAAGCCCATCACCCAGAGCGCAATATCTGAGTTATCTAGCGCAACGGGCGCTTTCAAAGTTCCAATCGCATGAAATACCAGGAACAATGCCGCACCGGCTATAAAGGCAGATTGAACCAAACCAGCTAACTGCTCTGCTTTACCGTGGCCAAAAGGGTGATTTTCATCCGCCGGTTCACTGGCCACTTTCACCGCCAGCAAGTTAACCAGTGATGCACCTATATCAAGCATCGAGTCCATTAAACTGGCAAGCAGACTCACCGAGCCACTGACCCACCAAGCTGCCAGTTTGGCCAAAATTAGAACAGCAGCAACCACTACCGAAGCGGTAGCGGCTTGAGAGATCAAACGATTGCGAGCAACTTGCGTCATAAATGCTTAAATACAGAACGGAATAGCTTCCATTGTAGAGTGACCGGCAAGCACTGACTATGTCAGTTATCGGCTTAATTCAGCTTATTTGTAACAAATCACGATCAATCGGATGAACTGGTGTAAAATGATCAAACTTTATTTGCGCCTTCAGGCAAATATTGAACCTTCAATTTCATTGATGAGCATATGAGTATTCTGATTTTTGATTCAGGCGTTGGCGGTTTCAGCGTATGTCAGGCAATAAGCAAGACACTCCCTAAGCTAACGCTTCACTATTGCATGGATAATCAGCTGTTGCCCTATGGAGAGCAGCCGTCACAAATTATTATTCAGCGAGTTAGCCAACTGGCAAATAAACTGGTGGCAAAGTTAAAGCCTCGGTTACTGGTAATTGCTTGCAATACCGCTAGCACTATTGTGCTGCCAACATTACGCACGCAATTAAACATTCCGGTTGTCGGTGTTGTACCGGCGGTAAAGCCTGCCGCTGAAAATTCAAAAAATAATCATATTGCACTGCTTGCCACGCCAGCCACAGTTACCCGCCAATATACTGAAACTTTAATTAATGATTATGCAAAAAACTGTAGGGTTGATTTAATCGGATCCACTCGATTAGTAGAACAAGCAGAAAACTTATTGCGCGGAAAAAATATCGACTTAAAAATACTCAGAGATGAATTACAAGTAATTCATCAGAATGCAACCACCCCCGACCAACTGGTTCTTGGCTGCACCCACTTCCCGTTACTTGCTGAATATATACAACAAGTGCTGCCACAAGGTACACGTTTGCTGGATTCTGGCAATGCAATTGCCAGAAGAGTTGACTATTTATTACAACAAAACCCGCTATTTCATAAAAATAGCAATCAGCAGAAACAACCAGCACAATTTTTCTTTACTGGTGAACAAGTGAGTATTGCTGGTTTGGAAAAATTTCTCTGGGATAATAATTACCAGCAGATTCATCAGGTAATTATTTAAAAATTCGAGCCAACTTGCTGGCAGATAATTGACTCTTGCATTGTCTACATTCTTCACATCCATGTGAGCTCCCTTTTCAATATACAGCGGCTCTGATTTTTTGAGCCACTGCTTTAGCATCAATTATCAAATGTCATTTAATTTAGTCATTAATTAACAGCCAGATTAAAAGTCACATCGAAAACCCCATCAGAACTGGCTGAATGATAAAATTCAAAGCATGGGCCATTATCTGAAATCTGCATGCTTTGCTCCATTGCTCCAGCTACTACTTCGTTCCAAGATTTTTTGAACTGAGATTTATCGGTAATCGTTCGACGAATCTGGGCATATTTACCTGCAGGAATCGTTTGAATCAATACATCACCTTGTGCATTCACTTCTGGCCCCACAGTAATACAAACATCTGTACGGCATTTTTCTGCCGGAGTAATTTCCGGGTTGTCCCAACAAATACTTAAAATTGATTGGGTTTCTAATAATCCTTGCGGGACAGCCCAAGCCATTAATTTGCCATAGGCAGCTTCTTCAACCGTTCCATATGCGCCAATTGCTCGAATATAAGCGACACGCTGCTCAGAAAGTTCTGCGGTAATTAAATCCATGATCTTCTCCTGTTGATTAGCTACAGGGCGATAATAGTCAGGATAAGCGAACGGGGCGTTTCCATTCTTGCTGTTCTTGCGCAGCAGTAGATTTAATTGTTGAAAATCCTCGCATTGCCTTATCTGACTTGGCGTGAAGCCAAATTGCTTTTGAAAAACCTTGGAAAAATTTTGTGAACTAGAAAAACCTGCTGCGATCGCGATATCTGTTATCGACTTATGTTTACAAGAAAAAATATTGTGGACTGCTTTTTCTAACCGAATTCGCCGTATATAACTAGCAACACTTTCACCTGAAATAATTTTAAAGATACGATGGAAGTGAAACTTTGAAATGAAAACCTTACTGGCGACCACTTCGAGATTCAGTGGTTGCTCTAAATTCTGTTCTATATATTGCATCGCCTGCCAAACTTTTTTCTGGTAAGGCTTAATAGGGTCCGTCATTGGATTTAGTTATCTCAAATCTGTACGTTTTAGCTACAAAAAAACAATAAACTCAAAAAGCATAGGTAGCAAGGAGAAATCGGCACTTGCACTATGCCGCACCTTAATAGTGATATTTTCATATCGTCTCAACAGTTATTCATTCGAAAAACACACACAAAACTTTAAATTAATATCTAAATTAACAAACAATTAATTGAAAACAAAACTAAGTACTTTAAACGCAATGAATGAGAATCTTTCATCAACAGTTGAGAAAAGCTCGGTTTATATATTCTCAAATCTATGGCCTGCTGTTAGTGCCATAGAAATAAGAGATCAATATGAAGACGTTCAACCCCGCAAAGCCTGACGGCGAAAACGAAACGCTCACCATAGCACTACCTGATAGCGGTACACCAACGCTCGGGAATACTTATCAAGTACCAGCTAGGTGCGGCATAGCCGTAAAAATGACTGCTGGGCAATCTATCAAAATCACCAACCCTTCGGGTCATCAGGTATGTGACTTCTGGGCATTTTACCAGCACGATTTAAATGAATATTTGTCAATGGAGCACCTTCGAACTTCACTTGGAAAAATCATTCCAGTGCCGGGCGATGCTATTGTCTCAAATATGAGAAGGCCTCTTCTTACTTTTCTGGTTGACTCATCTCCAGGCATTCACGATACATTAATTGCTGCTTGTGACCATCAAAGATATCAGCAACTTGGGTGTAATGATTATCATGATAATTGCACCGATAATTTGCGAATGGCACTCCTTGCCATTGGTTGTCAGGCGCCTGCAATACCCTCTCCTTTCAATCTATGGATGAATGTACCTGTCGATGCCAGCGGCAATACTAGTTTTGAAGCACCGTTATGTTCAGCCGGAGACTACGTCGTATTTAAAGCCGAATATGATGTAATTATTGTATTGTCAGCTTGCCCTCAGGATATCACTCCTGTAAATGGCGCAAATTGCCAACCTGCACCCGTCGACTTCATGATTTTTATCGACGATTAACAAAAAATAAGGAGCACCTCTTGATAAAAAACCCTATTCAATGGCCCAACGGTGCTAAATGCGCATGTGCAATAACATTCGATATTGACGCCGATAGCCTCATCCACATATCTAAACCTACTGATGGCCATAATCGACTATACCCAATTTCAATGGGTAAATATGGCCCGGAAGTAGCGATACCCAGGATTTTAGAGACATTTAAAAAACTCGGTATTAAGCAAACATTTTTTGCTCCAGGCTGGGTGATTGAACAGTATCCACAAGCCATGGAATCAATTATGGAAGGAGGGCATGAAATAGCACACCATGGCTATTTACATGAAGACCCCACTGGACATGGCCCTGACGAACAAAGATATTGGTTTGAAAGAGCAATCGAGTCTCACCAGAAAGTACTCGGGCAAAAACCTAAGGGCTACCGAGCACCTGTTTACAATGTAAACCCAACTGTAATTGATCTTTTGAATGAACACGATTTTTTATATGAAAGCTCTCTAATGGGCGATGATATTCCATATATTTTACAATCCGGTCAAAAGAAACTAGTAGAAATGCCGGTACACTGGGGCAATGATGACTGGCCTCCTTTTGCTCACTATCCAGAAATTGGCTACATGATGCCTGTATCTTCACCTAGCCAAGGGCTTGATACATTTTGGCAAGAATTTGAAGCACAATATGCTAATAATGGGTTTTGGATGTCAATCTGGCACCCCTTTTTAACAGGCCGTCTTGCACGATGGCACCAAGTAGAAAAGTGGCTAGAATCAACCCTTGAAAATAATAATGTGTGGTTCGCTACGCTTTCTGAAATCGCACAACATGTAAAAAAAGAATCTGAAAAAGAAAACAATTTAATACGGGTTGACCATCTTCCATATTATCAGCGCCCGGTAAAATTAAATCGATGATTTCAGACTTTAAAACTTATAGCCAACCTATTTAAAATAACCTTACAGGACAAAGACATGGGTAAACCAATTAATATTTTAGCGATTAATTCCAGCGCGAGAAAAAATAGATCAATCACAAGGGAGATGGTTGATTTATTTTTAGAACAGGTAAATTCTAAAACACAAACAAACATAGTCAACAGAGATGTTGGCATGTCTCCACCAAGCTTTATTAATGAGAACTGGATTGCGGCAGCATTCACTGACAAAGATGCGTTAACTCAAGAGCAAAAAGAAATACTTTCCGAGTCTGACTCCTTAATAAATGAAATTAAATCAGCTGATATTATAGTCATCGGCGCTCCTATGTATAACTATTCCATGCCTGCTAGCTTGAAAGCATGGTTCGATCAAATCGCTCGTGTTGGCCTTACTTTTTCATTTGATCTCTCAAGGGGTGACCAACCTATCGAACCCATTTTAATTGGAAAGCAATTGGTTGTCTTATCTTCTCGTGGTGAATTTGATTTCGCGATAGGAAAACAAAGAGCACACTTGAATGGACTTGACCCAGCATTAAGCGCCTGCGCACATTACCTCGGCGCTAGCGCTAATGAAATGAAATCTGCCATTGTTGAATATGAAGAATTTAAAGATCACCGGTGGGAAACTTCTGTTAAAAATGCAAAAAAAGAGATAAAAGCAATTGCAGAAAATCTAGTTGTTTCATCGAGATAATCACTTAGTCGATCTAACTACAACAAAAGCAATTCATATTAAAGTCAGAAACATTCCTATGCTCTAATGAAAATTTATGGCGTAGGGATGCCTATTAAATACTATGGCGAATTAAATAATGCCAAACCTTAAAAAAACACATGATTTATTCAAAAAAAAAGTAAACTCTGTCAAAAATGAAACGATAAAGTCTCTAGAGCTTATAAAAGAACAATCGCCTAAATTCATATTCACAAAAATAACTGAGCAACTTGCGCTTCGCCAAGCCATTGCGTCAGATCAGCGATACACCAATCAAACTGCCAAGAGTCGATTAGATGGTGCAACAGTCGTATGGAAGGATCTGTTCGACCAAAGAGGTTTTCAAACTCTGGCTGGCTCTAAAACTCGTTTGAATTGCCAACCGGCATTAAAAAATGCACAAGTTGTAGAACAACTAGAAAAAGCAGGCATGATATCTTTAGCCAGAACCAATACAACAGAATTCGCTTTTTCCGGGCTAGGTTGCAACCCTCACTTTGGAACACCTAATTCTGCGCTTACTGAAAACGAACCTTTATTGCCAGGAGGATCTTCTGCAGGTTCTGCAGTGGCGGTTGGTCTTGGACTGGCACAAATTGGAATGGGAACCGACACTTCAGGATCAATTCGTGTTCCTGCAGCCTTAAATGGAGTTTTTGGCTTTCGCCCCAGCACTGATCGATACAGTAGAGATGGTGTGTTTACATTATCAAAATCACTCGACTCCGTTGGCACTATTGCCAATAGTTTGTCCGACATAAAATCAATCGATAGAATTCTTGCTCCAAATAAACAGCAGTCAAAAAAAATTAGCCGAACTATTCTAGATATCTCCGACAGCATTGGTATTTCGTGGTCGAACACTGCATATCGCGCTTATGAAAAAGAATTAATAAGGTTGGAGTCACATGGTTTTAACATTGAAAAATCTTCTTTAAAATCAATATTGCTAACTAAAAGCCTTTTCACTTCTTATGGTACTCTAGTTGCAATAGAAGCAAAAAGACGCTACCAAGCACTTCTTGATAGCCCTCAAAGTGGCCTAATCGATCCGTTTGTATTGCACAGACTCAAAGCTGCACCAGTAATTTCTGATAAAGAATATATGATTTATCTAGAGCAAAGAAAGAAAGCCATTCTTCTTGCGTGCCAAGAAACACTTGGTTCAATCATTGCTAGCCCGACGGTGCCAGAAATAAAAATAGAAACAGGTAGCATATCTGACAATTTTCAAAAGCAACAACAAACAAACAGCGAGCTACTCACGACCACTATGATAGGTAGCTTTATCGATCTTGCTGGAATTGCAATTCCAATTAAAGAAAACAATAAAGTAGACGGTTCTATTCTTTTATCTACTGCATCAAAATGTGATCAATTGTTAATCAACAGTTTGTCATTATATGGAGTTGATTCTTAATAAAGTATTTAAAGATTATCTGTTTTGTTCTACTCTGGCATTACTTATTGCAGCTTTACTAATCTGTAGCTTGCAAGAACTGCAGATTGGTATGCCAAGCACTTCCATTAGCATATCTTACAAGATGTTATATAAAATACATTCACTGTATTCGAAATAACTCACGCTAGTATCTCATACGCAATTTAACAGTAAATTTAGTTTGACTGTATTTTTTTGATTGATGAGATTTTTTTTACATCATGCAATAAAACTCTATTGTTCACTGATTGCTTCCTTGTGATGATCTTAAGACCAACTAGGAGGCATGATTATGAAAAAAAATAAGCTAATAACTAGAAGAAGCTTTATAAAAAATGCAGCTATAGCAAGCAGCAGCTTAGCATTCCCTTCAATTTTAAAGGCTGGATCACCAACAACGTTAACCATGCTCGCTTGGTATGGCCAAGCAGAGCCTGACGCTGTAGAAGAATTCGAACGCCTGTATAATGTTAAAATCATTCCGAAGTATTATGTAGGTGGTGAGCAAATGATTGCACTGCTAGCTCAATCACCTCCAGGAACTTACGATATCATTCATGCTGATGCTGAATATGTTCAACAATTAGCCGCTGCAAATTTTTTAGAAAAATTAGATGCTGAAGACTATCCCTTTGATGATTTTTATTCTGAATTCCAAAACTTCCCAGGCCACTGGATTGGAAAAGATCTTTATGCCGTAATTAGTCGCTTCGGTTTTCTTGGAATATCACATAATCTTGATGTCGTTTCTGTAAAAGAAGCTTCATCTTATAAATTATTGTGGGATAAAAAGCTAAAAAACCGTGTTGGACACTTCGATTGGCATTTGCCAAACCTAGGAGCATTGAGTCTTTTAAATGGCAACAGTAGCCCATATTCGATTAATAAAACTTCGTGGAATAATCTCAAAAAAACCACATTAAGCTTAAAGCCACAAATTCGTGGGTTTTATGATTATGGTGGTGTTTTGTCATCATTAAAAAATGGAGAAGTATCAGTCATTCCTGGCATCGGAGAGTGGATAACCGGCGTACTCAGACGTGATGGGGCTAACGTAACTACAACGATCCCCGAAGAGGGCGGCATTCAATTTACCGAAAGCTTTTCTATCGGAAAAAATTCGAGGAAAGCTGAACTTGCAAGAAAATTCATTCAGTACATGGCGGGTGAAAAAGGCCAATATCGACTTGCAAATCTAAATGTTTTCCCAGCGATTATTCCATCAAAAAAAGGATGGAAAAGAATGATCGCAGAAAAACCTATGGAAGCGAAGCACCTTGGCATGTTTAACGGTTCTGGCAATGCAATAGATTTGATTCAGCGGGGTCGAATTCATATTAGAGAGTTACCACATCAACAAAGCCTCGAAGATTGGAATGATTTCTGGTCAGAATACAAAGGATCTTAGCTTTAATATCTTAAACATGTGATCTAGTGAAACAGGTGTTTTGACAATGATAAGCAAAAGCAGCATATCAAAGAAGCTATACACTGGACTTTGGTCGATACCTCTGCCCTTGTGGTTTACACTTTTTTTTGTTGGCCCCATATTATTGCTTTTTTGGTTAAGCTTTTGGGATGTCAAAAATTTCGTTATGGTTCCTGGTTTCAATCTTGATAATTGGGAAAAAATATTAGGCGCTAACTATTTTTGGAGCGCATATACACGAACAATTCTATTCGCTTTAGGAACTGCGATACTCACGACCGCTATTGCATTCCCTGCATCGCTAACTATAGCGTACCTTATGCCTCTGAAAGCTAGACTGGTTGTGCTAGGTCTAATCATAGTTCCATTCTTTACCAGCTATTTAGTTAGAATCTACTCATGGCAAGTCTACCTTTCAGAAAACGGTATAATACAAAATGCATTCAGTTATATTGGAATCAATATTGCAAGCATGCTGAACTCACCTCTCGCATTATATATAGGTTTTGTAACTTTAACATTACCACTAGCAATCATCATTCAATCTATTTCTGTACTTTCGTTGGACAAATCCCTTATTGACGCTGCATACAACCTTGGCTGCGGACCAAAAAGAATAATATCTGCAGTAATAATACCTGCTGCGAAGCCAGGAATAATTATTGGTGCTCTTTTTGTTTTCATATTTAGTTTTGGTGATTTTGTGACACCAACCTACCTTGGAGGCGGCAAGTACACTACCTTGTCAATTCTTATTGCTGATACAGTAAAATCTGGTCAGCAATGGCCCAGAGCCGCCGTAATTTCTGTAATTATGATAATAACCCTGCTGATAACGGCAATGTGTAGCATCGCTTACGCATATCGAAAGAGGTGATACCATGAAAACCAGAAAACTCACAAGATACATTGGTGTTGTATTTTGCTCAATCATATTGATATTTTTATATGCGCCAATAATTTCAAATTTTATATTTTCATTTAATTCATTAAGATTTCCTACAATCCCACTAGGAAGTTTTTCTTGGGAATGGTATCAGTTAATTCTTAACGATAGCTTAGTTATAAATGCTTTTAAAAACACATTGATAGTAGGGTTTATTGTTGCTCCAATAGCTACCTTCATGGGCTTTGCTGCAGCTTATTCTGATTATAGATTTAATTTTTTTGGCAAGAAACTAGTTATGGTTTTTGCTTTAATGCCACCGCTAATTCCACTTGTCGTCATTGGCCTCGCAATGCTGGCTTATTTATCACGGATAGGTCTATCAGGAACGCTTCCTGCCATTATCGTCAGTCATGTAGTGCTAACTTCACCATTTGCTATGGCAATAATACGGCTTAGATTTTCTCAAATAGAGAGTGATCTTGAGTTTGCTGCTCAAAACCTTGGCGCAACAAATTGGCTTGCATTTAAAGAAATAATAATTCCTATGGTAAAAAATTCAGTAATCACTGCTTTCTTAATGTGCCTTGCTGTTTCATTCGACGAATACGCAGTGACATGGTTTGTTGGTGGGTTAGAAGAAACAAGCTCGGTACGTGTGCTCAGCTTCTTGCAATCTGCGGTTAGCCCAAGAATCAATGCAATAGGGTCAATTACCTTTGCAGTTTCAATATTATTATTGCTAGGTGCCCAGTATTTTGTTTTTAAAAAATTAAATCAAGACATCAAGAAATCATAATCATAAAAAGGTAACAAAAATGGATAGCACTCATATCTCTTTAAAAAAAATTAGCAAGATGTATGGCAACAACATTGCTATTGAAAATCTTGACCTTGATATTGAACGTGGAAAATTTATAGCCATAATGGGGCCATCTGGCTGCGGAAAATCTACTTTATTACGATCTCTTGCAGGTCTTGAGAGTATTACATCAGGCAGCATAACATGTAATGGTGAAGAAATTAGCAAGCTAGAAATTTGGGAAAGAAACACGCCTTTAGTGTGGCAATCACTGGCACTATTTCCATTTTTAACAGTTCAGCAAAATGTTGAATTTGGTTTGAAAATGCGTGGAGAAAAAGCCGAAGTTCGCAAAACAAAATCTGAATCCTGGCTAAAGCGACTCGGGTTAGAATCTTTTGCAAATAGGAATGTTGATCAATTATCAGGTGGCCAACGGCAACGTGTCGCTTTAGCTAGATGTCTCGTCACTGAACCATCGGTCTTGCTTCTTGATGAACCTTTGTCGGCTTTAGATGCGCACCTTTCAGTAAAAATGCAAGGCGAGTTAAAACGCTTACAACGTGAACTCGGAATTACTTTTATTTATGTGACGCATAGCCATTCTGAAGCTTTCTCCATGGCCGATAAAGTAGTCATAATGAATCAGGGTAAAATTGAACAAGAGGGTTCTCCAAAAGATATATACCTGCATCCAATATCATCTTTTGTAGCCAATTTCCTAGGTGGCAGCAGTATTTTCAAATGCACACTGAAGTCTATTTCCAGTCAATATTCGTTGCTTGAAAGCAATGACGGTAGCTTCAAATCATCTACAGAAAGCATTAAACATTTCATTTTAGAACAATCATTAAACATGATCGTTCGCGCCGATCAAATTACGATAACAACTGAAGGTGGTTGGAGTGAAAATGAAGTTCTATGCCAGATTATTGGTGAAGAATTTATCGGTGCGTTAGTAAACCTTCGTTTGCAATCTAAAAATGGCACTGAAATAATTGTTCAACAACAGCAGAGGGATATGGAAAAACTAGATATAGAAATTGGCTCTTCCGTGGTTGCAGGCTGGCACCCTGAAGACTGTTATTTAATTACAAATTAAATGGTATTAACTATGAATAAAAAAATTCTTGTATATGGTGATTCAAATACATGGGGCTGGATTGGTGTCGAAGAAGCCTTTCCTAGCACTCGCTATAACGATGACGAACGCTGGGCTGGTGTTATGTCAGATGCGCTTGGCAGCGATGTCTCAGTTGCGGTTGATGGTCTTACTGTACGATCAACTAATCTTGATGATAGCAATGACTGGAATAATATCACCGCAGACATGTTTAATGGCGCTAAATTATTGCCCTGTGCCATTGCTCGTGAAATGCCATTAGATTTATTGATAATTTCACTAGGTACCAATGATTTAAAGTCAGAAACAAATCGTTCAGCTAAAGATATTGCAGAAGCACTAATTGGCCTATCAGAAATTTCAAATCAATCTGCAAGTGGCGTCGCTTATAAATATGATGCGCCAAAAGTTTTAATTATTGCTCCTGCACCATTAAATTCTATGCCTCACCCTGATTTTGCAGCTATGTTTGAAGGTGCACAAAAAAAATCAAAGAACATAAGTTTTGAATTAAAAAAGGCTGCTAGTGGAAGAGATATTTTTATACTAGACGCAGGTGAAATTATAGGCGCTGCTGCAAGCGTCGATGGACTTCATATCTCGAAACAGCAGCACAATCAACTCGGTATTGCTGTAGCAAAGACTGTAAAATCAATTTTAAAATAAACACTGAAACATACAAACGAGAGCCTCTATGCAAAAAAAAACCAAAACTAACGTTGCATTTTCCATTGCTATTTTTCTATATTCTTTAATATCTTTTGGTATAGCAAACGCTTCTGATTTATCAAAAGCAAAAATAGTAGAATATGTAACATTTGAATTACTAGACAGTTCAAGCGAAACCTTGTTTGCAAAAGCTGCTAACGAAGTCAATCACAATCTAAAAGAAAATTATCCTGGATTTATAGATAGAACGATTTCTCAGCAAGACAACGGCACTTGGATTGAAGTCGTATTCTGGGTTGATAAAGAATCTGCTAAAAAAGCACTGGATAAATTTGTTTTAGATCCAAAAAACAAGCTTTTTTTATCTCTAGTTAAAGCAGATAGCCTTACTTTAACTTACTCAACGGTAAGATAAGATTTTTTAGAGCCACTTATAGCAGCATTCATGATTGTTCAGTATATGAATGCTGTTATACTCAATAATAATGCATGCCTTGTCCACTACGAGGTAGCATTCTTTAGGTGATTCTAATGAAGCGACGTCTTCCCTCCTTAAACGCAATTCGTGCTTTTGAGTCCGCAGCAAGGTTATCTAGCATAACAGATGCAGCAGATGAACTCTCAGTTACACCAACTGCAATCAGCCACCAAATTCGACACCTTGAAAACCTCATTGACATTAAATTATTTGAGCGTTCTGGCCGAAAGATAAAGCTAACGGCACAAGGTCAAAAAATCCTACCCATGGTTACAAAAGGTATGGACTACCTAGCGTTTGCATTTGAAGAAGTCTATGGTGGATTTGATGAAAATAATTTAAGCATTAGTACAACAAGAGAATTTGCTCTTTATTGGTTACAGCCTAGGCTGGATGAATTTTATGCAGAAAACCCTAAAATTGTTTTAAATATTCATACCAGTGAAAAGTGCGCCGATTTAGAACATAATGAAATCGATATTGCTATTCGTTATGGTGCTATTCCAGATGAAGAATCTGATAGCACTGTTCTTTTCCAAGAGCACTACATTCCAGTAGCAAATAAAAAAAATATTACTCAGAAAAAGTTAAATATAAAAATATCTGATTTAACAAAAAAAAGATTAATCGATGTTTTGTGGGAAAAAACAGAAATGAATGCCCCTACATGGGAAAAATGGTTCAATCAATGCGAAACTGAAGACTATTCCTCATATCATTTAATGGCTTTTGATGCATATAACTTAGCATTTGATGCGTTAAGACGAGGTCATGGAGCAGCACTCCTCAGTAGCACTATTGTTAGCTCAGAAGAGTTCTCTGATGATTTCGTGCAACTTGAAGGCCCCAAGTTGCCAGGTTATTATTATCGTTTGATAACAACTCGGCAGGGTAAAAAAAAGCTCTCAGCAACACGCTTTACGCAGTGGCTTTTATCAAAGATAAATTAATACAACAAAGATTTGTAAATATATTCTAATTTCAAACAGAGCATTTTAGTTCAAAATAACAAACCATTAAATTAAAGAGAGGAGTTGCTTTTATTACAACATCCTCTCTTATAAATTTAAGCTGAAGGCGTCCATATATCAATATGTAGCTTCCAGTCACCCGCTACTTTTTTAAAGACTAAAACGTATCGACTAAATCCTTCTTTTCCGTTCTTTGGTGTCACTGCTAATGTACCAACAGCATACGCTAGATCACCTGAACTATAGACTTCGCCAGTTTCAATTTTTACGTCTTCAATACCTGAATTGATAACATCAGTCCAAAACTGTTTGACATCACTCTTTCCTTGTATTGTCGGAGTATCTGGAGAGAGTACATATCCATCATCTGTATATGTATCTGCTATTAAATCAGCGTTGCCATTCAAAATAGCTGAAGCCGTAGCTTTATTTCCTTTATCAATCGCTTGATATAAATCTTTTGACTGATTCGATGCACATGCTGTAATCAAAGCAAATCCTCCTATTGCAAAAAAGAGCTTTTTTTGGAATTTCATTAAAAACATCCTGTATAGTACTTAAACTTGATAA
The DNA here is from genome assembly GCF_003097315.1 of Pelagibaculum spongiae. Lineage (NCBI taxonomy): Bacteria > Pseudomonadati > Pseudomonadota > Gammaproteobacteria > Oceanospirillales > Pelagibaculum > Pelagibaculum spongiae. Next base: position 16,797 of record NZ_QDDL01000002.1, read on the forward strand.
GAGTTAACGATCATTTTATTCGACTTGAATAAAACCTTGACGAAAAAAACATACAATGCGGCCGATACAATCATTGCAGGTATCGTTGCACTGAAGTATTCAAACATTGACGCTCCAGATGAGAACGTCAGAGTCTCGAGCCCTGAGAGCCACCCACCTAAATAGAGCCATAACAGCATACCTATTAATTGTGCTAAAAAGGCTATTGGATTAAATCCATTTTTAAATGAATATTTTCCATTTTTGTTATAGCACTCATCAACATCAATTGTGCTTTTTCTTAAAAAAGCGTAGTCCACCATTGAAATTGCCCAGTATGGTCCAGCAAGAAGCCCTACAAAAAGTAAAATTACTCCAAATAGATCTTGTAATTGATTACTAAAAATAAATATCAAAGAAGGGAGTGATACGACTACGACCGCAAGCTTATAGCTCAATCGTGGAAAAACTGACATTATTGCCATAGTTCCTGCGTACAATAATAATGCACTGGTGGTGATAGTTCCCAGTATTATAATGAGTAAGGCCATAACACCTAAATCTAATTTAACAGCCCATACTGCGGGGTCAATCTCACCTGTCGCTAGTGTTGCTATGCCACCTGTAATTGAAAATATTATTCCAATTAAAGCTAAACCAGCAAATGTCCCCCAGTATGCACTCCTCTCAGATGATGCAAATTTATTCCACGAACCTAAGTATGGCTGCCATGCAACAGCCCAAACTACACAAGTTTCGATTGCAAATGCAATTCCGACTTCGCCCGTTGCTTTAAAATTAACAACGTCGATCATATGATCGCTATTTAAAATTTTAATCAATATATAGATAGAAAAACCACCTAATAGTGGCACAGTAATATTTGAAAGATAGAAACTAGCCTTGGGCGTCAGCATAACTAAAAGTGCAGGAATTAAAACGCCACCGCCAATAGCAAATAAAGTATAACTACCTGGAAATGAAAATCCATCACCTAAGAAAGCTTGGCTAGCATTAACTGTAGCCGTACCTGTCATAGATGAAAGCAACCCTATCCAACCAAAATTGATAAATATTAAAACAAATGCGCCATAATATGCTCCAGAAAAACCAAACGCTGGTCTTAGCGTAATGACTTCATCTACTCCATATTTAGCGCCTCTTTGCGATGATATAGCACATATTGCATAGGCAGCTAAATTTGCTGTTATTGAAATAATTATCATAGGGAAAAACCCTAATCCTTCAGCGTAATAACTTCCAACAATGAAAGTCGCTAAAAGAATATTCCCGCCAGCCCATAAAAAAAACAAGGAGATAAAACCTTCGCCTCTATCTTTTAATGCTATTGGGTTTAGAGAGTTACCTGAACCATTCTGCATAATCAATTCCGCCATACTAGATTCAAGTTAAGATAACCATAAAATTGACAATACTAGTGGCGCAATTGACATAGCAGCCATAATGTAATGATCGACTTTAGTCACTAGTTTGTTTTGATTTATTTCTTCTTTACTCATTTTTGTTTTTCCTCATTCTTGTTTATTTTATTTAGAATATACTAAGCGTTAACACTCCATCAGATGAAATCCATTCACCAAACTGATGAAAAAATTGAAGCTGCACCCAATCAACTGTCCACATATCATAAAAGACACATATTTCGAATAAAACGCTTGGGGCAGGCTGTTAAAATGAAGTTACTAAATAAAACAGCTTTTATTACAGGTGCATCAACTGGAATTGGCCTTTCAATTGCCAAGGCCTTTGTAAGCGAAGGTTGTAATGTAGCGATTAGCTTCCCTACTTTTGATCCACCTCAACCAGAAGATATCGAATATTTTTCTACTTATAGCGATCAAATTTTCTGGGTGCCGTGCGATGTGACGAATGAAAGGTCAGTTTCACAAGCCGTTAATAAAACTATTGGTCACTTTGGAAAGCTAAATATCTTAGTTAACAATGCTGGGATTTCAATTAAATCCCCATTGATTGATTCCAGCATTACTGACTTTGATAAAATCATCTCTGTCAATTTACGAGGAAGCTATCTCGTTGGAAAGCACGGAATTTCAGCAATCCTACAGTCTGATGGGATAGGTACCGTGATTAACATTACGTCTGAGCTTTCGTATTTGGGGCGTGAAAATTACAGTGCTTATTGCGCGAGCAAAGCGGCGATACATGGGCTCACTCGATCATGGGCGCGTGAATTTGCACCAAACATACGAGTTAATTCAATAGCACCTGGCCCAATTGCTACCAGAATGTGCGATCCAGAAACAATGAATAAACATGAGTTTAAACTTGAAACAAGCAATCCAATGAAACGCTTTGGAAATACAGAAGAAATTGCGACTACTGCAGTATTTTTAGCTTCTGATGACACTTCATTTTATACCGGTCAATGCTTAAGCCCCAATGGTGGCGCCGTTTTTTATTAATCGAGATAATCGCATGTTTAATGACTTTCAAAATAAACACGTAGTTGTTACTGGTGCTTCGAGTGGTATAGGATTTGCCGTTGCAGAAGCTTTTGTGAACCATGGTGCTATTGTTTATATAGTAGCGAAAAATGACGACATATTTATTGCTGAAAAAAAATTACAGAAGTTATCGAATAAAAAAGTGACTGCACTAAAATGCGACATCTCATGCAATGAAAGTCTAAAAAATGAATTTTCTAAAATTGATACCATTGACGTTTTTATCGCCAATGCTGGAGTAGAATTCCCTACTCCAATTAATGACAATAGCAATGAAAATATGGAAAACTTTCAAAACATCATCAATACCAATGTTACTGGCACTTATCTATCTATTAAAAATGCTATCGATAAAATTCCAGATCGCGGATGCATTCTTATTACTTCGTCAATCTGGGGTAAAACGGCTGTTCCAGAATTCTCTGCTTACATCTCGAGCAAGCATGCAAACCTTGGATTAATGAAGGTATTAGCTAAAGAGCTCGGCACAAGAGAAATACGAGTTAACGCTGTATGCCCCGGATGGGTGAAAACTGCACCAGCGATGCATTCTTTAAAAAAAATGGCTCTTCATCAGAACACTTCACAAGAGACATTATTGAATGAGCTTGCATCAGAGCAATGTTTTGGTGAAGTACAAGAACCTAACGATGTTGCGCTCTGTTACTTAATGCTTGCCTCTAGCTATGCGATAAACATTACTGGACAAGCTGTAAACGCTGACAGAGGCGCTCTCGTGGTTTGACCCATTACAAATTTACTTTATATGAAAACATCATTGCCAGCATTAAAGTTTTATAACTTTTTGCTGTCATTACCATTAACCAAAAACAAGCAGGTAGAAAATAATGACTAACACTGAAAGAAACAAACAGACGGTTGCTAAAATTTACTCCATTTGCTGGAACAACGGTGACATGGAAGAAATTGATAAAGTTTTTGACGATAATGTTGAGCACGACCAATTCTTAGAAGATTGGCCAAAAGGAAAAGAAGGCTTTAAAACTTTAGTTAAGTTCTGGAGAACTGCATTCCCTGATATTAAAGAAGAAGCTTTAGAAATAATTGGTGAAGGAAACAAAGTCGCCAGTCGATTCCGTCTTTCAGGCACTCATTTAGGTGACTTTTATGGAATCCCTGGAACAGGTAGAAAAATCGATATTCTTGGCGCTGAAATTTTTGAATTTAATGAAGATGGAAAAGTAATCAAGTACTTCTACCATGAAGATACTATGGGTCTATTCATGCAAATCGGCTTACTGCCTCTTGACCATGACAAGATTGCAGGCGTTAATAATTAACCCCCTACTCACTAAATTGTGAGTTTTGCGCAGACAGATTGTCTGCGCTTTTTTTTGCCTTAAAATCATTATCTTTGCTTCAGCGCTCTGGCTTTAAAGAAATAGTCCCACAATGAAATGTTTGAATTTTTTATCGACACCTTTTAATTAGTCAGAACTGACTCAGTTTTCACTCTATATTAATGAAACTAGTTAATTTTCGTCGTCTAGGTAAGCTTATGTGCGCATCTGGATTTAGATGCGTCATATCTGTAATCACGCAAGCAACCCATGTCCTATAGCCTGCCTGTAAACGCAGCTCTAATCCGCAAGCAGGATATTGATCATTAAATTGCTGAAACAGCTTTAAGTTAAACATTTTTAGTATTGAGCACTTGTTATAATCAAGTGTTAGTTAACGCAATACTTTGTTGCTGTTTTGTCGCACGCGATCCATATTGATAATTTTAGATTTGGTACATAAAGCCTAAATTCAATCGATGTTGTAATCTCGGTCACTAGTAATAAATAAACAACCCCTGACTATTGGAGCGACCACTGATCAATTTATTCTTTAGACATTAGTGGGGCGCGGCGTATTGTTATGTTTTATTGTCAACAATATCGATAGATCCAGCTTAATATTAAAACGCATTACAATATTAACAAGACTGGCTTTCAACTTAAACTGATATAGTTTCTTCTTTGCAAAAAACACAGATCAATTTGACAGCCTTAGCTAGGCTAAAACGCTGCCCGACAAAGAATTTTAGCGAATACAACACTCTCAGCAGATACAGACAACATGTTCTTTTTTACAACGAACTAACTTTTTAATAATCGGCCTTTAGGTTGCTATTTATTTATCAATAAATATTGCGATAACATGAGAGTAATTGATAAAAAAATAAATACTATATCTTATCACTACCTGTTTAACATCCTGCTACTGAAAACTCACTGAAAAAAATCAAAACAATGCCAACACTTTATTTATTATACTTTTTCTATCAATATCAAAACACAAAGTTTCAGTGTCAAACTATAGATCATTAAAAACAGACGGTTAATTTTTCAACACCCGCTTGTCATAAAAAATTTGCGCAACGTAGTACAACATCAAATTAATGACTAAAGTAATTTCTGTAGAATTTAAAACAGCAACTGGTACATTGATATTATGCCAACATTAAAGCCCCCTAGAGAAAAATCTACTCGTACACCTGTTGATTGGCTTTCAAGCTGCACGAAGGCCTCAATTGCTAAAATAAAAGTAGCGTTTACTGCAAAAGGCGCAAACAGGACAGGTACTTTTAAACAATATTTCCATGTAATTTGGGAAAATCAAGCAAAAAGAATGGCTTTCAACTTTAGTATTTCTAACACGAACTTGCTAATCAGAAGCCTTGATTCAGGCGATGAAATTTGCTGGCCACACCACATGTTAGAAGCCGATCGGATACTATTATCAACGATAATATCTGGCTTTTCAGTTCTACTTAAGACCCACAGGGATGTCAATGACTTTTCCGGTATTGAAGATAAACATAACGATACGATATTTTCTAATAGCGACTTAGTGACCATAGACACACTCAACACAACAATAGCTATTATTCGTCAAGGAGAGTTATGGATTTCAAAAAAATCATCTTCTAGAGAGCTTTCACAAGTTATGATTTATGTTGAAAAATATGGCATTGGCGCAATCATCTGGGATGATTCTGAAGGTTTTAGAGGGACAAACATTCTACATAAAATTGAGTTATTTAAGGATCGAGTGCAAAGTTCATATCCAAGCTAATTTCTTCCAAACCCGCCCTGTCAGGATAGTTGTCTCTTAACTTAATCCATCCTTTTTCAATTGAGGATGGCAGGAATTACGGACATGCCCTCTTATTCTGAAGAAAGAAAACACGCTGTTTTAAAACGATTATTACCTCCTCAAAGCTTATCTATTCCTGTGCTTGCTAAAGAAGAAGGTATTTCTGAGGCAGCATTGTACAATTGGCGCAAACGATTTAACCTCTCTGGTCATCCCATGCCTGAAAAACATCTGAGTTCTGAACAATGGTCTGCTGAAGCTAAGTTTGCTGTTGTCCTTGCAACTGCCAGCTTTAATGAAGCTGAACTGAGTGAATATTGCCGTGAAAAAGGTCTGTATCCAAACCAGATAAAGCAATGGAAACAAGCCTGTATTCACGGTAACCAATCGGCGGAAAAAGCATCCAAAGCGCCTCGAAAAACGCTTAAAGAAAAAACAGATGAAAAGAAAATCAAAAAGTTAGAAAAAGAATTGAGACGTAAAGATAAAGCACTTGCAGAGGCGAGCACGCTGTTGATTCTTTCAAAAAAGCTCGATGCTTGGTACGGAATCGACAGCGAGGACAACTAACGTCACTTGCACAGCGCCAGCAGTGTTTGGAATGGTTTCATCAAGCCATTACTGAGGGTGCGCGCCGTCGCCAAGCTGCTGATATATTGAATATCAGCTTGAAAACACTGAACCGTTGGCAAGACAAAGCAGGCAAAACTATAGAAGACCAACGTCCATTGGTGGTTAAAGATATGCCTGCTAACAAGCTGTCAAAGGAAGAAGAAAAGACAATATTAAATATTAGTAATCAAAAAGAATTCAGTCGGTTACCGCCTTGTCAGATTGTCCCTACGCTTGCAGATCGCGGCACCTATATTGCCAGCGAATCCTCTTGGTACAGAGTATTAAGACGAAATGGCCAATTAACGCATCGAGGCCGTAGTAAAAAGCCTCATAAACGGCGAAAGCCGACAACGCATATCGCGACAAGCGCAAATCAAGTCTGGACATGGGATATTAGTTATTTACCTTCTCGAACCAAAGGCTTGTTCTGGTATTTATATTTGATTGTCGATATTTACAGTCGAAAAATTGTTGGCTGGGAAGTCTATGAAGTGGAATCGGGTGAGTATGCCAAGGTATTGGTAGCGCGCACTTTATTATCAGAAAATTGCTTGAAAAACCCACCCGTACTTCATTCTGACAATGGTGCGCCGATGAAGAGTTTTACCTTTAAGGCGCGCCTCGAAGAATTAGGTGTTGGATCTTCATATAGCCGTCCTAGAGTCAGTAATGACAACCCTTATTCAGAATCGTTGTTTCGAACGGTGAAATACTGCCCTGAATATCCGAGCAGCGGCTTTGCAACTCTGGATGATGCCAGAAGCTGGATGTTAAAATTTGCACGTTGGTACAACCACGAGCATCGACATAGTGGTATCAAATTTGTGACGCCGCACCAGCGCCATAATAATGAAGACAAGCAACTACTTGAAAAGAGAGTGGCGGTTTATGAATTGGCTAAATCAGAACATCCAGAGCGATGGCCAGGCGCAATCAGGGATTGGAGCCATATAAATGAAGTCGCTTTAAATCCAGAAAGAGAAAGGGCGGGTATAAATTAATCTAAAAAGGGACAACTACCTTGAAAAATACCGCAAATCAAAAAAACAGCCATAAATTAAAATCGCGGATTCGTATCATAAGTGCATAACCTCTGTTTGCTAGCAGAGGTTGAGTTAAAAGAAGAGCTCAAATATTTTCTCTGTTGGCGACCAAACCAAACTGAGGCCACAATGAGCTACAAACATCTGAACTCTGAAGAAAGATACTATATTGAGACACGCTTAAAAATGGGCGACTCGCTTAACACTATTGTCAGCAGCCTTCAGCGCAACCAGAGTACACTTTCCAGAGAAGTGAAACGCAACACAGGTTTACGAGGCTATCGCCATAAAAAAGCTCAAGAATTTGCCCAAAAACGCCTTGAAGACAAGCCTAAACAGAGAAAGATTACTGAAGCTACTGTCGATTATATTTGCTATGGATTAAAGGAACATTGGAGTCCGGAACAAATTGCAGGGCGCGCAGACAAAGATGGTTTGTTTAAGATGCACCATCAGACGATTTATAATTTTATTCGTAAAGACAAAAGATTAGGCGGATTACTGTATCGCTACTTGCCTAGGAAATTAAAACCTTATCGAAAGAAATACGGTAGTTCTGGTGGCTCGTGCAAAGGTATTTCAGGGCGGATAGGAATAGAAGATCGCCCAACCATTGTTGATACCAGAGCACGTATTGGAGACTGGGAAGCCTGATACCATTATTGGAAAAGGTCACTAAGGTGCGATAGCAACGATTGATGAGCGAAAGAGCAAGCTTCGTCTGGCAATGCCGGTTCAGAAAAAAACAACAGAAAATGTTGTCGGTGCGCTGATTAGCTTACTACTGCCGATTAAAAAGCATGTTAAAACAATAATATTTGATAATGGAAGAGAGTTCGCTAGCCATCAAAACTTAAGCAAAAAAAATTAAGTGCGATAATTATTTTGCAAAACCTTATAGCTCTTGAGAAAGAGGGCAGAATGAAAATGCTAATGGATTGTTACGACGTTACCTCCCAAAGACGATGTCTTTGAAAAATATTAAAACCAAGAAGTGATAGAAGCGGTTGATCGATTGAATAGTCGCCCAAGAAAATGTTTGAATTACCAAACTGCATACGAAGCATTTGAAGCAGAAACCAAGATCAGTAGAAAATAATTGCTGGGTTATGCACTTAAGATTTGAATTCAGGAATTATAAAATCATTAGTATTTAACAATTATCTACATTAGTATTTTTACAAGCTGTGTCGAGCATTAGCGAACCACAACGATTCTCATCAATACCTGTTTACCGCACCTAATGGTTTATTAGTTTAGAAGTTTTGTACATATAAAGTATTTCGTACAATCTTACCCGATGCGCCTTTAGGCCTACTCAGACTACAAAATCATCTAACGTAGGCTGAGTAAGATTTTAAGTCGAACACGACATTGTAACTGTAGAATTTCTATTAAATTCTGAAGCCTTAACCAGCGCATCGCTTTAATTGTCTTCTTCGATATCATCTATTAGAGAACCTATCCTACTTTCTCTGTACTGATCTGCTTCGTCTAACAACCATTCTTGAAACGCGATCATTTTTTCTTTATCTGCATTGCCTTTTTCACATACTAAATAATATGATTTATCTTTCAAATACAAGCTGGGGTCAGTTGGTATGACTAGATCGCCGCTATTAAGATATGATGAAGCAGTAATTACGCTGCAAAGCGCGACCCCTCTACTTGCAAGCGCAGCTTGAATGCAAATATATTCATCGCTATATGTTTCGATAAGCTTAGCTTTATCCATTTTAGTTTGTGAGAGCGCAAACCATTTTTCCCAACAAGGGTCATCTTCAGCAAAATTTTCCCATTCATATACTATTAATGAATGGTTTAACAAATCACTCGGTGATATTCGGCCTTTAGTATCAATAAATTTTGGTGAACAAACAGGAACAACATAGTTATTTAAAACCCAGGCAAAATGCAACCCATCATAACCACCACCACCATGCCTGATTGATACATCGAAATTACTTGAGGTTAAATTTTTTATTGAATCGCTTGCATCAATCTTTAATCCGTAATCAGGGTAAAGCTCTCTAAATTTATACGCTCTTTCGGACAACCAACTGCTCGCAAATGATTTTGTAGTGGTAATCATCAACGGTCCGTTACTCTCTGAATGAGAAAGTGCACCCACGGCCTCATGAAGCTTTGAAAACGCATCCATTACTAACGGTGCAAAAATTTCGCCTTCATTCGTCAAACTCAATGACCGCGTCAACCTGTTGAATAATCGAACACCAAGATCATCTTCTAGTGATTTAATGTTATGGCTAATTGCTGTTGGTGTAACATTAAGTTCATCTGCTGCTTTTTTAAAGCTCAAATGCTTTGCTGCATACACAAATGCCTGAATACCACGAAGCTGGGGAAGTCTTTGCATCAGTTACCTACATATTTAACTGCTGACCTAAAATAATGATTAGTTCTCGTACTGCGGTTGCAGTAGCTAAAAACAAATAAAAAGCTACGAGCCATTAGTTGTTTAAATGACAACGTATCCTAAAATCAGTTTTTAAAGCCAGCTAACACGCTACCGCTCATTCATTTGCAATCTAACTGGCTTAAACAACTATTATTAGTTGACTTGAATTCACGGAGAACTTTGTAATGATTAAGATAATCAAAGTTTCAGCATACACTTAATGCGTGCAAAGTAAATATTTCAAAAACGCAATACCATTTTGCAACCATGAATTAACTCAATGTAGCCAATAAGATCACCTGACTATTCATTAGAAACCTATTGACTAATTAACTCCTTAAGTAATCAGGTGTAATCGCTCTATAAATTTTTTCGACTAAACAAGTCACCAAGATCATTAACATCTAAAATCGAATAGATTGAATTTTCATTTAATACGCGCATAAAAAAACCAGAGCTTTTGGCTCTGGTTTTTTTATCAAGCAAGGTCAGTGAATAATTACAGCAAATGCCCTAATTTACCGGCCTTGGTTGATAAGTAATGGCTATTGTGTGAATTTTGGCCAGCGCAATGGGGCACTCGCTCAACCACTTCAACACCACAAGCTTCCATGGCTGCAACCTTGCGAGGGTTATTGGTCATCAGGCGGGCTTTTTTCACTCCAACCTTTTCCAGCATCTCACCAACAAAGCTGTAGTCACGTTGATCGGCTTCAAAGCCTAAAGCAATGTTAGCTTCGACTGTGTCATGCCCCTGATCTTGCAAAGCATAGGCTCGGATTTTATTAAGCAAACCAATACCACGTCCTTCCTGACGCAAGTACAACAATACGCCAGCACCTTCTTCAGCAATTCGCTGCATAGCAGCTTGTAATTGCGGGCCACAATCACAACGCAAGCTAAACAGCGCATCTCCGGTTAAACATTCGGAATGAATTCTCATCAACACCGGCGACTGCGGATCAAACTCACCCATTGTTAGGGCGACATGTTCCTTACCGCTCTGCAAGTCTTCAAAGCCATGCAGAGTAAAATCACCCCAACGGGTCGGCAGTCGTGATGCGGCGACATACTTCAACGACACAGCATTCTCAACTCAAAAACTAATAGCGCGCAGATATTACTCCCTGCATCAGTAAAACCCAAATTATCTGGGAAATCTCTTGATCTGGACTATCTTTTGCTCTGTCAACGGCAGGATACAGACCAATAAAAACCTTCAGGGAAGCCCCATGAAAAAACAATTGATTTTGCTCAGCTTTGCCGCATTAAGTCTTGCGATGCCAAGCGCTCATGCTCGAACCATTTCGATCAATATGACCAATTTAATGCATGGCACTTATATTACGCCGCAAATTGCAGCGACCCATACCAGTAGCTACACCCTATTCCGGGTCGGAACAGATGCCACTGAAGCGCTACGCATTATGGCTGAAACCGGTAATGTGGGTGCGTTGAACAAAAACACATCAACGCTAACAATTGGTGGCCCAGGTGGTGCCACTGGAATTGTTGCCGATCTAAACAATAACAACCAGCTTGATGGGCAAATACCCAGCACTTCAGATCAAGTAGTTAACGCATCAGGCACCAACGACACTGCACCGGTGATTTTGCTAGCCCCAGGTACCAATCAAGATTATACCGATATCAACCTCACTGAATCGAATACTCATCTTTCAATTGTCGGCATGTTAATGCCTTCCAATGATGGCTTTGTTGGCTTGGATAGTTGGAAAATCCCCGCAGGCACGGGTAGCTGGGTTGTTTATTTAAATGCTTACGATGCCGGGACTGAAGCAAACACTGAGCAAACCATCCCTGCCAGTGAAACTGATCAAACAGCCGCCGATGGTGCTTGCAATTTAGCTTTAGATGAAACCAATACTTGTACCGGCGTTTTTATTCCATTCCATCCAGATGCTGGCAATAATAATGCAGCTGGTTTTGGTGTAGGTGGTTCAGCTGTAGGTGCAACAGATTCCAATGATAAAGTCCATATTCATCGTGGCCACCTAGGTGAGCTGGATGCCAGTGATAACACCGGTGATTTAAAAGCTAAAGTCCATCGCTGGTTAAATCCGGTTGCCAAGGTCGTCATTACCATTAGCGAATAGCCAGGAGCAATTACGATGAAAAAATTACTTGCTCTGCCGCTACTGTTTTTATTCTGCGCAGTAACATTAATCAGCTGTTCAGATAACGACAACCGTAATTACCAATATCGAATATCGGTACTTAACCTCACCAACAATCAGCCGATTTCGCCCATGGCTGTTATTGTTCACAGCAATCAATTTAATGCATGGGAAAATGGCGCAGCTGCTTCAGTCGCATTAGAAAAACTCGCAGAAGCCGGTGAACCTGATGATTTAATTGCATTGGCGGATGCTTCTAACGATGTCTATTATCACGCCGCTTTGGGTGAACAAAACCTACAAGCTGGCAATTCAATATTGTTAGATATAAGTTTTGTTACTCATAAAAATAATCCGTTAATGCTGACCATTGCAGGCAAATTACAAAATACCAATGATGGTTTTGCCGGACGAACCATGATCGATTTACAGCAGCTTGCATTTACTGATCACAACAAAGCGTCAATCAATTTATTTGCATGGGACAGCGGCACTGAAGCCAATACAGAAACTGAGGCAACTATATCTGGCCCTGCAGGTACTGGAACCGGCTTTGACGCATCAAGGGTTGGCGATATTGATAAAGTTTCACAACATATCGGCATTATTGGCAATCAAGGCGATAAATTAGCTTTAACTGACTCAGTATTAACCAGCAGCCATAAGTTTGACAATCCGGTCGCCCGAGTTTTTATTACTCGAACTAATTAACATTAATTTAGAATTAATTAAGCGCTCTTTAAAAAGAGCGCTTAATTTATTTTAAGGCAGGCACTACAGAACGAACCGTTAAAACAACCTAGCAGCCAATGCCGTGACCGCAGTATCTACTCGTAAAATTCTTGGGCCTAAATTGACCGAAGCCAATCCTGCTTCTTGCATTTTTTCCACTTCATAGGGAATCCAGCCACCTTCTGGGCCAATCGCTAGTACGGTTGACTGTGCAGCATGTCGTGGGCAGCTCAAGCTGGCACGAGGATCTGCCACTAACCCTAGTTTTCCACAAGTAATTGCTGGTAGACGATCTTCAACAAAAAGCTTGAATCGTTTTTCAATAATAACCTCAGGTAGCACGGTATCTCGCCCTTGCTCTAAACCCAAAATCAGCTGCTCTCTAATCGTTTCTGGCTCCAACCATGGAGACTGCCAAAAGCTTTTTTCTACTCGATAGCTATTGAGCAAGATCAACCGTTCAATACCTAAAGTAGCCACATGCTGAAAAATTCTTTTAAGCATTTTCGGCCGAGGCAAACCGAGCAGTAATGTTAACGGCAGCCGTGGCGGCGGTGGGGTATCTAACACGATTTGATCGAGTAATAATCGATTCGATGACAGCTCAATAATTTTCCCCTGCCCCATCTTGCCGCCCAGCAAACCAACTTTAAGTGTCGAGCCAATCTCTGGTTTGATATGGGTTTTTACATGCTGGAATCGACGGTCAGTTAACTTAACTTGACCGTTTTCAATAAAATCAGCAGCTTCGAGCAGGATCAGGTTCATATAAATTCAAGAGGAATATGGCAAGGCGGCAAGGATAATCAGCTAGTCGATAACACGCAAGCCAAGCACTTTAACCCTTACGGATATCAGCTAAAAAACAACCTTGCGAATCATCGCTCCGTCAAGGCGCTCCCAGAATTCTTCCAGCCCCCGATGGTTCTGCCTCAAGCAAATATTCACTGAATCAGCCGCTAACTTGTCGTCAATGCCGTCGATTAATTCAGCCAATAAATGCGGGTTATTTAGCATGCTTGAATTAATCTGCTTTGCCATTGCAGGCACATCTAACGCATTGGAAAATGTTGCTAACCGCTCAGTGTCTGCCGCCCAAAAACGATTTAACTGATTGGCCGTTTGCAATGGTTTTACCTGACTGGCTAAGCTGGCGAGCAAATCAGGCTCATAAAACATCCAACGATCTATCACTTGTCCCAGCAGTTTTTTATCCAGTGAACGTAAAACAGTTAAAAATTCTTGCTGGTTATCCGCCAGCATACGATTCAAAGTAAACGACAGTCGATGGGCGTCTAATTCACCTAAAAATGAAGATAACCAACCGGGGTTTAATTGCAGCACTTCGTTAATCACCCTTGCAACCTGCTCGGGCCGTAAACCATTAATTAAATTGGCCGGGCCATCTGGTTTCATGGCAGTTGCTTGGCGAACAATCGTGGCAATCCGCTGGCTATCTAAGCCGGATAACACCTTAGCAAAAGCGGTGGCATTCAAACGATGTAACAACTGATTGACCTTTTCTGGGTCACTAATTACCAACTTATTAATGCTTTGTGCCACTAGCTTGGCATCACTGCCTTGCCAGATTTCAGCCAATAGATTTGGCCGCGACTGCAGCAATTGACTAATACTTTTTGCAAGCTGTTCACTGGAAAGCGGCTCGACTAATTGCTGCAATAAGTCAGGGTTGGCTTGATATAGCTTACCGACGCCATCGCCAATTTTTTTCGGGTCTAACCCGGCAATCATCAGTGGAATTAGTTCAGGATATTGCTGGTCAATGTGCAGTGATAAATCAACCCAGCGCCGCTGAGGAATTTGCGACAGCACTTGTAAACCACGGCCATCGGCTAATAAACCATCGACTATTTTACCGACTTGTTTCGGATCGACCTGCTGCAGAATTTCAGCTGAGAATTGCGGATGATCTCCTAATGCCTTATTCAGTGCTTGGCCGAATAGTTTAGGATCAAGTCCTTTGATGTATTCACTGATAATCGCTGGATCCTTCTCCAGTGACAAATTAACCATTGCTGCAACCGACTGATGATTGATCTGCCCTAAATAGCGATGGAGTAAATCCGGGTTTTGCCGCAGGTAATAATTTGCTGCAGGCACTACAAAACGACCGCTGACCTGTTCAATCCATTTCTCGGCATGCCCGGTATAAAAACCAAACGGCAGCACCACGAAAACCAACAGAATTAGTATTAAATTCAGTAAATTGAGCAATCTCTGCAAGGCAGGATGAAGCAGCCCGGTCATTATTAGTCACTTTGTTATATTGCCGGTAAGATTATCTGCAGGTTAACAAAGCTGTTTATCAGTTAAAAGCAGCATAAAGGAATCATCTCTTTAAGCGTTTCATTCTTAATCAATGGCTTGTCTCTATACACCCCTGCCATAGGCTTTCATGCTCTGAATAACAAGTTCGGAGCATGGCACTGTGCCTATCAATATAAATCCCATAATCCATAAAAATTAATTCTTTTAGAGAATCAATTGCCCGAGCGAATCAATTCCTACGATCGCTATGGTTGTAGCCGAGCGCCGCTCGCAGTAAAATCCACAGCTATTTTTTCGACTTTGACCAACAGGTTCCCCATATCCGGATGAGCACGAGCAAAAAGCTGTACATAGAAACCTTCGGCTGCCAGATGAATGAGTATGATTCCAAGCGCATGGCTGAGTTACTGCAGGTAAGCCACGACCTTGAGCCTACTGATAATCCAGAAGACGCTGATGTGTTGCTGCTGAATACCTGCTCAATCCGCGAGAAGGCTCAGGAGAAAGTTTTCCATCAATTAGGCCGTTGGCGGCTGCTGAAGGAAAAGAACCCCGACTTGAAAATCGGTGTTGGCGGCTGCGTAGCCAGCCAGGAAGGCGACAAAATCATCAAGCGCGCGCCTTTTGTTGATATGGTTTTCGGCCCGCAGACTCTGCACCGTTTACCAGAAATGATCGACGCCAACGACAGCCCTGAAATGCTGAAAATTGTCGACGTCACCTTCCCGGAAATCGAGAAATTCGACAATCTGCCAGAGCAGGTTGCTGATGGCGCTACTGCCTTTATCTCGATCATGGAAGGCTGCGATAAGTTTTGTACTTTCTGCGTGGTGCCTTATACCCGCGGCAAGGAAGTTAGCCGTCCATTTGACGACATCATTGTTGAAGCCGCCGGCTTGGCTGAGCAAGGTGTTCGTGAAGTAAACATGCTGGGCCAGAACGTGAATGCCTATCGCGGCATTGACCACGAAGGTCAACAAGTCGATTTAGCCGATCTGATTCGGGTTCTGGCGCAAATCGATGGTATCGATCGAATTCGTTTTACCACTTCACACCCGGTTGAGTTCACCGATTCTTTAGTCGATGTTTATGACGAAGTACCTGAATTAGTTAGCCATTTGCACCTGCCGGTACAGAGTGGTTCTAACAGTGTTTTGACCGCAATGAAACGCGGCCACACCCGTGAGCATTACGTCAAACTGATGAATCGCATTCGCGCTAAACGTCCGAACATCAGTTTTAGTTCTGACTTTATCATTGGCTTTCCCGGTGAAACCGATCAGGACTTTGAAGACACCATGAATCTGATCGCCGAGATCGATTTTGATATGTCCTTTAGCTTTATTTACAGCCCTCGTCCTGGCACTCCAGCTTCTGAAATGGAAGATGATTTGCCGATGGCGGTAAAAAAGCAGCGCTTACAACTATTGCAAGCTCGCATCAATCAGCAGTCTCGTCGCATCAGTGAACAAATGCTGGGCAATATCGAAAAGGTATTGGTTACCGGTACTTCGCGTAAAGATGAGCATGAGCTGGCGGGCCGCACCGAAAATAACCGGGTGGTTAACTTCCCTGCGAGTGCCGAATTAATTGATGATTTGATTGGCGATTTCGCGATGGTAAAAATTATCGAAGCTTTGCCTAACTCGCTTCGCGGTGAGTTGATTTAAAGACGAAGTAGGTTTGGTAAGCCTAAAGCGCAACCAGACATTTTTGTCTGATTGCGCTCACGCTTATCAAATCTACATCAGCTTCAAACCTGCAACTTCCACTTGCATGCTAAGGTCATAGAGTTAAAGTGAGCTTATATACTCAAAGTAATGTTAAGTATGGCGAGTATAAACTTTGCTTTTTTCAAGTGTCAGCTGAGGATTAGACAACAACTTGAGCACACAATTAGAAACTCGGGATTTTTCCCTAGAACCTGCAGATAATCATCGTTTGGCCAGCTTAAACGGCCAGCTTAACGAGCATCTGAAGATGATCGAACGCCGCCTTGGTGTTGAGATTAACAACCGCGGCAACCTGTATCAGATCATCGCCCTGCCTTTTATTGTCGATAGCACACAAGCCCTGTTACAAGACCTTTACCTGCAAACTGACGACCTTGATCTGACATCAGCCCAAGTGCATCTGAAATTGCAAGAAGTCAGCTTGGCGTTAGAAAACAAACAGCCGGACAATCTACCCGACAACTTGGTGGTCAAAACCCGCAAAGGTTTAATCAAGCCGCGCGGCGTTAATCAGCGCAGTTATATTTTTAATATTCAGCGCAATGACATCAGTTTTGGTGTTGGCCCAGCTGGTACCGGTAAAACTTGGTTAGCAGTTGCCTGCGCGGTTGAAGCATTGGAAAAAGACCAAATCAGCCGAATTATGCTGGTTCGTCCAGCGGTTGAAGCCGGTGAAAAACTAGGCTTTTTACCCGGTGATTTAAGTCAGAAAGTCGACCCTTATTTACGTCCACTTTACGATGCCTTGTATGAAATGCTTGGGCTTGAAAAGGTCGAAAAACTAATTGAGCGAAACGTGATCGAAGTAGCACCTTTGGCTTATATGCGTGGCCGAACCCTCAACGATGCGTTTATTATTCTTGATGAGAGCCAGAACACCACCGTCGAACAGATGAAAATGTTTCTGACCCGAATCGGTTTTAATTCCAAGGCAGTGATTACCGGAGATGTTACTCAGGTTGATCTACCTACTGGAAAAATGTCCGGTTTGCGGCATGCTATCAAGGTATTAAGCGAGGTCGACGAAATATCTTTTACCTTCTTCCAATCGAAGGATGTGGTTCGTCACCGAATTGTGCAACGGGTTATCGAAGCTTACGAAAAGGCTGAATCTCAATGACACCGGATATAGACCTACAGATCGCCACTGACGATCCCGACCCATTACCGAAATTGGCAGACTTACAGCGCTGGATCGCTGCGAGCCTGCCGGATTCTATGGAAACTGCTGAGCTGACCATTCGCATCGTCGAATCCGACGAAAGTCAGCAACTGAATCATCAGTATCGGCAAAAAGATAAACCCACCAATGTACTGTCCTTTCCCTTCGAATGCCCACCCGGTATTGATCTCCCCTTGCTAGGCGATTTAATTATTTGCCAGCAAGTGGTCGAGGCAGAAGCCATTGAACAGCAAAAACCATTAACGGCCCATTGGGCACATATGGTGGTGCATGGTTGCTTACATTTATTGGGTTATGACCATATCGAAGACCAAGAAGCTGAGGAAATGGAAAGCCTTGAGCGACAAATTTTACAAGGACTCGGATTCGCCGATCCTTACGCAGATGAGGCAGAGGAAAACGCATGAGCGAAGACCACAGTAGCGGGTCGTCGAGATCCTGGCTGGAACGAATCACTCTAGCATTAACTGGCGAGCCACAAACGCAAAAACAGTTAGTTGATGTGCTGGATGATGCGCGAGAGCGCGGCCTTCTCGACGACGATGCCTTTGGCATGATTGAGGGAGTAATGAAAGTCTCCGAACTTCAGGTTCGAGACGTAATGATCCCTCGCCCGCAGATGGTAGTTGTGGAAAAAGAGGCCGAGCCTCAGGAATTTCTCGGTGATCTGATTGAATCAGGCCACTCTCGCTTTCCAGTGATCGGTGATAACCGCGATGAGGTTTTGGGCATTTTACTTGCCAAAGATCTACTCGGTTGGACAGTTCACAACGAAGGTTGGGGAAATTTCGACATCCGTGATCTGTTGCGTAAGCCGGCCTTTGTGCCGGAGTCCAAGCCCTTGGATGCCATGCTCAAAGAATTCCGCCAAACCCGTAACCACATGGCGATTGTGGTCGATGAATACGGTGGAGTTTCTGGCTTGGTAACCATCGAAGACGTGCTAGAGCTGATCGTCGGTGAAATTGAAGATGAATATGATCAAGAAGAAGAAGATCAGATCATCGACACCGATGAAAAAACCGCTGAAGTTGAAGCTTTAACACCAATTGAAGATTTCAACGAGCATTTTAAAACTGAATACTCCGACGAAGAAGTCGATACCGTCGGCGGCTTGGTAATGCAGGCGTTAGGCCACTTACCGGTTAAAGGCGAAGTCGTTGAAATTAACAACTTCCGTTTTGAAGTTCTGGCGGCAGATAACCGTCGGATTGAAATGCTAAAAGTAGAAAAGATTGACTGATTAGTTCTACTCTTAAGTTCTGACTAGTATGACCACAGAAAATTAAAAATGGCGGTGAAATTCACCGCCATTTTTTTAAATATATTAAAGTGGACGTAAAAATTAAAAACACGATAAATTGTCGCATTTAATGTCTTGGATTCATTTCTCACATTTATTATTTGAAATAAAGCAAACATATCAAGTTCGATCGAACCTCTCTTTTTACTTTAAAGACAACTTTCATAACCATCTTTCAGTAACTTACCACAAGCTTTTTTATATTGCCCACTGCCTTACTGACTACCAGTCATCAATCAAAGCATCCCTTACACTAATCAACCCATAGATTTTTAAATAAAAAAAACAAACAATAGTGGTTAAGTTTTTCTAACTGCACTTTTTTCTAATCACTAGAAGAGAAGTATGCAGCGCTGAAATATAGGCGAGCCATATGCCATACCCAAGCAGAGTGAACAAGAATATATTGCTTTGGTCTGTTAGTAGTCCAACCGATGTGTTCGTCCGAGCTTTCACTGTCGATAAAAATATTTCAGGCACCGCAACACTGCCCTTCAATATCGACTATTCAGTGCTTGTTCATGATGAAATCTTTAACTTGGAGTCTCTAATAAGTTCTAAAGGTGCTGATTTAGCATGTCAGAGCATTCCGATAAACAAGCATAGTTTTCACGACAAGCCATTAATTCCAGCGACAGATATTCTTCACCCTGATAAAGCAAAAAATATTAAAAAATATGTCAGCTCTATAACTAGCGGTGTAAGTAATGAGTTACAACGTTATTGCGATTTTCAATCAAATGGCATAACGACCAAAGCAAACCAGTTCACTCAGATGCGCTCTGAACTAGAATGCTTTAACGATGATCAATTTGCCTTTGCCATACTGACTCAAAAATCAACCATCGCATCTGTGGTTAGTGATTTAAGCAAGCAATACCCGACTATCCGCTCAATTACTTTCATTCTTACCGAGCTGAAACTCGCGCACACCGAACCAGGTAGAACAAGATTACAATGGAACAAGGCTAAATTAGAGCAAGAAGCTGCCAAGGTTAAACAACTCATGCAAATTGCTAGCCCGAGTCACAGTGATGTTGACCTTTTTTCAGCTATTAACCTTGACGCTCCAGATCGTACTACCATAGAGTATGCCAGCTTACCCAATGATCGGCGCCCAAGATCCAATGCTATAAACAAACGGAAGTAGCTATTAATCATTGCACTTGTTTTTGCATTCTTTTATGGATATGGCGCATATAACTCCCGGGTGTACCCACAGGCTACGAAAACCAATCGGTTTTAATTAATAAGCCTCTGATATTTAAATTAATGCTGCGGCAACAAACTTGAGGTTAATAACATGCAAACCATATTAATTACTGGCGCTAACCGGGGTATTGGTTTGGCGTTAACCGAGAGCTATCTAGCACAGGGCGATCAGGTTATTGCGGTATGCCGTGAAACCACGCCTGAACTAGATGCAACCAGCGCAGAAATCATCGAAGGCATTGATGTCACCAGTAGCGAAAATATTCAATCACTCGTCAGCATACTCAGTGGGCAAAAACTGGATATATTAATTAACAATGCCGGTATTTTATTTAATGAACAATTAGGCGACATAACGCTCAAGAGAGCCAAAGAAAATATCACGACTCAGTTTTTAATTAATGCATTAGCACCTTTAGAAGTCACCGATGCATTGGTTTCTAGCGGTAATCTACAAGCCGGAAGCAAAGTCGGTATTGTCACTAGTCGCATGGGTTCAATTACTGATAACGACTCTGGTGGCCGCTATGGTTACCGAATGTCAAAAGCTGCGGTGAATGCAGCTGGGAAATCACTCGCGATTGATCTGGCAGCAAAAGACATCGCTGTTGCTTTGTTACATCCAGGCTGGGTACAAACCAGAATGGTTGGCTTTGGTGGTTTAATATCACCACAAGAATCTGCCAGCGGATTAGTTAACGTTATAGCGCAGTTGACTCAAAAAAATAGCGGTGGATTTTTGCATACCAATGGAGAAACACTGCCTTGGTAGTAAATTAATTGATGCAGATAGTTTTCATATGAAAACAAAAAAGTTACCCTCCATCAAATAAATTGGGAGGGAAAATTACAATGAAAAAACAGCTTTTAGCAATTTTAATTTGCACTACATTAGCAGCATGCGGCGGCGGTAGCGGAAGCAGTTCTGGCGAAACCACACCCCCTGCAGGCTCATTCGACCCAGCATCTTTTATGGGTAAAGCCGATGAACCGACGCTACAGCTGCTAAATATTCCCAACGGTGAAGAAATACAGCTCAATCAGCAATCCAACATCACTTTCTCTACTGGTACTGTAATCTATAACTTCAACCCAACTAGTTCGGGAAAGGTTTCAATAGTTGTATCAGGCAACAGAAATTTTAACTTCAATGTTACTGGTCAGGAAGAAATTGAAGCGCCATATTCTGATGATTCTATTCGTTATCTGGTACTGGACGCAGTAGCTGAGCAATCCTACCAAATACAGGTTAATAGCAACCCAGGAGCTGAATTAAATATAATCGTTGCTGAAGCCAACAGAGAAACCCTGGCTATTGAAGATGGTGAAGTATATTTCTCTGGTCTAATGGCTACAACAGAGAACTGTTTTGGTAGCGAGACCACGTATACTCCTACTCATTTTGTGATCGACTTTACTGACAACTATTTCCAGTATGGTGATCGTACCTATGACAGATACCCAATAACTGTCGATTCAACTGGCCGTATTTTTAATTTTGAAAACGACTTTGAAGACGCTTCACGCACAGGGTCTATCATGGTTTCCGGACTTTCAGGCAGTATTATTTATCAAGAAACTGCAAAGGAAACTACCTCAAACGGTGACAATCAAACAGAATGCACCACTAAAAAACTCATTAACGCAATGCCTGTGCTGTAAAAAACTGAAAGGAGTAGCTATTGGCTGCTCCTTATTTTAGGATTAATCAAAATTTACAAAGCATCTACTGCTTCTGATAAGTGCTCTACGCCGACAATTTCCATTCAATAATGCCGATATTTTATTCGGTGAACAGCAACATAAAAACCATTCAGCAGCCGTTTTTAATTAGTGTCCTTGCGCCACTTGAAGTCACCGATGCATTGTTGGCAAACGGCAATCTGTAAAACGGCAGTAAAGTCAGTATTGTGCCCTGCCGCATGGTACCAATCACTGGTAACGACTCGGGCGGGCGCTATGGTTATCGCATGCCAAAAACTGCAGCTCGCAGTCTATCTGGCAAGCAAAGATATTACTGTCGCCCTGCTTCACCCTGGCTGGGTACAAACCAGAATGGTTGGCTTTGGTGGTTTAATATCACCACAAGAGTCCGCCAGCGGATTAGTTAAAGTTATAGCGCAGTTGACTCAAAAGAATAGCGGTGGGTTTTGGCATAGCAATGGGGAAACGCTGCCTTGGTAGCCAATGACAAACAGTAAATTAGTCTCTTGTAAAGTAAGCGCTTTTAAAACTAGATCATTGTAATATTTCGCTACTAAAGTATCCTTGCCATGTTTTTTACGGGAGAGATAATTCAAAATGAAAAAAGTAATTTTAGCAATTTTAGTATCTAGTGCATTGGTAGCGTGTGGAGGCGGTTCAAGTGGAAGCTCTGATCCAGTAAATACAGGTACTGAAACAGGTACTGAAACAGGTACTGAAACAGGTACTGAAACAGGTACTGAAACAGGCACTGAAACAGGTACTGAAACAGGCACTGAAACAGGCACTGAAACAGGCACTGAAACAGGCACTGAACAACCTGTTTTTTCGATTGAAAAGTTTAAGGGGAAAGCCTCAGAACCGACCATTCAAACTGTTTCACTTGATACTGGCGATCAGATTGAACTGAATAGCAATCTGCAAGCCACTATTGCTCAAGGTGGTGCATCGACTTACACCTATACAGCTGCTGTTGATGGTAAAGTGGCTGTGGTAATGGAAGGAACTAGCTACAACTTTGCTCTTAAAGTTACTGGCTATCAAACAGACTTGGAATCACCTTATTCGGACACTTTTAAGCAATATTTAGTTTTTGAAGCATTACAAGGCCAAGCCTATCCAATTATTATTGAAGGACAAAGCAGCGCTAGCTTTAAATTAAAAGTGACTGAAGCAAATAGAGAGACTATTGGCGCTGTTGGCGATGAATTATATTTTCAGGGTCAAGATAGCAGTATAACAACCTGTAGCAATGGCGAAAGTTACGATGAATCTGGCTTAAACCATATTTTCATCAACTATACCGAAAAATATGCTCAGTATGGCGATAGGACTGATGAAAAAGACAGCTTTGTTGTTAACGGTAATGTTGCTTCGGCTAGCAACACTGATGAAGATGGCGAAACATACAATGGCACCTTCACCATTACTGATACTGAAGCCGGTACCGTTGTTCTTGAAGCAACTGGCACATATGATCCTGACACCCCTAGTCAAGGAGTGACTTGTACTGGCACAACCAAAATGACGGGTAAATTTTTGCTGTAATAAATCGCCCATATTCGATTTAATTTTTCCATAAAAAAACCTGCTAAAAGCAGGTTTTTTTATTGAAGCTTTAAAAATTTATATTAAAGGCTTCTATTTTTCCAAATCAGCTAAATCACCCTTATCTTCCAGCCAGCTTCTGCGTTCTGAGGCGCGTTTTTTGGCCAATAACATATCCATTAATTGCATAGTGCCTAATTCATCTTCAATAGTCAGCTGCACTAAACGGCGGGTATCCGGCACCATGGTGGTTTCACGTAATTGCGACGGGTTCATTTCACCCAAGCCTTTAAAGCGCTGTACGTTAACCTTACCTTTTTTCTTTTCAGCGACAATTCGGTCTAACACGCCATCCTTTTCGCCTTCATCTAGCGCATAAAAGACTTCTTTACCGATATCAATTCGGTACAAAGGCGGCATAGAAACATAGACATGGCCATTAGTAACCAATGGGCGGAAATGCTGTAAGAACAAGGCGCACAACAGTGTTGCAATGTGCAAACCATCGGAGTCGGCGTCAGCTAAAATACAGACCTTGCCATAACGCAGGCCGGTTAAATCATCACTCGCTGGGTCAACACCTAAAGCGACTGCAATATCGTGAATTTCTTGGGAGCGTAATACTTCAGAAGAATCAACCTCCCAAGTATTTAGAATTTTACCCCGCAGCGGCATGATCGCTTGGAATTCACGGTCACGGGCTTGCTTGGCAGAACCACCAGCAGAATCACCCTCTACTAGGAATAGTTCCGAACGCATGGGTTCTTGGCCAGAACAATCGGCTAGCTTACCCGGCAATGCTGGCCCCTGAGTGATTTTTTTACGGGCAACCTTGCGACCGGCTTTTAATCGTTTCTGAGCGCTATCAATAGCTAACTCGGCAATTTGCTCGCCAATTTCATGGTTCTGATTAAGCCATAAACTGAACGAATCTTTTACCACGCCGGTGACAAAACCGGCACATTGGCGTGAAGATAACCGCTCTTTGGTTTGGCCAGAAAACTGTGGGTCTTTTAATTTAACTGATAACAAATAACTGCAACGATCCCAGATATCTTCACCGGTTAATTTAACCCCACGTGGTAGCAGTTTTCTAAATTCACAGAATTCACGCAGCGCTTCTAATAAACCGGTACGAAAACCATTAACATGGGTGCCGCCCTGAGCAGTTGGAATTAAATTAACGTAAGATTCATTAATTAAATCGCCACCTTCTGGCAACCAACAAACCGCCCATTCTGCTGCTTCATCATTACCCGATAAATTGTCAGAAAACAATTCTACCGGTAAGCGTTCAAAGCCCTTTAATGATTCAGATAAATAATCACTAATACCCGCTTCAAAACACCATTCAATCGGTGTTTCATTCGGCGTACTCAGTGTTACCGTTAATCCTGGGCATAATACCGCTTTTGCTCGCAACAAATGCTTTAAACGGCTAACTGAAAAACGCGGACTATCGAAATATTTTGCATCTGGCCAAAAGTGAACCTTAGTACCGGTATTTTTTTTGCCTACTGTGCCAATTTCTTGCAGATCAGATGTTTTAAAACCATCGGCCAATTCCAGCTTATAAACCTTGCCATTACGACGAATCGTCACTTCCATTTTATAAGAAAGCGCATTGACCACCGAAACACCAACGCCGTGCAAACCACCAGAAAATTGGTAACTGTCGGAAGAGAACTTACCACCGGCGTGTAACCGGGTCAGGATCAGCTCGATACCAGGCACGCCTTCTTGTGGATGAATATCCACCGGCATACCGCGGCCATTATCGGTGACTTCTAATGAGCCATCTTCGTGCAACACCACATCAATTTTGTCGCACCAGCCGCCCATGGCTTCATCGACACTGTTATCGATAACTTCCATGCCCAAATGGTTCGGCCGCTGGGTGTCGGTGTACATACCCGGACGAACCTTTACTGGCTCAAGTCCCTTAAGTACTTCAATGGCTTCAGCGTTGTACTGTTTACTCATCTGCGGTTAATCCCTTTTCCCCGAAAGCCAGAATTTCGGGAATTCTTGTCTGAAAATTTTGATAACTATGATCGCCACCTAGAATCACATCCAGTTGGCAATGCTGATATTTGTCTGCCGCTTGCTGCCAGTCGAGCACTTCATCACCGGTTTCCAGCCACAACCAAAGGTCTTTTGGCTGGGAAAACTGTTCGGTTTCCAGTGCTTTTAACTGCTGTAGATGAGTCTCGGTTAAACAATAACCTTCATCGGTATACAGGTTTTGGTTTTGCCCTAAGTAGCTCTGCAACAACTGATATGGCCTGGCTGCCGGATTGATCAAAATTGCTTTGAGCGAATAGCGACTTGCCAGATACGCTGCATAGTAGCCGCCCAACGAGCTGCCGATCAACAATGGCTTTTGATCCGCTGGCGCATTATCTACCAAGGCTCGCAGTTGTTCCATGGCTTTGGCCGGCTCATGGTGTAAATCCGGCACCTGATAGCTGACATCAGGACGATGCTGTTGCAGCCATTGCGCTAATTGTTGCGCCTTGGTAGAGCGAGAAGAAGAATTGAAACCATGGATATAAATAAGTTGCATATAAGCGCCTGAGTCGAAGCGTTATGTTCATACGATGCGAGCATTTTAACATTGTCGCGATTCGTTTTACTCATGGCGACCACAATGTGACGATGACATATGTAGATCACTTCCCTTGCACGATGATCTAAATGAGCCATGAAACTATATAAAAAATAACAACTTAACTATCTTGTCAGACTTAAGCTCTTCGCACGAAACATTAAAGTCGATGTAAAGTAATGCCTACCATCATCTAAGCCTACTATTTAGACTCACACGCATTGAAAGTACAATGCGCACCCTTTAAAATATATAACACTTTGTAGTCAAAAAAAGATGTAAAAATGAAAAACTTATTATTAGCAAGCGTTATTGCCGCCTGCTCCTTACCCGCAACCGCTGAAAATTATGTTGATATTAATTTAGATTTTCTTACTTTTAAAGCAAGCGGACTTGATAATGTATCTAACCAAGTTTTAAATTTTGGCTTTGGTCAAAAGCTGAACGACAACCTAGCGATTGAAGCATCTTTAGGTTTCGGTATTGGTGATGACACCGTTTCTGAAGAAGGTATTAGTGCAACAATTAAGACTAACTCTCTACTTGCTTTGAACTTGATTGGTCAAGCACCTATTTCAGAAAAGCTATATGCTCAAGCAAATATTGGCTATTCCAGAATTGATGCTAAAACAACTGCAAATTACACGTATTATGACGGCTACAGCACTGCTAGTGTTTCCGGAAGCGCATCTGATAGTGAAAGTGCTTTTGGTGCAGGTGTCGGTTTGCAATACAGCCTAAACTCACAAACCAATTTACATGCAAATTATAAGTATTTGGGTAAGTTTGAAGAAGTTAAAATTAGTGGCTTTCGCGTAGGCGCTAGCTACCAGTTCTAATTTTTGGCTCTTATAATTAGGCAAAGCTATTGCTTTGCCTAATACCCTTCACTTTCTAACACTACTTGCTGTTGATATTCAGCAATCCGAGAAACACCCGTTTTAATCGTTCCATCATTGGATAACTCCATCCACCGGTAACCCGGCGCAAGCGTATCTACCGCGAATTCATCACTAGCGGGTAAAAATTGAATACAGGTAGAGGGTGCAGAAAACAATTGTAAGTGCTGGTATTGACGGTGAAATTCTTGGTGAATATGCCCCCAAGTAACTGCTCTAGTATTTGGATATTGGGTTAAGATATCGAGTAATTGCTGGCCATTACGACAATTAATATTATCCATCCATTGGCTACCAATTTTAACCGGATGATGGTGCATACAAATTAAACTATATCTTTCCGGTGATCTTTTTAGGCACGCTTCTAAAAAATCCAATTCAGATTGCTCAAGAAAACCATGCACTTCATTGGGCACTTTGGTATTTAATAAAATTAATTGCCAAAACTCACCGGCAAACAATTGTTTGGTTCCAGAAAAATAACCATCCGATAACTGCTGCATTTTTTTCGGATCATCATGATTGCCTGGTAACCAGCAACCTCTTCCGCCTATCGATGCAACAGTTTGCTCTAACCTGCGATAGGTTAATTCATCGGCTTCTTGCGCTAAATCTCCGGTAAGCAACAGCAAATCTGGATCCGGATGATCCTGCCGCACTTGAGCCAGCACTTGCTGCAAACTTTGCTGGGTATTAATCCCCAGTAACTGGGTTTGCGGGTCTGTAAACAAATGGCTATCGCTGATTTGAATCAGGCGAATAGGTTGATTGGAGTATTCATCCGGTGAAATCAAAAGACCTTCCTTTTGCTAATCTATTTTATTCTCGGCACAGGCTCTGAAAGCCAACCATGCTGCAAACATAGTTCAAGCCACTCAGCTAACAACTGGTTTTGCTGCACTTTTTCGTCCGGCTGTAACATTTTTGGATTGGGCCACTCATAACAGGTTTTTATGTTTCGTACATTCTGATAGCCGGTCACTTCGGCTAGCCTAGCATCATGGTAAAGCCGTAATTGCATCACAATATCAGGCAACCAAAAAGCCTGCTTTTGTGGTTGCTGCAATTCCAGCATGGTGGTGTAACGGCAACGCTGGGTCACTTTGATTAGCAAACGATCCGCCTGTTCACCTACCCCCCAGTTTAAATGAGCACTATCCAAGGCGTCTGCTGGGTTATTCACAGAATTTGAATTGATGCTTGTTGGAGGTATCTCAGATAGCGAAGACTCCTCTAGCAAAGACCTACCTAACAAAGCCTCGGGCATTACTTTAAGCAGCCGACGATAATTCACTGCACACAGTGCCTGAAGCCCACTAAGATCAATAACTTTCTTTCGCTTGCCTTGTAGCAATTAACTAATACCCCAAGCTGCCTTTAACTTTTGCTGATTCAATTGTAGCCATTGTACCGCGATGACAGTGGCGGCATTATTCAGTCGCCCTTGGGCCAATAGTTCGATCGCTTCTGAAAAATCGATTAGATGAACCTTGATATCTTCATGCTCGCTTGCCAAACCAAAAATACCTGGCTGAATCTTACAGGCATCCATTCGACCACAGAACAGACTGATTTTTTCGCTACAACCACCTGGGCTACTCCAGTAATCCATCATCGGCTCGATATCTAACAGCGAACAGTTAGCCTCTTCAACCGCTTCCCGATAAGCAACATCGGCTGGGTCTTCGTCAGGTTTGTCTAACATACCGGCAATAATTTCCAACAACCATGGCTGAGGATCGCCAGCGCTCACCGCGCCCACACGCAACTGCTCTATTAACAAAACCTGGTCAGTTGCTGGGTCCCAAGGCAGAACGGCGGCTGCATGCCCTCGCTCAAACACTTCTCGATGCATTGGCTGTGACCAGCCACCACCAAATAAACGATGCTTCAAGGTCAGCTTGTCGACCTGAAAAAAGCCTTTGAATGCGACCTGCCGATCAACCACTTCAACATCAGATAACTTGAAATGTTTTTTATTTTTCAGCGACATAAATCTCTTCCTTAAAACAGCAACAACGGTCGCTATTAATGATTTAACAAATGATATGATCTATTTCTTCTGGTCATCGATCTGGATGAGTTTGACTCTCTAAATCTGCAAGCTGGCCTATTAAGCCTGCCTAACTTACAACAATAAATAGCTTAAACAACAGATCACCAGTTACGGAATCATAGATAGCTGCCACCGTGGCTGTTTTTCTGGTTTAATAGCGAACTGCATGTCAGGCATTCGGCCTGATTGACTGAATTCGCAAGCCTTTTCGGAAGCATACAAAGATGATCAAACAAATCCTGTCCAGCGGCGCACTTTGCCTAGCGCTGGTTTCCATGCCCCTGACCCTACAGGCTGCAAACAACGAGGATCTGCTGAGCATTTTCAGTCAAGCACAGCAAAATGACCCTCAACTGCGCAGTTCAGAAATTAATAAGGAACTGGAAGCGGAAAATATCAACCTTTCCAAAGCTCAGTTTTTACCTACCTTAGGTGCCAGTGCATCAGCCAGCCGACAAGAAACCGATGGTTCTGGTGGAGAAATTATCCCAACTGCGAACCTCGATCCCAGCGATAGCTTTCAACAAGGCGTTGCCAGTTATATTAACGGATTAGGTGCTGGCAGCCGCGAAGTCGATACGCAATCCTATGGTTTGAGTTTGCGCCAATCAATTTATAACCATGCCAACTATGTCACCCTCGACCAGGCTCGGTTACGCCAGCAGCAAGCCAATATTCAATACCAATCAGATTGGCAGCAACTGGCAATTCGTACCGCCAGCGCCTACTTTGGTGTTCTGCAAGAACAAGTCAATCTAACCACCACTAAGGCACAGCTAGAAGCTACTGAACAGCAGCTAGAAGAAATCGAACAGCGTTTCAAAGTCGGCCTAATTGCTATTACCGACCTTGAAGAAGCCAAAGCCCGCTATGACTTAGTTACTGCGCAGCAAATTGCCGCCGAAGCTGCGTTGGATAACAGTAAAGAAGCATTACGCGAAATTACCGGTAAAACGCCTTCTGATTTAGCCGATACGATTGAAGAAATGCCATTAGATGCACCGGCGTTTTCTGCCGCCAACGACTGGGTATTAAAAGCCACTCAAAACAACACCCAACTTAAAGCGGCCCGTAAAGGACTCGATGTTGCTCGCAAAGAAATTGCCCGCACCCGCACTGGTCACTTGCCAACACTAGACTTCAGCGCCAGCTATCAAAAAACCCAAGGCGATAGCGAGAATGATGTAACCGCCTATGGCTTGAGTCTGAACATTCCGATTTATGCCGGTGGTGCAGTGAGTACACAAACTCGCCAAGCAGCATTACGTTTTGACCAAGCTCGCCAGCAATACGAACAAAGCTACCGACAGCTTGAACGTAATACTCGTGAAACCTTCCGAAACCTGATTTCTTCAGTCGCG
The DNA here is from genome assembly GCF_003097315.1 of Pelagibaculum spongiae. Lineage (NCBI taxonomy): Bacteria > Pseudomonadati > Pseudomonadota > Gammaproteobacteria > Oceanospirillales > Pelagibaculum > Pelagibaculum spongiae. Next base: position 47,210 of record NZ_QDDL01000002.1, read on the forward strand.
CAAATCAAAGCATTAAAGCAAGCCGTTCGCTCTAGCGAAAGTGCACTGGAAGCAACGCAAGCTGGCTTTAATGTGGGTACTCGTACCGTTGTTGAAGTGTTAAACGCCCAAACCAGTTTATATAGCGCACGCCGTGACTATGCTCAGGCACGCTACGGTTATTTGTTAAATCGCTTGCAGCTAGAATTCACCGTCGGTGATTTGACTGAGCAAGATATTAAGCAAACCAATAGCTGGTTGAAGTAGCTAGTTATAATGAAAAGGCGGCTGATGCATTTTGCATCAGCCGCCTTTTTTTGTGCGTAAGTTTAATAAGTCGAAGGCGCAATCAGACACTTTTTAATTTATTGAAAGATGTCTGATTTCGTTAACACTCATCAAATCTACAGCAGATGTTTAATTAGCTTCATCACACGATCTATTGCACCACGGTTTTGTTCGATAAATGCTTTTGCAGCATCACCCGCCTGCTGTTTTGCGGCCACGTCGGTTAACCATTGGCTGATTTGTTGCTGCAATTGCTGACCATCGCCAACCTGTTTTAACCCACCGCAATTTTGTAACTTCTGGCTAATGTCTAAAAAGTTAAAACAAGACTGCCCCGTCACTACTGGCACACCCCATAACGCTGGCTCCAGCATATTGTGGCCACCGGTATCGACCAAGCTGCCACCAACAAAGGCGATATCAACCAGGCCAAACATCAGGTTCATTTCACCCATGCTATCGCCCAACCAAACCTGATCTTTTTCAGTCGGTATTTGACCGTGTGATCGGCGGACTTTAGTTAAACCTACTTGATCAATCATATCGGCCACTGCATTAAATCTTTCCGGGTGGCGCGGCACTAAAATCATCAATAAATTAGGAAACTGTTTTAATAATTGCTGGTGCGTTTGCAGCAAAATTTCATCTTCGCCAAGCCGGGTGCTGGCAGCAATCCAAATCGGGCGATCACCCAACTGCCGTTTTAGTTCTGCCGCAGTCGTCTTTAATTCATCTGACAAACTATGGTCGAATTTTATACTGCCGCAGGCTTGGGTATTAATTGCGCCGAGCGTTTTAAACCGTTCAACTTCTTGTTCAGTCTGAGCCGCAATCATATCGACCCCAGCAAACATCGGCCGGGTTAAACCTGAAACCTTCGCATAACCCTTGGCTGAGCGTTCTGAAAGCCGGGCATTGGCCAGCAGCATTGGAATCTTGCGAACATTGCATTGAGCAACCCAGTTTGGCCACAGCTCGGTTTCCATCACAATCGCCAACTGCGGTTTGAAATATTTCAAAAAGCGCCCAGTTGCCGTCGGCAAATCCCACGGCGCATAGACATGCAGCACCTGCTTGCCCAATTGCTCCTTATACAAATCTTGCACCCGAGCCGAACCGGTTGGCGTCATGGTAGTGATTAGCAACTGATGATTTGGATAATCTGCTAGCAAGCGCTTCACCAAAGGCACCGCTGCCAGGGTTTCTCCTACTGATACCGAATGAACCCAAATGACAGGCTTGCTCGCTGCTACCCGATAAAAACCCAGCCGCTCGCCAACACGTTTACGATACTCAGGGGACTTGATACCGCGATACCAAGTGCGCAGGAGCACCACTGGCAACAACAAAACAAACAGTAAACTGTATAAAAAACGTAAGGAAAACAAAGTAGCCACAAGCTGTATTAATAATGTCGGCATTATTCTAACAAACCCCAGAGCTTTATGGTGATTAACAAATATCTGTTGTAAGCAAGCACCTATTTAAAAAAATCCTGCGATTACACCATATTCTTTACAATGTTTGAGATATAATCGCCCCCTTTCAGCCGCCTAGGCTCAAGTTTGAAGTACTAGCATTTGTAGTTGCTAGGCATTGGGTAACGTAATGTTCAACAATAAAACGATTTTGATTACCGGTGGTACCGGCTCTTTCGGCAAAAAATACACCAAAACGATTCTTGAGCGGTATAAGCCCAAGCGCTTGATTATTCTATCTAGAGATGAGCTGAAGCAGTTTGAAATGCAGCAGACTTTCAACGATCCATGCATGCGCTACTTCATTGGCGATGTTCGTGATGCTGAACGTATGATGCAAGCCATGCGTGGCGTAGATTTCGTCATTCATGCAGCAGCACAGAAGCAGGTTCCTGCCGCTGAATACAATCCAATGGAATGTATTAAAACCAACATTCATGGTGCTGAAAATGTTATTAAGGCAGCCATAGCGAATAACGTTGATAAAGTGATTGCACTTTCCACCGACAAGGCCGCAAATCCAATTAACCTATACGGCGCAACCAAGCTTGCTTCGGATAAATTATTTGTTGCTGCCAACAATATCTCTGGCGATGTAAGAACGCGCTTTGCAGTGGTGCGTTATGGCAATGTTGTTGGATCCCGTGGCTCAGTGGTTCCGTTCTTTAAGAACTTGATCGCCGATGGTGCAACTGAATTACCGATTACCCATGCAGAAATGACCCGCTTTTGGATCACCCTTCAGCAAGGTGTCGATTTCGTATTAAAGAACTTCTCCAGAATGCATGGCGGCGAAATCTTCGTGCCTAAGATTCCATCCGTTCAAATTATGGATCTGGCAGAAGCTTATGCCCCAAGTGTTAAAGCAAAAATCATTGGTATTCGTCCGGGTGAAAAGCTGCATGAGATTATGTGTCCAGCGGACGACTCTCACTTAACGCTTGAATTTGAAGATCACTTTGTTTTACGTCCAACTATCATCTTCTACCACGTAGAATATGACTATACGGTTAATAATTTGAAGGAAGTGGGGACGCCAGTAGATCAAGGCTATGAGTACAATTCAGGTAGTAATCCTCATTTCCTGAACATTGAAGAAATTCGCGAGTTTGATAAACAAGCATGCCTATGATCCCCTACGGCCGTCAGAATATCTCGCAAGAAGATATTCAGTCAGTTGTTGCGGTCCTTGAGTCAGATTTTCTGACTCAAGGACCACAGGTCCCTGCCTTTGAAAAATCAATGGCTGATTACTGTCAGGCTCAGTTTGCTCTGGCTGTGAATAGCGCAACATCTGCTTTGCATATTGCTTGCCTTGCTCTGGGTGTTGGCAAGGGTGATCGGGCCTGGACGACTCCCAATACATTTGTCGCCTCTGCAAATTGTGCCCTTTATTGCGGTGCTGATGTTGATTTTGTCGACATTGATCCTGTGACGTTCAACCTGTGTCCATTAGCGCTGGAAAAGAAATTACTTCAGGCAGCCCGCGATAACTGTTTGCCTAAAGTAATTATTCCGGTTCACTTCAGTGGTTTGCCCTGTGATATGCAGGCAATTAAACAGCTGGCGGATCAATACCAGATTAAAATTATCGAAGATGCTTCTCATGCAGTCGGTGGAAAATATCTCGGTAATCCTGTTGGCCACTGTGAGTTTTCAGACATTACAGTGTTCAGCTTTCATCCGGTAAAAATTGTCACTACTGCAGAAGGTGGAATGGCATTAACCAATCAACCAGAATTAGCAGAAAAAATGGCGCTTTACCGCAGCCATGGTGTGACTCGAGATCCAGACCTGATGCAGGGTGAAAGTGATGGCCCTTGGTACTACCAGCAAGTAGATTTGGGCTTGAATTACCGAATGACTGAACTGCAGGCAGCGCTGGGGTTATCCCAGGTGACCCGATTAGATCAGTTTGTTTCCAAACGCCATCAGATCGCTGATCGCTATGACCAATTATTATCAAGCCTGGATGTGGTAAGCCCAACACGTACAGAGCAAAGCTATTCCGGTTTGCATTTATATGTCATTCAGGTGCCTGCTGAAAAACGTTTGTCATTATTTAAATATTTACGGGCAGAAGGCGTGGGTGTAAACGTACATTATATTCCTGTACACACTCAGCCTTATTATAAAGAGATGGGCTTCAAATCTGGCGATTTCCCCGTTTCAGAAACCTATTACAGCCAAGCTATTTCCCTGCCGATGTTCCCGGATCTTAGCCAGCAGGATCAGGATTTTGTAGTTCAAAAATTGGCGGAAGGGCTTTGTAGATGAAAGTAGCGATTATTCCAGCTCGTGGCGGCAGCAAAAGAATCCCACGAAAAAACATTAAGTTATTTCATGGAAAACCTTTAATTGCTTATTCAATTGAAGCTGCGATTAAAAGCGGTGTTTTTGATCGAATCATTGTGTCGACCGACGATCAGGAAATTGCTGACGTTGCAAAATCTTATGGTGCAGAAGTCCCGTTTCTTCGGCCAGATACTTTGTCTGACGATTTTGCCACAACTGCAGCAGTCATGAGCCATGCAATTGACTGGGTTTCAACACATATTGAGCCAGTAGAATATAGCTGCTGTATTTATGCAACCGCACCTTTTTTATTGCCTGACGATATTTGTAGTGCTTTTAACAAACTACAACAATCGTCAGCAGAATATTGCTTCAGCGTTGCCAGCTTTCCTGCACCAATCCAACGAGCACTTAAGCTGGGTGAGCATGGTGAAGTTTCCATGTTCCAGCCGGAGCACCTGGAAACACGTTCTCAGGATCTACAAGAAGCCTGGCATGATGCCGGGCAGTTTTATTGGTCCAAAAGCGATATCTGGGCCAGAAACCCTAAAATATTTTCAGAAGCATCCGTTGCTTACCCTTTGCCTAGACACAGGGTTCAAGACATAGACACACCTGAAGACTGGCTGCGTGCTGAAATTATGATGAAAGCGATGGAGCTTGCCTGATGCGTGTAGTTTTCCGGTGTGATGCAGCAACGCATATCGGCACAGGTCATGTGATGCGTTGCCTCACATTAGCAACGGCATTAAAAAACCTCGGCCATGAGATTCTTTTTATTAGCCGCGCTCACACCGGTCACTTGCATGATTTTATACTCGAAAAAGGATTTCAGAGTATTTTACTAACAGCTGCTGCCGATGTTGATTCAAAAACTGATTCAGAAGTTGATTCAAAAATAGACACATCCCATATTCCACATGGATATTGGTTAGGCGTGTCTCAAGCTCAGGATGCAACAGAAACGCTTCAGGTAATTAATAAATGGGGAACTCCTGACTGGCTGGTGGTTGACCATTATGGCCTTGATGCCAAATGGGAATCCGCGGTATCTCATCCGCTTGACTGCCGCTTGCTAGTGATAGATGACCTTGCTGACAGACGCCATACTTCATGTTGTTTACTGGATCAAACATGGCAAAGGCATGAAAAAGATTATCAGCCTTTTCTGGAACAAGGATCTATTGCTTTATTGGGCAGCCCTTTCATGCTGCTACGTTCAGAGTTTTCCAGGTTACGTCAAACTGAAAAGACCACATCAAAAAGAATTACCATTAATTTTGGTGGCGGTAACCCACAAAACAGTTTGCAAAAAGTACTTTCACTTCTTGCAACCCAGGCAATACCTGAAGACTGGTCAATTGATCTTGCACTCGGCCCAAATGTTGAAGTAGATGAAGCGCTTCGGGATTTAATTAATCAATTACCTGTTACTTTACATCAGCCTGCTCATCACCTTGCAGAGTTGCTGCATCAGTCGCATTTTGCCATTGGTGCTTTAGGTGCAACAACATGGGAAAGATGCTGCTTGGGAGTACCTTCCATTGCAATGTGTCTTGCCGACAACCAGAAGTTTTTAAGCCAACAATTAGAAAAAACAGGCGCGATGTTTGTACTTCCTGAAAATTATCAGGATTCTGAATTTCTCAATTATTGGCAACAGTTAATTGATGACAACAGTGATACCCACCAGAAAATGCAAAAAAGAGCCCGTACGATTTGTGATGGGCTCGGTGTGAAAAGGGTATCGCAACTCATGTCGACAGCCCTCGATAGCAACACTAGCCTCAGGCTAGCGCAACTAAACGAAGGTGACATCAGAAAAGTCTTCGATTGGCAACTTTTACCTGAAACCCGTGCATTTTCCAGAAATCAGACGCCACCATCGTGGAGTGAACACTCAAAATGGATGATGTCGCAGCTAGCATCAAAAGAATGCCACTTTTATTTCATTTCCTGGTTAAATGAAGACTGCGGCATTGTCAGATTAAATAAAAAAGACTCTTTTGAATGCGAAGTTTCAATATTTCTCGCCCCTGAATATTTTGGTAAAGGAATTGCTAAAACCGCACTGGATCTAGCAAGCACACTACACCCTAATATTAATATTCAAGCCTATGTCATGCCTGAGAATAAAGCTTCATTATCTTTATTCAAAAAAGCGGGATATATCCCGATTGGAAATGACTGGTATAGCAAACCAGCTAACGCCCTCCCGCTTTGATTGGAAGTTTAAAATGAACAAAAAAGAAATTATTATTGATGGCCGAAGCATTGGGCCAGACCATCCTCCTTATATTATTGCAGAATTGTCAGCTAATCATAACGGCGATATACAACGCGCTTTCCAGATTATGGAAGAAGCCAAGAAAGCCGGCGCTGATGCGATAAAGCTGCAAACCTATACCCATGAAACCATTACCATGGATTGTGATTCAGAAGAATTTCAAATTCATGGCGGGCTATGGGATGGTCAAACTTTGTATGAATTATACAAAGGTGCTCATATGCCATGGGAATGGCACAAACCTTTATTTGAGAAAGCTAAAGCGCTCGGCATTACTATTTTTAGCTCTCCTTTTGACTTTACAGCCGTTGATTTACTAGAAGAATTAAATGCTCCTGCATATAAAATTGCATCATTTGAAGTGATTGATTTGCCGTTAATCAAACGAGTTGCTCAAACAGGCAAGCCAATGATTATATCAACTGGCATGGCTAATAAAGCAGAAATAGAGCAAGCAATTGCCACAGCAAAAGAAAATGGCTGTACAGAGCTGGTTGTTCTTCATTGTGTTAGTGGCTACCCAGCGCCCGCCGATCAATATAACCTTAAAACCATTGTCGATATCGCCGAGCGCTTCAATGTATTATCTGGGCTTTCAGACCACACAATTGATAATGCAACAGCAGTAGCATCTGTTGCTTTAGGAGCATGCATCATTGAAAAACACGTCACTATGGACCGAAATGGCGGCGGTGCCGATGATAGTTTTTCACTTGAACCTAAAGAATTAACTTCACTATGCAAAGACTCTAAAACAGCTTGGCAAGCGCTTGGTAATGTAAATTATGAGCGGACAGCAGCTGAACAAGGCAACGTAAAATTCAGGCGTTCTCTATATGTTGTCCAAGATATTAAAGCTGGAGAAAAATTTACAGCTGAAAATGTCCGAAGTATTCGCCCTGGATTTGGACTAGCACCTAAGTTTTATGAATCAGTTTTAGGAGAAATAGTTTCACAAGATATCTCCAAAGGCACCGCCTTAACTGAAGATCACTTGATCAAAAATTAATCATGATACTGCTTTGATTTACACTTCGCCTCATTTGGTGTCAGAAATATTTAAAGGTTTTCTATGCAATATTGTAATAAATGTATTATGCCAGCTACTAGGCCGGAACAGGTATTCACAGATGGTATTTGTGATGCTTGTCATTCAGCTGTCGATAAGCACGACAAAATCGACTGGGATCAAAGATCAGTAGAATTTGAAGAAATTCTTAGCAAATATAGAGGTGATGGGTCTCGCTACGACTGCATAATCCCTGTTAGTGGCGGAAAAGACAGCTGCTATCAAGCTATTACAATGCGCGATAAGTATGGTATGACTCCTCTTTGCGTCACTCATACACCTTGTGATTTGACTGAAGTTGGGCTGAAAAATCTTAACTTCTTACGTGATCAAGGCTTCGATTTAATTCAAATTTCAGGCAATCGAAAAAGTTATAAAGAACTAGTTAGAATTGGCTTTTTCAAACTAGGTGACTGCTGCTGGCCAGAGCACATTGGAATATTTACAGCCCCGGTTCGCATTGCTGTAAACTACAAAATTCCTTTACTAATCTGGGGCGAAAACTCTCAATTTGAATATGGCGGCCCTGCAGCTAAAAAAGAAAACAACTTTCTTGACCGCAACTGGCTAGAACAGTTTCAAATGAGCGGTCATAGGTTATCAGATGTAGTCCATGACGGCGTTGAATTAAATAGCATTAAAACTCTACTTTACCCCGACGATGAAGAGGTAAATGAAGTTGGCGTAACTGGGTTATTTCTCGGCTACTTCGAAAAATGGGATTCAAAAAGAAACACTGATATGTGCTGCAGTATGGGTTGGAACAAAAATCCAGATGGCCCGGTTGAAGGTGCATACAATGATTTCGAAAATCTGGATTGCAAGTGGATTGGCGGGCTTCATGACTACATGAAGTTTATTAAATACGGCTATGGCCGAGCGACTGATCAGCTTTGCATTGAAATTCGCGCAGGTAGAATGACTCGTGAAGAAGCGGTAATAGCACTGAGAAATTCTTCAGAAGGCCAAGTGCCATGGAAATATATTCCAGATTTGATGGAATACTTGAACATTACCAAAGAAGAATTTACAGGAAATCTTGATCGATTCACAAACAAAATGATTTTTGAACGTGATGATGAAACAGGTCAACTGATTAAAGATGAAGATGGCAATCTGATTCGTCGTTTCTTCCCAGGTTAAAATCATGCTGAAAATAGTTGATTTACAAGTTGGAAATATTGGCAGCGTAATAAAAGCAGTCAAACAATTAGGCTTCCCCTATGAAGTCATTGATAGCCCTTCGGGGCTATCAAATGCTACGAAAATTTTACTACCAGGCGTTGGTAATTTTTCAATGGCTGCCACAAGACTTAGAGAATCTGGATTTTATTCAGAAATCCGAAAAAAAATATTGGACCAGAACATTCCAATACTTGGTATTTGCGTTGGCATGCAACTATTAGCAAAGTCAGGTGAAGAAGGAAATGGCAACACCGAAGGGTTAGGTTTTTTTGATGCAAAAGTCAAAAAAATAAACAGTTTAAATAAGACTCTTTTGGTACCCCATGTTGGTTGGAATGATGTAGACACAAAAAACCTTCCTATTTTCAATGGAATTGAAAACAATAGCTGTTTTTATTTTGTGCACAGCTTTGCTATGAAGTTAAATGAATCAGTCAATGTCGCCTATACCGATTATGGCGAAAACGTAGTTGCTTACGTTAATAAAAACAACATTCATGGCGCACAATTCCACCCCGAAAAGAGCCAAGATGTTGGATTAAAATTTCTAAGGAATTTTATTGAGTCATGCTAAGAAAACGAGTTATTCCAATTGTTTTACTTGATGGATTCTCTGTACTAAAAACAGTTAAGTTTGATGTGAGAAGAAACCTAGGTAGCCCTGTTACAGTTATGCGTACCTACAATACGCGTAATGTTGACGAGTTAGTGTTACTGGATATTGATGCATCAAAACAAAATCGTGCCATCGATAAATTTACTATTCAGGAAATTGCTCAAGATTGCTTTATGCCACTGACAGTTGGCGGAGGAATTCGTAGTAATGACGATATTAGAGAGTTACTCAAGCGTGGTGCAGACAAGGTTGCAATTAACACTCAAGCACTTCTGAAACCGGCGTTTATTACCGAAGCTGCAGAAGAATTTGGTGCTCAGTGTATTGTTGTTTCTATTGATGTTGTAGAAGAAGACGACAAATTCTATGTCTACAGCAATGGAACAATTCAAACAGAGCTAAATCTGCTTACTTGGATCAAACAGGTTGAAGCTTTAGGTGCAGGCGAGATTCTGATCAACAATGTCACTCGCGACGGTTCAATGGAAGGTGCTAACGTTGAACTTGCTGATATCGTTTCCAAACTAGTTTCGATACCGGTGATCTATGTTGGTGGTGTAAGTAGCCCTGAAGATGCTGCTGCAATTGCTGAGACCAATGTTTCAGCTGTTGGTATTGCGAGTATTTTCCACTTTACCGATGCGACACCAAATGATTGTCGCATGGCAATGAAAAACAAAGGAATTCCTGCCAGATAAAATAATAAGGAGGCAATAAGTAGCCTCCCTATTATCAAGTATCAGAAACTGTTTTATGCTGTAATAAGCAAGCCTTCTTTTTTCAATTTGTCTATCGTTTCAAATAATTCCCAAAAAGGTGCATTAATTCGATTACAAATCTCCAGCGCGCTCATTGTGCCATCGCAGTAAGTAATAAAATTCATCATGTGCATTACTTGGCTATAAGTGTCTTTGGTACTCAAAGTTGGATATAAACCCCGTTTACCTAGCTGCGGCTCACATAAAACAGATACCTGTAGAGTTTCATTTTTTTCAATGCATTCAATAGCTCTGCAATATGCATCATAGCTTCCTTGCAAGCCAGACGGCGTCACAACTGTCAAATCGTCTAATGACGTGTGATATTCAGGGTAACAGTCATACTTCGAGCGCATGATAGAGCAAACAGGCAAGTCTACTCCGGGGCTACAATACTGCCTTTCATCACTGCCTCTCGTAAGAAAATCATATTCGGTATACTCAGGATACACATGCTTAAGAACATGTCGTGCAACCTGATCAGATAAAGTATTTTCCTGACGCGAAGGTAGAAATGAATAGGTTCTATCGTCACCAACACATGTCAGATTAAATCCGGCAACTACTCTCTTTTTTAAATTTTCAATATTTCGACTTAAATACACAATTGAACCGATCGTTTCCGGAATAATGACAAAACGAAAGCTGTGTTTTCTATTTTTAAGCTGCGAAACCCATTTTGCCAAAAAAGTGGTTACTACCGGACCAGAAAGTTCGTTATTAGCCATTGATGGATGGCAAAGGTAACTAGAAAAGAAAATTTCATCCTGAATTTCACCAGGAATATATATTTCCCCGTAAGTCAGGTTTCCATTTTCTAAAACGCTATCTATTACAACTTGATAATTCCCTTGCTTAAGCGTCTCTCTTTGCTGATGCGTAATACAAAAGCCCCAGCGTTCCTTATAATAAGAAGTCATGTATGGAATAGCATCGGGCTGGTCTGGCAGTGAATATAAATGCTCTTGCAATTCATTAAGCGTTACACTCTTATTTACTGGAATAGAATATCCCATCACATGTAAATTAGATTGCTTAAAATCACAAATCTTATTTCCTTCTGGATCTAAAATATATGCATCAGCAATATTCCACTCTTTAGGAACAGCCCAATCAAAACATTGCGTTCCCGAGGCGACTTCATGAATTTCTAGTTCAGGAACCAATTCTTTCAGCATATTCAATGACTGGCGGAATCCATTGCCTGTTATGCTACGACAAATTGGAAACAGTTCATGGCAAAATTGGTGCATCATGCTGCCTTCACTCGAATCATTCATTACTCTTCACCTTCAATCGAGTAAAGTAAACCCTTAGCATTACCTGATTTAATTACTTCTGCCACTGCATTAAAAATATCTTCTGCATAAACCCAGCGTAACCCAACATCTTCAGATGGGCGGAAACCATGATACAGGCCTTTTTCCCACAGAAGTTCTCCCATAGGATCAACATCTGTTAAAACCCCTTCCTCAACATTTCTTACAAACAGAGAGTATGTTTTATCAGAACTCAAGCCATTACTTTCTGTATAATTTCCAGTAAATTTTTTATAATATCGATATGAGACATTATGCATTTCTTCTACATAATGATAAAAAGTCATACTATCTTGGTCGGGCAATCCTAAAACAGCCACTTTCGCTTTATTGTGGTGAAGAATTCCAAAAGGAGAATCTTCCGCATAACCACTTACATTGTCGACGGATAAAAATTTATCGGCATTCTTACCTAAAGCAACAAATGAATAAATCGGGTGACCTGTTCTTACCGCACCTTCTCTTTTTCTAGCTGCCTCAGTTAAAACACCCATTTGTGAAGGTGTTGATCGGATATCAAAACCAGAACCACTAGTGAAATCAAAATTAAACAAAGGTAGTAACAATGTACCTTCAGAACCAACCGCTAATAATAGTGAGTCGAGAATATCATCAGGTGTTAATTTTATTTTCTGACGTAAATATCTGCGAATGGTATTTTTGATACTACTATGAAGAAGAATCATGTCGCCAGATTCAATTCCAGTTTTTTTCCAGTCTTCTGCTAGCTGTTGTACGCTCATTACAAACACCTCTTACTTCCGCAAGGTTTGGATTGTTCGATGATCCTTAAAGGCTGTGATCTCATCTAGGTCGTTGAATATTCCCATAAGATCTTGCTGCATTACAGCTTCACTTCTCTCAGAGATCATCTCATAGTCAGAGTCAACAATTCCGACCCAACAGTTCTTAAGCCAACTTTCGAAATGTTTTCTAATACTGTCAGGATTAATTTTTTCTTCAGAAATTTCTTTCAGGTTCAATTTAGGATTGAATTTATAAACACCTGGGAAACCATCATACCAAGCATCGCCAAATGTCAGTACAGGTCTTTTCAGGCGAATAGATTCCCAACCAGCAGTACCAGTTATGGTTGCAACTATGCATGATTTTTTAATCAACCATTTAGTATCAATGTTTTTCCCAACAAAAATCAAGTTATCGATACTATGCATTCGTTTAAAAAATTCATCGCCACGATAATAATAATCGTAATATTGCTTAGGGTTTTCCTTAACTACGATTTTCCAACCTTTTGGCAAGATCCTAGATAAATGCTCAATAGAAAGCATCTGATCTTTATAATCACCGCCCATCACTGAGGTCGTCATTTCAGGCTGAAGGTGTAGTGGATAATATATGAATTTTCCATAACCGACGGCCTTCTCAAGCTTTTTCTCATCCCAATGGCCAAAAGATTGCATATTATTCCAATATGCTTTTTCGCCAGCAATACGACGATCTATTTTCTCTTTAGGGTACTTTTTGAATCCTAAACGAGACTTCACCCACTGACGAAACCATTTAGCACGATCTGGCTTATCTCTCCATTCCTTTTTTTATTTTTCTTCATGTAAAACATTTCCTCAGCCTCGCAATCAGGCATCGGTAATATTAGTTCTTTCGGAGGAAATCGAATAGGATAAAGATCAGCATTGTAATCTTCATAAATTCTGAGTAAATTCGGGAAAAGTGTTTGCATTACATAGAATACTCTACAACCTTTCCACTTCAAGTAATCCGAGAGAATCTGATCAATACCAAAGTGAGGGACAATACTGAATAAAACCCACTGAATCGAAATGGTATCAATTTTTTTAATATACCACTTTAAAATATTAATAAAATGAGCTTTTGCTCGCTCTTCACCATGAATTTTATATAGTGTAGATCTTGAAAATTGCTCTAGGTATTGAGGAAGGTTATCCTCAAAAATTTGTTGCATAGCTTTGGGGATCTTAATATTTGAAACATCAATATTGTTATCGACAAAGAAAGCCTCAGTTTCCATTGTTTCAACACAGTAATCATAATCGACTGCATCACCATGATAACCGAACCACATTTTATCGATGTCCAGATTATTGACCGACTGAGCCAGTAGTCCTCCATCAAACCGCCATAAAATCTTGCACAATTTCTGTTGATCTTTCATTCTAAAACCTACTTATGATTAACAGCTTAACTTCATTCGCTGCTGCGTAAGATCTACAAATAATCGAGTAATCAGACTGATATTTTCTTTTAAATCGACGCCCGATGATTCATTGTAATCAGCATCAATGACACCACGATAGCATTTTTCAATAAATATCTGAAAGTCTTGTTCAAGTTGATTTATTGAAATAGTCGCGCTTGCCAGTTCATCCAGTTTCAGATTGGGATGATAAGGTGTGATTCCTTCAAAACCCTCATACCAAGCACGGCCAAACATTAGTGTAGGTTTTTGCATTCTAACGGCTTCCCACAAAGCTGTACCGGTAATTGTTGCTGTTATCTGTGATTTTGAAATCAACCACTTTGAATCAACTGAAGTGCTAGAAAACACTACATTCTGCAACATTTTAAGACGCTTAAAAAATCTATCATCTCGATATTGGAATGTCTGAATTGGATTTTCTTTGACTACTATCTTCCACCCTATAGGCAACTTCTCATGCAATACCTCTATAGCAAGCACTTGGTCTGAAAACACACCGCCTAGCGCTGATGTTGTCATTTCTGGTTGGTAATGTAGAGGGAAATAAACAAAAGGAATATCATCTTTAACAATCTTATCAAACTTATACTTATCTTTATTTATTTTATCTTCTATTCTTTTGAAATATTTTTTTCCGTCAAAATAAGCCATATCTGCCCATTGAACAGAGTAACGAGAATCTCCAAGGCCTGCTTTAGTTCTTGATTCCAACCACTTTAAAAAAGAAGGTTTTTTGAGTCGCAGTGTTTTCATGTAGAATAAAATTTCTTTTTCACAATGCGGCATCTCTTGTTTGCCAATATTTTTTAGCAAACTCGGCGCAGGAATAACATTCAAGTCAGTATCAGTAACCATATACAATGGAGGAAATAGCGTTTGCATTCCCCAACGAACCATCACACCTTTCCATTCAAGATAATCAGACAGAACCCGATCAACACCCAAATGTGGTGGCATAGCAAAAAACGCCCATTCTATATCAACATCTTGATATTTGTCGTACCACCACTTCAAAAGCAACAATATATGTTGTCTATTTTGCTCTGGAGTTCCAGTTCGACAACTGCGTGTTCTTGATAGTTGGTCAAAATAAACAGACATATTTTGATTAAATTTTCCCAACAACGATGCGGGTAATTGAATCTTTTTTATTGAGTCAGGCAGATTTTTGCTGAATGAAAAGAGCTCAAGTTCATTACGATTATAATCAACACGCGGAGAGTATTTCCCGATACCGTACCAATCAGCATCATCGAGCTTCGAAATGGCCTCTGCACCGCCAAAACCTTCAAAACCATATATAATTTTTTTTTTGTTCACCACGAAAATCTCTCTGTCATGTTAAACCAATACACTAATCAACAGCTGAAAGTCGATGCATTTCACAATACACATCAAACATGTTCTGCGACAATTCCTGCTCCGTTGAATCTGAAATGTTGACATAGTATTCATCAACAATCCCTTTCCAGACAGAACCAATAAATCTATCGAAATCTTTCTCTAATTTCTCATGATCAGTTTTACAACTTATAATTTTTTCTATATCAATTCTATAATCAAAAGAATACACGCCATCAAATTTAGCGTACCATGCTTTTCCAAAAGTTATTATCGGCTTTCCATATCTAATCCCTTCCCAGCCCGCAGTACCTGTGATGGTTGCAACCGCCGAACTTTTTTTAATCAGCCATTTTGAGTCAATACATTTACCAATAAACAACGCATTTTTTAAAGCTGACAATCGAGTGAAAAAAACTGAGTTTCTATATTGAAAAGTTTGCTTTGGATTTTCCTTCACAATTATCAGGTAATCTTTTGGCAACACCTTACTCAGTCTTTCCAGAGCAAGCATTTGATCGTCATATTCACCACCAAACATTGAAGTCGTGAGCTCAGGCTGATAATGAAGCGGAAAGTATATTATCTTTCTTTTGTTTAAAGTTCTCTCTAGCTTATCCTGAGTCCAAAGCCCTGCGGACTTGAGGTTTCTATAATATAAGTATTCCAATCTTAACTGTGTAATATTTACCCGGGAACGCTCACTGAAAGCAGTTAATGAATACTTAATTAGTCGACGCGTCCATCGCCAATACTGTGCTTTTGGCTTCCCATGAATGACTCCAACCATATATGATAACTCTTCATTATCTACATCGGGAAGATCTACTTTCATCTCAACCATTTTTGTTTTTGGCTGAATTTGATTAAGATTCTGATCATAAACTACAAATAAATCAGGGAATAACAATTGATATGAAAAATATGTTTTGCCCCCACACCAAACCACATAATCTGAAAGAATTAAATCAAAACCGAAATGAGGTGGCGCGACAAATGAAACATAATCAATTATTTCATTTTCAAACCGCTGGAAATACCATTGCAAAATTCGGTATAAATGAAGATAGACTCTAGGTTCATTTGTACTTTTCCCAATTCCTTTATGGCAACGGGAAAATTGTTTTCTATATAAAGAATACCGATCGTCAAATATCTCTTTAAGAGAATCAGGGATTGATACTTCACTAGAGTTTTTAAAGAATTTTTTTGTAAACTGGTCGTTCTCCATTTTGTCAATCCAAAATGAATCTGACTCGTCTAATAGACTTGTTGAGAAAAGCATCTTTTTATCAGCATATTGATTATATGCATGCATTTGAAAGCCTTCATTCAGCCCCCAAAATATACTAAGTCCCATAACAACCTCATCAATTTAGTATTTTTTAGCCATACATTCTTTCAGAACTGTTTCGAACTCTTCACCTAACTCTTGATCTCTTAGCGCATACTCAACATTGGCTTTCATATAACCTAACTTACTACCACAGTCGTAACGAGTACCTTCGAATTGATAACCAAAGACTCGCGCCTTCTCTAAAAGACTCGCAATTGCATCCGTTAACTGAATTTCACCGCCCGTTCCTTTTTGCGTTGCTTCCAACTCAGTAAAAATTTCAGGTTGCAATACATAGCGCCCAACTACCGATAAGTTAGATGGCGCATCTTGCATCGCTGGCTTTTCTACAATGCCTTTCAATTGATGTACTTGTTCGTGGTGAGTTACACCGCCTTCAGTGACTGGATCAATCACTCCATACTGATGAACTCGCTCCATCGGCACTTCTTCAACCGCCACTACTGATGATTGCTGTTTCTCAGCTAATTTGATCATTTCATCAAGGCATTGCTTTTCTTCACAATAAATCATGTCATCAGCCAGCAGCACTGCAAAAGGCTCATTACCAATTAAAGATTTTGCGCACAAAACGGCATGCCCAAGCCCTAAAGCTTCATGCTGACGAACATAAGAACAACTAATGCCTTTTGGAAGAATATTTTTAACCATTTCCAATTGTTCAAGCTTATTAGCTTTTTCTAACTTATATTCCAATTCAAAGTTACTATCGAAGTGATCTTCAATTGCTCGTTTTGACCAAGAAGTGACAAAAATTAATTCTGTTATGCCAGCAGAAACTGCTTCATCAACCGCATATTGAATTAGTGGTTTGTCTACCACTGGGAGCATTTCTTTAGGGCAAGCTTTTGTTGCTGGTAAAAAACGAGTACCCATTCCTGCAACGGGAAATACTGCTTTACGAATTCTTTTTGTCATAACTTTTCTTCCGAAGACGGGCTAAAAAACAAACTACCTTTAACTTCTGCCATACGCCTTTTTGATTTACCCAATGTGGTTAATTGACGTCTAGCCATTCTAAGCTGGCCATTAATTCTTCTCAATTTGCAAACATAGGTTTTTAATGAAGAATCGGCATCAGCGCGTAACGGCTTGGACTGTAGATTAATGGTGGAACCTGGATTAATAGGCGAATTAACATTATAAAAATCGCATCGATCAGCTTGAATCGCTGCTGCTGGCTCTACCTGATAACTATTGAGATTATAACTCGCACAGATTATTGCATCAGCCAAACCGGCCTTTCCTGCAACATTATCCAGCAGTTTTCTAGCTCCTGAAGGCCAGAGTACATATGCCGCAGCGCCTGTTCGATCTTGAAACAATCTTCTTAAAACAAATTGATTAAACAATGGATGGCTAGAACTAGAGAGGATTTTCTTACGTCCTCGTGCTTCCAGAGAAACATGATCAATTTCACGCATCGCCATTAAATTCTGAAGAATCGCTGAGGTATCATTTACAAGAATTGCATCATCTTCCAAAACCAATATGGGTTGTTTTGCTTGTGCAATTTGTTGCCAGACCTTGTAATGGCTTTTAAAGCAAGCCACCTCTGTCTCAAGCATTGGGCGTTCCCATGTACAATAAATAGATTGGTACTCTTGCGGCGAAATATCTGAGCAAGTCACTGCGCTAAATATTTCTAGTTCGAACCCTAGCGCTTTGGCTTGCTTGAGCTGAAATTCACGCCTTTCTAGCGCACTTTCAAGGTTAATAACTATTGCTTTCATACCGTTTATTAATTCCACCAACCAGTTCTGTCACGAACATGTCTTTTCTTAAAACGACCATATACAGTATCTTCGCCTTGAATCCGTTCAAAAATTTCTAGGAAAATCTCACCTGCAGGATTACCTTGGCAGTTACGGTCTATTCGCCAGCGCATATTACGAATCGTGTCGTCAGTACCTACAGCAAAACAGGACATGCCACTAAATAAATCAACTCGGCCACTTTGTAATGTTGCTTTAATCTCATCAGAGTCTGCAGCATCTTTGCTTTCTTGCAACAAACGTTCAGTTTCATGCAATTTGATGGTATTCATCATTACCGGAACAAGTAGTCCTAAAGCTTGAGTAGTTGGGTCTGAAGAATGATCAATGAAAGTATCTATGGCAGAAATAAGCCAGCGAATATTTAGATGTTGACGCAAAAAATCGCCTTGCTGATCCCACAGTTCAAAAAAACTTTGTAAAGACTGCTGCAGATTAGATTCTCGCCGAATCAAAACGATCAGCTTGGCGTGGTGGTAAACCAATTCTGATTGACCTGAAAATTCATGGCGCAGATGTTCAATATGTGTTTGTAGATCTTTATCTGCACCATGTGTGTATTTCAGTTTTGCATCATTGATCAGATTATTTTTCATTGCTTCATAATCAACTGAAACAAGCTGACTGATAAGCTTGTCTCCACCTTTTCTTTTTTGATGCCTACTTAGAGAAAAAAACTTGGCGAAAGAAGATTTTTCTTTTTTCATATTTTCCTTCCAACAACCATGCGGCTACTGTCGGTAGCCCACTAACGAAGAGGATGCGAAATCAATCACCACTCTTATAACAATCACCCTACTACTTCCAGTGATCCGCTAACCAAGGGCAAGGGCGAATTGGCCGATACCACTTGTGAGTGATCCCTGCAATTGCATGTTCCGGCAAAGGGTAACCGTGAAAAATAAGAATCTTTGTATTGGGTGGTACTTGCGGATCTTTGAAGTAGGCAATTGGCCACGGCGATACGCAATTATATTTGAAGCTAATACACCACTCTTCAGGCCAAAAGCTCAGTTTGTCTTTTTGATTAATTTGATCAGAAAGATAAGCCTGCTCATTTCTAAAGCTACTTTGTACTTTGGCAAAATTCTGTTGGAAATAACTAAGTACTTCTGGGTGCTCACCAATTCTAAAACGGTAGACGGATGAATTGCCAATCAAGCGGCGCTTAAATTTTTTGTCTCGAATGATTAAAAAATCACCCGGATGACTAAATAAATCATCTATATTGCCAACAATAACAACATCAAGATCAAGGAATAAAGTCTCACCAGATAACCCTGCGAGATCAGGTTCAAAGGTCGAGAGTTTATTCCAGCCTCGTTCTGGAGCACCTTCTGGTAAATCTAAAGAAGGCAGTGGCATCGCCTCAATTCCATCTTCCAAACCAGTATCGTCGTCAGTAAAACAAACAAAACGGAAGTTCAGGGTTAAGTGGCGTTTAACCATTCGATATAAGCGATTTGCATAATCAGCACCATACTTCTGGCCCCACTTCATACAAATAATATTCACCGGTTGCATTGCTTTAATGATCCTTTGGTAGCTTGGAACATAGTTGACCCACCCACAGCGAGATGAAGCCATATATATACCCAAACCACCCTAAGATGCAGAATTCAACTGAAACTAAAAGCATCTCAAATAGCTTGGGTATGAAAGCTGATCATGGCTGGGCAATCTTCGATGCTTTGCCCGTGAAATGATCAGATTCAAAGTCGAGCCAATATAACATTGATGCTAAATACTGTCAGGACTCAGCTTTGCTCAAAACATAGATCTCCATCTTATTTATCATATGATTTGTAACAAACAGGCGGCTTCTTGATGAAATTTCTGATAGATACAGGCAAAATCCAGATTGAATTTACTTTCATTGGGGCGATTTAGTCCTATACAGGTTGCATGGAAACAGCACTCTTCAAACCAGCCAACTGGCTACCATGGCTGGCTATGGTAGTACTTTGGTTGCTATCTCTTATTCCGCATTCAATACAACTTCTTCTTAGCAAGCTGCTTGGGCGTTTGTTAATGAGGCTATTGTCTGAGCGACGTCATATCGCCCAAACCAACCTCAAACTCTGTTTTCCTGAAATGCCTGAACAACAACGCGACCAACTACTCAAAGAAGTTTTCAGCAATACGGCAATGATGTTGTTTGAGTCGGGTATTGCTTGGTGGGGTTCAGATAGTCGTAAAAAGCCAATGCTTGAGGTGCGTGGTGAGGAACACTTGCGTCCCTATCTAGAACGCAAACAAGGTGTGATTTTACTCAGCGGGCACTTCACTCCAATCGAGATGGTTGGCAGCCTGCTGAAGTTTATCCATAGATTTACCATTGTCCGCCGCCGCAACAAAAACCCCGTCTTTGAACATGTTGCCCATACTAGCCGACTAAAAAGCTACAACATTATCGACAAATCATCACCACGTGAAATCGCTCGAGCATTGCGTAACGGTGAAGCTTTGTGGCTCAGCATGGACCAGGACCCCGGCAAAAAGTCACATGTATTTGCAGATTTTATGGGGGTGAATACCGCAACAATGACCGCAGCAACCAAGTTAGCACGCTTGTCAAAAGCAGTGGTTGTCCCCATGTTCTACTTCCGCGAAGGTAGTCGCTATGTGGTAGAGTTCATGCCTGCTCTGGATAACTTTCCCGGCGAGTGCGAGCAAGAAGATGCAAGGCGAATTAATCAGCTGATTGCAGATAAAGCACGCCAACATCCCACTCAATACTATTGGGTGCATCGTCGCTTTAGAACTCGTCCAGAAGGTGAATCACCCATTTACCCGCCGAGTCCTCGTCAAGTGAAACGAGCACAAAAACAGGCACAGTAATTAAGTGGCTAATCTAGTAGATAATACCACCCATTTCCGTCAGTTGAATGCAGGGAAAAACCTACTCTCGACTGACCAATAATAGAGATGAATCAATCCCAATGAGCCACCAATCTAGCTCAAAAAACCAAAAGTCCAGCTCAAAAAAGCCGCAACCTGATTCGACCAATAAAAATACTGGCAGTAACCAGGAAGACTTATGGCAAGTTTATTTACGCCTACTGGATTATATCAAACAACATAAAGGTGCTTTTGCTCTGAGTATGTTTGGCTTCGTACTTTTTGCAATTTCACAGCCAGGCTTTGCCCAGCTAATGGAATATTTTGTTGAAGGATTGCAAGGTGACGATGACAGTCTTATTTACTTAGTCCCAGTAGGTGCTATCGCATTAGCAGTATTCCGCGGTATTGGCAGCTATTTAGGTAATTATTATCTAGCCAAAGTGTCACTTGATATTGTTCATAAATTGCGCAGTGAAATGTTTCAAAAACTGATGGGATTACCACTCCCCTATTTTGAAAAATATAATTCTGGGCATATCATTTCTAAGCTAACTTACAATGTTGAACAGGTTACTAGTGCCGCAACAGAAGCATTAAAAATAATGGTGCGCGAAGGTTTCACTGTAATTGCACTATTAGTTTACTTATTTTGGAATAACTGGAAGCTTACTTTTATTCTATTAATCCTCGGCCCCGTTATTGCTTTTATTGTTAAAAAAGCTAGCAAGAAATTTCGAGCTATTAGCAAGCGAATTCAAGAGTCAGTGGGTGATGTTACCCATATTGCTTCCGAAACAATTCGCGGCATCGACGTAGTTAAAGGCTTCAGTGCTGAACAACAAGAAGCCAACCGTTTTTCCGATGCGTCCAAAAACAATCGTGACGCCAATGTTCGCTTGGCTCGCAACCAGTCAATTTTTACCCCAACACTGCAAATACTGGTAGTGACCGCTATGGCTGGTATTATGTTTTTGGTCTTGCTCATGCGTAATGAAGCATCGCCCGCAGAGCTAGTCGCCTTCATTACAGCTGCAGGCATGCTACCTAAACCGGTACGCCAACTAAGTGAAACCAACGCCAGAATGCAGCGAGGCTTAGTCGCAGCAGCCAGTGTTTTTGATGTGATTGATGAAACACCTGAAGCCGATAATGGTCAACTACTACTGAGTGCATGTCAGGGAAAGATCGATATTAAAAATCTCGGTTTTACCTACCCAGAACAAGACAAAGCAGCACTAATTGATATTAATTTATCAATTCATCCAGGACAAACCGTAGCCTTGGTTGGTAGTTCTGGCAGCGGAAAAACAACACTAACTAAATTAGTGAGCCGCTTTCTGGAACCGACTGAAGGTGAAATTCAACTAGATAGCACGCCCATTCAAAAAATCACTCGTGAAGATTTCCGAAAGCAAATTGCGTTAGTGAACCAAAACGTTATTTTATTCAGCGATAGCGTACGCAAAAACATTGCCTACGGTGAATTAGCCCTGCAAGAACAGCAGGCAGTCGATTCAGCAGCTGAACAAGCCCAAGCTCTGGACTTTATTAACAACCTGCCAGATCAAATGGAAACGGTACTGAGTGAAAACGGTGCTTCATTATCGGGCGGACAAAGGCAGCGATTAGCCATTGCCCGAGCACTGCTAAAAGATGCACCTGTGTTAATTCTTGATGAAGCCACTTCTGCACTCGATAGTGAATCAGAAGCTGCGATTCAGCAGGCTTTGGAAATTGCTACTCAGGACCGAACCACACTCGTGGTTGCCCACCGACTTTCTACCATTCGTAATGCCGATGTGATTGTCGTAATGGACCAAGGCAAGATAGTTGAAACCGGTTCTCACCAGCAATTACTGGATAAAAAAGGCGCTTATTATCGCCTGCATTCTTTACAGTATTTCCAGTCTTGATTTAAAAAAGCCCGGGAAATATTTCCCGGGATTTTTTAATCATTCAACAGTTTGAATTTTTTTATTAATCGATTCGTTGAGCTGTCTTCTACATCAGAAAAAGCATCTTCTGATAAGCAATCAAAAATCTTATTTCCCAAAACTTTCCCAAGCTCAACCCCCCACTGATCGAAACTGTTTAAATTCCAGATAATCCCTTGTACAAAAACCTTGTGCTCGTAAAGCGCAACTAGAGCACCAAGGTTTTCAGGCGTTAGCCTGTCCATGGTTAACATATTGCTGGGGCGGTTTCCTGGAATCACTTTTTGCCTTGCCAATGATTCAAGTTGTGATTCATTCAAACCTTTATTAGCTAATTCAGCTCGGGCTTGCTCCAGGTTTTTACCTTGCATTAAGGCCTGACTTTGTGCAAAAGCATGCGCAACCAACCAACGGTGTTGCGCTCCAATCGGGTTACAGCTTTGCAAGGGAACAATAAAATCTATCGGAACTAGGCGGCTTCCTTGGTGAAATAACTGATGATAAGCATGTTGACCATTCGTGCCCACATCCCCCCAAATGACAGCTCCTGTATGATAATGAACAGCTTCGCCATCACGGGTGACTGTTTTACCATTAGATTCCATATCCATCTGCTGCAAATGTTTGGGGAAAGTTGTTAGTCGGGAATCATATGGAATAACCGCATGACTTTCTGCACCAAGCCAGTTCTGGTGCCAAATGCCTAACAAGGCCATCACAACCGGCATATTTTCTGTAAAAGGCGCAGTTAAAAAATGCTGATCCATTGCACCTGCACCTTTTAACAGTCGTTCAAATACTGCATAGGATGTTGCCAGCGGAATCATTAAACCAATGGCGCTCCATAATGAATAACGCCCGCCAACCCAATCACCCATCGGAAAGATATTATCTTTGGCAATACCAAACGCAGTTGCAGCAGAAATATTGGATGAGATTGCTACAAAATGGCGGTGAATATCTTGCTCAGGCACCCCTTGCTCCAGCATCCAACTTCTGGCTGCTGTGGCATTCAGTTTGGTTTCCAAAGTTGAGAAAGATTTGGATGCCACAATAAATAAAGCCGTTTCAGCATCAATATTGGTCAATACTTGGTGCAATTCAGTCGGATCAATATTAGCAATATAATGCGTCGTTATATCGTCTCGCTGCCAAGGTTGCAGGCCATCCAACACTGCTTTTATGCCAAGAAAAGAGCCACCCACACCAATGTTGATAATATGGCGAATTTTCTTTCCGCTGTATCCTGTCCATTTACCGCCATGGATATTACTGGTGAGAATTCGGATTTTTTGCAGAACATCTTCAATACCCGGCTTAATCGATTCGCCATCGACTTGTGGATCACTATTGGTAAAATCACGTAATGCTGTGTGAAATACTGCACGATTTTCAGAACTATTTATTTTTTCACCAGCAACCATTGCTGTACGCTTTTCAGCCACACCAGCTTCACCTGCCATTGCAGCAAGCGTTTTTAACAATGGCTGATCTATAGCGTTTTTGCTGAAATCCAGCTCCAGCCCGGCAGCCGATATCAGATAAGTTTCAGCTCGCCTTGGATCGCTGGCAAACAAACCCGAAATCGTTTGACTGGATAACCGATCTCGGTGAGCAGCTAATATTTTTGCAGATGCATATTGAGAAAGCGGCGTTGTATTCACTGCCGGTTCCCACCCTTTAAAATTTGATGGCTTAAAATTTTCACTACTCATTTATCTATCCTTGAGCTGATTTCGCTATTCCATACCAACGACTAAATGCCAGCAGCTATGAAAATTTCTGAAACCAGCAACTGCGCTTCCTTTTGAATTTGCTGTAAATGCTCAGGCCCGCGAAAGCTCTCAGCATAAATTTTATAAATTGCTTCTGTGCCTGAAGGACGAGCCGCAAACCAGCCGAATTCTGTCTCCACTTTCAAACCACCAATTGCCGCACCATTGCCAGGCGCATGGGTCAGTTTACGAGTGATAGGGTCACCGGCCAATTGGTTACTGGAAACCTGCTCTGCAGACAAATTGGCAAGCAATTGCTTTTGTTGCTGATTTGCAGGTGCATCCATTCGCGCATAGCTAGGCTCACCATATTCAGCAGCTAACTCTTGATAGCGCTGACCAGGGTCACGCCCTGTAACGGCAGCAATCTCAGCAGCTAGCAGCGCTAAAATAAAGCCATCTTTATCAGTGCACCAGGTTTGGCCATCTTTACGCAAGAAACAGGCGCCGGCACTTTCTTCACCACCAAATAAAAAATCACCACTCGCCAAGCCATCGACAAACCATTTGAAGCCAACTGGCACTTCTTTCATGGTTTTACCTAGCCCATTACACACACGGTCAATCATTGAACTAGATACCAGTGTTTTACCAATAGCAGCATGCGCTGACCACTGCGGGCGATGGGTAGACAGATAATCAATTGCAACAGCAAGGTAATGATTCGGGTTCATTAACCCCAGCGGCGTTACAATGCCATGGCGGTCAAAGTCAGGGTCATTTGCCAACGCTATATCAAAACGGTCTTTCAACTCGACCAAAGAAGCCATTGCATATGGCGACGAGCAATCCATTCTGATTTTGCCATCGTGGTCTAAACGCATAAATGAAAAAGTCGGATCAACCTGATCATTAACTACTTCAATGTTTAAACCATAGTGCTGAGCGATTTTCTCCCAATAGGCATAACCAGAACCACCAAGCGGATCAACACCAATTTTTAGCCCTGAATTTGCAATTGCTTGCATATCCACCACCTGGTGTAAATCTTCGATGTAAGGCGACATAAAATCATAAGCTTTTATATGGCGTTGACTGATGGCCGCTTGATAATCCATTTTCTGAACAGCCTGCAGATTCTGCTGCAAGATTTGATTAGCTCGCTTTTGAACGCCTGAGGTAATCTCACTTTCTGCAGGCCCACCATGTGGCGGATTATACTTGATACCACCATCTGATGGCGGATTATGAGAGGGCGTAATAATTAAACCATCAGCCTGCTGACCAGCCGCAGCATTGCGATTATGCGTCACAATCGCATGGGAAATGACAGGTGTTGGTGTAAAGCCACCTTCTTTTTGGTAGTAACAAGTTACCTGATTGGCTGCCAGCACCTCGATAGCTGTTTGCTGTGCATACTCAGAAGCAGCATGAGTATCCATCCCCAGAAACAACGGGCCACCGATCTTATTTGCCGCTCGGTACTCACAAACCGCCTGAACAATCGCTAAAATATGTGCCTGGTTAAAGCTGCTATAAAGCGGGTTTCCTCGATGGCCAGAGGTTCCGAAATTGACCAAATGCTCAGGATTATCAGCATGAACTGCTTTGCTAGAGTATGCGGCTTTCAGTGCATTAACATCGATCAAATCTTCTGGCTGTGCAGGAAGCCCAGCTCTTGGGTGAGTCATACATATACTCCAGTAAGCAATTCAATATATCGCCCCTCAATCGCCGAAGCCGAGGCAAATGCCAAGCAATGCAGTACTCAACCACCAAGCGGTTCGATCACATTCTGGCTGGCAGCACTAGTAGATACTGCAAAAAAACATATTATGATGTTATGCCTTTATTACTGCAATGACCCACATTCAAGTAAGCAAGTACCCTGATACTGGCGTACCTAACAAGCCCTGAGCACCTGTTAAGATAAAACAATCGGTGCGCACTTCGTGTTTACTTATCGCGACACCTCTGAAGTTAATTATTAAATATCACAGTTTTAATAATTTACTTATGGTGCCCACCGCAATCACAACCACAATTTTCACTGGCATCTTTAATCGGTAACACCCCGGCTGCAATGGCACGTGCCGCTTGCTCAGGGTCTTGTAAAGTTGTCGCTACTGCTTGAATATTTCGCTTGGCCATTTTATTAACAAAGCCTTTTCCCATGCCACCGGCAATCAGCATATCAACCTGGTCTAACGGGTGTGCAGAATCATGAGAAAAACCATGAAATGCTTGCTCTTTAGATAATTCCAGCAATTGTTGGCCAACAATTGCCTTATTTTCAATATCAAACAGCCAGAACTTTCGACAACGTCCGGCATGGTCGGTAATACTTTTTTTGTTCTGACTGGCAATTGCAATTTTCATTTCGCGCTCCTTTAATTCTCATTTAACTCGTAACTAAACGTCGAATTAAATGAGAATAAAAAATACCTCTTTAAGAAACCTTAAAGTTTTAAAGTTTCATTAATTGAATCTGAGTTCAATAAGCAAATGCTAATCAATCTCAAGTCGATTCACTATGAGGTGGCGCAAATTCTAAGTAATATAAAAAGAATAAATTGTGCAAGAAAACCTAACTAAAAACAGGTTGTTCTCACTATTTGCTTTTGCTTTTTCTTGCGGCTTTAAGCGGCAAAGTATCTGACAGATAACACTGTGCAGCGATTCTTGGACCCGTTAACGAAGTCGCTAATGCTTTAATTTCACGCTTGGCCATTTTGGCAACAAAGCCTTCACCAACACCTGAAGCAATTAATACTGAAACACCATCCAAAGGATGAGGTTGGTCCTGCTCAGCAACACTTAACAGTTGATCTTCAGTTAACTCAATGATCTTTTCTGACATGATTTTTCTGTTTTCAACGGTGAAAACAATAAATTTTGGGCATCGACCTGGCTGGCCAGTAACGATTTGTCCATTGAGACTAGAGATTGCAATTTTCACTTTATTCGCCTTGATGAGATTTAATGTTAAATAACTTTATAAAAAGTCAGCATACATTCCATCCTTGGAAATATTCGAACCAGCATCCTGCTTCCTTCGATATACATTCCATCCTTGGAAATATCCGCACCAGCATCCATGCTTCTTTGCGGCATACATTCCATCCTTGGAAATATTCGAACCAGCATCCTGCTTCCT
This sequence comes from Pelagibaculum spongiae, assembly GCF_003097315.1. Lineage (NCBI taxonomy): Bacteria > Pseudomonadati > Pseudomonadota > Gammaproteobacteria > Oceanospirillales > Pelagibaculum > Pelagibaculum spongiae. The sequence continues at coordinate 74,807 of NZ_QDDL01000002.1, forward strand.
TCGATATACATTCCATCCTTGGAAATATCCGCACCAGCATCCATGCTTCTTTGCGGTATACATTCCATCCTTGGAAATAAAAACGCCACCCGATTCAGGTGGCGATTTATATGACATTTTGAAAAATTAAGCTTCGATATCAATCAGCTCAACATCAAAAATCAGTGTTTCGTATGGGCCAATGGCTCCACCAGCACCCTGAGCGCCATACGCCAGGTTGTGCGGTACATACAAACGCCACTTAGAACCAACAGGCATTAATTGCAGCGCTTCAGTCCAACCGGCAATAACGCGGTTAACTGGGAAGGTCGCTGGCTCACCACGTTCAACTGAGCTGTCAAATACCTGACCATTCAGTAAAGAACCATGGTAGTGAACCTTAACAGTCGCTTCTGCCGTTGGCTTTTCACCCGTGCCTTCAGACTGAACTTCATACTGCAAGCCAGACTCAGTAGTGATAATGCCTTCGCGCTGGCCGTTCTCAACCAAGAACTTCTCACCTTCGCCCACTTTAGCTGCCGCTTCAGTTTTCTGCTTAGCTTCAATACGCTGGTGAATTTCTTCAAAAGCTTCTTGCATTTTTTCTGGAGCAACCGGGCTTTCAACGTCGTTCAAACGATCCGCTAGACCACTTAAGACTGCATCAATCGACAAACCTTCAATTGGATTATCTGCCAATTGGTCACCAACCTGACGGCCGATGCCGTAGCTTACTCGTTCTTCAACTGTGTTGTACTCAGACATGCGCTTTCACCTGTATCAATCAAGGCTGCGATTGTAAATTTATAGCCAAACCACTGCAAGGTGCAGAATTCGGCTGGCGTTAGCAACGTCTTTAGGCACAGCATCATAATTACAGGCGGATTCTCAATCAGAAAATGCCTACTATGCTGAAAGTCAGATTAATGGGTCATGGATGATCATGGATGCTGGCGACAAATAAGCTCTGTTTGTTACTGCTGTTAACAACGCTCTTTCCACTAATTGGTTGTAATAGCCAATGGTTTTACCGGCCAAATGATCATCGTTATACCCACGCTTACCCATATCCAATCAAGCCAATGCAACTGGTCATTCCCTCTAACTCAGGTAATAACCTCAGTGGATTATATTTTTCTGCTTCAAACAATCAGAGCCTGCTGGTGCATTTTCATGGCAACGCGGGAAATATTTCAGGCACTTCAAGAAAATTTAACTGGCTAGTTAAGCATGGATTCAACGTTTTAACTTTTGATTACTCAGGATATGGAAAATCTTCCGGCGATGCTTCACCGCAATCTATAGCAAAAGATGCAACCAGTATTTTGAATTTCTCATTGAGCTTCGCTGATAGAAAAAATCTCAGCAATATTACCCTTGCAGGTACGTCACTCGGTGGTAATGTGCTGCTACAAGCCTTAGCTCACAACCTTGATGCTAGTAAATTTCAGCAAGTGATTATTGATAGTAGTTTTCTGAGCTATCGCAATACGGCAAGCCATGTGATTCGAAAAGGTCCGCTAGGCAACTACCTTGATTGGATACCCAACTATTTAATAAGTGAACAACTTTCGGCACTCAATGCGATGCAGCAACTACCACAAATCCCCTATTTAGTTACCCATTGCACCACCGACGCTCTGATTCCAATTGAATTTGGCGAACAAATTTTTCAGCAAATACCTTCGGCAAACAAACAGATGTGGAAAATTAATAACTGTGGTCATGCCAGAGCATTTGAAGCTGAAGAAATCAGTAATCGACACCGCTTAAAAGAATTTCTTCAGCAGAATGTTCTTAGCCATCTAAGTAAACATTTCAACAATCAGCCCACCCACAAGCTAACAAAGCTGGAAATTAAAGATGAACTCTGACAAATTGGCCAAATACCGTTAGCCAGACAACTAAACCTATGAACCAAACACCTTACCAACCACCCAGCTCCAGCCTTTCTGATCCACAAAAACCCGGTACACCTTTGCGGGCGATTATTACCGGAACATTGTTTGATTTAGGTGCCACCATATTGATGAGCATGGTCTTTTTTATTGGCTATTCGATCATGCTTTCTAGCCAAGGCATGCCTGAGCAGCAAGTACTAGACACCATCAGCAACTTCGATAGCATTTCTGGCTGGGGGTTATTGTTAAACGGGCTAGGTTTACTTATCTCGGTTTGGGCCGGTTATGTTTGCGCCAGAATCGTGCAACAGAATGTGATTAAAACCGTACTGATTATGGCTGCTGTGATAGCCGTATCTGGCACCATTTTGAGCGGTAACGAAAGCACCACCACCTATGTTGTTCTTTCAACCATCGCAACCATCATTGCCAACATGGCCGGTGGGGTAATTTATCTAAATAAAAAAAGCAGGAATTAACTGCCCGTGTAGATTTAATGAGTGTTAACGAAATCAGACATTTGGCAACAAATTCAAAAGTGTCTGATTGTGCCTTTGGCTTATCAAACTTAAATATTAATCGTTGCATCATTCGACAGATACGGCGCATATAACTCCCGGGCGCACCCAACAATCACTTGAAGTAAGGTGTCATCTTGTGCAAATACTTACGCAACGATTAATAAAACAATGAATATCAGTAAACCCCATGGCATTTTTCTATGCCAACCTAAGCCATTTCACTCATTTCAGGCTTAACTTTGAGCTTTTGCCATTCAGATTTAAGCATGCCCCAGTTTTGATGATCAATATATTGCCCATGCAAACATTCATGCTGACGAAGCACGCCTTCCAAAGTGAATCCCAATCGCTTAACAATTTTCTGGCTCGGCGAATTATCAACACCACTGCAAATAACCACTCGGTTCATCTGTAGTTTTTCAAATGCATAGTCAACCACAGCAGCCACTGACTGACTCATAATTCCCTTGCCATTGGCTTGCTGGCTTAACCAATAACCCACCTGACATCGATGATGGTTCGCATCAATCAAATTTAAGCTCACCATACCGACAATCTTTCCCTGATGAAGCACCAGTAAATCCATGTCGGTTCCATCGACCATCTTGCGAATTGAATTTTTAACAAAAGCACGGCAATCATCGACCGCTTCCCATTGTGAAACCCAGCTCAGCCACTGGCCAAGAAACAGCCGATCATCATCCACCAAGGCAAACAACTGCTCGGCGTGCGCCGAACAAAGCGCTTCCAACTGAATGTCCTTATTCACTGGTATTGGCATATTTCAGTTCCTTTTAATTATTAACACAAAGCACTCGTAGGTTAGATAAGCGCAGTGCCATCTGACATTGTTGTTTTCAAAAGGCACGAGTACTTATTTAATCTTACAGATACAAGCTTGAATAAGCCAAGGCGTAATTAGACACTTTGAATGTATTGCTAGACGCCTGATTTCGTTATATGACCCACATGGAAGTAGGAGCATTTCGAAAATCGATGTGACCATCCCGCGTTAAATTGAATGATACAACCTACGCCAACCCATGCAATAGAATCAAATGGTTAATGTTTTAGTGATAACTAGCTGGTACTCATCGTGATTGCCGAAAGTTGCATTTCGCCGTAGGCTCTATGGCAACCTACACTGCGAGCCATCAATCAGGGCCACTAAGCATGTTGCTACTCGCGTCAAAAATTCTAATTACCTTTGCCACAGTGGTTCTACTGGCCAGTGTGGCTGAAAGACTGGGGCCACGACAAGCCGGTATTTTATCGGGTTTTCCTTTAGGCACCGCTATTGCGTTATTTTTCTTTGGCTGGCAGCAAGGCGCTGTGTTCGCTGCACAAAGTGCTGTTTATACTCTGGCCGGTTTAGCATCAGCAATCTGCCTTGCCTGGGGATATTTAAAATTGCTGCAATTAAAAAACCAGCATTTGCCATTGCCTGAAGCACTCGAATCGAGACCCAAGCTAACAGCAACAGCTGTAAATAGTCGTGGTTTATCTATATGGATTATTCCAGCAATTTTTATCAGCTTGGTCTGCTTTCTCGTCAGCAGCTGGCTATTGCAATTCTTACCTGCAAGCCGCTGGCTTAATCTTGCTTTGGTGGCAATCGCCATTATATTTTTTCGACAAATATTTAAACCAATCCCCGAGCATAAAATTCAAATCAGTCAGAAAACAAAAAAAACAGATAAATTAAAAACACTATTTTTTCGTGCCAGCATTGCCACTTTAACTATTTTACTGATTACCGGTTTAGCAGAACTATTGGGGCCAACTCGGGCAGGGCTTCTGGCCGCATTTCCTATTAGTTTTTTTCCGCTAATGCTGATTTTACATATTAGCCATGGTGAGCAAGCGTTAGCTGCAACGATTAAGCATTATCCAGATGGGTTAGGTGCGTTGGTAGTGTATTGCTTCAGTGTAAGCTGGCTTTACCCAATAATTGGCATTGGCTGGGGAACAATTGTTTGCTTGTTATTATCTTGTTTTTATTTATGGGTTTATTCCAAGTTAATATTGTCGAAAATCATCGCCAGTTGATTTAAATGCAGGTCGTCATGAACGAAGTGAATAGCGACGGTGAACAGGTAAACATTGTCACGCTTCGCCAAGACTCAGGGATGACCTACTGAGCGCCCATTAACCGAATCATGATTTTTTCTCTGAGCTTAGGCCGCTGTTTAACTCCTGCACTACCCATTATAATCGCTATCAAACCAAATCACCGAGCAACACCAATGAACCAGATTACGCTTGAACAGCTATCACCCCATCAAGCTTTAGCTATTCAGCTAGCCAAGCGTGATGTTCCTATGCTGGTGTGTGATGCAGTCAATTTGGAAGGTATTGCTATGACCTTGCCAGAGGTGCAAACCATTCTTGATGGTATTACGGTAGGCGGCCATAAAATTAGTGATCAGAACATCACAATCAATCAATCATCCGCCTGGCAAGTATTGTTTGAAATGGTAAAGAATGGACAATTTGTTTTTAATAAAGAAACTGCATTAGCCATTCACAAAATTGCTGCAAAAGAAGAAGCCTTGGAGTGGGGCCCAGAAAAAATAAATAGCAGGTCAGGGTATGTCACCATCAGTGGCTCCGAACATCAACCCCTACTGCCGACCAGCTTGAAGAAGCCTGGGAAGCGACTGAAAAACAAATTACTAAAACAAACAGTATTTACGACAAAGCGATCAGTGCTTTTTTATTAATGGCAAGAAACCAATTTTTTTGGGATGTAAATAAAAGAACTGGCCGATTTATGATGAATGGCATTCTATTGGATGCTGGTTTACCGATTATTAATGTGCCTGCATCACGCCAACAAGAGTTTAACCAGTTAATGTTAAATTTTTACAGCGACGGTGATATGACAGATATGAACCAGTTTTTACGCAGTTGCCTCAATCCATTAATTGTCGCTAACTTTCAAAAAAAATGAGGACGGTTTTCACTGGGAGTGCGGGCGGCCGCCTGCGCTCCCAGCAGAGGCTAATGCGTCTATAAGATTGAACCTTCGGTTCCCGTGTGCGCCTATAGGCTTACCCAGGCTACGAAAACCAATTGGTTTTTTGAATAAACATCGTAATTTAAATTAACACCAAACTAAACAAGGTTGGGTAAGCCTGTAGGCGCACCCAACAATCCAAGCAATAGGCGCACCTAACATTTTAAGATGATATTTCCAGCCATCAATTTCAATGACATTAATTATTTCAGAGTGTAAATATTTGCCAGTAAACAACTGCCATCTTGCAGAGTGATTGGCGTTAATAGCCGTCGATAAGAATCACCCTCAAAAGCATCAATTTCATTCCAATGCTCGGCTAGTTGATCGCAAGTAAAAAGCTGTACTTCAATATCCGTTCCTTGCTCGGTTTTTAAACACATTGCAGCCCAATGGTTATCGACCTTATTTTCAACTAGCTCGCCGACAACGGTCGCCTTACTCCAGCTACCATCTAATGGTTCAAGAATATGTTGATTCACCGCACCCGGTGCCAAACTAGCATAAACCACTAAATATCGGTCATAACTCATTAATTCTTCAGAAGGGCAATAACCGACTTCTATTCGCTGCTGATTAATGGTATCAGCTAAAGTTTGTAAGCTTGCATTACAGGATTGTTGCTGAGACATAATCGCTCTCTTAAATAGAAATTGTTAATCCAAATCGGCTGAATAAAAAAACACATGATGATCAATAAAAATTTCAACCGACAAAACAAAACACTAGAAAAACGCCCCGCGGCAATACATTATGGTAATAGTTCAACACAGAAGCGGAATAGCGATGATAGAAGCCATATGAAAAAACTTCAGCCATCAAGTGCGCACTCCGTCCATTAGCTCAAAGCACTTTACCAGCAAATATCAAGCATTCTCCAACCAAGCTAAAAGATACTGACTTGAGCCGTCAAGCAAATTATATCGCTAGCTAAGATCAATGGGGCATAGCTTATGACCAGCGCTTCAAGCCAATGATTCCATAATTATTGCATTAAATTACAGATTGTTATCTTTCAATAGATTCGTAGCAATTTTTATCCTCGGGTACACCGTGGCTTACCCAAGCTACAGTAGCTTGTGGTTTGTCAAAGCTCCCCTAGAAATCACTTTCCATATCTCCCCTTTCCTTCTTAAATATGAATTTAAATACCGCCTTCTAGTGCGAACTCTGATCACCAGTAAAAGGCGTTTGTATGCAGTAGATAATATTTGGACTTACCAATTTGCTAACAACTCAACACTATTTTTCAAAACACTGCTTTGTCAAGAGTTTCTCTGTTTGATACGCAACAAAAGCACCTTACGCACTACCTAGCTCAAGGTATTTCCCGATTGAAAAGCCACAATGGTTGTATTGAAAAGTTGATCACTTTGTAGGTCTGATAAGTGCAGCGCCATCTGACATTTTCGTTTTCAGAAAGTGTTAATGCTTTTCCAATCTTGCAGATACAAGACTGAAACTAATTTAAATTATTGTTAATCATCGTGCAGCACACGATAACCGCTTTTCTGATGTTGTTTTGATTAAAATTATTCGCACAGCGACATAGGGCGTGTAGAAAGAAATACTCTTTATCTAGGCCATCATGAGCGAAGCGAATAGCGACTTGCCAACAAAATATCACGCTTCGCCGAGGCTCAGGGATAACCTACGAGAGAGCACGGAAGGATTATTTATTTCTACGACTCTAACAGCAATAACATCAGTAAAGCCCAGGATTTTTAATTTCTGTATTTATCAGGAGTAATTTAATGGCTGTCACCAATATTAATGAACTGGAAAACTTGGTTGCCCGAGTTAAAAAAGCCCAGCGTCAATTTGCCTCTTTCGATCAACAAACAGTTGATAAAATCTTCCGCGCCGCAGCATTAGCCGCTGCCGATGCTCGTATTCCTCTAGCTAAAATGGCAACAGAAGAATCTGGCATGGGCGTGATGGAAGATAAGGTAATTAAAAACCAGTTCGCTTCTGAGTACATTTATAACAAGTACAAAGATGAAAAAACCTGCGGTATCCTCGAAGAAGATACAACCTTCGGCACCATTACCATCGCCGAACCTACCGGTATCATCTGCGGCATCGTGCCCACCACTAACCCAACGTCTACCGCAATTTTCAAGGCGCTTATTAGCCTGAAAACCCGTAATGGTATTATTTTCAGCCCGCACCCACGGGCAAAAATGGCCACAGCAGAAGCCGCTCGCATTGTATTAAAAGCAGCAGTTGAAGCGGGTGCACCTGAAGATATTATTGGCTGGATTGACGCACCAAGCGTTGAATTATCTAACGCATTAATGACCCATGCAGATATTAATCTGATTTTGGCCACCGGCGGCCCAGGCATGGTAAAAGCGGCTTATTCTTCTGGTAAACCTGCAATTGGTGTTGGCGCAGGTAACACGCCAGTCGTGATGGATGAATTTGCCGACATTAAACGCGCCGTTGCTTCTATTTTAATGTCAAAAACCTTCGATAACGGCGTGATCTGCGCTTCTGAACAGTCAGTGATTGTTGTTGATGAAATTTATGACGATGTCCGCCAGCGCTTTGCTAGCCACAAAGGCTATATGCTGACAGGAAAAGAATTGGAAGCGGTACAAAATGTTATTTTAAAAAATGGTGGTTTAAATGCTGCCATCGTCGGACAACCCGCGCCAGCAATTGCTGAAATGGCCGGTATTAAAGTACCCGCAGATACCAAAGTATTAATTGGTGAGGTTGAAGACTATAGCGAAGCCGAGCCATTTGCCCATGAAAAACTTTCTCCAATGCTGGCAATGTACCGTGCAACCAACTTCGAAGATGCCGTTGTAAAAGCCGCAGCGTTGGTTGCAATGGGCGGCATTGGTCACACTTCTGCTTTATATACCGACCAAGATAGCTGTAGTGACCGAGTTCGCTACTTCGGCGATAAAATGAAAACCGCTCGAATTCTGATCAACACGCCTGCTTCCCAGGGTGGTATTGGTGATTTGTATAACTTTGCTCTAGCACCTTCTTTAACGCTTGGTTGCGGTAGTTGGGGTGGTAACTCTATTTCAGAGAACGTCGGCCCAAAACACCTGATCAACAAGAAGACTGTCGCCAAGAGAGCAGAGAATATGTTGTGGCACAAATTACCTGAATCTATCTATTTCCGTCGTGGCAGCTTGCCGATTGCTCTAGAGGAACTGTCTGACAAAAAGCGCGCGCTAATCGTGACCGACAGCTTTTTGTATAACAATGGTTATGTTGACGACACGGTTCGCATCCTTAAATCCCATGGCGTAGAAACCGACGTATTCTACGAAGTAGAAGCCGACCCAACCTTAAGCGTGGTTCGCAAAGGTGTGGAACTGGCCAATGCCTTCAAGCCCGATGTCATTATTGCGCTGGGCGGCGGTTCGCCAATGGACGCGGCTAAAATCATGTGGGTGATGTACGAACACCCAGAAGTCGATTTTAAAGATTTGGCACTGCGCTTTATGGATATTCGTAAGCGCATTTACAAATTCCCTAAGCTGGGCGTTAAAGCCAAAATGGTGGCGATTCCGACTACCTCTGGTACCGGTTCAGAAGTCACCCCATTTGCCGTGGTCACCGACGACAGCACCGGCATGAAATATCCAATTGCCGATTACCAACTCACCCCAAACATGGCAATTATCGATGCCAATTTCGTTATGGATATGCCAAAAAGCTTAACTGCATTTAGTGGTATCGACGCCGTGACGCACGCACTGGAAGCTTATGTGTCGGTATTGGCTAACGAATATTGCGATGGCCAAGCACTACAAGCATTAAAGCTGCTGAAAGAAAACCTAGTGGAGTCTTACGAATTAGGTGCGGCTTCACCGAAAGCCCGCGAACTGGTTCATAACGGCGCGACCATCGCAGGTATTGCTTTTGCCAACGCATTTTTGGGCGTTTGCCACTCCATGGCACACAAGTTAGGTGCAGAGTTTCATCTGCCGCACGGCTTAGCTAACGCATTGCTCATTAGCAATGTAATTCGCTACAACGCCACCAACAACCCAACCAAACAAACTGCATTTAGCCAGTATGACCGCCCACAAGCGCGTGCTCGTTACAAGGAAATAGCCGACCATTTAGGGTTGGGTGACCGTAGTAATAATACCCACCAACAAGTCGAAGCATTAATCGAATGGATCGATCAAACCAAACAAGCCATCGGCATTCCAGCTTCTATTAAAGAAGCGGGTGTCAGCGAAAAAAACTTCCTAGCCAAGTTAGATGACGTAGCGATTGAAGCCTTCGACGACCAGTGCACCGGCGCTAACCCTCGCTACCCACTAGTGAGCGAAATCAAGCAGCTACTATTAGCTAGCTTCTATGGCCAGCCATATGTAGAAGGTGAAATAATTAACGTTAGTTAAATTCAGTTCGCCCTATCTCTCAATCATCATTAGAACGTCATCCGGACAAATTCAGATGGCGTTTTTTTATTCCCCATTAGTTGGTTAGCGCTAAATTGAATTTAGTTGGCTCACGCTTGAATTGAATAATGATGTCAACAAAACTAAAACAAATATCATACATTCAGTTGCAATAATACTCATAAGAGTAATATTAAATTAAATACAAATACTTAACCCATACAATACAAAGAAAAAACAATCTAAAAAATCTTTTCTGAGACTCGCGTCACAACCTGAAAACATTCACAAATCATAGCGCACTAACAAATGCTAGCACTTTACTAAACCATGTAATGATTCAGGTCAAATAAAGCTATTTGAAGATATTATGTCACGGACACAGCATAAAACAGCTGTTATTATCTAATCGATTTCACCCATACCAGAAATATATTGCGCAGAACACTGCGCAGCCTAATCAGCACATCTTCATATTACATACGCAGCCTAAAGGCAGATTAACGTTGGCACTGTTGTTCTTACAAGGCCCCATGGGCCCATTCTTCAGACATATGGCTTGCCAATTAGACCAGGCCGGATTTGATGTGCATAAGATCAACTTTAACGGTGGCGACCGGTTTCATTTCCAAAACAATCAGAACTTACCTAATAACAACTACACAGGCACACCAGAGAACTGGCGAATATTTTTGCATAATTATGTAAAAAAAGAGCAAGTCACCAGTATTTTTGTCTATGGTGATTGCCGTTTTTATCATCGTATTGCCAAAGAAGTAGCCCTGCGAAACAACATTGAATTTGTGGTGTTCGAAGAAGGTTATCTACGCCCCCATTTTATTACCATGGAATTTGGTGGTGCCAATGCCTACAGTCAACTGGACCTTTCCTCCGAGACAATTGAAAATGCAGTTATTCCCGAGCAACCAAAACCAAAATCTACTGGATCTAGGTTAAGAAACTGGGGGAAATATGCAACTACCTATTATTGGGCTGCTCGGTTAGTAAAAAATAACTTTCCAGATTACTTACATCATCGTGATGCCAGCCCACTGCGAGAAGGTTACAATTGGATTCGCTCTGGAATAAGAAAGTTATTAGTAGAAAAGTCAGATCAGAAACTGCAAAAAAACTTAATAGATAACTTAAAAAAACAGTTTTTTGTGGTTCCGCTGCAGGTTCACAATGATTCACAATTATTATTTCATTCTGATTATGAATCGATGGAAGATTTTATTATCCAAACAATAAAATCCTTTCATAAAAATAGTAACGAAAAGCATCACTTGGTATTCAAGCACCACCCTATGGACCGCGGCCATAAAAACTATAGGGATTTAATTAGTATAATTTCTAGAAAATTAGATCTAACAGGCAGAGTTCATTACGGATTTGAATTGCATCTACCAACATTATTAGATAATGCTCTAGGCTGTATCACAATAAATAGCACAGTTGGAATCTCTGCATTATTACACAGCTGCCCAACTATCTGTTGCGGCCGAGCACCGTATAATATCAAAGGGCTAACCAATCAACTGGCTATTGATGATTTTTGGCAACAACCAGGATTTGTAGATGAAATATTTTATCAAAAATTTCATGATTATCTACAGCACCATAACCAACTAAATGGAAACTTTTATAAAAACCCTGAAAAAACAGCAGCGAAATGTTGTGAATTTTTTTTAGAACGTAGCCAATGCATTATTAAGACGAGCAATTTCAAGTTAATCAAAGCGAAAGCTGCGTAAACATTTCAATCCTGTTCTCGAAACTATCTTCAGATTGAACCCTTGGTTCCCGAGTGCGTCTATAGAATTGCCCCGTCTTGAACCTTCGGTTCCCGGGTGCGTCGTAGGCTTACCCAGACTACGAAAACCAACTGGTTTTATTGAACAAACACCACAATTAAAATTAAATACCGAACTCAAGTAGGTTGGGTAAGCCTGTGGGCGCAGCCAACAAACTGAGTAGATTAAGCAGTTTCAGAAAGGTCTTGTTGATGCACCCTTCTATATTTATTTATTAATTTATTGGTCGACCCATCTTCACAATCGGTGTATATAACTTCAGAAAGATGCTGGTACATTTTATCTCCCAATACCTTTCCAAGCTCAACACCCCATTGATCAAAACTGTTTAACTCCCATAAAACACCTTGGACAAATACTTTATGTTCATAAAGTGCAATCAAAGCCCCAAGGTTTTCCGGGCTTAATGATTCCATAGTCAGTACATTACTAGGACGGTTGCCAGGAATCGCTTTCTGGCGAGCAACAGATTCTAGTTGAACTTTATTAAGCCCCTTTCCTGATAATTCTTCACGGGCTTGATTAATTGATTTTCCATTCATTAATGCCTGACTTTGTGCAAATGCATGAGAAACCAACCAACGATGTTGATCCCCAATTGGATTATAACTTTTTAACGGTACAATAAAGTCGACAGGAATTAAGCGACTACCTTGATGCAATAGCTGGTGATATGCGTGCTGGCCGTTAGTCCCAACATCTCCCCACACAATTTCTCCTGTATGGTAGTTTACACGTTCACCTTTATAGCTAACCGTTTTGCCGTTTGACTCCATATCCATTTGCTGCAAATGCTTAGGGAAACTGGCTAATCGAGAATCATATGGCAATACTGCATGACTTTCTGCGCCACACCAGTTCTGGTGCCACACACCTAACAACCCCATTATTACAGGCATATTTTCTGACAATGGCGCCGTTAAAAAGTGCTGATCCATTTCACCTGCGCCTCTCAACAAACGCTCAAATACATCATATGATGTGGCAAGTGGAATCATTAAACCAATAGCCGACCACAATGAATATCTTCCCCCCACCCAATCACCCATAGGGAAAATATTTTCTTTGGCAATCCCAAAAGCGGTTGCAGCGAGAACATTAGAAGATATTGCTACAAAATGGCGATGTATTTCTGACTCAGGAATCCCTTGGCTTTTCATCCAATCTCTAGCAGCTGTAGCATTTGATTTGGTTTCGAGAGTAGAAAATGACTTTGATGCAATAATAAACAATGATGTTTCAGGTTCAATATTTTTGAACACCTGGTGCAGATCAGTCGGGTCAATATTAGCCACATAATGAGTCTCAATATCGTCATGCCACCATGGTTGTAATCCGTCTAAAACTGTTTTGACCCCAAGAAAAGATCCTCCAATACCAATATTTATAATATGGCGAATTTTCTTTCCACTATAACCAGTCCACACACCTGAGTGAATCTTACTGGTCAGCTCTTTAATTTTATTCCGAACATCTTTTATTTCTGATTTAATTGATTGACCATCCACTTTCGGGTCTGCATTGGAAAAATCTCGTAATGCAGTATGTAATACAGACCGGTTTTCGGAGTAGTTAATCTTTTCACCAGCAAACATTGCCCTGCGCTTTTCATCTAAACCTGCTTCGCTAGCCATGCACATTAACGTATCTAACAACAGAGCATCGATGCAGTTTTTACTATAATCTAGCTCCAACCCGGCAGCTTCTATACAATATTCTTCTGCCCGCATAGAATTATCAGAAAAAAGACTAGCTATTTTTTTATCAGCTAATCGAGCACGATGGCCATCCAATACTTCGGCACAAGAATACTGGTAAAGCGGTGTCGCATTAGCAGAGTTCATCGAAACTGAAGACTCAACCGAGTTAATAAATTCCATCTTCATAACAAAATCCTAAAACAAATTAACATGTGAAATTAATTCAAATTTGCAGCTGAAACTTCAAGTGTAGATATTTGAACACATTCGGACATAGCATGCGTATCCATGCCAACAAATAATAGCCCATAGATTTCATTAGCAGAACGGTATTTACAAACAGTTTGTACAATCACCAACACATGCGATTTATTAAAAGATGTAAGTATTGGGTTTCCGCGATGACCAGAAGTACTAAAACTAACTCTATGAGATGAATTAGTCAGATCAGGTTGATTTTTATAATACGCTGCTTTTAGTTCAGTGATATTAATCAAATCTTGCCGCATTGCAGGCATGTCGGCCCTAGGGTGAGTCATAAGTACTCCAGAAAATCTAAGCAGTCATTACTGAAAGGAATAACCTTTTACTAGAATGGTTTTTATGAGCTGCTTGGCTCATATTAAATCCTGATGATCATACTCTGATATTTATGTTATTTATTGACGGAAGGCATTAAACAACACCCTGTTTTATTTACATCAGAATATTAAAAAATCTCTAAAAGATATTTTAACTTTAGTCGATAGCGATTCATTTTTTGAGGAACACTGCGCGTCATTTTTTTGACACTTCTTTTTTCAATTTCCAAAGCATCAATCACCGCCTCTGGCGTAGTATAAAACCCATGATTCCAATGAATATACGTCGGATACAAACAAAGCGTGGCAAAAACCAATTGGTTTAAATTCAAATTCCGGTTACGCCGATCACAGTGATGTCGATCAACCGTTAACCCCCAGTTAGCATAAAAAGGAATGCCATAGCAGTGCACTTGTTTACCTGCCAATAAAGCTTCAAAACCTGCTAGAGATGTCATGGTATGCACTTGATCAACCGCATCAATTACATCATAAATACCCGCATCGGTGACAATCTGACCTGCATATTCACTTGCTTGCTGCAGAGCAATTTTACCCAACCGATTACCGGCTAATACATCGGGGTGCGGCTTATAGATAATCCATGCTTTTGGATTATCCCGACGAACTTGTTTTAGAAGATCCAAGTTGGTTTTAATATCAATACAACCATATTGAATCGACGCATCATCTTCTACTTGCCCCGGGACCAGAATTTTCAGCGGTAGGCTTGATAAGCATCTGGCGCCATCAGGCGAATGATCCGAGACAGGCGTGCTGTATTTTTCTGTGTGTCGGATGGCGCTGCGTGACCTCCATGGAGGGAGGGAATGCTTTGAAATGAAGAGATCATTTCCTGCCTTATCCAACTTACCACCATCGTCTGCATCATTATATTTGCTGATTTTAGTGGCACGCAGTTTTTCAATTAATTTTCCAGAACGTACTTCTTCTTCTGAAGAAAACAAATGATTCTGTAAGTAATGTTCTAAATCCGAAGGCCGCGTTGGGTCAAAATAAATACCACGGGAATCAACTACCAACGACCAGGGCCGCTTAAAATCAGAACCCAAGCCCACCGAACGAATAAAACCATCTTCCATTCTTAATAAACGAGGTTGGCCAGGCTCCGGCTGATAATCGGCAGCATGTCTTCGCCCCCAAACCAATAAAGCTTGCTCAAGTGCCTCCGACTTAACCGGTGTTTGAAACTTTTTAGAGAAACTTATTTTCGGCGCATAAGCAGATACAAAATTGGGTAAAAACTGCTTACGCCAAATTGAACACTTGCAAGCTATGATCTTTGAGAATTTTAGCGAACGCCCACGCTGTGTTTTTTGGTTAACAATCAACTGCAGCGCTTGCTCCATTTCACATTGCTGGCCAGTTTCAGGGTTCCAATATCGGCTATATCGCAGGCAAGCCGCTGCAAACAAAGAGGCTACCGTATGTTTTTGGATTCGGCGACGGCAGGGTTTTCTATCATCAGTCAACCCCCAACCACTATAAAATGGCACGCCAAAACAAATGGTCGGCGTACCATAAAGCAGTGCTTCAAAACCCATCTGTGAACTAACGGTATAAACTTTATCTGCCTGGTCCAATAAAATACCGGGATTAATGGCTTCAGTAGAAAAGATCAATCGACCATTTTTAATTTCATCGGCATATTTTTTTCGAAGTGTTTCTGATTTCACTCCAGCAGCGCTGATCAGCCAACCCTGCTTTTTTCCAAGCAACACATCCGGGTGCGCTCTAACAACAACTTGATCCTTGGGATTTTCCTCAAGCGCCGCTTTCAGCATTAAGTCAAAATCAGCTTGATTCGCTAAAGCGCCTGACACAGACATATCTGCATAAGTTTGATCAATCACTAAAACAAAAGATTGCTTTAAACCGCAACCATGGCCAATAGCAACATCATGATTATACTTTGAAATATGATATGAAGTAATTCTGTCTATCAGTTTTTCGGCTCGGGAAAGTAATTGAAAATCTAACCAACTTTCAGGTGAATTTAACAGCAACTCCAAATCTGACGGCTTGCTAGCATCATAATAGATGCCGCTGCTATCAAACACCGCAGACAGGCGAACACCTTTAGCGGCAGGATGGCCTAGCCAACCGAAAAAACCATCTTCTATCGAATAAAATGGTAAGTTATTTCGCTGCGCGAACTGTTTTCCACTATGCGTATTAGGTTTACTTCCCCAGCCAACAATTGCAGCATTCTTATTGCGTAAAACAGCTGAAAACCGAGGTAAAGTTTGAATTTTTTTTTGAAAGATACCTTGCAAAGATAACTGCCGAGATAGCTTTCTACTTGAAGTATGCCAGATTAAATCGTCAGGCAAGCTTATTTTGGGCACTGCTGCAACTCCTTGCACAAATGAATTGCATTAAATACAGTCTGCTGTTTTCGGTTTTCAAAGTCTTCTGATTGCAAAATTTCTTCAATAGCTTTCGCCCACAGCAGCGGCTGGTTTTCACAAACAACACCTGCTTCAGCGCGTTTAATATCATCAGCAAACGAAAAGCCGGGTGAGAAAACACCTATTGCCTGACTCAAGCAAAAATCAATCAATTTATTATGAGACCTGGAACGATTAAACAAACTATCCATTTGTGGCGCCAAGCCAATATCCAAAGATTCCGATTTAATAAAATCCAGGTAAGCATGCCACACCATAGGTTGAACAAAATCAATTTGTGGTAATAGCGGGTAAAGCTTGCGGATTCTCTTATCAGCAATCACCTGAATTTTCACCGTTGGCTGTTTATCAAGCAATATCGGAAAAACCTTCGCCATAAATTGATGATCAATTTTATGTGAAGCACTGCCATGATAAAAAATACAAGCTTCCTGACTATGCTGCAGCGCTGAAGTACCTGAAATATCATAACCCGCAACAGAATCTGGCACAGATCTAACTAACGCTAGTTCATTTTTTTCAGCCAATGCAGGGGGTAAAAAAATATTTCCGGTTAGATACTTATTAGCAAGATGCGAAGTCGACACTAACAATCGATTACAAATTTTTTCCAGTAATCGCTGGTTGCTATATAACCAGATAGTATGCTTCAGGCGATAAGGTAAAGGCAAGCTAATATCTTGCATCATGGTTGGAATATCATCATCCAGAAACCATATCGCTTTGCGTATTCCCAGTTTTAAAAAATACTGCAACACGGCTCTGGGTAACTTCCGAACAAACAAACAACAAGCACCTTGAAGCTGGAACTCCTTAAGCCGATTAAGGCTACTCTGCCAGTTAACAGTAGATGTATCGATCCATAGCAGGTTTTCTGTTGCAATACGGCTAGTGAAATAACGATCAACTGTCGCTTGGCAACCATGAGAAATAACGATTACCTTGCTGCTTATAACTTGCTCTAAATGATCGACTTCAGAAAATTTCTGCATACAATTTTTTCCGAATAGATGGCAAATTAATCAGCTTGGGAACCCCGGCTTTAAAAACATTTACCCAACTGATTTTGGGCGATGTCGATTTACCAGACAACCAAGGGTGCCAATACGCATCAACTTGCTTATGCGTCTGCCATTGTTGCCTCATATAGGCAACTTCACCCCGCGCCCGCGCTTTCTGCTGCGGTGTAACATCCTTACCACGGGAAACAGACTCATGATGATACAAAACCGCCTCAGCAACCCAGATATTATGATAACCCGCGAGCTTAACCTTAAGGCATAAATCTACATCATTAAAAGCGACCGGAAGATGCTGCTCATTTAAACCACCAACCTGCTGGTAAAGCGATTTCTTAATTAACAAACAAGCGGCAGTAACCGCACTGGCACGCCGTGTAGTTTGCAAACGACGACCATCACCCGTGTAATCATGTGAATAAAATTTATACTCATGATTAGCAGTCCCTGCCACCCCGGTAATCACTCCGGCATGCTGAATACGGCCATCAGGATAAAGTAGCTTGGCACCAACACAACCACTTCCAGGCTGAGAGAGCCAATGCAGCATATGCGATAACCAATCATCCGAAATCACTTCAACATCATCGTTCAACAATCCAAGTACAGACCCATTAGCATATTCAACTGCGAAGTTATTAATAGCTGAATAATTAAATGGTCGATCATATTCAAGCACTCGAATTTTATCCAACTTCGAATACTGCTTAAGCAATGAAAGTGTCAAGGCATCATCACTCTGGTTATCTATCAGAATAATTTCATAATTTTTATAGCTGGTTTTATTCAGAATACTATCGACACATTTTTTCAAAATTCCCCCACCATTACGAGTCGGGATAACAATTGAAACCATAGAATGGTTAATGTGTGACAGGTTGAGCGCCGACTGAGCACCAGGCTCTACCGCCTGCGGGCTCGGAAGTTCTGCTGGCTGATTCGAATATACCAAGACACCGCTACAGTAAAAAGGATCGGAATCGGACACTTCAACAGCCAGTTTAAGTAACGCATCAGAAGATAATGAATACAGCTCAGGTACTGTATCTTTGAGCCGCCTTAACAACGCAGGGCTGATTAAATAATCAGCCCCAATATAATCGTATTGTGAAAATCGAACCGGGTCCCATTTCCCTGTCAGTTCAATTTTACAATATGGAAAATTTCCTGTTGCCTTTACCCCGTCAAAATAGACAATCGAATGATTTTTAATCAGTTCTAACATGTAGGATTGCCAATCCGAAAGTCTTCATGTTTTAGAGTCAGATTAGGATTGTAGGCAGGGTCATTATTCAAAGCGTCTCCCCACTTCTCTTTCATAAACTCAACCTCCTTCTCAAATCTCTGCTGCTTCTCCGGCGTATCCTCAGCACCACGTGATTTTGACTCATGGTGATACAACTCGGCGTAAGGTGTCCATAAATTACGGTATCCGGCTTCACGGACTTTTAAACAAAAATCAATATCGCTAAGTGCAACTTTTAAATTATCTTGATCAAGACCACCAACTTCTAGATATGTCTTTCTTCTAACTAGTAAGCAGGCACCCGTAACTGCAGAAAAATTTTGAATGAGTTTTAATCTGGAAAAATAACCACTTTTATTTTTAGGGTAATGCTTATGCGCATGACCAGCATAGCCAGCAATCCCAAGAATCACACCTGCATGCTGAATAGTATTGTCTGGATAATATAACTTAGCTCCAACACAGCCAATATCAGGTCTGATTGCATGAGAAACCATTTCATTCAACCAGTCTTTTGAAATAACTTCCGTATCATTATTCACCAAACCAATCAATTCAGAATCGACCAGATCAACAGCAAAATTATTAATTTCAGAATAATTGAATGGTTTGTTAAACTTTACCACACGGATTTTTTCGTAACATGATATTTTTTTCAAATAACTCAGTGTTTTTTTACAGCTAGATTGATTGTCTACTACTACAATTTGATAATTTTGATAATGCGTTTTACTCAAAATATTATCAATGCACTGTTTAAGTATCTGAAAACCATCACGGGTAGGAACAATCAAGGCAACACTTGGTTGGCTGCCAAGTATTGGCCAACGAACCTGATAAGTATTAGGAAGCATACCTTTTTTTATAGAAACTTCTGGGGATGCTGAAAAATGTCTTATTAATGATTTAATGCCCGCTGCTGTTGTATAATTTTTAGCTGAATGTTCGAGTGCAGTTGATCCTGAACAAGCTCTCCAGTGATATAAAACCTCCGGAATATGAACAATTTGATTAGGATTTATCTTTGAAATACATCGAAGCAACAAATCGTAATCTTGACTTCCTTCAAAACCTTGACGAAAGCCTCCAACACCAACAACTAAATTCGTTTTGTAACATGTCAAATGGCAAATATAATTTTGAGACAACAACAAATCATAATTAAAGTCAGGCTTAAAATGTGGCGAATACCTACGACCTTCTTTATCAATCTTATCTTCATCTGTGTAAATTATTTTAGATTTTGGATTTTTTATTATAGCGTCGGCAAGAAACAAAAGTGCATCAGAGTGCAAAACATCATCATGATCTAACAAAACAATATAATCACCATGAGCTAGAGACAAGCACTTATTACTGGCACTAGATATACCTTGGTTATCATTGCTCAAAATAGAATATATTTTTGAGCTATTATTCTGATATTTTTTGATAACATCATGAATCCGTTTATCAGACGAACCATCATCAACAATACAAAGCTGCCACTCAGAGTAACTTTGGCTTAAGACAGACTTGAGCATTACTTCAAGAAACTTACTATTTACTTTATACACCGGCACTAGAATCGAAAAAACAGGCCGTATCGAACTTGATGAAACATTAAACTCAACTGATTTTTTTTTAGAATCAGATTGAAGCCCCAGCCAACTTTGGTAATCCCTTGAATCAAAATATCGATTTAAATTAAATTTCATTTCAACCACAGCATTTCGCACGCAACTCACAGTGCGCGCGAAATGCTTTGAGAAAATTGATCCAATCAAAGAAATCACTTTTTCTAGTAACTTTTGAAATACTTATGGACCAACAACTCTACTTCTTTATTAAACTCTACAACTCTTTCTTGATAAGACATTTCAGCAACATTGGAAACAAGTGAGCTATCTAATGATTCAATAATCATACCAGCGGCTACTGTACTATTGAATATACGGTCTATAACTACAAAATTACCGGTATTTCTAGATTCTTTATACGCATCAAATACAACTGAATCATTTATATAAACTTCAACTACCGCAACTTCATTTAATTGCAAGCTTTCAGCTAATATACAATTCATTGTATTAACATCAATACGATGTTTAATCGATTTTATAGTGCCAAATGAAGATTTCGTGCCCAGCTTAAACAAATACTCTTTATTCAATTCAAGAGGTTGATCATCCATCCATATCAAATTTGCAGTAAAAGCATTGGAAGTGGTTGGCAAGACTCCCTTAACAATCATATCACCCCGGGAGATATCAATTTCATCCGCTAAGGTGAGTGTTACAGCTTCTCCAACAATTGCAGAAGCAACTTCTCCTGAAGCTGAAACAATTGATTTAACTTTGCTTTGTTTGCCAGATGGTAATGTTTCTATCATATCACCAACAGCAATTTCTCCAGCAGCGATAGTGCCACAAAAACCACGAAAATCTAAATTAGGTCGATTAACATATTGAACTGGCAGCCGAAAATCACTGGATCGATCATTACAGTGGATTTCAATCGTTTCAAGCTTTTGAATGAACGTTTCTTCCTGGTACCAAGGCATCTGTTTGCTTTTATCTACTACATTATCACCTAGCAGAGCCGACATAGGAATGAAGCTTACATTGCTAATTCCCAAACCATTAGATAATTCTAAATATTCAGATTTAATATTTTCAAAAACAGTTTCGTCGTAATCCATTAAATCCATTTTATTAACGGCGACGATTACATTTTTGATACCTAGCAAATTCACAATATATGAATGACGTTTGGTTTGAGTTTGAATGCCTTTTCGCGCATCTATAAGGATAATAGCTAAATCGCAGGTAGATGCCCCGGTCGCCATATTACGAGTATATTGCTCATGACCAGGACAGTCGGCAATGATAAATTTACGTTTGTCTGTTGAAAAATAACGATAAGCCACATCAATAGTAATGCCTTGCTCACGTTCAGACTGAAGACCATCAACCAACAATGCCAAATCAAACTCTTGATTGGTCGTGTTAAATTTTTGAGAATCTTGTTTAATTGCAGCAAGTTGATCTTCAAAAATCAACTTTGAATCATGTAACAACCGCCCAATCAGGGTAGATTTACCATCATCCACATTACCACAAGTTAGAAAACGTAGAATGTCTTTCTCTTCATGCTGCTGTAAATAACCAAAAATATCATCTTTTATTAAATCTGATGCGTGCGCCATCCTAAACCTCTGAAATAAAACCTGCTAAAAATATAACAACAACTACTCATTAACTTTATTTTTAATAATTAAAAATAACCTTCCATCTTCTTCTTTTCCATTGAACCAGAAGAATCATGGTCGATAGAGCGCCCCTGGCGTTCGGATGTAGTCGTCAATAGCATTTCTTGGATAATTTCAGGTAGCGTTGCAGCTTCAGATTCAACAGCACCTGTAAGCGGATAGCAACCCAATGTACGAAAACGCACCATCTTCTCTTCAGGTACTTCACCTTCATTAAGAGGCAATCTATCGTCATCAACCAACAACAACATGCCATCACGGTTTACTACGGGGCGCTTTTCAGAAAAATAAAGCGGTACTATGTCAATATTTTCTTTATAGATGTATTGCCAAATATCCAACTCTGTCCAATTAGATAAAGGGAACACGCGAATACTCTCACCTTTATTTATACGGCCATTATAAGTATTCCAAAGTTCAGGGCGTTGATTTTTTGGATCCCAACGATGGTTCTGATCACGGAATGAATACACCCGCTCTTTTGCACGTGATTTCTCCTCATCACGCCGTGCGCCACCAAAAGCAGCGTCAAAACCATATTTATCCAGAGCCTGCTTCAGCCCTTGGGTTTTCATCACATCAGTATGAGTAGATGAACCGTGGGTAAAAGGCCCTATACCCTGGTCTACGCCGTCTTGGTTGATATGAACAATCAATTCCATGCCCACTTTTTTTGCCATTTTATCTCGAAAGGCAATCATTTCTTTAAATTTCCATGTTGTATCAACATGCATTAAAGGAAAAGGTGGCTTTCCAGGTAAAAAAGCCTTTGTCGCCAAATGCAACATAACAGCAGAATCTTTACCAACAGAATAAAGCATTACAGGGTTGTCGAACTCAGCAGCAACTTCACGAATAATATGAATGCTTTCAGCTTCAAGTTGCTGCAAATGCGTCAAACGTTTTTTCGAAATAGACATAAAACAATACCAAAAATTAATCTTTAATTATTTACTTAAAGAAATGAACGTTGACTGCCATTTTTCACTAACAGGCCCACAGACAATAAAGAAAGGGTTTAATAATTCTTCTTTCTGCCCATACATAAGAGGCAATAATTCATCAGATGTTTTTGTAGGAGCAAGTACCTGACCACCAGCAATTTCCACTATTGCTTGCGCAGCACCAGTGTCCCATTCACAGGTCAGTGCCAAACGTGGATACAAGTGAGCAGCACCCTCAGCAACAAGGCATAATTTAAGAGAACTACCCATAGAGACAGTTTCTACATCACCCAACTGCTCTGCAAATTTCTCCAGCGCTTCAGCACCATGGCGACGAGAACCAACAATCTTCCAAACTTCACTTTCTTTGGGTGCATCAGCAACAGAAATTTTCTGAGCAGGTTGCAAGCCATCTTGGCGAAAAGCCCCCATAGATTGCTCAGCAAAATACAAACGGTCCAGCGGCGGACAATACACAACCCCTAAAACAGCCTTACCATTTTCGATCAGTGCAATATTGACCGTAAATTCATCATTTTTATTAATAAACTCTTTAGTACCATCTAAAGGGTCAATTAACCAATAAATACCCCAGTCTTTACGTTGCTGCCAATCAACACCATCCGCTTCACCAGACTCTTCAGACAAGCATGGGTAACTACTCATCTTTTTTAGCCCATCAACAATAATATGATGCGCGGCTAAGTCAGCTTCGGTTAAAGGGCTGGTATCTGATTTTTCGTACTGTTTAAAATCTGTTTGATAAATTTCCATAATGGCTTGCCCTGCTTGCTGGGCAATCGCAATCACATCATCTACAAAAGCAACCATTTCACTTGGTTTAGGCACAACACTTCTCCCTGTGCGTTTTCAAATAGCCATTCTTATCTAAATAATCAATGACCTGGTCAGCAGCATCTTCAATAGAAATATTGCTATTTAAAATAGTTATTTCAGGGATTTGTGGTGCTTCATAAGGTGAGTCAATACCAGTGAAATTTTTGATTTCTCCTGCTCTGGCTTTTTTGTAAAGTCCTTTTGGATCACGCTTTTCGCACTCTTCAATTGAAGTATCGATAAAAACTTCAATAAACTCATGCTGCTGCAACATACGCCTAACCGCAGCACGATTATCACGGAATGGAGAAATAAAAGCGGTTAAAACAATTAAGCCAGCATCGACCATTAAGTTCGCGACTTCTCCAACCCGACGGATATTTTCGTTACGATCTGCATCGCCAAACCCAAGATCACCGCATAAACCATAACGAACATTATCTCCATCCATTAAATAGGTGTGGTGATAAAGCTCTGCCAATTTGTGTTCTACAGCACCAGCAATGGTTGATTTCCCCGATCCGCTCAAGCCAGTAAACCACAACAGGCAAGGGCGCTGTTTCTTCATTGCTGCACGGTGCGCTTTATCAACAGGGTGTTGATGCCAAACAATATTCTTTTTTTCCATAACTAACTCTTTAAAAGGGCCAAACCACCGGGATTAACATCAGAGAAATTGATGCAGTAAGCACACTCAGAGGGAAGCCCAACTTGAAGTAATCGGTAAACTGGTAGCCTCCAGGCCCCATAACCATCAAGTTTGTTTGGTAACCCGTAGGTGTTAAAAAACTGGTTGAAGCTGCAATCATTACTGCAACGGCAAAAGGTAGAGGGCTCACCACTGCAGATGCGGCAGCAGACAACGCCACAGGCAGCATAATGATTGCTGCAGCATTATTACTGATGATTTCAGTCAAGATCAGCGTTAATAAATAAACCATAATCAACAAATGCATAGGTTGATCACCAACAAGCAATAACAGTGTTGTGACTTGGGCTGCCAATCCTGAATCTGAAAATGCAGCGCCAAGCCCAAGTGCACAAAAAATCACGGCTAAAACTTTATAATCTATAGCTTTACTGGCTTCTTCAAATGAAATACAACCTGAAACAATCATTAAAACACTGGCAACAATAGAAGCTTTAAAAATACTCAATACGCCGAAAGCACTTAAAACAAGCATCAGAGAAAAAACCAGCAGAGAAATAACACTTTTAGTTGCATCAACTTGGGGGCTGTCTGTCAGTTTGCTCACCAGTAAAAAATCACTGCTATTTCTATAGCGAAATAAAAAACCTTTTTGAGATTCTATTAACAAAGTATCACCTGCTCGCAGGGTAATATCACCTAAGCGGCCTGCAAGGCGCTGCCCATGGCGACATACACTAAGAACAACTGCACTATATCTATGGCGAAATCGCGCTTGTTTAAGCGTACTTCCAACAATCGGATTAGAGGGCGAGATGACCGCTTCAAAAAGCCTGCGTTCTGAGCGGTTACCTTCCAGTTTAAAGCGATAGTCATCCGCAATAACCAGACCATGGATATTTTGCAGACCAAGCACAGAGTCTGGACTACCTGCAAAAATCAAACGATCACCACCTTCAAGCACCGTTTTTGGGCTAACCGCTGTCAGAATTTGCTCACGCTTATGGACCTCAACCAGAAACATTCCAGGTAAGTTTCTTAAGCCTGCTTCAATAATATTTTTCCCCACCAACTCGCTTTGAGGCAGTATCAACATCTCAACCATATATTCCCGCGTATGATCAAAAGTTTCTGTTGAGCCATCACGATTTGGCAGAATTAAATGAGAGAAAAAATGCAAATACAACCAACCTGAAATTGCAATTGGAACACCAACCCAAGCAATTTCAAACAGGTCAAATTTATAATTAACAGCACTCTGAACCATGCCATCCACCAACAAATTGGTGCTCGTTCCAATCAGCGTGCAGGTCCCGCCAAGAATCGACGCATAGCTAATAGGCAATAACCACTGGGAGGGTGATATGGAAAACCTTCTGGCATGCCCCTGCACTACATGCGTCAACATGGCTACAACTGGGCTGTTATTAACCACTGCGCTTAATATCGAAGTAAAAATTAGTACCCGCTTTGGTACATAACATTTTTTGGGGCTGTGCATAAAATAACGAGCAAGCAATCTGGTCGCACCAGTATTTCCAAGCGCTGCAACAACCACATACAATGCAGCCAAAGTAACTAATACCGGGTTGGCAGCCTGACTAATCAGCGATTCGCTATTTGGGTACAAAAGCAACAAACTGACAAAGGCAAATACAAACCCTTTTACTGGCATTACACGGCCACTAACCAATGCCATTAGCAATACAGCAGTAATAATACTTACAACTAACACATCCAGCCCCTTAAATACCTTGCACTTCTGTAAGTTGCTGCCCAGTTTTCTTTATAACAACTCGAATGTTTTTCCTGTCACAAGCATCAGGAAATTTAAAAGTAAAACCAACAAAGCCAGAACGAGGCACAGCATAACGCTTCATTGCTGGTTTAATTAGAGACGCAGTACAATCACCCAAGTGAACTTGGCCTTGGCCTTTATCATGAAAAACACTTAACTCAACTGGCTTATCTGAATCTGCCCAATATGCAAGCCCTGAAACCTGATCTTTGGTCGGCTTATCAATAAAACCATAACACCAGGGCACCCCTCGATTGGTTAATTCAGTTCGTTGCGCCAGCAAGTCCTTACAAAGCTGGTACAACTCAAAGTCTCTCGTATTATTTTCTTTAATAAGTTCAACTAACGGTTGTGAGACAGCTACTTTTTTATCTTCTGGAATAACATTAAGTCGTTTACCTTTAATGTTTGTTTTATAAGATTTATTAAAAATCTCCAAGCTTGAATCATAAGCTTCAGTCAGCCCAACAAATCCAATCAACTGAACCGGCACTCCACCTAAAAATCGGCTTTGTAAATTTTTAAAACCCTGTTGATTAATAAAGGTTTCAACCGAAGCAGAATAATCATAATGCAGCCGATAGTGGTTAAAATGTGATAAAACCTGCTCTACCGGATGACGAACAAAACTGACAATATCTTTGGCAGGAAATACATCCATCATCGATGCCAGGTGAACATGCCCGGTATAAAGCCCGACACCTTGGCGCTGCATATTAAGGTAAATTTCATACTGCTGTTTTTTATTCAGCAACATTTCATGAACAATTTTCGAAGTTTCTGGTGATTTTTTACCGTAATTTTTAATTACTGCATCATTACCAAAATAATCAGCTGCAGCTCTTTTAAAGCTAGTGCCTGCAGTTTTTGGTATATGCACAAAAAACAAAGGCCTATGATGGTTTACAGCATTACATTTTTTCCCCAAATAGCTAACACTACATTTTTTATCTACCCAGCAAGAAATATCATAAGAAAATCCACACAAACCAGTCCTATGCCGAGAAACCCGCCGCACATCAGGGCGATAAATATCTGAATGAATCACAACCTGATCGGTGCTCGAGGCTATTTTAATCATCGACCCGGCTAAATCATCCAATGACTCAACCCAACCACGAATCAATTGATTATTCGCCTGGTCTACATGACACGAAGGCTCGACATCAGGGCTAATCTTGGCGAATAACTTGCTACCTAACTTCATATCGAAAAATCTTCTCTGGAACGGGTTAAATTAGGGTTATAAAAAGGGTCATTTGCTAGCTGATATCCCCAGCGAGACAACAATAATGATTTTTCCTTGTCGAATCGCTGTTGCTTTTCTGGCGAATTATCATCACCACGAGTTTTTGATTCATGGTGAAGCAGCTCAGCATAAGGAGTGTAAATATTTTTGTAGCCTTTTTGCTGCACCCGCAAACAAAAATCGACATCATTGTAAGCCACTACAAAAGCTTCATCTAAACCACCAACTTCCTCATATATTTCTTTACGAATAACCAGGCAAGCCGCAGTTACTGCAGATAGTTGCTGACGAATTTGGGCTCGGCAAAAATAACCTGGCTGGCTATTATCTAGCCCACGGTGAGAATGCGCAGCATAACCACCTAAACCAAGAATCACCCCAGCGTGCTGAATTGTATTATCGGGATACAATAATTTGGCACCCACGCAACCAGTCGTTGGTCTGATTGCCAAAGAGACCATTTCTGATAGCCAATCACTGTTAGTTATTTCTATATCATTATTTAACAGGCAAACTAATTCGCCATCCGCATGAGCTACAGCGTGGTTGTTAATTCGAGAGTAATTAAACCCCCCATCATCACGAATAACTTTAAAACTGGATTTACTTGAAAGCATAGAGAGATATTTAAGCGTTTCTGGTTCAACAGAACCATTGTCCAAAACTATCACCTCATAATTTTCATAAGCTGTTTTAGTAATTAAAGTTTCAATACACGGTTTCAATACTTCCAAGCCATCGCGGGTAGGGATAATAATGGAAACCAGAGGTAACTGCTGGGGAAGGGCATAATCAACCTTATAAAAATTGGTTCTGTCTGCATGGCAAACCATGGCATTGGAATCATATTTATGTATATGGTCAGTTAATGCTTTTAATCCTGCTTCTGTGGCGTAATTTTTTGCTCCCGCATCGCTTGCGGTAGAGCCTTCTACCATTCTCCAATGGTACAGCACCTTAGGAATATGAATAATATTCTCAGCGCCAACAACTTCAGATGCACGAAGAATCAAATCATAATCTTGTGCACCTTCATAACCTAGGTGCATGCCGCCTAGCTTATCTAATAGTGTTTTTTCATAGCAACATAAATGGGTAACGTAATTATGTGACCGAAGTAGTTCAATGTTCCAGTCACTTTTAAAATGGGGGGCAATCCTTTCTCCAGCTTCCGACATTAAGTCTTCGTCGGAGTAAAATACTTTTGCTTGAGGGTTTTCTGCTATTGACAAAGCCAGTTCATTTAATGCTTGGGGAGCAAGCATATCATCATGGTCAAGAAATAATAAAAAATCACCGGTCGATTTTTGAATACCGCTATTAGTCGCAGCACAAATATGACCATTTTTCTCTCGATGAACAATTACTAGACGGTCATCATCTAATGCATGCCATTTTTTTAAACAACTTAAGCTCTCAAGCGAGTTAGATGCATCATCGACAATAATCAATTGCCAGTTAGCATAATTCTGCGCCACAACAGAATTAAAACAAGCGTCTAACCAAGCGGGTTCTGCATTGTAAGTAGGCACTATAATAGAAAATAAAATAGAACAGCTGTCGCTTTTATCACGCCATAACTCTGGCTCTTGGTTGACGATCCAATTTAGATAGCCCGTTGGCATGGGTGAATTTTCAAATAATTTATCATAGTCAGCGTATATAGCTTTAACATTCACATTGCAGTTAACAATGCTTGCGCTTTTATTGAAGTTTCGTAGCTTTTTTAACATCAAACGCTTGGCATATATAGAATGTAATTTTACCAATTTAAAATCGACATTACTTGCCAAGTGTGCTTTTACACCAAAATTACTAACCGATTCACTCTTTACCTCACTCACAGACCAATATATTGTTTCAGCCGCATTCGGGAAATAGCATATCCGTTTAAAAATTTGTGGTTGAGTAGCGGTAGCACCAATAGACAATTTAAAAAATTCATTGTCGTTTTCTTCATCTGTAAAAAAATAATTCAAAGTCGATACTGGGCAGCTTACCACAGTCACTTCTAGCATATAGTAGCCAAGAAGCGAGGCTGGCAAAGGGTTCGCTAGTTCAAAAGCACACACCTTATTTCTATAACAAACATTTCGCTTTAACTTATTTTTTTTTATATTTGATATTTTTTCGTCAAGATCAGCAAGCTCAATTTTTTTTTCACGCTGAAAACTCAAATAAAACGAACAGTAGAACCAACGCTTACAGCTAGAAATTACGTCCTTAAAAAAACACATACCACTCTCAATAGAAAACAACTTAACAAACTATTTATAATAAAAAACCATCACATTGCTAGCGATTCAAAGTCTTGTTTATAAACATTTAAATAGACACCTTCTTATCAAGTTCTTTTCGTCGATGCATTGTCTTCTGGTTATGCTTATACATAAAATCAGCCATTGCTTGGCTAACATCTGGATGACGCAAACCATACTCCATATTGGCTAGCATATAACCTGCCTTACTACCGCAATCATGGCTTTTACCGACCATTGAATAGGCCTCTACGTTTTCAAACTCCATCAGCGTTGATATTGCATCGGTTAGCTGAATTTCATCGCCAGCGCCGGGTTTTGTTGTATCGAGAATATCCCAAATAGCCGCAGACAATACATAACGACCTACAACCGCAAGGTTAGAGGGTGCATCTTTTAAAGCAGGCTTTTCAACCATACCAGCCATATCCACTGCTTGGCCAGGTTGAATATTTTTACCGCCGCAATCAACAATCCCATAATTAGAAACAAGCGCCTCAGCTACACCCTCAACCATAATTTGGCTCTTGGCATTTTCTCGAAAACGGTTAATCATATCGGCTAAATTATCTTTCGATAAGTCACATGCTGCATCATCTACCAACACATCCGGTAGCAATACAATAAAAGGGTTATTGCCAATACAAGGTCGCGCACACGAAATAGCATGCCCTAATCCCTTAGCTTCTCCTTGGCGCACATGCATAATCGTTACGCCTTTCGGACAAATAGCACGCACCTCATCTAGCAACTGACGCTTAACTCGCGCTTCAAGGGTCGCTTCTAATTCAAAACTCTTATCGAAATGATCTTCAATCGAGTTTTTACTAGAATGTGTCACCAATACAATTTGTTTAACGCCTGCCGCAATTGCTTCATTAACCACATATTGAATTAATGGTTTATCAATAATCGGCAACATTTCTTTTGGTATTGCCTTTGTTGCTGGGAGCATTCGAGTCCCAAGGCCTGCTACGGGTATAATGGCTTTCATATTAGTATATTGAATCTCCCTGTTGAACCTGAGACCAATGATTGACTTTTTTATGTGACAAATCATTAACCAAATCAAAATATGGTTTTAACTCAGACTGAGGGATACATTCCACACCATCATCAATTAATTGATTAAAAACACCTGGGCCAGATACTTCCCACACATTATTACTAAACTTCTTTGAGACATTCTCAAGAATCATCAAAAAGACTTTATAAATATCTTCATTTTTAGAAGGTGTAGCAATAAAACCATTCCATATGGCACCATGCCACTTCTTCATCAATATCAAATTGTATTTATCACTCAGAAGTTCCTTTAGAGGAAGGATGCACCTTGTCGCAGCATCAACGTATACACCACCATTCAAATATGTATATGCAACTCGAAACACATCAGACTGCATAGCTGGTATTTTTATACTCTCGAAAACAGCAGCCAAATCCTTGCCGAAATTATCCATCATAAATACGATCGCATCAGATCTAGTATATAAACAATAATTAAAATCTGGATTTAGATCCTTCCACGTTCCCATCAGTTCTGATATTTCAGTTGGAACCGTATCAGAATTCCAATATTGAACAATTGTCTTAGGGATAAAAAAAGATGTCTGCTTTTTGACTTGAGATGATATATTATAAAGTTTGTAGAAGTCACTGACTAAATCATAATCATTCCTAAAGTGAACTCCAGACATTTGGGCGTTTAAAACATTCCCCACCCTGAACCCCATACCTTTATGATAAGTCTCACCTTCTTTCCTGTCCTCTAAGCTTAAAGGAATGAACGGCCCTAGGGGTTCTCCGATAGAGTAAGTATCTTCAACGCTTAGACCTAGGTGTTTTAGAATACGAGATGAATATTCAATTAACAGCAATGAAGTTGGGTGGTTAAATGTATGAAATAATCTTTCAGTCGCATAATTCTCAATGATATAATCAACAACTTTAACATCAACCCGAAGCTCTCTATTTTTCAGTTCAGAAATGGATTGCTCAATCGCTACCATAGAAATACTTTCAAGATAGTTATGACTAGACAATATTTGCTTACACTCAGTCAATCCTACTCCGTACATCCAGTTTTTATAAATAGTCTTATTATGGTATTCCCCCATAGGCCCCTGTAGCGTTGACCTACAAGGATCTCTATAATAAAACCAATCTACATCATAAATCTGGGCATATAAATTTATTATACTTATCACTTTGTTTTTGTATTTATTTTTTAATGCAGTAGTCCTAACAAATCCACAAGGGTATGAATCTGCCACAAGCTGAGTCACAATTACATCAGCAGTATCGAATATTTGAGCGTACTTCTCTTCATCCTCAAGATTAAGTAGATGAACAATAGCCACACCGACAATATTAATCCGCTCATTAGCCCCCATTATTTCTGCCAAAGGCCTCGCTTGGCAGTTACCTACAATCGCAACTTTAAGCATAGTTTCTTTCCGTCTTCAAATAAGAATATAACGTCAAATCGTCCTCATTAATTGCAATCACTTTTTCAAAAATAGAATCGCCAACATTGCGTTTAAAATCAGACATTTTATCTTCTATAGATTTTGATACCCTAGATACATTCTTTTCCACCACCTCCAAAGAAGTACCTTTTAAATCCGTTGCATTCAATAGATCCTCAAGACGCTTCAACGAGGCTGCATAATCACCCACGTCACCCACGAAAGCTAGCTCATCAATGGCACGCTTAGAGCGCTCAAGCTCAGAGCCTGCATCAGGAGTAAACATTGTCATGAATCTTTCGATATGAAAATTACGACACTGCCTGTCATGAGATAGCGATAAGCGTATTTCAATATAACCCGCCAGGTCAGTATTTCTGGCTAAAACAGAACCAAAACCATTACCACCTTGTTTCTTCTCAAAGGAATAAGCAGATATAATGCGATCAATTGGATGACGCATAAAAATAACAGGGATTATATTTACACCTTCAATTTTCGGCACGGGAAAAATAGCAGTATGAGACGAAAAGCATTTTGCTTGTGGATTATCAATTATCCATTGTTTAAGCTGCTGTCTATTTAGCGCCTGATTTAATGGGAATTCTTTTGTTACCCACTCATCACCCTTGAAGTTATCTTTGAAAGACTCGTCAAGTGAAGTGCCGGCATTTTTAAATAAATGGTAATGTAATATTACGGTTCTCATATTTCTTACTCTACTTTGTATAAATGCCAACAAACTCAAATACTTTACGCATCATTTCAATGCCCCTATCTTCACTGTACATTTCTTCTACTAGTATTTTAGAATTCTCTGCGAATTTATCCCAAAGAACCTCATCTTGGCAAAGCTCAAAAACACCTTCAGCCATTTTCTTCGGGTCGTCTTGAATCCATGCGCTGATTTTATGACTCAAGCCTGTTGCTTCAGCCGCAACTGACGTTAGCACCTGAGGTGCGCCATAAGACATTGCCTCTAGAACTTTACCCTTGATTCCCGCTCCAGATAATAGCGGTGCAACAATCACTTTATGGTTATGGAAAACATCATCTAGATTTTTAACAAAACCAACCACAACTATGTTCTCAGAGGCTAACGCTTCAATTTCTTCTGAAGGGTTACTGCCATAAATATAGAATTTAAGATCGGGTTCTTTTTTAATCAGTAAAGGCATGACATTTGCTGCAAAGTATTTTACGGCTTCAACATTCGGGTGATGATTAAAGCCACCAAGGAATGCGATATCTTTACGCTGTTCAAAGCTCTTGCCTGCTTCTTTATCGGTTAGTACCCAAGGACAGCGAAAGATATTATCAGCTCGTAAATTATGCGAAAGAATCACGGCATGTTCTGTTTCGTTATAACTTAAAATAGCATCAACATCGTTCATTACCGCCAATTCTTTTGAGCGAGTTTCTAAAGCTTGCTCAACAGAATATTCGCCCGTTGTTCCCGCAGCACGAAGTTCACGCAAAAAATGTAAGTCGGCATTATTGAATACGACTTTCGCTTGGGTTCTGGCACGTATACTTTTAAGGTATTTTTCTGCAACGGAATAACGGGTGATATAAATTACATCAAATTCTTGAATGCGCTTCTCTATTACATCAAATACCGAGTTATAAAAAGGCGCGTATAATACTTCAATACCCTCTCTCTGGAGTTCACGAGAAAGTTTTCCCATGTGTGCCATATTCTCAGGTACAAATGTTACTTTCATCCCTAGCTTTTGCAGTAGTTTAATTTCTTGAATTGCAGCATAACTACCTGCGTCAGCATGCTGATCAGGTGTGGCATAATCGATAACAAGAACACGATGATCAATATTACGATCTTTATTAATTAATAAATCAATGCCTTCTGTGCCGTTATTTTTATACTCTTTAAACCATTTTACCTTAAACTTTGACTCATTAATTTCTTGGTAGCGCTTCAGGCCCTTTTTAACATCTTTACCGTGGCTCTGCCCTTCAAAATGAACAACTTGAGACATTGGGCAGTAAACAGTTTTGAATCCTTTATCTCTTACCTTGAACGCTATGTCGGTATCTTCGTAATAGCAAGGTGCATACTCTGCACTAAATCCATTTACCAGATCCCATACCTTTCTACTGATACACATTGCTGCGCCAGTTAAATAATCAACTTCGCGTGTATAGTTAAATTCAGGGGCTAATGGGTTATAACCGTTACCAACATTCCAAGGCTGACCTGAGCCCCAAATAATACCGCCTGCTTCCTGCAGAGTGCCATCTAAATTAAGCAGTTTACTGCCTGTTAGGCCTATATTTTTATCTTTCTTGATAGGTGTTACTAATTCATCTAACCAATAACTCGTGACTTCGGTATCGTTGTTTAACATAACGATAAAGTCACCTTTTGCATAAGTGGCTGCGTTATTACAACTGCGTAAAAACCTTAAGTTCTCTGGATTCTTGATATGAACAACATTTTTGATAACATCACAAATGTTAATGGTTTCGTCTGTTGAACAATCATCAGCGACAATCACTTCATAACTAGTCTTGTTATACGACAATATAATTGAAGCGATTGAATGATAGGTTAATTCAAATTTATTATAGGCTGGTATGATTATCGATACTTCTGGGTTTTCATGTTTTGGTAATATCAAATTTGGAAAGTCTTTGCGATCTAGCCAACCTTTAACGACGACATCATGAGCGACTAATACATTTGAAATATCTACAGTGGCATTGCTAGATTTTTCTAACTCGCTCATTTGAAATCGTAAAGACTCATATCTGCTTTTTGACTGCGCCGATAATCCCATAAAACCAGGTTCATTATATGAGTTTTTCAGATATTGCCAGGGGGTTAAAATTCCTGTTAGCTTTCTATTGTCAGTCCAAAGTGCAAAGGGGTAGCCCTCAACACCCACCGAAATTAAGTGGTAGCTATCATCGAACAACTTCACTGGCATTGGTATACTTAAACTGTTGCGTCCTTTTTTCAGTTCAACATCGTAGGTAGCAACAACCAACCCTCGCTCTTGAATTATTATTGTTTTAATGCCTTCGTATTTTTCAGAAAAAATACTTCCAACCAAGTGGCAGCTTTCAAAATTATCAACACCGAGCCAAAACTTACCATCTACTGCTTCAATATTAACTACTGTATCTTTAGCTACGGCACTGTTGATTTTTAATCGTATTTTACTTCCTGTTTTTTCTTTTAAGGCTTCATCGATAGCCATTCTAAAACCACTGTAGCCATCAGAAATACCTGACTTTTCTAAATCTTTTCGATACATGTCGGCTTTAGCTAAACCATAATGTTTCCCATCAACGTTCAGGGACACATAAGTGCCATTTTCATCTGCATTTGGATCATGCGCCCAGCCAGTTACAAAACCTGCCTCTATTGTATCTATACAACCAATTACTTCCTGGATCTCTTTTTGTTCTTTTTGTTTTTGAAAGCCCGTAATCTTCTTTGCCCGCTTTAACAAACTACTCATTTAACTAGCCACCATTCACACACTTAAGAAATAAAAATAAAAAACACATGTTTGCTCTTATTAGTCAAACTAAACTTGCTCCTGCAATCTATTATTATTTGTTTTTATTACTTGTGTTATTTCATTGGTTTTATTTTTAAGCAACAAACAATCATTCTTCGATTCAATATTTAATCGCAACAAAGATTCAGTATTTGATTCTCTAATATTAAATCGCCATGTCGGAAAAGCCACTGAAAGCCCATCAGTATGATCTAAAGTGGCACCATCTAACTTGGAGTAATCACTCTCAATTTTCTCAAGCAACAAACTGGCATTGTCAACTTTAAAGTTGATCTCACCTGAACTCGGGAATTTATCTATCCTATCTTTTATGAGTGCTGACAAACCAACTCTTTTTAAACTCAGCAGTTCAGCAATCAAAAGCCATGGAATCATACCACTATCGCAATAGTTAAAGTCTCTAAAATAATGGTGGGCACTCATTTCTCCACCATAAACTGCATCTTCAATTCTCATGCGCTCTTTAATAAACGCATGTCCTGTTTTTGACATAACGGGTTGCCCGCCATACTCCTTGATAATTTCTTCAGTGTTCCAATATACTCTTGGATCATAAATAATTGTTTC
This sequence comes from Pelagibaculum spongiae, assembly GCF_003097315.1. Classification (NCBI taxonomy): domain Bacteria; kingdom Pseudomonadati; phylum Pseudomonadota; class Gammaproteobacteria; order Oceanospirillales; genus Pelagibaculum; species Pelagibaculum spongiae. Next base: position 110,966 of record NZ_QDDL01000002.1, read on the forward strand.
ATTGCTATTTTTTTTAAGAAAAGCGTCAGCAAGCAATCCTACGATATAATAACCTTCAATAAAATTAGCATTTTCATCAAAGAAAAAGCATCTGTCAAAATCTCCATCCCAAGCTATGCCCATATCTGCGTTATGTTCACGCACAGCATCAGCCGTTACTTGCCTGTTTTCAGGTAATAACGGATTTGGAATTCCATTAGGGAAGCTTGCATCAGGCTGGTGATGAATTTTTATAAAATCGACAGGAATATGAGCTTCAATAAAATAGCTTTCCAATTCATCTATCACGTGACCAGCCGTACCATTCCCTGAATTGACAACTATCTTCAAGGGAGTAATATTTTCAACATTTACATATGTTAATAGATGTTTTGCATAATCTTTTAAAATTGATTTTTTTTTGTAACTTCCAAATCTTATGTTTTCTTTCCATTTATTTTCTTCAGCCAGCAACTTGATTTCATCCAAGCCTGTATCGCGGCTAATGGGCCTAGACTTTTCCCTAACTAGCTTCATTCCATTAAAATTGATTGGATTGTGTGATGCAGTAACCATAATGCCACCATCCATATTTAAATGGCTAGTTGCATAATAAATCTCTTCTGTACCCACCATTCCAATATCAACTATATTGCACCCTGAATCTTGCAATCCTTTAGCTAGTGCAAGCTTCAAGGGCTCACTAGTTTCACGGGCATCAGAGCCAACAACAACATTCTGGCAATTTAAATATTGTGCATAAGCTCTGCCAATTCTATACGCAATATCTTCATTAAGATCTTCTCCCAACTGCCCTCTAATATCATAAGCTTTAAAGCATTTTAATTTTTTCATTTTTACTGGCCTTAGGATTATAGTTGACGACCGTAACGATCTTCATAGCGAACAATATCATCCTCACCCAAGTAACTTCCTGTTTGAACTTCAATCATTTCCAAAGGGATTTTTCCTGGATTTTCAAGTGCATGAACTGTTCCCAGAGGTATGTAAGTTGATTGATTCTCTGTAACTAGTATTGTTCTATCGCCATTCGTAACTTTTGCTGTTCCTGAAACAACTATCCAGTGCTCGGATCTATGATGATGCATTTGAATTGAAAGCTTCTCGCCAGGTTTGACAGTAATTCTTTTTACTTGGTCACGCTCACCATGGTCAATTGAGTCATATTTTCCCCAAGGCCTGTAAACTTCCCGATGCAAATAATGTTCAGAACGCCCTTGATCTTTAAGCATCTGAACTATCTTTTTTACATCTTGATCATTTTTTTTATTCGCAACTAGTACTGCATCTTTAGTTTCAATAATAACAAGGTCTTTAACTCCTACAGCAGCAATTAGTTTTTTTTCAGAGTTTATATAACTATTCTCGCAATCTTGAGTTATTACATCGCCTTTACAAACATTATTATCTTCTGTTTTTTTTGACACATCCCACAAAGCCGACCAAGAACCAACATCGTTCCAACCAGCATCCATTGGCACAACGACTCCCTTTGTCGTTTTTTCCATCACAGCATAATCTATCGATTCAGATGCACATGATATAAAGTGCTTGTTTTGTATTCTTATGAAATCATTATCTACTCTCTTATCTTTCATGCAATTTAAACATGATTCATATATATCTGGTCTAAATAATTTCAGTTCCTCTAAATATCTAGACGCCTTAAACATGAACATTCCACTATTCCAGAAATATTCCCCACTATCTATATACTCTTGAGCTTTTAATAGAGACGGTTTTTCTTCAAACTTTTCAATAGAAAAACCATGTTCGAGTGACTTTCCACGCTTAATATAGCCATAGCCAGTCTCTGCGCTTAATGCCTTAATACCAAATGTTACCATTTGATCATTCATTGCTGATTTATAGCCTTCTTGAACGCTCGCTTCGAAGTCTTTTTGTCGTTCAATTACATGATCAGCAGCAAGAACTAACATCACTGAATCAGGGTTTGTTTCACAGATATGAAAAGCTGCTAACGCTATAGCAGGTGCCGTATTTTTCCCGACGGGCTCTAAGATCATTTGGCATTCTTTATTCAGTTCCCGCATATCTTCTGCAGCAATAAATCGATGCTCTTCATTACAAATCAATAAGCTTGCTGCATTAGTCAAGTTTACTGTTCTATTCACCGTTTCTTGAAGCATGCTACGATCACTAGTTAACTTCAAAAACTGCTTGGGTCGTAATGTTCTGGATAACGGCCATAGTCGTGAACCGTTACCGCCAGCCATAATTACTGGTATAATTTCAGATGCAACCTTAGTCATTAATGCTATCCCACCAGCCATTATTATTAACACACCATTCAATAGTCTTTTCAATGCCCGTTTTAAAAGATTCTTTAGGCGAATATCCCAATTCTGAATTGGCCTTGCTAGCATCTATCGCGTAACGTCGGTCATGACCTGCGCGATCATCAACATATTTAATTAAATTTTCTGAACAGTTATCTTCAGCTGACATTGCATTTTGATATTTTATTTTCAGCTCAGGACAATCTGAAAACCTTTTATTAACTAATTGACAAATTAAATTAACAATATCGATATTAAACCATTCATTATGGCCACCAATATTGTAACTCTCACCTACCACACCTTTATTCAACACCAAATCAATGCCACAGGCATGGTCTTCAACATATAGCCAATCGCGAACCTGCTTGCCATCACCATAAATAGGTAGCGATTTATCTTCTAAAATATTGGTAATCACAAGGGGAATTAATTTTTCAGGGAAATGGTATGGGCCGTAGTTGTTGGAGCAATTACTGATAGTAGTCTGCAGGCCATAGGTTTCTTGATAGGCTCGAACCAGGTGATCACTTGCGGCTTTACTGGCGGCATAAGGCGAGTTAGGCGCATATGGCGTGGTTTCTTTAAATGGAGGATCTTCTGGCTCTAGCGTGCCATAGACTTCATCGGTAGAAACATGGTGGAACCGATGATCTGCGCCTTGCAAAACGTCTTCATCTAACCAGACTTTTTTGGCAGCTTTTAACAAGCTATGCGTACCAATAATATTGGTTTCAATAAATGCATCGGGGCCAGTAATTGAGCGATCGACATGAGATTCTGCAGCAAAATGGACAATGGTATCTAATTTGTCATTACGCAGAAGCGCTTCTACCAAACCCGTGTCACAGATATTGCCATGTACAAACTTGAAGTTTTGATTATCTTTTACAGGGTCGAGATTGGCAAGATTCCCTGCATAGGTTAAAGCATCTAACACTACAACCTGATCATGCGGGTATTTGTTCATCCAGTAGTGAACAAAATTACAGCCAATAAAACCGGCGCCACCAGTGACTAATAACTTTCTATGATTCATTTCTAACCATTAACCTTTATTAAATTTTCTAGCATTTCTTCAAGTGCTTGCTGCCAATGCATGCCCTGCTCGCCAAGCAAACAAAGCAGTTTACTTTTATCTAGTACACAACACTGTGGCCGCGCGGCGGGAGTGGGGTAAGCACTTGCTGGAATAGGGCTAACTGGAATGCTCTGCTTCAATATTCCCAGCCTTAAGCCAGCTTGCTGTATGGCAGTAGCAAAGTCATACCAGCTAGCAACGCCATTATCTGTAAAGTGAAATGTGCCAGAAATTGATGTTTCTGCAGATACATCGATAAGCTGCAGCAGTGCTTTTGCCAAATTTGCAGCGTTAGTAGGCGTTCCTATCTGGTCACAGACTACCGATAATGACTCTTTTTCAGACATCAGTTTCAGCATGGTTTTTACAAAATTATGACCATGTACTGAATAGACCCATGCGGTGCGAACAATGCATACCGATGGCAATGCTTCTTTAGCTAAAAGCTCACCTTGTAATTTTGTTTCGCCATAAACCGATAATGGGTTTGGTGTATCTATTTCTAGATAAGGTGCTGTTTTATTGCCATCAAAAATAAAATCAGTAGAAACCTGAATCAATTGGCAGTTATTTTGTTTACAAGCTAACGCCAGGTTATGCGCACCGGTTGCATTAATTGCATAAGCTGTTTCTTTCTCAGATTCTGCTTTATCGACAGCAGTATACGCCGCGGCGTTAATGCAAAAGTCGGGTTGATTTTGTAAAAAATACTGGTCAATCGATAGCTTACAGGTAATGTCTAGCTGCTGGTAATCGGTCGCCAGCACTGAAAACTTCTCTACATATGCTTCACTATTTAATAGCCGCTGTAGTTCATAACCTAACTGACCATCTGCACCAGTAATCAGAATTTTTTTCATACTTGCCACACACCATCTATGAAACAACCCGCACCACTAAAGTTTGTCCCGGTTGCATCTTTTTCAGATAATTGTGGTAACTCACCATTAACCAACGGCCATTCAATGGCTAATTCAGGATCATCCCAGGCAATACTCAAATCGTATTCTGGTGAATAATAATTAGTGCATTTATATTGAAAATCGGCAATATCTGAAATTACATAAAAGCCATGAGCAAAACCTTCCGGCACCCAAAATTGACGTTTGTTTTCTTCAGAAAGCAATACGCCGGCCCATTTTCCATAGGTTGGCGAATCTTTGCGCATGTCAACTGCAACATCAAACACTTCACCACGGGTCACTCGAACTAGTTTTCCTTGGGTATTTTTAGTTTGCAGGTGCAGCCCTCTTAAAATACCTTGTTTGGACCGGCTGTGGTTGTCTTGCACAAATTCTTTATCAATACCTAATGCTGAAAAATCTTCTTTCTGGAAAGTTTCCATAAAGAAGCCACGCTCATCGCCAAACACTTTTGGTTCAATCACAAAAGCGTCACAAAGGCCGACTTCAATTTTTTTCATAACACATGCCTTGAATTAAAGTTAAGCTACGTTGCTAACGCCATGTATAGAGCGGTCGCCTTCTTTAAGAATATTTAATAAATATTCTCCGTAACCACTTTTTTTCAATGGTTTGGCCAGTGCAGCTAATTGGAAATCACTGATAAAACCTTTTCGCCAAGCAATTTCTTCTGGGCAGGCAATTTTCAAACCTTGGCGTTTTTCCATGGTTTCAACAAACATGGCTGCTGACAATAAATCAGAATGGGTACCGGTATCTAACCAAGTTGCACCACGACCTAATTTTTCGACATAGAGTTGTTGCTGCTGTAAGTACACATCATTAACCGATGTGATTTCTAACTCACCACGGGCAGACGGCTTAATACTTTTAGCAATCTCTACCACTTGATTGTCATAAAAATAGAGGCCGGTGACTGCAAAGTTCGATTTAGGTTGAGTTGGCTTTTCTTCAATAGAAAGCGCTCTTCCATACTCATCCAGCTCCACCACACCGTAAGCACGAGGGTCAGCCACACGGTAACCAAATACAGTTGCACCGGTTTCACGTTGTGAGGCCTGATAAAGCAATTCGCTAAACTTATGGCTCCAAAAAACATTGTCGCCCAGAATTAATGCACAAGAGTCTTTACCAATAAATTCTTCACCCAAGATAAATGCTTGTGCCAAACCATCGGGTGAAGGTTGCTCTTTATATTGAATTGATATACCCCATTTTTTACCATCACCAAGTAGCTCTTCATAACGTGGTAAATCATGTGGGGTTGAAATCAGCAGAATTTCTTTAATACCCGCCAACATTAGTGTGCTTAATGAATAGTAAATCATTGGCTTATCATAAATTGGCATTAATTGCTTACTGAATGCCTGAGTCAGTGGGTACAACCGAGTACCTGAACCACCCGCTAAAATAATTCCTTTTCTATTCATTTTTCTGCCTCGTTAAATATTTTCTACAAATCCTGCTATTTTTTTAGTGGTAGTAGCTATTTAAATTAAGCATTATCTACAAACCAACTACTGCGGCGGTACTAATTGCAATTCGATAAACAATTTCGGTAATGTCTTTAGCTAACTGCAGGTTTTTCACATCAACCTGCGGCATAACCAAAATTTCATCACCCGGTTTCATTACGATTTTTTGCTCTGATTGATACCAAGAACTTTCTTTAATTTGAGTGATTCTTCCATTTCGATGCAAAATCAACAATTTTGATTGGTCTGCTTTTTGTGAATATCCGCCCGCATCGGCAACATATTTCTGAATTGGTTTGTTGGTTTGATATTCCAAAGCGTTCGGGAACATCACTTCGCCATGCACTTGTACTAGATTGCTGTTGTCTGGAATAACCAAGCGGTCGCCCTGCTGTAACGTGAGATCACTTTTGGATGGATTGCCGGATAAAATAACTTGGCCAAGCGGCTCAACTAATTTAGCGCGGTCGATAAACTGTAAAATTGATTTAGCATCTTGCGCACGTAATTGTGCTTCACCGCTGGTGCTGCTTCGTGCCGATAGGGTGACTGCCTCTAGACGTTGTAGCGAGGTCAGTAGCATTTCTTTTTGACGCGCTGCCACTGACTTTCGGTAGATGCGTAAATCTTTTAAACTAGATTGCTGGGTAAGCGGTAGCTTTCGTAGCGCGTCGACTAATTTGGCACCATAGGGCAAAACATATTCAGCTTGGCCTGCATGCTCACCTTCAATTTTGACTAAAATATTACCCGGCGCTCGATCTGCAACAATTTCTACTTCATCGCCACTATTCAATTGAATATTTTTTAGATTGCTGGTTGCTAACGCAATATATTCAATTTCAATTTTTTCGGTGGCACTTCGGTTAATTCTTACATGGGAACCTAGCGGCAATTTACCTGACAGCTTTAATGCCTGCGCCAAGGTTAAGTTTTTTCCGATAAATTCAAACTGTGCTGGGTTTTGTACTAAACCAGAAATACTCACCGATGCCTGACGTGATGCAACCATTAACATATCGCCATCATGCAGTTGCAACTGCTTAATTTTACCTTGACGAATAAATTGGTAAAGGTTGAAGCTGGCCAGTTTTCGGTTATTTCGAAGTAGTTGAATGTCTAAATAGCTACCGCTTTGTGGCTGAATGCCACCGGCTTTTTCTAGGTAACTCAATATTGAATCAGAAGATAAACCGCCATATAAACCGGGTTTTTTTACAAAGCCAGTGACAAACAGCTTAACTGGCTGGGTTGCCGCCAAAGTTACATAGGCTTGTACGTTAGACTGGTATACCCGCTTAACCGCCAAATTAACGACTTTATTTAACTCAGCGTTGGTTACCCCAGCTAAATGTACTGGGCCAACTTGTGGCAGAAAAATATTACCTTGTGGGTCAACGGTTAATTCGCTGGCAGCTTCATAAGCGCCCCACATTTGCAGTAATAGCTGGTCGCCGACTGCAATTTGGTAATTGGGGTTAAAGCCTTTAAATGATGCCTTGGCAAAACCACCTGAAAACAGGTTTTGACCAAATACCGGTAATGATGATTGGTTTTGTTCAATTACATTGCGCTGCATTGCCTGTGGTGCTGCGGCAATTGTTGCTGTTGAGTTAGACGAGCTGGCGCTGGCAAAGGCCGGTTGAGTTAAAATGGCAACCAATGCAAACGACAAGCTGGTTAACTGTCGTTTTTTATTTAGCGTTTTTTTTAAACTTTTGAACACAATACATCCTTACATCGTTGTGTTGAATTTCGCTGGGAGCGCAGGCGGCTCGCTTGCGCTCCCAGTGATAAATATTCCTGGCGAGAATGACGAGAAGTAAATAATTGATCTCGCCACCTCCATGTGACTGGGTCCCGTCAATCCCTGACGGGATGACGTGCCCAGCATAAAAACACGCTAATCCTGATGCTCACGGATGGTTGCTCGAATCATTCGGTATAATGAAAACAACATTAATTGGCACAATAGCAACGTAAACAAAATATATAACTTACGCGGATAAGCGGCTTCTTCGGCGATTTGTGGCTTACTGATGGTCACTAAGTGCTTGAGCTTTCTACTCGCTTCCATTCGTGCTGCTTCCAGTGCTGCCAATGATGATTCATAGGCTCGCGTGGCAAATTCCAGGTCTAACCGAAGCTGCTGGTATTCAGCCATCCGTTGGTTTAACGAATTACCATCATTACTGACTAATTTAAGCTTTTCTTCATCAATCTGAATTTCAATCGAACTAATTCGTCTAGCTATCGACATAGGCGCAGGTGCCGATGGCTTTTGATAACTTAATAGTTCACGCCTGCGTGCTTTTAATTCAGATAATTTAGCTTCAAGCCCGGAAACAATACTACCTAAACTAGAGCCTTGTGCTTCTGGACTATAAAGCTGGTTATTCTCTTGGAAAATCAATATTGACTGCTTGATAGAACGCAGCTTTTGTTCCAAACGCAGCACCTGCTCTGCAACAAACTGCTGCTGACCATTGGCTAGATCATGACTGGTTTTATTTACAAACCCTTCCGCAGCCCGCAAAATTTGCCTAACCAATTTTTCTGAATATTCAGCGTCAAAAGTCTCTGCTTCTAGCAGTAACATGCCACGCGATTCATCAAAATGAATTTTGATATTATTTCTATAATATTTTAAAAAGTCTTCCTGTGTTGCTGTTTTTTCTAGCCGGTATAACAAATCATTTTTACTACTACTGTAGTGAGCTTTTAGTTGCAACTGCTGATCTAACTGCTTAAGCAGATCCAATGATTGGATATATTCAACAATGACTTGTTCGTCTTTTGCTGAATTATCGCCCAACCCTAATAGAGCTAGGCCTGCCGATGCTGTCGATGCACCACTCGCAGATTGCACGATAAAGCTGCTATTGCTTGCATAACGATTAGAGGCGACCCCGACCATATAAGCCGTTGCAATCATGAATGGGAAAATTACCAACCAGTTAAAATCTCGACTGACCAATACTGACTTTACCCAGCGCAGTAGTTTCATATCCTTGACAAAAGCATCTGGTTTTTTGACCAGCTTTTTGGCTTTCCTGGAAATAGAATCAGGAATAGCTTTCATTTAATACTCCAAATATTTTGTAGGTTTGATGAATTTTAATGAAATCAGACATCTTCCCGGCAAATACACAAGTGTCTGATTGCGCCTGAAGCTTATCAAACCTACTGCGCCAAAGGCTCATCAAACCTAGATTAAAGCGTGTGTTTGGTTATGCTCGTTTCATTTCATCTTGATAAGCGGTTACTGCGTCATTAATATCATCAAAAATGCACATTTCACCTTGGCGCATATAGACACCCACATCACAAATATTTTTTAACTCATACATGCTGTGTGAAACAAAAATTACATTACCGCTCTCTCGTTTGGCTTTCATAGCAGCAGCGCTTTTCTTTTTAAATCTATCGTCGCCTACCGCTGTCAATTCATCGATTAGATAGTAATCAAAGTCAAACGCCATACTGACAGCAAATGAAAGCCGCGAGCGCATACCAGAGGAGTAACTCTTTATTGGCATGTCAAAATAATCACCAATTTCAGAAAAATCGTGGATAAAGGCCAACTTTTCTTTGATAGTTTGCTCGCTATCACCATAGATTCGGCAAACAAATCGGGCGTTGTCTCGGCCCGTCATGCTGCCTTGAAAACCACCTGCTAGACCCATCGGCCATGAGATGCTGCCCGTTACATTTATTTCACCTGAGCTTGGGTAGTCAATTTTACCCAACAGCTTCATCAGAGTTGATTTACCAGTTCCGTTGGCACCAAATATTCCAATATTTTTTCCTGGGGGAAATACTGCCGAGACATCTTTAAGCACATACTTTCGACCATCCGGTGTTGGGTAATATTTGGTGACATTTTTTAACTCAATCACGAAGCCACCATATTGCGCCAGTCTAACCGATAGAGCATTAAGCCAATAGTTACGCTGGCTAGAGCACAGAATGCTAAATAATTCATACTAACCATGGGCGCTGAATAGGTTTCAAATAATCCTTCTCTACCCAGTTCAATGGCGTGCAATATTGGATTCCACAACAAATAGGGCCACACTGACTCAGGAAGCATGCTTAGAGAAAAAAAGATCCCAGAAATAAAATACAATGGCCGTTGAATAACACCTGCTATGCTAGTTAAATCTCTACTGCGATAACCAATACAACCCGCAACCAGACTCAAACCAAAACTAAATATAAATAGCAAAACCCAAGCTAAAATAGCTTCTAAGATATTACCTAATGGAAATTGATAACCACAGAACCACAAAATTGCAGTAATTAGTGGAATACCAATTACAAACAACATCAGTTCCATTATAAAGCGGGCAACAAAAGTATTAATTGGTCGAACCTGGCGGTATACAAACAAGCTGCGATTACCTTCAATGGCACCAAAGCCTAATGAAAATAATTTAGAAAAAAACAAGAATGGGCCAATCCCAGTCATGATAATATATGGTGTATCCACACCCATAACCTGAGAGCTACCACGCAACGAAAACATTGCTGTCATCACACCAATATGCATTAATGGCTCTAATAACACCCAGGCATAACCCATGCGCATGCTGCCAAAACGGGTTTTCATTTCCCGCATAAACAGCGCATGAACCACAGCCCGCTGGATTTGAAATGGTGTTCTGCTCATATATCTCGCAACTTTGATTGCCTAGCATTTTTCGATAGCTTTTGAATAAGCGACACGTCGGCTTGGTGATGCTCTACCGCCATCAGGCTTTTGGTAAACGTGCGCTCAAAATTTCGGATGGCGCTCCGCTTATCCAACCTACGTTGAAATGGGGTGCAATTATTCATAGCGACGCTATTGCACCCACTCTACTGTACCCATTCTACTAAGCCGGAAATCTGCTGGTGGTCATCAACCGCCACTAACACTTTAATTTGCATTTCACGCATGGTTTCTTCTGCATCCGCCAACATTTCTCTGTCAGAAATAGTTTTTGGTTGATAACTCATTATGTCTTTGGCAGTTGACTGATCGATTTTAATGCCTTGCACTAATGCCCGGCGCAAATCACCATCTGAAACCACACCTAGTAAGTTTTTTTGTTGGTCAACTACTAGCGCCAAGCCAAAACGCGATTTTGTCATGCTAAATAGCACTTCAGTCATTGCTGCTTCGGGCTTAACAAAAGGCAGGTCTTTTGTATGCATGACATCTTTAACCCGGGTTAACAAACGTCGGCCTAAGCTGCCACCTGGGTGAAATTGTGCAAAATCTTCCGGTTGGAAATTACGCTGTTTCATTAACGCCACTGCAAGTGCATCACCTATCGCGACTGTCGCTGTGGTCGAAGTGGTTGGCGCTAAATTATTCGGGCAGACTTCTCGCTTAACTTTGCAGTCGAGCACCACATCGCTGTGTTTGGCCAAAGTTGAATCAGCTCCACCAGTAATAGCGATACTCGGTACACCGAAGCTTTTCACTGAAGGCAACAGTTGCAGCACTTCATCGGTCTCGCCGCTGTAAGAAATCAGCAGCAAAACATCAATTGGCTTTACCATGCCAAGGTCACCGTGAAATGCTTCACCCGGATGCATAAAAAATGATGGCGTGCCAGTAGAAGCAAAAGTAGCGACAATTTTTCTACCGATCAGACCTGACTTACCCATGCCGCAAACAATCACTCGCCCCTGACAATTTAAAATCAGCTCGATAGCCTGCTCAAAAGTTTGGTCTACCCGTTCTGCTAGAGATTGCAGTGCCGCAGCTTGTTCTAGAAAAACATCTTTTACCGTGTCAGTAATCGATTGAACATAATCAGTTACATGCGGGCTTGTTGTTACAATTTTCATGTCTTTCCACAACCTCTGTTACAGCGGATATTTATTAACCAGCTATTTGCAAATGCACTGACTGCGATCAAACTTGTATAGCCACTTAGTTGAACCTTAAATCGCGTATTTTGACGACACTTTATAAATCATGATCACAGCCAACTTTGTAAAACTGACTTAATCAGAAGCAACTTTAATCAAAAAAGAAGCTATTAGCTGCGATTTACCGACTTACCTAATAAGTTAACTATCAGCAATGGCTTATTTCCATATCGGGAATTCAGGTTGGTAAACACACTAATTCCCGAAAACCCCTTCAACACCACTGGCTAAAAATAAAGCTTTACTCTGCAAACATTGCTACCGGCGCATTTTATTTAACTGTGACTATCAAATATGCCTGACCATACAATTTTTGTAGCGTTAAGTTTGGAACATACGAAGTTCGGGAATCTTACTGAATGACAGCTTTTTGACAGTTGATGTACGTCAACTAACATGATGTTGTATGTTACTTACCAATTCATGTAAGTTTTTGTATTCAGGAAAAAACCAATAAATATTATGTTACATATGCTGCATAAAGCATTTGAAAACATGACGATTTAGTCATACTCAATAAGGGGTAGAGGGAAATTTGACGCTCAAATAATATTTTTGATTTTTCTGCTTATTAATTATTAATGTTGGGTTATGTTACATATGTGACACATTGAAATGTATTTTATATGTGAAGCATGTCACATATAAGATTTCAGTCTAAAACTAATAAAAAATACAACCATATGTAAAGAAATTAGTTATTATGAATTTGCCGCATGTTCATGCTGCTTCTGCTGCATAACCACTTACTTGTTTTTGTGATACCCATCATTGACAAACCAAGTTGTTGCTTTGACTGAAAAACCAATCTGTGCTTTTTAATTTCAGTTAAAAAACAACCCAACAATAAAACCATTATTTTTATGATGAATTAGCCGACATTTTAAATGACTCAAGTACAACTCTTCTTTGAATTAGTATGTTACTAAACTGAGCATTAATTGACGTTTTTGGCAGTATTTTGGTTTGAGTACGTGAGATTGCAAGTGAGTATTGCTGGAAAGCATGAGATTGCAGGGAGATATTGCTGGAGGGAATGTTTTCGTAGATTTGACAAGCTTTAAAGCGCAAGCAGCCACTTTTTAATTTGCTGCCTAAGAAGCTGAGTGTGATTGCTGTATAAATTGTTGGGTGCTCCCACAGGCTCACCCAGCCTTGTATCTGCTGGAACGACGGCTCGGCACCGGAAACCGCAGGTCCAATCTGGGCCAGCCTTCCGGTATTTAAAATCGCAGCTTTGGCAGTAAAAGAAAGCCGATAAGGGCGCACACCACAATTGTCGGCCCCGACGGCAAATCGAGCCATACTGATGCCAATAATCCAGATACAACAGAAATACTGCCAAATACTGCTGCGCCAATAACCATGGCTTCGGGTGATTTTGCAATTCTTCCTGAAGTCGCTGCTGGAATTAGCATTAGTCCGGTGAGTACTAAAACACCGACTACTTTAATTGCCAATGCCACAGCAATCGCGAGCAACAGCACTAATTGAATGCGCAATCTGGCAACTGAAACACCTTCTATTTTTGCTAGGGTTTCATCAACCGTGATCATCAACAAATCGCGCCAGCTAAAACTAATACCTGCAATCACTAGCAATAATCCGCTAGCGATCCACCACAAGTCTTGCTCAGCAACCGACAACACATCACCCAACAGGTAATTGCTTAGATTTACCCCGCGATCGGCAACCAATGAAGCCACCACAATGCCAAGCGCTAACGAACCATGGGAAATAATACCGAGTAGGGCATCGTTGCCAATAACAGGTTGATTCGCTGTAAAAGTTGCAGATTTTTTAAATGGATTTAGCCGCTGCAGATTTAAACTTGAAACAACATTGCTACCATCACCAAGCATTAGACCTAAAATCAATGCCAGCAATAGCAAAACCACTACCACACCATATAAAGGTGCAAATTCAAAAAATACCGCCAGCGCGACACCTAATAAAGAACCATGGGCCAAGGTATCGCCAAAGAAAGCCATTTTTCGCCAAATCAAAAAGCTGCCCAGCGGGGCTGACATTAAGCTGATCATGATCGCAGCTAATCCTGGTACCCATAAAATTTCTAGCCATTCACTCATTGTTTCAATCATGTTGGTCGCTTCTTTTTTTAGGCGAATCTATCGTTATAAGCTGCGGTTTTCGTTTTATGCTTGACCCTTAATTCCTGGGTGCGCCGTCAGGCTTAGCCAGGCTACGAAAACCGATTGGTTTTTATTGATAAAATTCGAGCTTTTCAATTAATACCAACCCAAGTCAGATACAAGGTTGGGCAAGCCTGTGGGCGCACCCAGCACAATTTGTTAATGCTTGCACTGCTCATCACCACCTCCCACTACTTCGCCATCGCAACCGTGGGTGTGATTATGGTGATGGGTATATACCGCTAAAGCCTCAGCTTCTGTAGGACTAAATAAACGAAGATATTCTGGATGCTGGCTAACCATTTCCGGGTGACCGCTGCAGCAGATATGTTGATTGAGGCATAAAACCTGATCGGTACCTGACATTACTAGGTGCAAATCATGGGATACCATTAATACGCCGCAGTTCAGTTGATCTCTTAGCTGGCCAATCAAACGATACAGTTCGGCCTGACCGGTGATATCCACGCCCTGCGCAGGTTCATCTAACACGAGTAAATCTGGTTTACGCAATATAGCCCTGGCTAACAATACTCGCTGCCACTCTCCGCCAGACAACACATGTACCGAGCGCTGCAGTAAACGCAGCATGCCGACTTGCTGCAATGCTTGTTCTATTTCTTGCTGGCTAATTTGCTTGCAAGCCAATCTTAAAAAACGTTCAACCGATAAAGGCAATGCCGGATTAACTTGCAGTTTTTGCGGCATATAGCCAATGCGTAGCTTTCGCTTGCGTTTAATTTGGCCCGAATCTTCCCGCTCTAACCCCAGCAATAATTTGAGCAAGGTAGATTTCCCGGCACCATTGGGGCCGATGACTACCACAATTTTCCCTGCAGTTACTTCCAGAGAAATATCTTTTAAAATATGCCGTTGGTTGCGTACAAAACAGATATTTTCTGCCTTGATTAAAAATGATTCAGCCAAGAGGACCTCTGTAAATCAAATGTTTTGGTGGTCGAATTTACCATTGGTGTCAATTGCAGCATGGTCTGTTGTGGTCAAATTCACCGTTGGCATTAATTGCACCATGGTCTGTAGGTTGTACGGAGCGCTAGGCGCGACCTACAAATTTCGGGGATTGATACCAATCAATACCCGGCAAATAATCTGTCGTGTGTGGTGCTTGTATCTGCAGTTGTGACCACTGCCCAAGTTGTTATATTATAACAACACACCAATAAGCAGTAGTAGTTTAATGTCTCGCCGCCAATTCTCACTAATAAGTAGTTTGTTTTTTTTATCAATCATCTTTCTAAGCCCTGTCAGCCATGCCGCCAAGGTTGAGACTTCGATTGCACCCATTCATTCTGTTGTTAGCTACTTGCTGGATGGTATTGACCAGCCAGGCTTGCTGATCGACAAGGCCACTTCACCACATGATTTTGCCCTCAAACCATCACATCGCTTAAGACTAAAACGGGCCAAGTTAATTATTTGGGGCGGCGAATCTCTGGAAACCTCGCTGGCATTGCCGATTAAAAAAATCACTCGCAAGAAAGATTTAGCGCTGTTAGATAACCGTAAACTGGACTTACTAGGCTTTCGTACGCAAAATCATTGGCTACCAGCTGTTGCACAATCCAGTGCGATTACTTACTCAGCTTCTCAAGAGAGCAGCAGTGATAAACACAGTAATAAACACAAGCATGACCATTCATTGCACAGCCAGCTATATAAAGACCCACATTTCTGGCTAGATCCTCGTAGAGTTTCCACCGCTGCTGAAATTATTCACCAGCAACTTCAGGCCGTTTACCCCAAGCAATCGCTGCAACTTAAAAGCAACTTGGCCGCTTTTAATCGTCAATTGGAAGTTTTGGATCAGAACTTGCGCAATAAGTTATACCCAGTTCAAAAAACACCTTTTTTGGTCTTTCACGATGCTTGGCAATATTTCGATCATCGCTATCAGCTGAACCCTGCAGGGGCTTTAACCAATAACCCGGAACAGCCGTTAAAACTGCGAACCATTCACTTGCTAAAGCAGCGTATTCGCAATCAAAATATTCACTGTTTGTTTAGTGAACCCCAGTTCCCTACTAAGTCGGTGCAAACCCTCGCCAGACTAACGGATATTAAAGTGGCATTACTTGACCCACTCGGCAGCCAATTAGCGCCAGGTAAGCAGCTTTATTTTCAGATGATGAATAAGATTGGCGACGTTATGCGCCAATGCTTGATTCATTCGTAGGCGTTCATTGGTCGTCATGAATAGAGCCTTGGCTTTCGGGTGCGCCACAGGCTTATTCATTTTGAGCCTTTGGTTCCCGGGTGCGCTGTCAGGCTTACCCAGGCTACGAAAACCAATTGGTTTTCATCAATATTAACCTCAAAATTGTTAATTCACTCCAAACCAAATGCAGGTTGGGTAAGCCCGAAGGCGCACCCAACAATTCAAGCGGCAATCGCACCCAACAGTTTAAGCGCTAGCCATACCCGGTAAAACACAAACCCTCTACAACTGACATCAACAGTTAATTTCTATGGTCTATGCTTGATTTCCAATACCTGACGAAACAAAAGAACAGGATTGGTTATGGATACCCCAGATTCAGATTTTCTCCCAAGCGCTATCGGCACTTTGGCAGCTTCTCCGACTATATCTTCAACTGTTTCTTCACAACCTGCTGACTCTAAGCCAACACTTGAAGCACTTGCCCAAGATTACTGCACTATCCGAGCAATCAGTGAACAGCTTTGTCAGCCGTTGGAAATTGAAGATTATATGCTCCAAAGCATGCCAGATGTCAGCCCTACAAAGTGGCATCTTGCGCATGTTAGCTGGTTTTTTGAAACTTTCATTTTGATCCCTTTTTCTGATAACTATCAGGTATTCAATTCTGAATGGGATCATCTGTTTAATTCCTATTACCAGCATCACGGCACCCCTTTTTCTCGCCCCAAAAGAGGGCTGCTTAGTCGGCCTACCGTTAAACAGGTTTACCAATACCGGGCGCATATTGACCAAAAAATGCAGCAGCTGTTGCAAACACTACAGAGCCCGAATAAAGACCTAATCAATCAAGAGACGACCCAACAAACAACCGAAGAAATAATTCGCCGTTGTTATATTGGGCTAAATCATGAGCAGCAGCATCAAGAATTATTGCTCACCGATATAAAATATAATTTATTTCAAAACCCCGCCTACCCCAAATACCAAAGTGAAAAATCACACAGCACTTCATATGAACCTTCGCACGACTCTTTACACAATTCATCACACGACTCTTTACACGACCTCTTAACGCCGAGCGCTGCTCAAATTCAACCAACAGATATGAACTGGATTAAAATTTTTGGCGGCCAGCATTCAATTGGAATAAATAAAGAACAGACATCAGAAAATAGTACTTCTAATTTCGATTTTAGCTATGACAATGAACAGCCCATTCACCCGGTAATTATTAATGATTTTTTACTAGCCGATAGAACAATTACTAATCAAGAATTCTTATTATTTATTGAAGATGGCGGCTATCAAAATTTCGAGTTTTGGCTTTCCGACGGCTGGGATACTTGTTGCGAACAAAAATGGCATGCGCCACTTTATTGGGTTAACAAAAACAACCAGTGGTTTGAATATACTTTAAATGGTTTACAGCGATTAAATCCTTTACAACCGGTTTGCCATATTAGCTTTTACGAAGCCGATGCCTACGCCCGCTGGGCGGGCTGCCGATTACCCACCGAGGCAGAATGGGAAGTGGCAGCAGCAATATCACAAGCATCTGAATCAACTGAACTATCTACCACCGAACTATCTACCACCGAACTATCTACCACCAAACTATCTACCACCAAATTATCCGCAACTAGCAATGGTCATTGGCTAGAAGATGGCCTGCGCCAAAATCGACTGCATCCTATCAGCGTTCAGAATCATTCAGATATAACAAAACTGCAACAGATGATGGGTAATGTCTGGGAATGGACCTCCAGCGCTTATCTTGCTTACCCTGGCTATAAAGTAGAGGCAGGTGCTTTGGGCGAATACAATGGGAAATTTATGTGTAATCAAATGGTGCTTCGGGGCGGTAGCTGCATATCTCAACGTAACCATTTACGAACCAGCTACCGTAACTTTTTTTATCCACAAAGTCGTTGGCAGTTTAGTGGCATTAGGCTGGCGAAATAAATAAACGTTGGGGGCGTTTTAATTTACCCACATTGTTGGGTACGCCGTAGGCTTACCCAACCTACTTTTTCGGTATTAATTTGAATATTCGACATTTACCAACAAAAAAACCAATCGGTTTTCGTAGCCTGGGTAAGCCCGTAGGCGCACCCGGGAACCACAGGTTTAATATGGGTAAGCCCGTAGGCGTACCCGGGAATCGAAGGTTTATTTTGCTAAAAAGGATTTTGGCATGAATAAGAGCAATCAAAAGCTTATGACAGAAAATTTACAACCAAATCTGCAACAACACACAGCTGACTTTCAATTTCATGATTTTGCGCCGAAATCAGAAGATTTGTCGCAAGCAATTCAAAGTGGCTGGTCAGAGAAACCAAAAAATATCTCGCCTAAGTTTTTCTATGACCAGCGTGGCTCACAATTATTTGATAAAATTTGTCAGCTTGATGAATATTACGTCACTCGAACTGAAATCATGCTGCTAGAAAAACACGCCAATGAAATAGCAAAGAATATTGGCGACAATAGCTGCTTAATTGAAATGGGCAGTGGCAGCAGTAAAAAAATACGATTAATTCTAGAAGCATTGCGCCCGGCTCTTTACATGCCGATTGATATTTCCCGTGAACATCTAATCGAATCAGCTAGCCTATTAGCCAAAGACTACTCTTGGTTAAAAATTAATGCAGTGTGCTTGGATTATTCAGAGCAGTGGAACCTTCCCGACGAGACACCAAGACTGAACCGCGCTGCTTTTTTCCCTGGCTCGAGCATTGGTAATTTTCATCCTCTGCAAGCTTCGCAACTGCTGCAGCAAATGTCTCAAGCACTCGGTAAGGGCGGAAAAATTATTATTGGCGTCGACCTGAAAAAGCCAGAAAAACAGCTTAATGCGGCCTATAACGATAAAAATGGCATTACTGCTGAGTTTAATAAAAATCTATTGCATCGAATTAACCGTGAGCTTTTTTGCGACATTAACCCTGACAGCTTTAGCCATAACGCCTTCTACTCCCATTCACATAATCGAATTGAAATGCACCTAGTAAGTAACCAGCAACAAGTTATTTCTATTCAAGGAATCGATTACCATTTCGACAAAGGGGAATCAATTCATACCGAATGCTCATATAAATACTCAGCAAGTGACTTTCAACAGCTAGCAGTAAATTCAGGACTAACACCGCTCAAATGCTGGATAGACAACGAAGCGAAGTTCAGTATTCATTTGTTGGAATATTAAAATAAAAGTCACTATTCAGCAAAAAAGATGAGGCGGTTAATTGTTAGCGCATCGTCATTCTCGCCAAGGAATGGCGAGAATCCAGCGACAGGGAGGTTTCACGGCAATGCAACGTACGTGCTGGATGATTTACCGCCCATGGCAGCTGGATCCCGGCATCCCTGCTCGGAACGACAGAACCCAATTAAATCTGCCTATTACGAAGCGGTCGGTAAATATGCTGAATAGTTACAAATTAAAAAATATCGAAATTGAATTAACAATTTCGACATTTTAATTTGTCTGTTTTCAACCGTTTTACAAAGCATCAACCGCTTCAGACAAATGTTCGACCGCAACTACTTCCATACCATCAATTGGAGTGCGGGGTGCATTGCCTTTTGGGACAATCGCTCGGGTAAAGCCATGTTTAGCAGCATCTTTAATTCGCTCTTGCCCGGAAGGCACCGGGCGAATTTCTCCCGATAATCCTATTTCGCCAAAAACCACCAGCCCTTCTGGCAATGGTCGACTGCGCAGGCCTGAAATGACGGCCAATAGCACCGCGAGGTCAATACCGGTTTCTAATACTTTTACCCCGCCAACCACATTTAAAAAGACATCTTGGTCATGGGTCGCAATACCACCATGGCGGTGTAAAACGGCCAATAACATCGCGAGCCGATTATGATCTAAACCGACCGCTACCCGACGTGGGTGCCCGGTATGACTATCATCAACCAGCGCCTGCACTTCTACCAATAATGGCCGAGTACCTTCCCAACTCACCATTACCGCACTGCCGGGTAAGTCTGTTTTTCTGCCGGAAAGAAAAATTGCCGACGGATTACTGACTTCTTTGAGGCCGCGATCGGTCATGGCAAATACGCCCAGTTCATTGACTGCGCCAAAGCGGTTTTTAATCGCCCGAATTGCCCGGAAACGACTGCCTTTATCCCCTTCAAAATAGAGCACAGTATCAACCATATGCTCTAACACTCGTGGGCCAGCAATAGAGCCATCTTTGGTCACGTGGCCCACTAGAAAAATTGCAACGCCTGATTGCTTAGCAAGCCGAACTAAACGTGCGGCGCTTTCTCTCACTTGGCTTACCGAACCCGGCGCAGAACTCACAAGATCTGAAAAAATGGTCTGAATCGAATCAACCACCATTACTTTGGGTTTTTCCCGTTCAGCGACTTCGGCAATTTTTTCGACTCGGGTTTCGGTGAGTAATTTTAATTTATCGGTCGGCAGACCTAAGCGACGGGCACGCAAGGCAACCTGCTGCAACGACTCTTCACCGGTCACATACAGCACTGGCATTTTGGTTGATAAATGTGCCATCGATTGAATCAACAATGTTGATTTACCAATACCCGGATCACCGCCAATTAGCACCACTGCGCCATCAACCATGCCACCACCAAGCACACGGTCGAGCTCTAATAAACCACTGGAGAAACGTGGGTCTTCAACCAGATTAACTTCATTGATTAATACCGCCTCAGTTTGGGCAGTACCGGTCCAGCCTGCGGAGCGAGGGTTTTTTGAAACAGCCGGCGCATTGGAAACCAGCTGTTCTTGCATAGAGTTCCAGGCACCACAGTCATTACAGCGACCGGCCCATTTGGGCGAATCTGCGCCACACTCTGAACAAACGAAACGAATTTTTTCTTTGGCCATGGTTCAACGGTTTGTACAATAGTGGCTAAACTTTATCACATTGACTAAAAGCTAAAAGCTAAATCACTACTAACACCTATTCAACTTGGCCGCTAAGGAAAGAAAAGCTGATATGCTTAAACCAAAAACAATTTGCAATGACAACGCTTTATTATGGAAAATAGGGCAGCCTAAAACGGTATATATTCGAGCTGCTACCTATGGCGCAAAAACAAAAGACAAGCATAACATTCCCGCCAACATGGAGGTGAAATTATATTTACATATGAATTATTTCGATGTCGCTACAATAGCTGATGGCATGCCTTATGATTATGGCTCATTTACTGCCCTTCCTCCTTCATTAGCATTTACTGACAAACCGATATATACCTGTGTTGATGGTAATGACAAGGCAATAATTCATACCTCTGCTGACTTTAAAGTTTTTCAAACCTTAAAGTCTATTACTCGAATCTTTAATATTTATCAGACCTTTGAAGGCAATGATTCAACGCCACCTTCAAAATTGAAAGCTGTTTCATCGTTTCGATCAGAAATGGAAGCTTTTGCATTACACGATACTGCTTATATTCATGTGATTGGAGAAACGAGTATATTGAAAATAATTAGTTATCTTAAAAAATTTAAAACGGTTCAATATGTAAATTTTTTACTTTCTGATTTTGTCGTAACAGGGCGTTTTAAGTCTCAATATACTCGCTCTAACCCGGCACCAAGTTTCAGTCTGCCCCAACCTAACCCCGAAGCAGAAAAAGTACGACAACAAATGATTGAAGAATATGGAACAGAGCATCAACTTCAAACTACAAAAGCAACATCTAGCGACATATCACTTGCAGATTCCGTTCCCGCCGATGAAGAATCAAAAAATGCAGCGCAGCTCTACCTCGATACACGACCACAAATGCGAGCACGGAGCAAACCGGTATCTGCGCCTTCTCTCCATCGCAGACAAGGAGCAATTCGAAGAAGATCTTAATAGCTGAGCTCATTTTCTAGCTAAGTTGAGCTGCTTTTTCATCAACGATTAATCAGGAATGCTGTTGAATTAATATTCCTGATTAATGCGACTTAGAGCCCCTCTTTATTAACAAGACCCGTCCAGAGGGCTGAGCAACCCACCCGGCGGAGCGCTTAATCAAAGCATTTTGAAGTAGTTTGGGTATACAATCTGTGCATTGTTTATCTTGATTTTCCAGCCATGACACCTTCATTATTGATTTTTGACCTGGATGGTACTGTCTATCAAGGCAACCAGGTTATCGCCGGTGCGCCGGAGTTTTTTAGCCAGCTTGTCAGCAACAACATCCGCTACATATTCGCCACTAACCGAGCCGATCGCCGCGCTGAAGTCGTTAGCGAGCAATTGAATTTACTGGGTATTGCCTGCCAACCCGATCAAGTGATTACCTCATCAATGGTCGCTGCAGACATGGTTGCTGGCCAACGAGTATTCGCGATTGGCGGAGAAGCTGTTAGTTATTACCTAGAACAACAAGGCTGCGTTCTTGCCAGCGATCAAGTTGATAGTGTGGTAGTTGGTTTTGATCCGGAAATTAATCTGGAAAAGCTGACTATCGCAACACGATTGATCAAAAATGGTGCGCACTTTATTGGCACCAATCCTGATCCAACCATTCTGCTGGATGATGGCCTAATGCCAGAATGCGGTGCTTTGCTGGGTGCAATTGAGATTTCAACTAACCAGAAGCCGAAAATTGTTGGCAAGCCTGAAGCGGCCATGATTCATTTTGCGTGTAAAAAAGCAGGCGTTAATCCTGAGCAAGCCATCATGATTGGTGATTATTTATATACCGACATCGCTGCAGCCAATGCTGCAGGTTGTAAATCGGTATTACTGCTAACCGGCATTAGTACCCAAGAACAATTAGATAGCTCTGATATTCAACCAAGTCATGTATGCAGCACATACGATGAACTAGCGTCATACATATAACCACGCTACTTCAAATTTTGACCTCACAATTTAAAATGACTTAGGTGTAAATCTACCTAGCAAACGATGAGTGGTCATTACTAAATGACCACTACTCCCTGAAGTCTTGCTTCAATTCAATTCATACAAATTCAATACAACTATCTATTTACAAAGAAAAATCACACTAAACCAACGCTACTCTAGCCTGGTTTTCACCCCGTTTTTTGAAGCATAAATACCATATTTGCAAATGTGCAAAGAAATGATAGGCTGCATATGTAACATTTATTCACCTCCATAACATCATAATAACGAGGTTGAAATGACACATAAGCCGAGGAACTACTTGCCTCTTTTGCTGCTTCTCCCCTTTCAGATTGGGGCTCAGGAGCAACCTTGGTCAGCAACAATTGCAACTGCTGCTTCGACCAATGCCTATCAATATGGCGAGACAGATAATGCTCGGAGTTTATCTCTGGACATTATCGCCAATTACAAAATCGCAACAAATCAAACGCTAACATTACTCAGTGGTGTATCCCAAGATTTAGATGACGGTAAAGAAGACGGCTTTAGTAACAGCTGGATTTTTTATAAAAATGCTGCCTGGAAAAACATCACACCTGATACCGATGTTAGCTACCGATTCGGTCTGCAACTGCCTACCAGCGAATACTCAAACAAAACCAAAAAATATGCCGCGCTCAGAGCTGAATTACCGATGGTGTATTCCATTCAGAGCGATTGGCTTAAAGGCTGGAATTTTGGTTTTACTCCGAGACTCACTAGAAATTTTTATGAAAGAACAACGCCTATCGAGGGTAGTCGTGCTTTTGTAGAAATTGAGTTAAGGGGCGCTGCATCTCTATCGGGGGATTTAGCCAACAACCTTTCTGCATCTATCAACGGTTATTTCCGTCGCGATAAACCCTTCGATAATGGCTGGCGCTCCCCCAGATATGGACTCGGCTTCGATCTAAGTTACTCACTTCCTGAGGATTTCAGTGTTTCCGCTGGTTTTAGTAACCAAGGCGCACTTTATGATTCTGAGCGAGGAGATAAAGGTGATGTATCACTGATAGATCGTGAAGGTACAGAGTTTTATCTCTCGCTAGAAAAATCTTTATAAGAATAAAAATTGGAGAAAATAATAATGAAAAAGTGGTTACCATTTGCACTGGTGCCCTTGATGGCTACCGGTTGTTTTGAGAAGTCAGCAGAATATCAAGAGGTAGATAAAGACGCTGACCTAATTTCAAAAAATGCAATTAATTTAAATACGACCTATCTATACGTCCCATCAACAAGCGCAGCACCAAGATACGCGATATCTCAATTCCCATTTTACCAAGGTGAAGAAAAGCTTGTTCAGCTGCATTTCTCAAAAAAAGGGCTCGAAGTACTAGAGCTTGACCGTGATGCAGAACTTAACGACAAAGGTATGATTGTTCCTGGTCGCTATGTTACTGACAATGAAGCAAGTGTTAAATACTCTCCAGTTTTAACTATTCCTGGCGAACACATTGATTTCCGTTGTAATGAAGACGAATTTGGTGAATGCACTAACTCGGAAGAAGTTATTCCAGGAGACGACGACGGAGAGGAAACATGGAAGGGATTTGCTTACTTTGATCCTGAATATAAAGGTATTATTCAACATGAACTGAACACCACCAATTGGTTTTTTGAAGGTGGCGGTCTAGATCTTACTGAAACAAAAGTAATTAGCTATGAAGTAAAAGATGGTGTAATTGATATTGAACTGGAAAAAACTTTCCAGGTTCAGGAATCAGCAATTTTCGATCACTACAACAATGGGTTAAGCGACCTATCATTCAAAAGTCGTTTCCACTATTCTTTAGTAGATATCAACAAGCTGGCAAGTAAAGATTATACACCAGTCTATTATGCGGATACTGACCACGATACTTTTGGTTTCTTTAAAGATGAAATTAATAAATATAATGTTAATGGCACTTGCTATAACGATTGCAAAGTAAGCCATTTATTGAATCGATTTAATCCTACAAAAGAAACGCTTGACTATCATTTGAGCGGTACTTTCTTAAAGCCTGAAAACAAAATATTTTTAGATGCTACAGAAGAAGTTTTCCAAGCCATCAACCCAATGATGCAAGCTGCTGGCGTACCACCAGTTAAATTGATTACACCAGAGTCAGTGGAAACTGCTCGGAATTCTGGTGATTTACGAATCAATATGATCAATTTAGTGGATGACCCACTAGAAAATGGTTTGCTTGGATATGGCCCTTCAGTATCTCACCCATTAACCGGTGAAATTGTTAAGGCACACATCAACCAATATTCTGGCGTAGCAAGAACCATCACTCGCAGGCATTGGAATGAACTAGTTCGCTTATTTAACCGTGATGCCATTGCAAAAACACCTGCAATAGTCGCTGAGAGATCTACATCTCTTATTGGCGAAAATCAGGCTGACACCGATCCTCAATCAACAGAAAGAGCATTACTGCTGCCGGTAACGAATGGTATTTCTCAAATTGATCGCGCTACTGTTGAGAAAGCTAAGCAAGCAAGTCGCAGACAAGTTCACATCGACGACTTACAAGTAATTGAAAAGAATCGCGATGTAACATCAAAAGAATTTAACTTTAACAATGAATTGCTAGTTGAAGAAAAACGCCTTTTACAATGGGGCGAGCAAACTGCACTTGGCGTTGAAGCATCGTGGGTTTCATCCACCGTCAAAGGTTTTTTACCTGGGCTTGATGAAAATGACTCTCGCTGGAATGTTGAAGGTAAGTTAATTGCTTGGGATAACTTAAGTGACGAAGCGCAACGGATTATTTCTGATGCGGTTGCAGTATATGTCTATAAAACCACTTTGGTTCACGAGCTTGGCCACAACTTAGGCTTGAGACATAACTTTAAAGGCTCACTGGATGGAAATAATTTCTATTCTGAAGCTGAAGTTAATGAATTAAATCTAAAGCATGTTCCTGCTTACAGCTCTGTAATGGATTACGCACCTTCTGTTCTGGATGAATTGCCAGTATGGGGCAAGTATGATTTAGCAGCATTCCGCTTCGCATATAAGCGTGAACTTGATTTAGTCGCTGAAAATACTGCTGATGTCGAAAATCAACAACTGACTTTTTCATTAGATGCTTATGACACTATTTATAATGCAGAAATCAAAAACTCTGACGGTGATAACAGCCAAGACGGCAGTCTGAAACTACCTTACGGTGTTGTTGATTTTATTGAAAATATCAACGCATTAAAAGATGAATCAGACCGTGACGTAAAAAATGCTACTAGCGAAATGCTTGCTGCACAGGCTAAAGCTGATTCATATAGAGAAATTACCCAGCGCGTACTATCACTTAATAATGCTGAGTATTACCGAGATGAGAATGAAAACTCTCAAGCAGAGCAGTATGGAATTATCGATGCTGAAACAGCATTAATTAATGACAGAATAGAACAGCTAAAAGCTGACGACTTAACTGATGAAGATCGATCCAGATTAACAGCAGAAATCGATCAAGCACGCGACAATATTGCAGCCAGCCAAAAAGTGATTGGCGATTTAGAAGCTGCGCATATCGCTTTAGAAAATGCTGTTGCGTCAGCTCGAGATTTATATGCTCAAGTATTCTTGAATAACAGGCAGTTTATTGTTGAAAACTTTGCATTGCAGTTAGATAGCTATTTAGATCATTACGATTTGGCCGAAGATGAAGCTGAAAAATTGCAAGCTAGTCTGGCGTCATTAGACGAAACAGACACTCGCTATTTTTCATCTGAAGAGCTCATCAAACACCAGGAAACTATTCAAACTCAGCAACAACGACTAGATGATTTATTTACTTTTATCGATTATGTCAAGCCTAACCCGAATGATTCTAGAACGAATATTGATAATCGTTATTCCGAAATTTCTTTTGAATACTACCAAGTAGCCAATGAAATTAGTCAGCTGAAAAATGATATCCCTCAAGTTGAAGCATTTTCAGATAATGCCAAGCAATCGCTTGATGTTGTGATAAATGATTTTGAGGTTATTAAAGAAATATCAGAAAAAACTGAAGAGCAGAAAGAAGAGTTTGACCGCCTTGAAGCAGAAATGATTCAAGCACAAGAGCTATACAATGGATCTGTTTCATATCTTGCGCAGCTAAGAAATTCGCTATCTGGAAAACTAAGTCAATTAACTACTTTAAAACGTGATATCGACCAAAATAAGAATGAAATTCTTAAAGGTCAGCAACATTTTTCAGAGATCTTCTCATTATTTGATGGCGATCAGAATAACGGTGAATACCCTGTTTGGAAAATCGAAATTGGTTCTTATATAGCAGAAGTCTCTGCAACAGATATTGATTTAGAAAAAGCAACTGCGGCATACGATTTAGCCAACGCTAAATCAGAAAGCCTTAAACAGTCTTTCTCTAAAATTGATATTTTAAGTGACGATACTAAAGAATTACTTTCTTACTACAATCCAAGAAGTTACGAATTCTGTACTGATGGGAACGTTTCATTAAACAACGATTGTAATCGTTTTGATGAGGGCACCAATTTATCAGAAATTGTTGATTATTGGATTCAACGCTACATCGATGGTTTTGAAACTAGCAATACCCGTAATGGTCGCACTAACTTCTACGAAGATCACATCATTAATTATGCTGCAAGACGTTTGAACCAGCAAAATCAAATGAGAGATGTAATAGAAGATTACGATCTATATAAAAGCATCACTGACAACAACATCGATGGTTATGCAGATTTCTGCGGTCGTGAACTAGCCAAACAACCACTCGAAATTAGCCAAGGATTTGCTAGTTTCTGTGGTCGGTTACTTGCCGTAAATGACAGTGCGGTAAAAGTAGGACAATTCTTATTAGAGCTAGCGTCTATGCCTGATCACACATGTGAATTGAAAGGCACTGACATTACTGGCGCTGAAAAGTACTTTACTATGCCACTATCTGAGTTATTTGGTGATTTGAACTACCGCGCACTGCCAAAAGGCTACCCTGCACCGTTAAGCTGTTTTGACCAAGGCATGCAACAAGCACTTAAAGCAAATGATTTAAATAAATCGATTGGCTTTGATGCTTTAGAAGTTGGTGATGATTTCGATACAGGTTATCGTGCGGTAGACGTTGTTTCAGAAACTGGCCGTTATTTAAATGGTTTTAGAAATAACGATCCGTCCCATAAATTCTCTAATGATCGTTCTGTTTTAGGTACTTGGGTTGATCGCGTATTTGCAATTGAAACACTGGCACGTCGCGCATCATTGCGCCCGACTACTGACGAGGGCACTTCTGCATTAACAGATATTCCTGAAATCAAAGCCGGCTTTAATGAATTTGCTCGCTATATCACCTTAGGCGGCTCATCAACTAACGGCGTTAAGTTCACTGATGCCCAAGGCAATCCTGTTACACCAAAAGCACAATACAGCTACGACGGCTTGCAGAAAATTGCAGAGCCATTGTCTTATTGGTCAGAAAGTTTAATTAGCCGCTTAGGTTTAAATGATTTCTCTAAGACAGAAGTAACCAAAGCATTATTGAACAAAGTTTGGTATGGAGCTGATGTAACCGGATCATGGCGCTCGGATTGGGCAGAAGAAGCCAGAGGTTTAGTCAACATGGTTTCTAGCCGTTACTATGATCAGCAAAACGAAGAGCTTGATGCACTTACCTTAACTCACGATGGTTTTGTTTATCAGGCAACTGCTGATAACCGCATTGCCTATGAAATTATTCAAAACCAATTTTGGAATAAACAGCTTACAAGGTTAAGCACCGGAGGTGTTAATTTCGAAGCGATATTAGATACTAAAACTTTCGCTGATGAGAATTATCAGCAATTGGCTTTAGCATCGTGGAAAGTAATGGACACCACTGGTACCGATAATAACGATCTTTACCAGCTTGCAGAATTTATCTTCACTTATGGTATGGATAACATTAGATCTCAAATTGGTTTAGTGTTCCAAATTGGTAACTTCAGTGCTGATTATTCTACTTGGTTCGCAACCGACCGAGACCGTGACGCATTCTGGAAAGCAATGAGAATCGTTGAAAGTGCCGAGAGCCTCGGTGATCTTGAGTTATTGTTTGACCAAATAACTGATCAGAAAATAGATATTGTATCTAAATTGGAAAGTGCCGATGAAGCAACTATCGAAGCATACCAAGTTAACTACAACGCCTTATCTCTATACATTTCCGGTGAGTTAGCGCCATTGTCAGCTAAGCAACTTAACGTATTGCCATTACTCCCTAGAAGATAAAAATAGAAAGTAACGGTACAACGTAAAAACAAAAGGCGTTTATTGGAAACAATAAACGCCTTTTTTCATCGAGCTAATTACTTCCTCGCAATCACACTCGAATCCAACTCACCATCGCCTTTCTCTACCGCTTTATTTAAATCATCGGTCACTCTTTGTGCAGCCGTTAAATCAAGCCCCAGTGCTACAGCATTTTCCATTACAATATTCATATCTTTTAAATGCAATGCGGCTTTAAATCCTGGCTTAAAATTATTATCAATTAATCGTTGGCCATGAATTTCCATTACCCGGCTTTGGGCAAAACCACCTAAAAGCGCTTTTCTGACTTCGGCAAAATCAACATCTTGTGCACCGGCATATTTCAACGCTTCACCGGCAGCAGCAACCGTCGCACCGACCATAATTTGGTTGCAGCCTTTAGCAACTTGGCCTGCACCATGATCACCGATATGGGTAATAGTTTTACCCATGGTTTGCAAAACTGACGAAACTCTAGCCAATACTTCAGGCTTACCTCCAGCCATAATAGTCAGCGTGGCATTTCTGGCACCAACATCTCCGCCAGAGACTGGTGCATCGAGCATATCGATATTTTTTTCTGCTAGCTTGGCGGCAATTTCTCGGGTGGTTGCCGGGGAAATGGTCGACATATCAACCACCACACAACCTGGTTGTGCACCTTCAATAATACCCTGTTCACCCAAAATAACGGCTTCAACATCTGGCGTATCGGAGACACAAGTAATGACCATATCACTGGCAACAGCCACTTCAGCAGCAGAGCTGTACACTATCATTCCTAGTGCTTTAGCTTGGTCAGTAATAGCTTGCTTACGCGCCCAAACATGTAATTGATAGCCAGCCTTTTGGATGTTCTTCGCCATGGCGAAACCCATAATACCCAAGCCAATAAAACCAATGTTTTTCATTGCTGATAACTCCTTAATTATTTCTAACTTATTTAAAGGCAGCTAAAAATGAAAAGCTATTTTGCAAAGTCATTTTTAATTGATCGCCCGACTCAACCGGCCCAACACCTGCTGGCGTGCCGGTTAAAATAATATCACCCGGCTGTAGGGTAAAGGTCTCGCTGATATGGCTGATTAACTGTGAAATCGACATAATCATGTCTTGGCTATTACCGGTTTGCTGCAGTTGATCATTTCGGTGCAGGGTAAAATTTATTTCAGTCAGATCTTTGATTTGTGAAATTTCAACCCACGGTGCAATTGGACAGCTATCGTCAAATGCTTTGGCGCGTTCCCACGGGTGACCTTTTTGTTTTAATTGATTTTGCAGGTCACGCAATGTCAGATCTAACGCGAGGGTAATATGAGAAATCCCCGCCAGTGTTTCAACTTCAGATACATTTTTTAGCGGTTTGCTCACTAACACGGCGACTTCTAATTCATGGTGGCAACTACCTTGTCCTGTCGGTAACTCAATTGGCTTTAGCAAGTCAATTAATGCGCTGGCCGGTTTGAGAAACAGCAATGGCTGGCTAGGCACGGCATTACCGAGCTCTTTGGCATGCTCAGCGTAATTGCGCCCGACACACACCACTTTTCCAACGGGGATATTCAGGCTAAGGCCATTCGTAGTAAGATGGGAGAAGCTGATCATATTGCTTTTATCCTGCTTTGAGTTGACCTGCTCGAAACCCATCGAGCAGCACAGAGGCAGAGATTATCTCAGTGAGGGGAGAATGATGAAACACCTGATTGCTGCAGCCTTAATTACTTTACCTGTAATGGCTTTTGCGAAAACTTTACCAGAATGCCAAGTAACCGACGGCGTATGTAACTACCAAGACCCAGAACTGGGCGAGTTACAGCTAGTGATTGACCCGGTTGAACCTGCACCTATGAAACCTGTGCGCTTTATTTTACAAGCCAAGGGCCAGAGCGGCGAAATTGTTAGCCGCAGTGAAGGCGTAAAAATGTTTATGGGTTATACCGATATCAAGTTCAAACAAAGTGGCGATCAATATCAAGGCGAAGGTATTTTTCCAAAATGCCACAATAAGAAAATGGGTTGGAAAATGAATGTTACTTTGAATCATCAAGGTGAAGAAATTATCTGGCCGGTTAAATTCTTTATGATTCAAAAATAATATTTAGTTTTCTAAATTGAATCTATCGAAATCTTCGTGCCAAGATCTATCATTGGAAAATCCGCACCGGCTTCCTGGCAGATAATTGCTCCCGGCATTATCTGCATTCCTCACATTCATGTGAGTTCCTTTTTGCGGTATACATTACATCCATGTAAATATCCGCACCGGCTTCCTGCTTCTTTGCGGTATACATTACATCCATGTAAATATCCGCACCGGCTTCCTGCCTCTTTGCGGTATACATTACATCCATGTAAATATCCGCACCGGCTTCCTGCCTCTTTGCGGTATACATTACATCCATGTAAATAAAAATCCCGGCCATTTTGCAATGACCGGGATTTTTTAAATATTACTGATTACAGCAGGCGATCTGCTTTCAGGAATAATTCATTTTTAACTTGCGCAGGCTTAGACTCTGGCAGCAAATGCTTAACCATATCCATTTCACCTTGTAGCTCATCAACGTTGGCTTGAACTGCTGCCACACCAAAGTCGCTTAACTCCATGCCCTGAACAATTTTCCAATTACCAAACTGACAGATACATGGGAAAGAGAAAATCAGGCCTTCTGGTACGTTATAGCTACCATCAGAATATACCGCCATCGAAACGATATCATCAGAACCCAACGCCCAATCACGCATGTGATCCAGAGCTGCCTGAGCCGCTGAAGCAGCAGAAGAAGCACCGCGAGCACCAATGATTTCTGCACCACGCTTTTGCACGGTAGGAATCATGGTGTTCTTGTACCAATCATCTTCAATCTGATCGAGAACATCCATACCCAGCGCTTCTGCATTTTCCAGACCTGGATACATCGTTGGAGAGTGATTACCCCAAACCACCAAACCGGTCAGCCCCATTGGGTTGACGCCCAATTTTTGCCCCAATTGACCGATAGTACGGTTATGGTCCAAACGGGTCATTGCAGTGAACTGCGAAGAATCCAAATCAGGTGCATTTCGTTGCGCAATTAATGCGTTAGTGTTGCAAGGGTTGCCCACAACCAAAACACGAACTGCCGGGTTAGCAAAATCATTTAATGCCTTACCCTGACGCGCAAAGATTTCAGCATTAGCTGCCATTAAATCTGCACGCTCCATTCCAGGTCCACGTGGACGAGAACCAACCAAGAATGCGTAATCTATGTCTTTGAAGCCTTCTTCTGGGTTGTCATGCAAGCTAATTTCAGCCAGCAGTGGGAAACCGCAATCCAGCAATTCCATGGCAACACCTTTCAGTGCTTTCATTCCCTGAGGAATATCAACCAGCTGTAAAGCAATTGGCTGGTCTACGCCGAGGAATTCACCTGCAGCCAACTTGAACAGAAGCGTATAAGAAATATTACCGGCTGCACCGGTGACCGCAATGCGTAAAGGTTTTTTCATCGTTCTGGCTCCTATGGCATCGGTTTTATAATTTTTAAAAGAAAAACCGTGCCGTTATCAACAAAAAACCAGGCCTCAAAATACGACATTGAATGGCTATCAATAATTGGCCATCAATAAATGATCATTAATAAATAACTGCCAATAAAAATTACCAGAATATTAAAGTCATATTTAAATAATGCCGTGAGCGAGTAACTACATGTTCATGGTTGAAAAAGAACATGTCATACCAATTAAGCTACAGGCAAAATATGCCTACAAAAACATCAAATCAAGCCCAAAGGCGTGAAATTAGCAGTTTTAGTTAACAATTATGACTTGCAGCAAAATTGTTGGTTCATCGCTCTTGGCGTTTATTTTATGTTTTCAATAATCGCTTTCGAAACCCAGACTTATTCTTTTGTCTTTGCCTTGCTCTCGCGTTTTCGCGGTTTTCTTGCAGCAAGAACCACAAACTTGGGATCAGCCGCCACTTGCCTGACTTCATGAAACAGGCGTTTCAACGTGACGTGATAGCCAAGATGGCGATTACCTACCACCAGTAGTTCACCATTGGGACTCAGCACTTTTGCTGCCTGACTTAGCATGCGCCAGGCAATCTGATCTCCAACGGTGTGACCCTGATGAAAAGGCGGGTTGCAGAGTATCAGATCTGCACTGTCTGCATCAAAGCCATCGAGACAATTATTTTGTTGGAAAGTCACCGGGTTGGCTAACGAACCCTCTAAATTATTGAGCTTGAAGCCATCTTCAGCCGAAGCAACCGCCAAAGAAGATTCATCTACAAAATGTATTTCAGCCTGCGGGTTGAGTTTTGCCGCCTGAATACCCAGCACGCCATTACCACAACCGAGGTCGATAATCTTACCGGTAACCTCTTTAGGGATATGCGGCAAAATAACTTGAGCGCCGGGGTCTAACTTGCTTCGACTAAATACACCGGGACGGTTATTCAACTGAATAGAGTAGGGTTCTGCCTGCCAGCGCTTATCTTGGGGGCCAACCGGTTTTTCAGGATTGGTTGTTTTTGCTAGCAGCTCAAGATCTGGCGTGACGTGCAACACCCGAGCTTTCTTCTTTGCCAGCGAAGGTTGAACCTTGCCAAGATATTTCTCAAAAATTTGGTTCTGCGCCAGCGTCATATGCTTGACCATGCCGGCGGCCATTATTTTGGTTTGTGGGCCAATCAGGTGGGCAATTTGCACCAATTGCCATTCCAGTAAAGATAAAGAACGCGGCAATTTAACGACCAGCAGGTCAATTGGTTGCTTCAACTGCTGAAAAGGAAGCTCGGTTAACGACTGAAAATCGACCGAATAACACTGGGGGTTGGCCTTTTGGTTATGTGCTAATGCAAGTTCAGCTAATTTCGAGTCACTCCATAACGTGACAGAGTGACACTGAATGCATAGCGATAACGCACCAAACGCATCGTTAATCACTAAAGCTGTCGCTAAGCCTTCGGTGTCGCTAACTTGTTGCAACAGATACTCATCTGCGGCATCCCAGGCTCGTAATGTCTCGTTTTGCCGTAATGGCCAACGAACTAAATCCAGCGATGTAGGCAATATAACTGACAAGATGAACCCTCAAAAACGTCAATTATATCCTGCTACGGGCACCTATACACACCTCTTGAAAAGCTATAACCTCTCTGGTCAGGTTAAACCACTGGTTCAGAGCTACAAGTCCTGATGATTCTGGATAAATTATTCAAGCCCAAGTGGCAAAATTCCCGCCCCGAAACTCGTATCAGAGCGCTCAAAGATATGGATTGTGGCACGGCGGAGAATGCAAACATCATCTCTAATCTGGCCTTCGAGGATTCCAATACAGCAGTACGCTGCATTGCAATTGCTCGCCTGAACCAGATAGACCGTTTAATTAAATTGACCCAGGATGGTCAAAAGAAAATTTCCGATGCGGCCCGTGAGCGACTCGGATTATTTATTCTCGGCCGAGCAGGCCAGCTTGATCTAACCGACCGCCACCAACTGATGCAAAAGCTACAGCCCCTAGGCGATGGCTTGATTATTCATATCATGCAAGGTGGTGATGCTGGCTTACAAGCTGCACTGGTTGAACAGACAAAAGACGATTTACAGTTGGTAGAGTTAGCACTCACTGCCAGTACCACCAAAGTTCGTCAATTAGCCGCTAATCAAATTGAAAAGCTGGAAACGCTAGAAGAACTGGCCCGCAAATGCCGCGGTAAAGACAAAAGCGTTTTACAGATTTGCCGTGACAAGCTGAAAAAACATCAGCAACAGTTACAGCAATTGCAGCAGGCTAAAGCTGACTTTCAAAAGCTGATTGATCAAATTAGTAAATTATCTCGCCAAGATTCTGATCCACTATATGAAGGTAAGGTGGCTCACCTTCAGCAGTCATGGGATCGTTTGAGCAAAGAGCAGCCAGAAATTGGCCAGCAAATGCATTCAGCCTTCGCTGAAAAAATGCAGCTTTGCCAAAATCAGCTCGATCAATGGCAGCAAGCCCGTCAGTTGGAAATTCAAAAACAACAGCAAATTATTGAGGCCGGTGAAAACCAGCAGCAAATTTGTCATCTATTGGATACCGCACTTGATGAGCGTCAGCAAGTTGTCGATTTCACCGAACAAGACATCCAGTTAACCCGAAGCCTGTTACAGCTTCAGGAACATTGCTGGCATGAAAGCTGTGAAATTCAGAAAGCTGCAGATGAACTAGCTCGCCAATACCATCGTTTGTCTCAGCTGTTACATGTTTGGGTCAATGCGGCAGAAAATTACCTGAAGCTGCAGCCGGAACTGACTCGAGTCATCGAAGAAGATCATCAGCATTTATCTAAAATCATTGATCAGGTTCGCTGGCCAACCGAATTACCCGCGCCGGCGTTAATTCATCAGGCTAATGGCATTTTGGCTGAAGTTCGCCAACAGAAAGCTCAAGTCAGGCAAGAACAGCAAAATCAGGCGGCACAACTGCGCCAAGAAATGGATCAACTGGCAAAATTGCTAGATTGCGGCGAGCTTAAACAAGCTCGCAAAATGAATCGACAGCTGCATAAAGACTTGAAAGCTTCACCTAAGCTGCCAGACCAACTGCGCAAGCAACTGCATGTGTTGGAAGCTCGACTGTATGAACTGGAAGATTGGCAAGGCTACGCCACGCTTCCTAAGCAACAGCAGCTGATCGATAATATGGAACAGCTGATTGATTCTGAATTACCTGCAGAAGCTCTGGCGGATCAAATCCACCAGCTGCAGATGGAATGGAAAGAATTAGGCGGCAGTGGACAAAAGCAGTGGAAGCAATTTAGCGATGCGGCCGATAAAGCTTTTATCCCTTGTAAAAAATTCTTTGAACAGCGCAATTTAGTTCGTCAGCAAAACTTGCAACAACGCCAAGTTATTGTTGATGAGTTAACCGCGTTTTATGAGCAAACCGATTGGGAAACTGTCGACTGGAATGCACTGGAAACCATTCTTCGCACCGCGCGTGATGAGTGGAGTAAATACCAGGAAGTCGATCCAAAAAATAATCGTAAGGTTCATCGTCAGTTCGACCGTATTTTGAAAAAATTACGCGAAAAACTGGATGGTTTCCGCAAGCAAAATTACGACCTAAAGCAAGCACTGGTTGAACAAGCACAAAGCTTGATTGAACTGCCAGAAGACGATGCCTTAGCTCAAGCCAAAGAATTGCAGTCCCAATGGAAAGCAATTCCTTTAACCTGGCGGCGTGACGAACATAAACTGTGGCGTAATTTC
This sequence comes from Pelagibaculum spongiae, assembly GCF_003097315.1. NCBI lineage: Bacteria > Pseudomonadati > Pseudomonadota > Gammaproteobacteria > Oceanospirillales > Pelagibaculum > Pelagibaculum spongiae. The sequence goes on from NZ_QDDL01000002.1 coordinate 147,377, forward strand.
CATACGGCCTGTGAAGCGATATTCACTGCGCGCAAGGAAAACTATCAGGCACGGAAACAGGTCAAGCAGCAAGGATTTGAACAAGCAGAGCAAGTCTTGCAGGGCATACAGCAACAATTTGAGCAAGCAGGCGACAGCAAGGCATTACGTGCCAACCTGAAACAAGCAACGCAGCAAATTGAACAAGCTTTGCCCGGTCAGCGTGATCGCAGCAAATTTGATCAGCAATTACAGTTGTTGGAACAGCAGTTAATCCAACAGCAACAAAAAATGCAGCAGCAAAATCTGGTGCAGCGTTTTGAGCAAATCAAACAAGCCGCTTTCTCACAAGATCCGGTTGAATCCTTTAATACATTGACTGAACAAGACAAAAAGGCCTTCGCCCAGCGCAACCATCAACCTTTGGTCAGTGAAGCATTGCTGCGTGAGAAAACCGTTGAGCTGGAAATTTTGTGCGGTCATATTTCACCAGAACAAGATCAGGCACTGCGTTTGCAACTGCAAGTCGCTCGACTGGCCAATAGTCTGGGTCAAACCACTCAAGCTGAATCTTCTCTGGTTGACCAAGCAATAGCAGCAGCACGAGAAATTTTGTTGTTACAAAAACTGGATGAACATGAACACCAGTCTTATATTTACCGAGTCGAGCAGGCTATTGTTTTCCTGCTTAAGTAGATAAACGCTGGAGAACCAGTTTCATGAGCAAGTGGCTTATTCGTTCTGCCCTGCTTTTGGTTTTAATCGTAGCCGGGATGCATTCCTGGCTATGGTTCCAGATCAAGGATCAGATCGACGTCAAAATCAGCAGGTACGCTGACACGGCAACCATTAGCTACAACTCTTTTCGCTTATACCCTAATGCCAGTGTTGTTTTAACTGACCTGGTAGTAACCCCTGTTGCAACGCCTACTAACATTCGTGCCGATGAGCTTCATTTAACACCGGAATCTTATTTCCAATTAATTCGCTCAGCACTAGGCAATCCTGGCGGTGAAATACATCTAAAGCTAAGCAATTGGCGCTTACCGCTAGATGGCTTTGTATTTGAAGATCTAGATAATAAACATCGGATTAATTATTTAGGTACACCACTAGATGCACTTGGTTGCGGTAAAACCTATGCATTGCAGAGCGAGCAATTAAAACAGATGGGATTTCAGCGCTTAAGTGGCGATTTGGAATTTTCAATGAATATGGCTAGTTCATCTAAGCCATGGCAATTTAACGCCAAGCTCACTGCAGATCAGGCAATGTCGATTGACTTGAGTGTTGGATTAGACAACATTTCTCTCGAACAATTGGCTAAAAAATCGCTCGATCAAGTTCGGCTTCGTAGCTTGTCTTTGCATTACCAAGATTTAGGTTACAACCAATTAAAAAATGAATTTTGCGCCGAACAGTTCCGCAGCAATCAAACTGATTTCCTTAAACGCCATACATTCAGAGTTGAAGATACTTTACGCCGCCATGGCTTAACCGTTTCTGAACAAGCACTCGAGCTATGGCATGAATTCCAGAAAGGTAGCGATCTGTTCAGCATCAACACATTGATGCAGCCAGTGAAACTAACCGAACTCAGCCAGCAGCTTCCTATGCAGATTGTTTCACAACTGGATTTGTCTTTGAGCCTTGCAGGTAAGCCACCGGTTGAATTAAAGCTTCAGCAGATTGACCCAGATGAACGCTTCACTTGGCAAGATTTAATCAACTGGCTCACCGAGCCTGCCAATAAGAATTGATAAAACAACAATTTGACAGGCCAACCTTTTAATTGAATATATTTAAAAGGTTGGCCTGTTAGATTTTGAGAATTAAATATCGCCATCCCACTGGAAAAAACTATCCATAGGCAGCAGCCTAATACCACCCAACATTGCTAGCGCGGTTTGTTTTTCTACTAATTCAAAAACTTTATCTTTAGCTCGTGACGAATGACCAAATTTTGCTCCAACTTGATAATGACCTGATTTATTCGTCCAAAGCACTAGGTCACCATAGCGAAAATATTTACCTTCATCATCACGGTAACCGGCTTCAGGGGCAAAAAATAATTCTCCTGCAAAGTGCACTGACTTGAACTTTGCAACAGTCGAATGGCCAATAGTACCGCTTTGGGTTTGTTCCGTTAAAAAAATAACCGATGGGAGTTCTTTTTTTATTACAAAATCATACCAGCCAGTAGGCATTGTTATTTGTCGCGTTGGTTTTTCATTAAAGCTCCTAATACTTGAGCTTCTCTCATGTTGATATTCAATAATTCGATAGCGCTCATCAGCGAAAAAGAATAATCTTTTTTCTAATATTAGCCCTTTCTACTGACGACCAATCATAGGATAACTGCAAAGTTGAAGCTCTGTTACTTTTCTGAACAGCTCTCGCTTTTGCCTATTTTTTGCAAAAAAATTAGCCAAAGACATAACTTACACCACTAAATAATCATTACTTTACTTATCTTAATTTCAAAAAGTACACTCGAATTATTCGATAGGCTGTAAATTTTATCCCCTAATCGGTTACGTGGTGTTTTACTTCTCAACGTGGAAGCTTCATACCTTTTAATCTGTACTGTACGAATAAAAAATCATATACCTACGGTCAACAATATATTTTATAGACTTTGGAAACCATAGCGTTTTGACATTTTTGACGCAGATGCTTTTTTATCAGCCAATTCCATTTAGTTCAAACGCTATACAATACACTGCAAAACATGACAATCAGTAGCAATCAATGAAAACAAGAATTACCGACCTACTTGGCATCGAAAAACCGCTAATCCTTCCCGGTATGAGCTGGGTTTCTATCCCAGAGCTAGTGGCAGCAGTCAGTAATGCCGGTGGTTTAGGCATTTTGGCGACTGGTCCGCTAAATGAAAAAGAAACCCGAGCAGCCATCCAAAAAATTCGTCAGCTAACCGATAAACCCTTCGGTGTGGGTTGTACCTTGCTGATGCCTGGCGCCAAAGAAAATGCCAAGGTCGCTTTAGCTGAAAAAGTACCGGTGATTAATTTTTCATTAGGTAAAGGCGACTGGATCTGCAAGCAAGCTCACGCCTATGGCGGCAAAGTCATTGCAACAGTGGTGAATGAAAAACACGCATTGTCTGCCCAATCGATTGGTGCCGATGCTTTGATGGTGACAGGCCATGAGGCAGCAGCTCATGGTGGCAACGCAACTTCAATGGTTTTATTGCCGGCAATTGCCGACGCTGTCGACATTCCGCTTATTTTGGCCGGTGGCGTTGCTGATGGCCGTGGACTGGCTGCAACCTTGGCGCTAGGTGGCCACGCTGCAGCGATGGGAACCCGACTGGCAACCTCCCAGGAAAGCCCAGTCCATGCTGCAACTAAACAGTTAATTCTCGAAAAATCAATTCTGGAAACGATCTATTCCAAAGACTTTGATGGCTTATGGTGCCGCGTAATGGAAACACCATCGGCAAAGTCTGCTTGCAAGAAAAAGATGAACTTCTTTAAAGCCTGCAGAGGCGCATTAAAAGCGAGAAAGGAAATAAGTATTCCTTTATGGAAGATTGTTGCTGCAATGGCGGTGGCTCCAACCAAAGTTAAAGATCTGGCATATTTCGGTGCAGCCAGCCAAGCAATTCGCGCATCGATTGAAGATGGCGACCATGAAATGGGGGTGCAATTGATTGGTCAAAGCCAAGGGCTAGTTAATGATATTGCATCGGTCGATGAAATCATTTCTCGCACCGTTAATCAGGCAGAGCAGGTGCTGGGGAATTTACAGCCTGAAACGGTTTTAGATAAAGTGTCTTAGTCGTTTTTTCTATGGCGGTATTTTCGGCATGCAATACATTGCTGTATATCATCGCACCGTCATCTTGGAAAAAATGCTCTCTGCATTTCTTACATTCCGGCATAAAAAACCCGGCTAAATTAGCCGGGCAACCCGTCGTATGATCTTTTTCGATCACTTTTGCTCTCCGGACTTAATTGCTTCCTGCAATCTTTCCGAAACTGTAAATTTCTATTTAACTGCTTGCTGCTCAATCAATCTATTTCTTAGCCAATCATTCAGTTCTGTTTGTTGCTGTTGGCTTAAATTCATTTTCAGGCGTGTTCTGCGCCAGATAACATCTTCCAATTCTATCGCCCATTCTTGATCAATCAGATAATCCAGCTCAAGTTGGTACAAACTTGCACCAAAATGTCTTCCTAAGTCCTTAATTGACTTTGCATTACCTAATACTTTCCAGCACAAGCTACCGTATTGGCGAACCAGCCTTTTTACAAAAGCATCGCCACCTGCGGCTACCAAAAATGGATAGTCTTTGATTAGTCGACGCTTAATTCCATCAATGCCATCAGAGAAATCACCACCCGGCAATGGATTTTCAGCCGTCCAGTTACCTGTCATTTCTGAAAAGAACGGTTTTAAGCGATTGACCGCGGCTTCAGATAATTTTCTATAGGTCGTTAATTTACCGCCAAATACCGATAAAAGCGGCGACTGATTATTTTCAGCGTCCAGCTCCATGGTGTAATCACGGGTAATGGCTTGCGGGTCATCGGATTCGTCTTCACAGAGAGGACGCACACCGGCAAAACTATCCAGAATATCGGTAGATGCGATTTGCTGAGTAAAATGCTTATTAACCACATCACATAAATACTGAGCTTCATCTTCAGAGCAATGGGTTTTTCGAACATCACCCAACTCTTCAACATCGGTAGTACCGATTAAAGAGAACTGATCCAGCCAAGGAATTACAAAAACAATTCGACGGTCTTCATTTTGTAAAATATATGCCTGATCACCCTCGTGCAGCCGATTCACAATAATATGACTGCCACGAATCATGCGAATTTTACGCGGTGCCTTGAGAGTTAATGCCTGGTCAAAGAATTTACCAACCCAAGGGCCAGCAGCATTAACCAGTGCTTTGGCTTTAATGCTATAGAACTCACCGGTTAAAGTGTTTTCTAACTCAACCTGCCATAAATCATTATTACGAACCGCTTTAACCGCCTTGGTGCGAGTCAAAATAGTTGCGCCATTTTCTCTGGCCTGACAAGCATTCAAAATAACCAAACGCGCATCATCAACCCAAGCATCCGAGTACTCAAAACCTTTTTTCATTTCAGGTTTGAGCGGGTCTGATGATGAAAACTGAATGCTTTTCGAGCCTGGTAAAGTTACCCGTTTACCGAGGTTGTCATACATCCACAGACCAATTCGAATCATCCACGCTGGGCGTAAATGCGGTCGATGTGGCAAGCGAAAACGCATTGCTTGTGCAATATGAGGCAGCTTTTTTAAAAGTACTTCTCGTTCACTCAAGGCCTCCTTGACCAAACGAAACTCATAATGCTCAAGATATCGAAGCCCACCATGGATCAACTTGCTACTCGCCGATGACGTGGCACCTGCCAAATCATGACTTTCACATAAGCCAACCTTTAGCCCTCTTCCTGACGCATCATTTGCGATACCTATGCCGTTGATGCCACCACCAACAACAAACAGGTCATAAACTTCGTCGACCCGACTCATCTGCTCACCTTTTGCCTGCCCTCAGCAAGCTGCAACAAAAAAACACATGTTCGTTTATTTTTTAACGAAAATTTATTCGAACATAATTAGTGCGATTGCGAACATATTGGGTTAAAAACTAGCCACCGTCAATACAAAGCATCACATCCCAGCAAAATACTGAAATCCATAAACCAGGTGAATTGAAAGCAACTGATTTAAAAAAATAAGCGAGCGTCGCTATTAATTGTTTCGCAAGAGAAGTGCGTAGTAATTTCTAACAGACACAGTTCAAACCTCTTAGTAGCAACTAATCGTGGCGCTGTCATAATCAGATAATTTATCTCTACAATCGGTACAAATTCCATTCATCGTGAATAGAATTCTTATAGAATAAGACGCGCTTAGTTTCTCCCTGCTATTGAAAGGATCATCTTGGAACCCGCCATACTCATCATTACCTTAGCCTGCGGCATGTTAGTCAATCGTTTTGGGTTGCCACCTCTTATCGGCTATCTGGCGGCGGGATTTGTCCTGTTTCTATTTGGTATCGACGAATCAAGCCTGCCGCTGCTTGAACAACTTGCCAATCTCGGTGTGACCTTACTGTTGTTTATTATTGGTTTGAAACTGGATGTTCGAAGTTTATTCAAAGCCGAAGTTTTAGCAGGTTCAAGCCTGCACTTAATGGCATCGATGTTGTTTTTTATTCCTCTACTGAAAATTTTAGGGGTATTAGGCCTAGAACAACTCACTGGGCTTGAGTTAAAGCAGCTTGGGTTATTAGCCTTTGCCTTGAGTTTCTCGAGTACCATTTTTGCGGTAAAAGTACTCGAAGAAAAAGGCGATATAAAATCACTGTACGGCCGTATCACCATTGGCATCCTCATTATGCAGGATATCTTCGCTGTCGCTTTTCTCACTATTTCAAAGGGAGATGTTCCTTCAATCTGGGCTTTAGGACTTTTGTTCCTACCTCTTGCTAAACCCATTATTTATAAGATATTTGATCGAGTCGGTCACGGTGAACTGCTAGTGCTATTTGGTTTAGTGATGGCGTTGGTATTAGGGGCAGGCCTGTTTGAACTTGTGGGGCTGAAGCCTGACTTAGGCGCCTTGATCATCGGTATCTTATTGGCTGGTCATACAAAGTCTTCTGAACTGGCTAAATCATTGTTCTATTTTAAGGAGCTATTCTTAGTCGCTTTCTTCTTAACTATTGGGCTTAATGGTTTACCAAGCTTTTCAGACATAGGCCTCGCGTTGCTATTGGTGCTTATCGTGCCGATTAAGGTGGCGTTATTTCTCTATCTATTCACTTATTTTAAGCTGCGTTCACGCACCGCAGTATTAACTTCTATTAACCTAGGTAATTACAGTGAGTTTGGTCTCATTGTGGCAGCAGTCGCCACCAGCAAAGGCTGGTTACCGCCGCAATGGATGATTATTTTAGCGGTGGCTTTGAGTTTAAGCTTCCTCGTCGCGGTGCCATTCAATGCGGCATCGAATCGTCTATATCAAAAATTCCAATCTCGGCTACAAAAGCTAGAGCGTCATCCACTACACCCTGAAGATCGTCCTATTCATATCGGCAACCCTCGCTTTTTAATCTTAGGAATGGGGCGTATTGGTAGTGGTGCTTATGATGAACTAACCAGTAAATTCGATGGTGAAATTTTAGGCATCGAACATAAACAAGAATTGGTCGATTTCCATCAAGCAGCAGGCCGCAACATAGTTAAAGGCGATGCATCTGACACTGACTTTTGGGAGAAGCTAAACATGGCTCCTAACCTTGAATTAGTGCTATTAGCAATGCCACACCATATCGGTAATCAGTTCGCTGTCGAACAGTTAAAGCGGCTCGACTACCAAGGAAAACTGAGTGCGATTGTCCAATACAGCGAAGATGCGCTGTCGCTTAAAGACTCTGGCGTACACAGTGTTTTCAACCTCTATGAAGCAGCCGGCGCTGGTTTTGTTGACCATGTGGTTCAAGAACTTAAATCAGGCAAACAGCATGAAGCTGATATTGCTGTCGATACATCTAAATTGTAAATTTTGAATTCAAATCTTAGTCGGATGATTCCTTTAATTATTTTTAAGCGATACCTGCTAGATAGCGGGTATATGACTCTCTTTACTATATTTTTTTATTCTTGCTCGAAGTTGATCGTACGAGAGTTGAAGCTGCTCTGCGGTTTTTTGCTGTTGCCGATGGTTGGTTAGTAAGGCTGTTTCTATCAGCTGTTTTTCTATTTTTGACAAGCAACTTTTCAAATCAATCGCCTGTTTCTGCTCAAGCAAATGCTGCAACTTTTCTACTTCTCCAAGCGTTTTATTTTCTAGTTGCAAGTCCAGCGGCATATTTGGAGTATCTTGCGTCATATCAAGTTGATCGAAATCAACCGACAAACCAGATAACCCAGATAACCAAGGCGAATCAAATGGGTCAAACACCACTAAATTTAACAATTGGTTTTCTTGATTGTTTCCAAGCGCTTCCTGCCGACAAACACTTCTTTCTACAACATTTTTTAATTCACGCACATTACCAGGCCACTGATAGTCATTTAAAGCCTGCTGCGCCTGCACTGAAAACCCGGCAAAACTTTCCCAGCCAAGCTCACTGGCCATTGCAAAAGCAAAATGACTGGCCAGTCTTAAAATATCTTCATCACGAAATCTAAGCGGCGGCAAAGCCAATACATCAAACGCCAACCGGTCTAGCAAATCATGACGAAATTTTCCCTGCCTTGCCAAACCTGGAAGATCTTCATTGGTTGCGGCAACCACTCGAACATCTACCGTTACCGTTTCAGAACCACCAACACGGTAATATTCGCCATATTCAATTACGCGCAATAGCTTTTCTTGGAGTTTCGAACCCATGGTTGCCAACTCATCAAGAAACAATGTTCCGCCGCTAGCTGCATGAAATAAACCATCACGCTTTCTTTGTGCACCAGTAAAAGCTCCAGCTTCATAGCCAAACAGCTCGCTATCAAGTAGCTCATCGCTGAATGCAGCACAGTTCACTTTGACCAGTTGTTGCTGCCATCTTGGCGATAAATAATGCAACCGATCAGCGATCGCTTCTTTACCTGTTCCTCGCTCACCAACCACTAGAACAGACCTCTGGTGCCTGGCAAACCGAGACACTGATTCCATCATTTCCAGAAACGCCGAAGAGTTTCCAATCAAACCTTTCTTTACAGCCATAGTGTTTTAGTTTTTTTAGCCATCTTTCGGTTAATTTAACCATTATGCGGCTTTTTACGCCAATGAAAAATATGTCGAAAACTTAGATCCTTAATGAAAATTCGATGCAACAGATTGATATTAAAAAGTTAGAAACATTAAAACCAAATCTGGCACGCATTATGTAGATAAAGCATCAAACACCTGCGATTTTGCAGAGACGTATAACAAGGGTAATCAACATGAGTATCTTTTCTCGCCTTAGCGATATTTTGAGTTCCAACATTTCTTCAATATTGGATCGCGCTGAAGATCCAGAAAAAATGGCCCGCCTAATGCTTCAGGAAATGGAAGAAACCCTGGTAGAAGTCAGAACTGATGCCGCTCGCTTGATTGCACAAAAAAAAGAACTGCAACGACAAGTCGACTCTTTTGATGCCTCAATCCAAGACTGGACCGATAAAGCATCGCTCGCGCTACAACATCAAAGAGAAGATTTAGCTCGCAAGGCATTAGCCGAAAAACAATCGGTCACCAACCAGAAAGAACAAAAAAATGGTTTCCTTGTTGAAATGGAGCAACAACTGACCAAGCACGATGAAGACATCACTCGCTTACAAAATGCCATGGATGATGCCCGCAAGCGGCTTGAGTCAATACGGCTGCGAGAGCAGGTTTCTTCAAATCGAGTTAAAATGCGGCAGAAGACGCAAATTGAAACTCTGGTTAAACAGGAAATCCGCTTCGAACAATTAGAAAAAGGCATTGATGCGATAGAAAGCCAACTCGACTCTCAGTCACTTGGCAAAAAAGATATCCACGCTGAGTTCGAAGCATTACAAGCAAATCATGAAATTGAAAAGGAACTTGAAGTTCTGAAAAAGAACCTTGCGAAACAATAAGTTCTAACCAATTATATTTGCTGCTATTTATTTTATAGGGATGCATTCATGTCAGAAGATATTCTGGAGCTCGTGATTCTTATTAGCGTGCTTTTAGCTCTCTTTATTTATATGCCATGGCTTAGGCACAAAAGAAGGCAAGACGAACGCCTAGATCAAGAATCACAAGAACTTTTTGATGCGTCAATAATTCGCTTAGAAAGCATGGAAGAAAGAATTCATACCTTGGAGAGAATTCTCGATAGCGAGGTTCCCGACTGGAGAAACCGGCCATGAAGCAACAAACTGAGCTTTTAATTAAAGCCCATGGCCAACCCGTTATTTTAGGCTTGTGTCATTTAACAGCTAAGAAGTTCGATCTTGATGTGATTCTGGTGCGTTTGGCCGCAATACTTTTAACCTACTTTATTAGCGCTCAGATTTTTACTGCTTATATCGTAATTGGCATTGTCGTTAAAATCAGCCAACCGAAATCAAACAGCAAAAAGATTCGAAAAGTAAAGAAAAAAAATGTTTATCAGACAGTTGCGATGAATACGCAACCTCAAAAAGTGGCAATCAAAACTGCTCTCGATGAATCGAGATTAACTCGGGCATCAACACAAGCTTTTGCTCGGAAGATTTCTCGACTAGAGCAACGATTACAAAAGCTGGAGCAACATACAACTTCCAGCCATTTTCAGTTAAACCAAGCGTTTAACCATTTAAAAAATAATAACTCAGAGACGTTACTATGAAAAAAACAACTACTGCACTTTCAGCACTTTTAGCTACATCTGTTTTTATGAGTGGTTGTGCCATCAATATTGGCGATAAGAAAGATGACGATGGTTACAGCTACCAGCTAGAAATCTCAACAGAAAAAGACAATCGACAAAACCTGTCATTACTCAATCTTGGGCAAACCAAGCAGCAGGTAATTGATATTTTTGGCACCGCTGATTTTAGTGAGGCCTTCAGCCTTAATCAGCAGAAGGTTCAGATTCTTTACTATCGCACTCAAAGATCAGATGAAAACGCGCCGTTGACCAAAAAAGAGTGTACCCCGCTTATTTTTAAGCAAGGCCAACTAGATAGCTGGGGACAGTTAGCTTTGGTCGCGATGCAAAAGTAGCCGAAAGCAGAATCACGACTGTTTGCGACATACCATACTTCCGTGTATATAAAAAAACCCGCCGTAGCGGGTTTTTTACTTTCTGGAAATTACTCAGCCAGAAACTGCGGAGCATCCATATCAGGTAAAACAAGCTGAACCTGTTTTTGCTCCAACAGGCGAATTAATTCTTCTGGTGGTGGCTTGTCGGTAAACAAGGCATCCAACATAGAAATGTCGCCTAAACGAACCATTGCCTGACGACCAAATTTAGAATGGTCTGCAGCCAAAAACACATGGGTCGCATTGTTAACCATGGCTTGCGCAACACGAACTTCGTGGTAATCAAAATCGATTAGCGCACCGTCCATGCCAACACCACTGATGCCGATAATGGCATAGTCCATGCTGAACTGATGGATGAAATCACGAGTGGCTTCACCAATAATGCCGCCATCTCGATTTCGAACTTCACCACCAGCAAGAATCACAGTGAAACTGCTGTTTTCGGTCAAAATTGCTGCTGCATGCAAGTTATTGGTAACAACTCGTAGGTTGTTTCTTACCAACAATGCTCGAGCGACTGATTCTGTAGATGTACCGATGTTAATAAATAAAGAAGATCCGTCGGGGATATGTCGAACCAGAGAATCGGCGATCTTTTTCTTCTCAGAACGAAACTGATTCAGTCGAGTCGCATAATCTGTATTTTCGGTACTGGAAGGAGACGCCGCGCCACCATGGTGTCTACTCACCAAGTTGGCTTCTGCTAAATCATTCAAGTCACGACGAATTGTCTGGGGCGTTACATTAAAATGCTGTACCAGGGTTTCCGTAGTGACAAACCCCCTCTCCCGTACCAGATCAACGATGGTTTTCTGACGCTGACGTTGATTCTGTTTATGCATTTAGGTTACCTCGTTTGCGGAAGTCATCCTGACTAGCTGCAAACATTATTCTTGTTGTCAGAGAAAAGTACAAATAAAGTAGGTGAAGCTTTAGCAAAAGCTTCACCTTACTTTGATCTTATGCAGACACCTCATGACCCATTGAACGTTTTTCAGAGTTCAATGTTAGAGCAATCAAGACAATCGACATCACACAAGCCGCTGTAATAATCATAAAGCCTGCGTCCCAACCTGCAACGTCAACCGCATGACCAATCACAACGTTAGCAGTTACTGCACCACCAACATAACCAAACAGACCGGTGAAGCCTGCAGCAGTACCAGCCGCCTTCTTAGGCACCAGATCCAGTGCATGTACACCAATCAACATGACTGGGCCGTAGATCAAAAAGCCAATCGCAATCAGCATTGCAATATCAACACTAGGATTGCCTGCTGGGTTGAACCAGTAAACCAATACGCATATCAGAGTTAGCACCATATAGATGATGCTTGCTGGTGCACGACGGCCTTTAAAGACTTTATCCGACAACCAACCACAAGCCAGCGTACCTGGAATACCGGCCCACTCGTACAAGGCATACGCCCAACCTGCATCTTGAAATGAGAAGCCTTTGGCTTCTTCTAAATACAGCGGTGCCCAGTCCAGAACGCCATAACGCACCAAATAGACAAATGCGTTAGCAATTGCGATGGCCCATAACAGTCGATTGTTCAGAACATACTTAAAGAAAATCTCTTTGGCAGTAAATTCTTTTTCATGCTCTTTTCCATACTCAAATCCTTTCGGATAATCGTTTTTGTACTCTTCAATGCTTGGCAAACCTTGTGATTGAGGTGCATCACGAACAGTTAACCAGATGAGTACTGCAACACCCAGTGCGACAAAACCATTGGTATATAGCACTGCGTGCCAATCAGCAAAGAATGCCATACCAAACAGTGCAATCGGTGCTAATAAGCCACCACCAATATTGTGGGCAACGTTCCACACCGCCATTTTGGTGCCGCGCTCGCTGGCAGAAAACCAGTGAACCATGGTCCGGCCTGCTGGTGGCCAACCCATTCCTTGGAACCAACCATTAGCCATCAATAAAACGAACATGATGCCAACAGAGCTGGTGAAGAAAGGCACCATACCCATTGCAATCATGGTCAATGAACTAACAAACAAGCCAAGTGCCATAAAGTTACGCGCATTACTGCGGTCGGAAACGCTGCCCATCAAGAACTTGGACAAACCATAGGCAATCGCAACACCGGAAAGTGCAAGACCGAGCTCTGCTCGGGTATAGCCTTCATCTACTAAATGAGGAATAGCTAAAGTAAAGTTTTTACGAACTAAGTAATAACCGGCATATCCGAAGAAAATACCGAGAAAAACCTGCATTCTTAAACGCTTGTAAGACTCATCTACCTGATCTTCAGGCAAACGCTCTTTATGCGCTGGTGGCTTGAGAAATCCAATCATTTGCTTAACCGCACTGTGAATTATTTTGAGTTAGGTAACAGTTCGAACATTAAGCGCAAGCGAACGAAAACATCTTGATGCATGTCACCTGCCAACCAGTTGAATGGCACATAAACGAAAAAAAAAGTGTACCAGTTATTGATATGTAAAATAATAAAATATACCGCCAGAAACGCATAACTTGCTACCTCAAAGGAGATAGGTAAACTTGTTTTTATTTATTTAATTTAGATAGATACAAGAACTTAAAGCTCATTAACTCAAGATAATAATGATGATAATTACTCGTTTTTTATGATTTTCATTGGAAATTTCAGCACTCGGAAATGATCAGAAACGATCTTGAATGCGATATTTGAAGTTCTTTTATTATCGTTAACAGCGCCAGCGCCGCTATATGCAATAGCTTGCTCTAATAGCTATTTGGCTAGTAATCCATTGCTAGAACCATTTTGTTGTTTTTATTGAAATGAGTGCCAATACGGCCCATGAAAAAGATAAAACTGATGCAAGTCATGCCTTTTAAGCGAAGTTTGAATAATCGGTATCGTTTGATTCGAACATGCAACTAACAGTCATTTATTTCAAAAATTACCTTCAGTTGGTAACGAAGGAATTGAGCAACACTGCCCATTTCAGTTAACAAGCTGTAGATACAAAAACGCTGATGACCATAAAATGATCATCAGCGCTGGGCAAAACATTATTTGGCAAAAACTAACTGCTAACTAGATCGAGCCAATTTTCTACTTTCCGATTCGCTATTCTTTTTCTTCTGGCTGCGACGGATTCAACTGCGCTTGAAGTTCAGCCATTTGCGCTTCCAGCTGCTCTAATTTGGAGCGGGTGCGTGACAACACACCTTTCTGCACTTCAAATTCTTCACGAGTGACCAAATCCATCTTGGAAAAAAAGCCCTGCAGCACTGAGCGCATGCTCTTTTCGCTCTCTTGTTGAAACTGTTTCAAACCAGGGGGCAAAGCCGCAGATAGCTTCTTGCTCAGTTCATCGATCATATTGGGATCGAACATAGGACATCTCCGGTTCTGGTTAAAACACACCTTTGACAGCAAATATGTAGTGTGTTGGTTAATTTACTTTAGGTAATTTAGCAGGTTTCTTTTTTTGATTCAGCCCGAGCCCTGCCACTTCAATCCAACTTTCCTTTTATTTGTTGCCTGACAACCCACCAATTAACGATGCACTTAACTGCAACTTATTGATAACTAACGCACCAAATGCGTGCGTTTGTCAGGTTTTGGTGCGCACCGCTTTCGTCCACAATAAATGATTTCACTTCAACACGTTGATATAAATGAATAAATAAAACTGGCACAGGGATTGCTCCTTCCTCAGCAATCGCAATACAAATTTCCAATAAGTCAGCCCGGTGAATAACCGGCGGTAATTACAAGGAGAGCACCATGAAACTGGTCACTGCAGTCATCAAGCCATTCAAGTTGGATGATGTTCGTGAAGCATTATCGGAAATTGGCGTACAAGGGATTACGGTCTCTGAAGTCAAAGGTTTCGGTCGACAAAAGGGACATACCGAACTCTACCGTGGCGCTGAATACGTAGTTGATTTTCTACCTAAGGTAAAAATTGAGTTGGCGATTGAATCAGAACAAGTCGAACGGGTGGTTGAATCGATTACCGACGCGGCTCGCACCGGAAAAATTGGTGACGGCAAAATTTTTGTCCGCAGCCTAGAACAAGTCATCCGGATTCGTACTGGTGAAGAAGGCGTAGAAGCCATTTAACACCATTTGACGATGAATGCTGCAACAACTCATAAGTGAAACAAAAAGATTTCACTGAGTTGCGCCCAGAACAAGAGGATAAATACCGTGGAAGATCTGACTCAAGTTAAATACGCACTGGATACTTTTTATTTCCTAATGTGCGGCGCGCTAGTTATGTGGATGGCAGCTGGTTTTGCCATGCTAGAAGCCGGCCTGGTTCGCGCTAAAAACACCACCGAAATTCTGACTAAAAATATTGCGCTATTTGCTATTTCCTGCGTGATGTTTCTGCTAGTGGGTTACAACATTATGTATGTTGATAACGCTTCTGCCGGTTGGTTACCAAGCCTTGGTTTCACCATCGGTGCTGAACACACAACCGACGCAGTGTTAAAAGGCGAAGCCGACCACTCATTAGGCGCCGACTTCTTCTTCCAAGTGGTATTTGTTGCCACTGCAATGTCTATCGTCTCTGGCGCAGTGGCCGAGCGGATGAAGTTGTGGGCTTTCCTAGCCTTCTCAGTAGTAATGACCGGATTCATCTATCCAATGGAAGGCTACTGGACCTGGGGCGGCGGTTTCTTGAGTGAAACCGTTGGCTTCTCTGACTTCGCAGGTTCCGGCATCGTTCACATGGCAGGTGCTGCTGCAGCTTTAGCAGGGGTATTGGTACTTGGGGCACGTAAAGGAAAATACGGCGCTAACGGTGAAGTTAATGCGATTCCTGGTGCTAACTTACCTATGGCAACATTGGGTACATTTATCCTCTGGTTAGGTTGGTTCGGGTTTAACGGTGGTTCTCAATTGCTGCTGTCAGATGTAGAAAACGCTAACGCAGTCGGTCAAATCTTCCTTAACACTAACGCAGCAGCTACTGGCGGCGTAATCTCAGCATTAATTACCGCCCGCTTGTTGTTCGGTAAGGCTGATTTAACCATGACACTTAATGGTGCATTAGCTGGCTTGGTTGCCATCACTGCAGAACCTCTAGCACCAACTGGCCTAGCAGCGACGTTAATCGGCGCATGTGGCGGCGTGTTAGTGGTGTTCTCTATCCTGACTTTAGACAAGCTGAAAATTGATGATCCAGTCGGCGCAATTTCAGTACATGGTGTAGTGGGTTTATTCGGTGTGATGGTCGTTCCCGTCAATAACAGTGGCGCAAGCTTTGGCGCACAAGCAATTGGTGCAGCCGTGATCTTTGCTTGGGTATTCGGTGCCAGCTTGGTGGTTTGGCTAGCACTGAAAGCACTGATGGGTGTTCGAGTGAGCGAAGAAGACGAATACAACGGTGTTGATTTAGCAGATTGTGGAATGGAAGCCTATCCAGAATTCACTAATAAATAATACTAAAAAGTTGTAAAAGCGTTAATTGAAAAGCAGTCTTTTGACGTATAAAAAAACCGCCGCTATTTCACAATAAATAGCGGCGGTTTTTTATTTCAAAACCAATTAATTTGTTAAACTGGTCACAATCTATCAACACCCAGCAGCAGCCATTGTTAAAAGCGAGAGCTAATCGACACATCCGATTGATCTAACTTTCTAGTTTTTCGAGAGATAACCAGTTTCTCGGAGCAGTAACATGAAAGTGCTTCCTATTTTTGCTTTGGCAATTGCACTTCTCGCAGCGAATTATTCAGATGCAGCAGAAATTTACAAATGGAAAGATCAAGACGGCAAGGTAGTCTTTGGCAGCTCACCACCTGCTGGCATCGAGGTTGAAAGAACCGGCCAACAAACTGGTTCAGGCTTGGCTGGCGAAGCGATTGATGCGCCAAATTCTGTTAAAGAGCAGCTAGATTCTGTCAACAAGAGCAAAAAATCTCGCCTGAAGGGAAAAACTTTAGCCCGGCATAATGAACGATTGCGTAAGCGCAGCGCTATATTATGTGATCAATCAAAAAACCGGCAAAACATGCTAAAGCATTCTCCCCGCGCCGGTTCGTATGACGCAAAAGGCAATAAACGCATTTACTCAACAGAAGAACGTCGCTTGATGACCGAACAAGCACAGCAAGAGGTTAACAAGTACTGCGCAAAATAATGACGTGATTATTTGCTGAAGAAGCAATGGTAAGGCATATAATGAGGCAATCAAGCCAAGAGAGAACGTTATGCCTTCCACGCTTTTCCAATGGCACGTATTTCAGGTGCAACAACAAAAACATACCTTACCTGATGATCGCATTGTCGACTGGACTCACCTGCATCACCCTGGTGCTGTAGTCATACTTCCTCTAATGCCGGATGGCAAAATTCTGTTACTCAAGCAATATCGCCCAGCAATTGGCAAATGGATCTACGAAGTACCCGCCGGTACCTTGGAGCCAGATGAAGATATCTTGCAGTGTGCACAACGTGAATTAATCGAAGAAACCAATCACCATGCAACCGACTGGACCGACCTAGGCACTCTGTTACCAGCACCTGGTTTTTGTGATGAAGTTCAGCACTGTTATTTAGCCCGTGCATTAGAACAACATGCAGGTCAAAAAGATGATGATGAGTTTTTTGAGCAGGTACCCGTCACAGAGAAACACTTTGTTGAGCTGATTGCCCAAGGAAAGATCATCGATTCAAAAACCATCGCAATCTGGGCGAAATGGAAAGCCAACAAAAATTTATTGCTAGCTGAAATGACGTCATAAATGCGGCGAATTCTTTATGCTATTGCTGGCACGCTATCTCTGATCACCGGATTGATCGGAGTGGTGTTGCCGGTACTGCCAACCACTCCTTTTCTATTGCTTTCTGCATGGTGTTTTGCCCGCAGCAACAAGCGACTGCACGCATGGTTAATTAACCATAAGTATTTTGGCCCAGCCATTAACGATTGGGAAAAACACAAAGGGATAAAAGCCAGCAATAAAAAACGCGCTTATGTTTTAATTGTTCTGAGTTTTTCAATTAGCATTTATGTGGTACCGCTAACATGGGTAAAGGTGTTGCTATTATTTATGTGTATTGCATTGCTGTGGAATATGAAACGGATTAAAACGCTTTAATTAATTTTAATTTTTTAATACCACTCAATAGATAATTTTCCCATCCCTGGGAAAATATCAATCACTCATAGCGACACAAATAACTACTAGCCACTTCAACCGTTAGCTTGAAGCTACTATTCGCTTCTACTTCAAAGGTTTCACCGGCATGGTACATTTTCCAGCTATCGCTGTTAGGCAGCTGTACATTTAAGCTACCGCTAATCACTGTCATAAATTCCCTTACCGCGGTAGAAAACTGGTATTCACCCGGTTCCATTGCGCCGATGGTTGCATCCATCTCTTGTGAACGAATACCACCAATCGATTTTACTTTACCTTCAAAATATTCATTACTGCTTAGCATAAGAGACTCCTTTTGAAAATTTTTGATTAGTTTTTAAAACAACTATTTTTATTTTTTATCGGCCCAATCAAATGAAAAGGCCGTTGGCAACAACTCAATTCTGTAACAACACAAAAGACAAAGCTTATTTAGCCAGTGCCTTTTTCATAAACTCTGGCAAAGCCAAAGATTTATGGTGGCACTCAAGGTTGTAATAAAGTGTTTCAAACGGCTTATTGGCAATATCAGTTTCTCTGAAATTATTCAGATCGCGTCCTTTCGCCGCCATGGTAGCGCTCCACCAGCCAGATGGGTAAACCGGCTGCGGGAAATCTAGCGTTTTCGTGTCAGCAAAACCAGCTGCTTTCATATCTCGGTGCATGCCTGCAATTAAATCGGAATGATAAATCGGTGATTCACTCTGCTGGACCATAATGCCGCCAGTTTTTAAGGCTTTCAGGCAGTTTGCAAAAAATGCTTGAGTAAACAGACCTGCAGCTGGGCCAACCGGATCGGTAGAATCAACAATAATCAAATCAAAGGCAGCTTCACCCTGATCAGCCATCCAGGCAATACCATCACCAAAATAGAAATGGGCTCTTGGATCTTTATTCGCCGAGCATAATTCAGGGAAATATTCTTCTGACAAATCAGTGACTCGCTGGTCAATTTCGACCTGCCAAGCTTCTTCCACACCCGGGTGTTTCAATACTTCCTTCATGGTGCCGCAATCACCACCACCGATAATCACCACACGTTTAGGATCGGCATGGGTAAACAGCGCCGGATGTGACATCATTTCGTGATAGAGAAAGTTATCCCGATCGGTCAACATCACACAGTCATCAATCACCATTAAACGACCAAACGTTTCAGTTTGATAGATTGCTATCTGCTGATATTCAGTTTGTTCTTCATGCAACTTCTCTTTGATTTTAAAAGAAAAGGCTGAGCCATCTTTGCCATGAATTTCGCTATACCAGCTCTCATCAAGCGCCATCATTTCCACCATCTAAAACTAAAACATTAATTGCTGGGCAAGCATAGCTAGGCGAAACCTGCTGGCAAGTATTTTTTACTCTGTAGTGGAAAATTACTTTCATTAAATTGAGTTCAGCAAATTGCTAGAGCAGCTCCGCAAGATAGGTATAATGATCGGCTGTATCTCATGCCGCTTAATGGAAAATGAATGAGCGAGTGGAGTATCGAGCAATCCCGCCAAACTTATAATATTGCTCGCTGGAGTGAAGGTTACTTCGATATCAGCCAGCAAGGGCACCTGATCGCCAAACCCAATCATCATTGCCCTGATGTATTTGATGACCAGCCTGAAAATCGATCACCGACCAATCGGTCAACTGGTATCGATTTACCGCAACTAATGGAAGAAATTCAACAAAGCGGCTTACGCTTGCCGGTATTAGTCAGGTTTACCGATATATTGGATGGCCGAGTTCGCCAACTCTGTAGTGCTTTTGATAAGGCACGCAAAGCGTTTTCTTACCAAGGAAGTTACAGCTCGGTTTACCCGATCAAAACCAATCAGCAACGCCATTTAGTGGAAGGGCTGCTGAAAGCCGGTGGAAATCGGCTTGGCCTGGAAGCAGGTTCAAAGCCAGAATTACTGGCGGTACTCGGTCTGCTAAGCCAACAAGAAACTGTTCATGGTGCAATATCAGGCCGGATTATCGTCTGCAATGGCTACAAAGATCGCGAATATATTCGCCTAGCACTGATTGCCCAACAACTCGGCCATCAAGTGTATTTGGTGGTAGAAAAACTCAGCGAACTTGAGCAAATTCTGCAAGAAGGCCGGGTGATGAATATTCAACCCGTGATTGGCTTACGAACCCGGTTATCCACTGTTTCATCAGGGCAATGGCAAAATACCGGTGGCGAAAAAGGCAAGTTCGGCTTAACTGCAGGCCAGTTGATTCAGGCGATGGATATTCTCAAGCAGCAGCAGTCTCAGCACTGCCTGAAATTATTACATTTCCATATGGGTTCGCAGATTTCTGATATCCATGAAATTCGTCGTGGCGTTAGCGAGTGTGCTCGCTATTACGCCGAGCTACGCCGTTTTGGCGCACCGATTGATATTGTTGATGTTGGTGGTGGCCTAGGCGTTGATTACGAAGGTACCGGCTCAAATAGCCATTTCTCTACCAATTACACCATTGATGATTATGCTAGCCAAATAGTTCGTGGATTAGCCGAAGCCTGTAACAGAGAAAAGCAGCCCCAGCCGACTATTTTCACTGAGTCAGGCCGTGGTTTAAGTGCACACCATGCGGTACTTATCACCAATGTGATTGATCGGGAAATTCCCGATGCTCTGCCAGTTTCAGCACCCGCTGCATCATCACCTCTGGCATTACAATTGTTGTGGCAAAAACTGCAACAGGTGAACTCCAACCAGCCATTGCAAGCATTCAGCCAGGCAGAGCAGGCCTTGTCTGAAATTGCCGAGGGCTATCTGCATGGTGAGTTTTCTCTGGTAGAAAAGGCTCAGGCTGAAGCAATTTGGATGCAATTTTGTCGGCAGCTATTGCCCAAATTAGATCCAGCTCGCCGCCCCCATCGCCCAATTCTCGATCAGTTAAATGAAAAACTGGCCCACCGGCTGTTTTGTAATTTATCACTGTTCCAGTCATTGCCAGACGTTTGGGGAATTGGCCAAGTTTTTCCAGTGATGCCTTTGCAAGGGTTGGATCAACCGCCAGCAATTCGTGCGCGCTTGCAGGACATTACCTGTGATTCAGATGGCCGAATTGACGATTACGCCGATGGCGAAGGCGTTGAAAGCACCCTGCCACTGCCCCTGCCCCCCAAAGACAAACCTCAGCTGTTGGCTTTTTTCTTAGTGGGTGCTTACCAGGAAATTCTGGGCGATATGCACAACCTGTTCGGTGACACCGACTCGGTGCATGTCGAATTAACTGCGACTGGCTATCAACTAGTTCAACCTAAAATGGGCGATACAGTTGAAGATTTATTAGAATACGTGAATTATGACGCAAAAGAATTGCTCAATTCACTGGAAGCCAGCTTGAACGCCAGCAACCTCGACCCAGCAGACAAACAATGCTGGCTGGGCGAACTCCGCGAAGGCTTTCGCGGCTATACCTATTTGGAGGACTAATGCTGCAGTTTCTTCCCGCACCGGTTTTAGGTGCCATCAGTTTTATGTTGTATCTCATCAATACAATATTGTGGGCTACGCCAATTGTGGTGTTTGGCTTGGTTAAAGCACTATTACCGATTACTCCGGTGCAAAAAGGCCTCAGTAAGATCCTGCATTTTTTTGCCGGAAGCTGGGTGACTTGTAATAGTGGAATTTTGGCTCTGACCCGCAAAGTAAATTGGCAAGTCACCGGGATAGATAATCCAATGTTAAAAACCAACGATTGGTTTTTAGTGATTTCCAACCACCAAAGCTGGACCGACATTTTGGTATTACAGCATGTCTTAAACCGGAAAATACCTTTTTTAAAATTCTTCTTAAAACAAGAATTAATTAAAGTACCTGTTTTAGGCTTGGCATGGTGGGCTTTAGACTTCCCATTTATGAAGCGCTATAGCAAATCTTATTTAGCTAAGCATCCTGAAATGAAAGGAAAAGATAAAGAGACTACAAAAAAGGCCTGTGAGAAATTTCGCCATATGCCAATTTCAGTGATGAACTTTGTCGAAGGCACTCGCTTTACTCCGGCCAAGAAGCAGCGACAAAACTCGCCCTACCAAAACCTGTTAAAACCAAAGTCAGGTGGGATTAGTTTTGTACTCGATGCATTGGGTGATCAAATTCAGAACATTGTTGATGTCACGGTTCATTACTCGACTAAAAACAATAGTTTTTGGGATTTCTGTTGTGGCAGGATTCCAACAATTAAGGTTGATGTCAAAGTGATTCAGCGGCCTGCTGACCTAGTCGGTGACTATGAAACAGACAAGGCCTATCGGACTCAGTTCCAAGGCTGGCTGAATAGTATTTGGCAAGCGAAAGATCAACAGTTAAGCCAACTTCAAAAATAATTTGTTTAACTGATTATGCGCGCTATTGATTTAGTAATAGCGCGCATTTTATCTTCTCCCAATTGACACCCTTTTCAAACCTTCATTTTTTTAACCAGACTCAATTACTTAAACCTGTTTTGTAAATTATTTTCGGTAGGATATTTTATGGGCCAACTTGGTGTTTTTCTAGATTGCGATACCCTCTGCCAAGCCAACGGCCAAGGGCCAGATCTGTCAGGTCTAACGGCTACCTTAAACAACTGGCAGCTTTGGCCTAGCACACAACCAACGCAGGTTGCCCAGCGGATAAAAAACGCAACCGTTGTTGTCAGTAATAAAGTATTTTTAAATCGAGAAACGCTCAGCCAAGCTAAATCACTTAAATTAATTTGCATTGCAGCTACCGGAACCAATAATGTAGATTTAATCGCCGCTAAAGATTTAGGCATTGCAGTATGTAACGTAGTGAATTATGGCAGAGCCTCAGTTGCCCAACATGCTTTTTCACTGATATTGGCATTAGCAAACAAAACCGCAGAATATGCTCAAGCTGTTAATCAGGGTGACTGGTGCCGCTCCAATCAGTTTTGCTTATTGGATTACCCGATTGTTGAACTAGCAGGAAAAACTCTCGGTATTGTTGGCTATGGTGATCTGGCCAAAGGAGTTTGTCAGATTGCCGAAGGTTTTGGCATGAAGATTATTCTGGCGGGTGAAACTAAACCTAAAGACCCGTATCCGCGAATGGTACTTGATCAGTTATTGGTTGAGGCGGATGTATTAAGCATTCACTGCCCACTAACCGCCAATACAGAGAACCTGATTGATACTGCACAGTTGGCACAAATGAAACCATCAGCATTTATCATTAATACTGCTCGCGGGGGAATTATTAATGAAACTGCTTTAGCCAAAGCGTTAATTAATCGAACAATTGCTGGTGCCGCGACCGATGTACTTAGCCAAGAACCACCTACGCCTGACAATCCGCTGCTAAACCCATCGATTCCCAACCTGATTATTACACCCCACTGCGCCTGGGGCAGCAGTGAAGCACGTCAGCGATTGGTAGGTATCATTACTAGCAACATTGAAAACTTTATTGCTAAAAAATCTTTTAATCAGGTTTAATCAACCAGATTTAACCTGATAAATAATACGATTCTGATGTTGCCTTAATAAATTTTGAACATCAGGGTCGTTTTCAAAGCAGCTATGCGGCACTACAGTCAGAATCACATCATACTGTTTTTTTGGTAATTTCGAATATAACTCGATAGAAAATCTCTTATCCGCATCTTGCTTGTCAACCAGCGGATCATAAACATCGACTTGCAAGCCGTATTCTTCTAAATTCCTGATCACATCGATAGTTTTACTATTACGAATATCTTTGCAGTTTTCTTTAAACGCCAGCCCCATCAATAGAACACTGCCACCTTCCACATGCATTTTTCTTTTTAACATCTTTTTAACGACTCGACTGGCAATGTATTCCGCCATACAGTCATTAACCTGACGAGCGCCAGTAATAATTTGTGGATAATAACCATGCTGCTCTGCTTTATAAATCAAATAATACGGGTCAACTCCAATGCAATGCCCACCTACCAAACCCGGGGTAAACGGCAAGAAATTCCATTTGGTTCTAGCCGCTTGTAGAACTTCACCAGCATCGATATTTAATTTATCCAGAATTACTAATAATTCATTCATTAAAGCAATATTGACATCTCGCTGGGTGTTCTCAATAACCTTTGCTGCTTCTGCGACCTTAATAGAAGGCGCTCGGTAGGTCTTGGCAATCAGTACACTTTGATAGATTTGATCTATGTAGATGGCAGATTCTGGACTGGATCCAGAGGTAATCTTGCAGATATTTTTTAGCTGATTTTTCTTATCGCCAGGATTAATTCTTTCTGGACTATATCCAACAAATAAGTCTTCATTTAATGTCAGCGATGATTTTTTCTGCAGAATTGGAATACAAATTTCTTCGGTAGCGCCAGGGTACACCGTCGATTCAAACACCACTACATTATTTTTTTCGAGGTAACCGGCCAGCATCGAGCAAGCGAACTTCAATGCTGACATGTCAGGCCGGCGGCTATCATCAATCGGCGTAGGTACCGTGACGATGTAAATATCAGCTCGCTTTAAATCACCCAATTGCCCGGTGAGACTTAAATAATTCGCCTTAGCAATATCTCTGGCAGATACTTCTTCAGTTTCGTCATAACCATCTAATAACGCCTTAACCCGCTCATCTCTGAGATCAAAACCTAGCGTTTGATAGTGTTCACCAAAAGCCAATGCCAGCGGTAAACCTACATAGCCCAGCCCGATAACTGCAATAACAGGATCATCCTTGAATTGCATAGTGCATTCCTTGATATCAAAACCAGCAATAAAAAAGCCGGTTAGTTCGTATACAAAAAATATGCTTATACCGAACTAAATTTGCCGAATACCTACCTTTATAGACCTAATTGAGCAAACAGATACTTGACCAAATCTCCCGAGAACGAAATCATAGGCACTCTTGCATGTGACAATTCGGCCCAGATGACTTCTCCTGATCCCAAACAACTCTCTCAGATGGCAACTCTGTTCAAGCTACTTGGCGATGAAGGTCGCTTGAAACTAGTAATGGCTTGCCTAGATGAGCCCAAGCCGGTGTGCTGCCTATCCACCGCAGCAGACATGTCACAGTCGCTTACCAGCCATCACTTAAGAAGTCTGCGCAAGGCACGCATTCTTAAGGGCACTCGCAGTGGCAAGCAAATGCTTTATCAGCCAGATGACCATCATATTCGTGATTTACTGCAGCGGATGATTGAACACGTCAGCGAACCGGAACAATGCGACGATTAGATATCAAACAAAATTCAACGATTCACTACGAAATCGATTATTTCACTGCAAGTAATTGACAGTTTGTCAGCTGTCACTGAGCATATAGCCACCCCCTAAAGAGGCCTGAGCATTATGATCAGTTCCTCACGAATATAATGAGAAATAGCTGTTATGAAATACTTACTGAGTGCCGCAATGGTTATGTCTTTATTAGGTTGCGCAGGTACGCCTGTCGCCGGTGGGTTGAGCGATCAAAAATTAGCTGACTGCGCTTCTAAGCCCAACTGCGTTTGTAGTGATATGGCCATCTCAGATAGCCATTACATTGAGCCATTGGCTGTTCAATCGGTTGATGATTGGAACTGGCTCGCGGATGATTTAGCCGCTCAGAGCAATACTGAAGTCGTTTCCAGATCAGAAAATTATCTTCACCTGACTTTTACTACACCCCTCATACGTTATACCGATGACGTTGAGTTGCATTTTGTGGCTACTAAAAAACATATCGCAGTTCGTTCAGCATCACGGATTGGATATAGCGATTTAGGCGCCAATAAAAAACGGGTAGAAATGATTCGAGAAAAACTAAAACAGAAAATCTGATCGAGCACTTCTTTGCATCGCTTGCTTATTTCTGTTGATGGTTGCCGATATTTTTGTCGACAACCATTTGATACATATCAAACGCATTTATTTTACTTCTGCCAATCTGCATCTAATCTATTTATACCCAAGCCACCCTAAAATGCAGAATTCAGCTGCAATTAGCTTGGCTATGCAACTGAATTCCCCCCTATCACTCCATAGTGTTGTTCATTTGACACTGTTTCAGGAGGCTTCATGCTCGCAACTGCTATTTTCCCTGGTCGTTATGTTCAGGGTGATAACGCATTATCCGCACTCGGCGAAGAAGCGGCCCGCCAGGGACATAGAGCATTAATCATTGCCGATTCATGGGTTCACCTTCACTTAATGCCAGAAATCAGCGAAGGTCTGTCTGATTACATGCCGTGGCTGGTTGAAACTTTTAGCGGTGAATGTAGTGATGAAGAAATTGACCGACTAGTTATCCAAGCCGAAGACGCTGACTGTGATGTCATTATTGGAATAGGTGGCGGCAAAACCCTCGACACTGCCAAAGTTGTTGCTTTCATGCACGGCTGTCGACTGGTTGTCGTTCCAACGCTCGCTTCTAACGATTCTCCTTGTAGCTCGCTGTCGATCATTTACTACAAAGACGGCCGCTTTAAACGATATCTGCAACTGCCAAGAAATCCCGATGCCGTGATTGTCGATACCGGTGTTATTGCCAGAGCGCCCCTTCGCAGTTTGGTCGCAGGTATGGGCGATGCGCTAGCGACGCTTTATGAAACCGAGGACTGTCGCCAGTCAGGTAAATCTAATCAAGCCGGGCGACGGCCACCATTAATTGCCACCGCGATTGCCAAGCTATGCCATGAGACTTTAATGGAATGGGGAG
The DNA here is from genome assembly GCF_003097315.1 of Pelagibaculum spongiae. NCBI lineage: Bacteria > Pseudomonadati > Pseudomonadota > Gammaproteobacteria > Oceanospirillales > Pelagibaculum > Pelagibaculum spongiae. The sequence goes on from NZ_QDDL01000002.1 coordinate 173,879, forward strand.
AGTTAGCCGTCGACGCGGCAAAGATTCAAGTCGTAACACCGGCATTGGAACACATCGTTGAAACCAATATTTTACTGAGTGGTTTAGGTTATGAAAGTGGCGGTTTAGCAGCAGCACATGCCATTGGCAATGGGCTGACAGCACTACCTCAAACCCGCCAGTCGATGCATGGTGAGAAGGTTGCATTCGGCGTGCAGGCAATGATGTTTTTAACCGGTCGCAGTCGAGATGAAATAGATCGTGTTTATAGTTTTTGTCACCGGATAAAGCTGCCAATGACTTTGGAATCACTCGGCTTGGCTGACCCGTCAACAACAGAATTACAAATGATTGCCGAAGCTGCCTGTAGTAAAGGCGAATCGATGGACCATGAACCCTTTGCAGTATCAGTTAAGCAAGTTATTGACGCGCTTAAAATGGCCGATAGCGAAGGTAGAAAATGGCTGAAAAAATAGCTATCGCGTTTAAAGTAACAATATCCGCACTGGCATCCATGCCTCTTTGCGGTATACATTCCGTCCTTGGAAATAAAAACCTCGATAATTAATTATTGAGGTTTTTTTCGATTTAACAACTTTCCAAATCCGCTATTTTAAAGCCTATTTCCTAACAGCGATACCTACTAATTTCCTTGCGTAATTTTTCAGCCAAATCAGCTACCTGATGACAGCTATTTAATGTTTGATCGCAGCCAGACAAATTCTCTCGAGACATTCCGCTGATATTTACCAGATTACGGCTAATTTCTTCAGCAACTGCCGTTTGTTCAGTCGCCGATGCTGATATTTGCTGGCCTAAACCTGAAGTAAACGACAACTTTTTCAACACTTGCTGCAGTTGCTGGCTACTTTCGGCCACTACCTCAACAGATTCACGAGTAGATGTTGAGCTGGTTTGCATTACCTCAGCAGCCTGATTAGCCTGACTCTGCAATTGTTCAATGATCCCTTGAATTTCTGTAGTCGACTGGCGAGTATTTTGCGCCAACACACGCACTTCATCGGCAACCACCGCAAAGCCCCGACCAGATTCACCTGCTCGCGCTGCTTCAATTGCAGCATTTAATGCTAATAAATTAGTTTGTTCAGAAATCTGATTAATCACCGACAGCACTTCGTTAATTTTTTCAGTGCCTTCTCGTAACGCCAAAACCACTGTTTCCGCCTGACCAATTTGCTGCGATGCCAAACTGATTGAATCACTGGCTTTATCTAGTTTTTGCCCGGTTTGTAACCCAAGCTGATTACAGGTTTCTGTTGCATCCGCAGATTGAGTAATATTTCTATCAACTTCTGCAATCGCCGCTGCCATTTCTTCTACCGCACTGGCAATATTATCTACTTCTTGTGATTCATTTCTAGCATTGCGATTAGTTTGCTCTGCAACTGCTGTCACATCTGAAATAGTGCTATCCAGATCATTGGTCGAATGACCCAGCTGCTTCACCAGTGCTGACATACTCTCTAACATAGAATTAAACGCATCGGCCAACTGACATAATTCACTCTTACCACAGCTATTTAAACGATGAGTTAAGTCACCCGCAGCAGATTTTTGAGCCAGACCAACCATCATTTGCAATGGCATGGTAATCGATTTGGCAATCGCCAGACTTACCGCAATAAAAGCTATTGCCAGTAGTCCAATAATTAGCAATGTAGTTCGTAGTTTCGAATAAAATAGCGCATCAATATCATCGATATAAACACCGGTTGCTAAGACCATATCTAGCTTAGGAAGATATTTTAGCAAGGTCGCTTTTGGGTGAGGTTCGCCACCCGAATTCTTTGGATAATAATATTCAATATAATTTTCACCATTATCAACCAAACCCCACATATCTTTAAAAATTCGTCTGCCATGGGAGTCTTGCCAATTAGCAACATTGGTTCCTAATAAAGTTGAATCATCTCGCGTGGCACGAAGCTGATAGTTCCTGTCAAGAATAATGAAATATCCAGAGCCTTTTGAATATCGATATTTACTCACCTGACCAAAAGTCATATTTAGCGATTTATCAATAGGTATACCCGATGCCTGCATACTTTTTAATTGCTGGTCAATTACGCCGTCCATAGTTTCTAATTGCGTTGCTAGTAAACCAATTCGTTCCTGCCTCATTAAGTTTTTTTGATCAACTAGCGCAGAAACAGATAGCCCAGCCATCATAGCTAAAGCTATAAAAACTAAGCCAAACAGTCGTTTCTTTACTGTCATCGTCATCAGAACCCGCATGATTCACTCCAAGATATCCAGATGCCACATTGTTATAAATGCTGACTTTCTGATAAATTTATTTTGTTACTCATGTAACAAATAGCGCCCAGTCAAATGATGAAAAAGCAAATATTACTTTTAAATTTACTGGCTAAGCATTTATCGGCATTCACCAACAAATGTTTAGGCAAGAATGTCGCCTTTTAAAATACTAGCCGGGGTCTAAACTTGAAGCTCATACCCTTAAAGTTTTTTTCTTATGAGCCTCGCCCAAGTTACCAGCAGAGCAGCTGGTCTTGATGCACCGTCGGTATTAGTTGAAGTTCACCTCAGCGGTGGCTTGCCCGGCTTTACATTGGTTGGCCTTCCAGAGACAGCAGTCAAAGAAAGTAAAGAGCGCGTTAGAGCGGCCTTGCTTTCATGTGGCTATGAATATCCTTCCGAGCAACGAATCACCATTAACCTTGCACCTGCCGATTTACCCAAGGATGGTGGTCGTTTTGACCTGCCGATTGCCGTGGCACTTTTGCTAGCAACCAAACAGCTTTATGTGCCCCAACTAGAACATTGGGTATTAATTGGTGAGTTGGGGTTATCGGGTGAAGTTCGCTCGGTTGATAGTGTTTTGCCTACCGCTTTAATGTGTAAAAAGAAACAACAGGCACTGATGCTGCCATCAGCTAATGCGGCAGAAGCAGCACTGGCCAACGGTGAAAATTTCGCCGCTTCTAATAATTTGTTGCAAGTATGCGCTCACTTATCCCAGCAACAATTACTGCCACCTTTATGGAGCGAACAGTTATCCAGTCAGCAATCTTTGGCGCGCCACCACAAGCAACTACCTGACATGGCCGACATTCAAGGGCAGTTTCAAGCCAGAAGAGTGTTAGAAATTGCTGCTGCCGGCAATCACCATCTCCTAATGTCAGGCCCTCCCGGTAGCGGAAAAACCATGTTGGCGAGCCGACTAGCAGGAATTTTACCGGCAATGACCGAACGAGAAGCACTGGAATCTGCGGCGGTTCATTCGCTGCGAAATCCTTTTAATGCTGATTTGTGGGGTATTCGGCCTTTTCGCAGCCCACATCACACTAGTTCTGCAGTGGCTCTAATTGGCGGCGGTAGTAAGCCCTTACCCGGCGAGATTTCTCTGGCTCATCACGGGGTATTATTTCTCGATGAACTGGCAGAATTTCCAAGAAAAATTCTCGATACATTGCGCCAACCATTAGAAGCCGGTGCGGTAGAAATATCTCGCGCCAGCCAGCAAAAACGCTACCCAGCTCGCTTTCAGTTAGTCGGCGCAATGAACCCATGCCCTTGTGGCATGCTCGGCCACCCCAAACAAGCTTGCCAATGTAGCCAGGAAAACATTCAGCGTTATCAATCTCGAATATCTGGCCCACTACTCGATCGATTTGATTTATCAATTGAAGTACCGGCTCAGCCACTACAACAAATTAGCCAGACCAGCCTCGGCGAAGCAAGCGAGCTAGTTCGACAGCGAGTAATCGCATCTCGGCAAATTCAGCAACAGCGGCAAAATATTCCAAATGCACGGCTGTCGGTAAAACAGATCAAACAATTCTGTCAATTAACTACTGAGGACTATGATTTCCTATGCCAATCACTGGATAAATTAGGGCAATCTGGCCGAGCCCTTCACCGCACCTTACGGGTGGCAAGAACCTTGGCGGATATGCAACAGCTGGCGCAAATAGAACGACCGCATCTATTAGAAGCGTTGAGTTATCGGCTTAGCCTTAAAAGTAATCACTAACTCATCCCAATTTTTGAAAAATTCAACATCGCCAAAAGACTGCTCAATCGGTAGAATCTTTGGTCACAGCTAAAAATAACAAAAACAAAGGCTGGCTATGTTGCAGCGTTATACCGATTGGCTTCTACAGCGGCATAAACTGATTGTGCTGTTTTCACTTCTAATTATTCTGGGTTTGTCCTCCGGGCTGGCTCTACTAAGCATCAGTTCTGACTTGCGTATCTATTTCGACAAAGACAATCCATGGCTGATGGATCTTGAGCGGATGGAGCAAGATTTCACCGGTCAACATAGCTTGGTTTTTTACGTCGAGGCCGATAATGAAAAGTTTCCACAGGGTATATTCAACCCGCAAACGCTGGAGCTGGTTTATCAACTGACCGAAGCGAGTTGGCAGTTACCCTTCGCCCAACGCGCATTCTCTTTATCCAATTACCAGCATACGGTGGTTGAGCAAGATGATTTACTGATTAATCCGCTGATTGAAGACCCGTCGGACTTATCAGTAGAGAAAGTCGCATATATTCGAAAAACATTGCTACAAGAACCAGAACTCAATGGCGCATTGGCTAAAGATAATGGCAAAGCCACCGTGGTATTGGTGACCTTTGTATTGCCAGAAGAAGACAGTGAAGGCGCAACCACCAAACAAGTGGTGGATGCTGGCCGGGCACTGCGCGACCAAATGCTAGCGCAGTTTCCAGGTAATAAAATTCTACTGGCTGGCACCACCATTTCTAACCAGAGCATGAAAGAAGCGATCGAGCAAGATTTACAACAACTCACTGGGCTTAGCTCATTAGTGATTATTTCCATGCTGTTTTTACTACTGCGTAGCCCTTCTGGAGTTATTTTAACCTTGGCAATTATTGCTAGCTCAGTCGGCTTGGCAATGGGAATTTGGGGTTTAATTGGTGGAAAACTAACCCCAGTTTCTGGCTTTGTCCCTACGGCAATTATGACCATTGCAGTGGCCGATGCAGTTCACCTGCTAGTAAGCTATTACCAGAGCTTGCAGCAGCAAAATATTCGGCTATTAAGACGGGCATCCGAATGGTCATCACAACAAATTAAATTCGCTGCGATTAAAGAAACATTACGACTTAATTTCAGCCCAGTAGTTATTACCAGCATAACTACTATTATCGGCTTGCTGTGTTTAAATACTTCAGATTCACCACCCTATCGGGATATGGGCAACCTAATCGCAATGGGGGTGTTTATGGCAATGGTGTTATCACTATTTTTATTGCCAGCATTACTTGCTTGGTTACCACTTCCAAAAGGCAAACTAGCAACCAGTGCTAATGCATCGAACACCACCAATCAGCAAGTGCATATTATGTCACGCTTCGCCGATATAGTGATTCGCTGGCGTAAAGGTTTAATGCTGGCAACTATTGTTGTGGTGCTAGGACTCGGTAGTTTTGTACCGCAAAATACTCTGACCGAAAACTGGCACCTCTATTTCGATGAAACCTTCGAAGCCAGACAATCCATTGAAGCAATGAATCAAAACCTGGGCACTGGCCACCGCATTCATAAAATTGTCGATTCTGGCAAAGAAAATGGCATTAATGACCCTCAATATTTGCAGCAGTTGGAAGAACTTGCCAATTGGTACCGTCAGCAGCCTGAAGTGAGTCATGTTGAAAGCTTGGCGGATATTATCAAACGGCTAAATCGGAATATGAATGCCGATGACCCCAAGCTATATCAGATACCAGAAAACCGACAATTAACCGCTCAGTATTTATTGCTGTACGAATTATCGCTGCCAATGGGTTTAGGGCTGGATAATTTATTAACCATGGATCGCGCCGCCAGCCGAATGGCCATTGTACTGAAAATGACCGATTCAGAAACCTTGCTTAATCTCGATCAGCGATCGCAAATTTGGGCAAAAGCAAACCTACCATCGGTTATCGTCTCCGATGCTACTGGACTGGAAATGGTCTTCGCCCGATTAATGCGTACTAACATTCAAGGCTTGGTACAAGGCACCGGGCTGGCGTTGCTTATGATTTGTATCGTCATGGCATTTGCACTTAAATCGGTAAAAATGGGCTTAATTACTTTGGTGCCGAATATTTTCCCAGCATTATTGGCTTATGGTGTTTGGGGAATTGTCGCTGGATATGTCGATACTGCAGTCGCGGTGGTGATCTGCATATCGCTTGGCATAGTAGTCGATGATACAGTGCATTTTTTGAGTAAATACCTGCGCGCTAGAAACGAACAAAACCTCGATGCTGCCGATGCGATTCGCTATGCATTTAAAACAGTCGGGGTAGCTTTGATTATTACATCTAGTGTTTTAATTGCCGGATTTTTAGTGATGCTAACCTCTCACCTTAATCCGACTCGCGATTTAGGTATTTTACTTTCAATTACCATCGGTTTTGCATTGATGGTTGATTTATTATTCCTACCGCCGCTATTAATTTGGCTAGATAGAAATAAAGCAGTAAAAGTAGACGCGTTTCAGAAGGCTGCTTGAACAAGAGACACGATAGGTTTCTTTGAGCTAAGGCGAAGCGTGGCAGTTATATCTTGTCGCGTTTCGCTGCGTGAAAAATGACCTGTATTCTTTTGAATATCAATACCTACCAAGAGATTGCAAAAAAAATCACTTACACGCTATTGCCGCCCCACTAGAAAAATATTCCTGAACACCGTCACCATCTCCATCGATAGTTTCTCTGGCACGGCCACCTTTGTTAATACTCAAGCCTTTAAATTTATCTGCAGCGACCGATTCGGCACAAAAAACAAAGGTGCCGTTCATATCATTACTGCGACCCAGAGCTGAATATTGAAAATAATTGGATGATGGAAAACCACGATAATCTAGTTTGTCTGATCGACTTAAACTATCTCGAATGAGAAAAATAGAATCATTAGCATCAACTTGCCTATTTGAATTCCTATCTAAAAAGGCAATCCTACCGACACTCCAACTTCCTCGGCTTCCATTACAGCTGGCACCATCACTACTAGAGCAAATCGTCACAACAGAAGCATTTTTCATTGCTTCAGAACGTGCTAGACGGAAATCAGTTTTTAGATCAGAAACGGTAGTTTTGATTCGGTTACCCACCATAAAGCTTTGAAAAGAAGGAATCGCTACACCGGCCAAAATACCCACCAAGGCAATAACAATCATCAATTCAATTAGGGTGAAACCATTTTTGAAAGGGTGTGGAACGATTTTTTGCAGCGCCATAACAGATCAAACCTGATTCAAATTATTATTTAAAAACAGCATAGACCAAGCTAGAATACATGGCGGTTCATTTCAAAATACAAGACCTTAAATACCTGTATTGTAACAATAAACAAAACCCAAAACACTCTCTGGCACTAATTAGCCAGAGGGTGCTAGGAATTTTATTTTTTGAGCTTACATCTGATTAATCAGATATTAATTCGGATAATCAAAAAGCCAATCCTTACCAACGCACTTAAACTCAGCGCTTCACCATAAGCGGCTTGCTCAGCTTCCAATGTCAGTGCATCGATGCCAGCCATGCTCAGAGTTATATCCAAGTTCAAGTGATCAATCATCTGCACCATTTGCTGACTATCTTGCGGCGAAAGCTGGCTTGATAGCGTTGCATTACCTTGAATATCTAACTGGGCATTCGGTAGAACTAACTGGCCATTAATAGAAAATGCATTGCTCTTCCAACTGTCAGAAACTTTCTGTGCCGAGATTTGTAAACTAGCTTCAAGAGTCGAACCATTGGTTGCGGCAAAATCTAGCTCACTAGCTGTTAATCGATCTGCACCTTTAGTTACCTGAATAAAATAGTTTTCCACCGACTGTCCAGCAGCTGGCGTTAATTCTAGATAATTCAAACTGGCTTGCTGTGTAACGACACCCTCAGTTTCTAAAGACATTTTCAGCAGCGCAAAATCACCGTTAAAAATACTCTGGCTACCTTGTAACAATTCACCGTCAAGCTGCAATCCAGAAAACTTATCCCACACTCCCAGAGGTAGACTATCGGTTGCACCGAGTAAATCTTCAATTGCTGGCAAGCTATCTAATCGACTAATTAATTGAGAATCAGCGAGCAAATTCCCCTGGTCACTTTGCACCTTGAGGTTCCAGCCACCACTCCAACTTAGAGGATTTTGTTGACCAAGTTGGCTGATAGTTGCCTGGGCCGACATTTGATATTGGCCGCTGGCAATAAAAGTTAAATCACCTGAATCAAACACCACCGACAAATCATTAGTCGTCAGTTGATTATTAATATTTTCGCTTTGCTCTAATTGCCAATTTCCAATGCCATCTTGAAGTGCTTGCAATGAATCACCTAACAAACTCATTTCAATATTGGTAGTAGAACCAGAAACCGTAATCGAGCCATTAATAATTAATCTTGTGTTATCACCAGCAACAGCTGCAGTAATAGTGCCGTCGGCCGATGCATTGGGTAACCCTAGACTAGTTAATAAATCCGCTAAATTAACCGTAACTGCATTATTTACCAGATCAACACTCGATACCGCAGCCAACAGTTGTAACAATAAAGAAGCTTGCTGCTCAGCACCGGTTAAAGGCTGCATTTTCTCTCGCCAATCTGCTTGGCGCTGATCTTCCGCTTGGCTACCTTGCTGTAGCTGCTCGGCAATAGATTGTTTTAAATTGCTCGAACTATCTCTTACCTGATTGACCGCCGAACGTGAAGTAACCCGCGTAGCATCGCCATTCCAATTCGTTGAATCTGACTGACGCGCTTGATCACGCATTTGCTGTAAACGATTGGTCGCCGCATGGTTAGTCGGCAAAATTTGCATTGCCGCTTCGGATAACTCAGCAATCGAGTGGCCATCATCTGAATCTGCAGGTAATTGGCCGTCAGCTGAAAAATCATTTTTCATTTGCTGTAAATAAACACTCAGAGATAATTCTTGCTCCGCAGCTGCTCGAGCAAACGCGGCCATTAACGCCATTTCTCTTGCTTGATCCGCTTGTGCAGAAAGTAGCCCAGCAAACCCTGGCAGCATTTCTGCTTCGGGAGGTAAATCAAAATATAATCGGGCTTGCTGATTTTGCTGACGGATATCGTCAGCCGAGAATACCGCTTGTTGCTCAATTCTAGCGGCTGCCATATCGCTGATGGGGGTAATCAGTTGGAAATCATCGGCAGATGCCATATAAGCTTTTAACTGAAAACTGGCTTGGTGAAAGTTAAAAAATTCACCCATAGCAACTTGGCTATTTCCACCATTATTGTCACTCTCACTTTCACTACAGCCAAGAGATAATTCACATTGCATAAGAGTGTTTGCAGTGGTGCTTAAAATCAGAAGTACCGGCCCGCTCCAATCTGACAACGGTAATGAATAGTTTCCAGTGATATCGGTAGTAGTGCTAGCAAGTGCGGTGCTATCTACTTGTCCATCGCGAATTGCATAAGCTGCAACCTGCGCATTATGCAATATGCCTTTAACGGCCTGACCTTGAATAATGCCAGGTGTAAATTGACTACTATTTGAGCCACCACAACCAGCAAGCATAATTGCCAGTGCAAGGGTGATTGAGAATCCAGCAAGCCGCAACATCATTACATCTCCATCAGCGGAAAAATCATTCCTGATCAGAGCCTAAAAGCAACAGTTGCGACTTGCTTGATCTTCGACAGCAAACTGAGAGGACAAAACCTGACAAAATAACTAACTGTGAGACAGCGCCCATGATTCATATCCATTCGCCAAAATGTGAGTTCTGCACTTTGAAGTGGTTTGGGTATCGCTGGATCTGGTAAACTCGCTGTAAGAAAATTCATTTACTTTAGATTTTTAGTAGCAAGCAACGGTATCTGAGCTAAGACTTGGTAGCTGATTGCGCGCAAATATATGACATCTAGCTGAATTCAGCGGTGCCAAACCACATTAGATTAGAGGCAACAATGGCTAAACCTTCTATTGCAATATTAACTTCTGGCGGTGATGCTCCAGGTATGAACGCAGCAGTTCGTGCAGCGGTTCGTGCTGGTCTAAATGCTGACGTCGACGTATACGGCGTTCGTTGCGGTTATCAAGGATTGATCGATGATGACTTCATTCCAATGGATGCTAAATCTGTCTCGCACATCATCAACCAAGGCGGCACTACTTTACTGTCAGCCCGCTGTGAAGATTTCCGTACCGAAGCTGGCCGAGCCACCGCAGCTGAAAACCTAAAAAAACGAAATATTAAAGGTCTGGTTGTAATCGGTGGTGATGGCTCTTTTACCGGCGCCTTAAAAATCGCTCAAGAACACGGCATTTCAGTAGTCGGTGTTCCAGCTACTATCGATAACGATATTTACGGCACTGACTTCACTATTGGCTTTGATACCGCGGTTAACACGGTAATGGAAGCGGTGGATAAAATTGACGACACCGCAGAATCCCATAACCGTTTATTTTTTATCGAAGTCATGGGCCGAGATGCGGGCTTTATTGCATTGCACGCTGGTATGGCTTCTGGCTGCAGCGAAATTCTGATTCCAGAAGAAGAAACCGATGTGAAATATCTGGTTTCTCGTTTGAATGATCTTCACTCACGCGGCAAACGTTCAATGATTGTGATGGTTGCCGAAGGCGATCAGTGTGGCGGCGTATTCAAACTGGCTCGCCAAACTGAAGATGCATTAAAAGATATGCAGGTTCGAGTTACTGTATTAGGTCACTTGCAGCGCGGCGGTTCACCGACTTGTGCCGATCGAGTTTTAGCTTGTCGATTAGGTGTGGCCGCAGTAGAAAAATTATTGCAAGGCGTAGGTGGTGTAATGGTCGGCACTCGGAACCAGCAAGTAGTGACGACGTCTTTAGCAGAAGCGATCGAGAAAAAATCTAAGCCGGATGAAGATATGATTCGTGTGGCTCACACCATTACTTACTAGTTTTACTAAGTAAGCATTTTAAAATACCTGCTCCCGAGCGGGTATTTTTTTGTCTGGTGGCTTCCGCAACTGAGATTTTTGTTTTACTTGTCATTTAACTCGCGTCGCTGATTCATCTCTCACTTGTTATTCGCCGCCAGTCCGGTAGTTATAAAATAGCGCAATAAAAAAACTCCGATGCGTCACAGATAATTCAGGCTCAAGCGAAATTAGTTAATTGTTGGAACTAGTCCGATAAAAACTTTGGCTCTGAATAAGATAAAAGAAGTTTGGACTCAGTTTTAATCGAATTATTATTTAGTAACTTTATTCGACAACAGACCATTGCAGACTAGTCAAATCTGAATAACCCAGCAGATTCAATTCAGCGAGACAAAGCTTTACCTTGGGCCGATGCCATAGCTAAAAGCACCTTCGACAGCGCAGCCAATTACTAGGCTGCCTGCAGTTTGTTATTTTATCTATTTCCTCAGCTCGAAATTACTCCGCCAAGCAAAAGAATAAAATTAATTCAATTTGATTTTCTAAACGTCAAATTAATTCTCTGCCCCCCGACTAAAGGATGCTGTGCTTGCTTTACAGTGAGCACGCCATGATAACGCAATCGATCTTCGCCACCCCAAACCAGTACATCTCCATGGGCCAAAGGCACCTTCAGCTTTGGGCCAGTTCGAGTAAATCCGCCTAATTGAAATACTGCATCAATTCCCAGCGAGACAGAAACAATCGGCGCTGTCATGTCTTGCTCATCTTTATCTTGGTGCAATGACATTTTACAGCCAGTTAAATAACGATTAATCAAGCAAGCATCCGGTAGAAACGAATCAAACCCTGCAGCTTTTGCTGCACTCACTGCTAAGTCGAATAATGATTCCGGAATCGCAGGCCATGAACTGCCAGTCTGAGGATCTGTTGCTGAGTAACGATAACCGCTACGATCACTGACCCAACCATAATCACCACAATTGGTCATCGCTACCGACATAGTTTTGCCACCCGGTATTTGCATTTGTCGCAGCGCTGCTTGAGCAATCACCGTTTGAATATCAGCCCACAACTGCTGGTCAACCGAGCAAGCAAAAGCGGGCAATAACCAAGCTTGTGCTTGTAACTGGATCGCTGGTTGAGGCTGTGAGGCAAAGAGATCATCGGTCAACATGATTTTTCCGTTAGAAAATGGCTGGCACAAGCTTGATATACCGCATCTCAAGGGTTTAATTCTTCACAGTTTATAGCGATTGGCCAACCACTTGCGATATGAGATTTGTTTCGCGCGGCAAGATCAGCGAAAATGGCCGCCGTTTATAGATTCGACCAATGTTCACGGCCTAGGCAGAACCACTGCCGCACCGTTCGGTCATGGTTTGAGCCAGATAGAAGGCAGACATGTCACAACCCACTTCAAATACTCAAGTGATGCCAGAAGAAATCGCCCAGCGACGAACCTTTGCCATCATCTCTCACCCAGATGCTGGTAAAACCACCATGACTGAAAAATTGCTGTTACACGGCAAGGCAATTCAGGTGGCAGGTACCGTAAAAGGACGTAAAAACACCAAGCATGCCACATCCGACTGGATGGAAATGGAAAAGCAGCGTGGTATTTCTGTAACCACTTCGGTGATGCAGTTCCCTTACCATGACTGCACAGTTAATTTGCTCGACACCCCCGGTCACGAAGATTTCTCAGAAGATACTTACCGGACTTTGACCGCAGTTGACTCAGCTTTAATGATGATCGATGCGGCAAAGGGTGTAGAAGCACGAACCATCAAACTTTTAGATGTATGTCGGTTGCGCACCACACCGATTCTGACATTTATAAATAAACTCGATCGAGATACACGAGATCCTATCGAGCTGTTAGATGAAGTCGAAGACGTTCTCAAGATTAAATGTGCCCCTGTGACTTGGCCAATTGGCATGGGTAAATATTTTAAGGGTGTTTATCACCTGTTAAATGACGAAATCATTTTGTATGAAGGTGGCCACGGCCATGAACGTCATGACTACCGTCGTATCAAAGGGCTCGATAGCGCCGAATCGCGTGAAGCCATTGGTAGTGAAACGGTTGATGAAATCATCGACGAGATCGAATTGGTTCAAGGCGCTAGCCACGAATTCGACTTAGACATGTTCCTTAAAGGTGAGCTAACGCCAGTATATTTCGGCACGGCAATGGGCAATTTTGGTATTGACCATTTCTTGGATGATTTTGTAAAAATTGCGCCACCACCTCAGCCCCGTGAAACAGAAGATCGAATGGTTCAAGCCGGCGAACAAACCATGACCGGCTTTGTGTTTAAGATTCAGGCAAACATGGATCCTCAGCACCGAGACCGTATCGCTTTTATGCGCATTTGTTCTGGCCAGTACACTAAAAGCCTTAAAATGCGACATGTGCGGTTAAAGCGTGATATTCAAATTGCTAACGCATTAACCTTCATGGCTGGCGACCGTCAACATCTAGAAGAAGCTTGGGCTGGCGACATTATCGGCTTGCATAACCATGGCAATATTCAAATTGGCGATACCTTTACCGTCGGTGAAGATCTCAAATTCAAAGGCATTCCAAACTTTGCACCAGAATTGTTTAAGCGAATCCGTCTACGTGATCCACTGAAAAACAAAGCATTGCAAAAAGGTTTGATCGAGCTATCTGAAGAAGGGGCAACTCAAGTATTCCGCCCGTTAAACAGCAACGAACTAATCGTTGGTGCGGTTGGTGTATTGCAGTTTGATGTGGTTGCTCACCGCTTGAAGGCTGAATATAAAGCAGAAGCAATTTATGAAGGTGTTAACGTTGCCACTGCTCGCTGGGTAGAGTGTGATGACCCAAAGAAATTCGAAGAATTTAAAAAGAAATGCTTCGATAACCTAGCACTCGACGGCGCAGATAATTTAGCCTATATCGCACCCACCCGAGTTAATTTGAGCCTGACTGAAGAACGTTGGCCTGAAGTAAGATTCTTCGCAACTCGCGAGCATTAACAAAGAATGCCTATCAGCATCAGGGCCTTTTTGTAGCACCTGATGCTGATTGAGTACTGCCTACTACGGATAGCACCAAGCAATACTTTTTCCTTTCCCTTGCAGCATATGATAATCATCCACTAAAGTTCACTTACTTACCTTTTCTATTTAAAAATGATTTTCATGGATGATAATTATTCTGTAGCTGGTGCTCCTGAAGCCATTTACAGCTCACAGCCCATACAATCAGAATACAATGCAGCTGAAATGAGTAAGGGTGATCTCCCTATCCTTCCCAAAAAATTGATTTTAGGTGGCTGCGATGCAATACACAGAAAGATATCTATCCATCTAAACGCCTTATGTGACCAAAAGTTAGACCCTTTTATGTCAGCAACTCTTGCATGCGCATGTTTTATTTCTGCCAAAGGAGAAATCGATACTGTATTTAGCACCATACAAGGGGGTGCACATAAACATTTGACCCAAGATAGAATAAAATCAGCTGGAGCACTCATCGCAAGTTGCAAAGCTGACAAAGCTGTTGCTTACATCGGAAATGTTTGGGCAAATACAGGGTTACTCTTAAATCGTGTGTCAGGTGGTGAGTTTAATATTAACCCCGAACACATCGTCATTAACGGATCAATCAATGGTTCTATGTTCTCCCCTGAAATGTCTGGCTCATATAGTGATAGCGGAGCAGGCGCCAGTACTCTTTCTTTTGAGCAATTAACCCATCAGCAAGATTGTGCAGTCTTCTTTTTTCTCCACAATGAGCAAAAAAACAAGGTACTTAGTATTGCAACTACTTTCTTCAGGAAACAATTTCGGATCATCGTCCCTGATCAAGTGATCGCGACTATCAGAAGCCTCAAATCAGCGCAGATTGGCAGAGTTATACCTATCGCACTATCAAGTGTATATTCTGATTTAGATAAATTTACAGCATTTATTTTTAAAGCAAACTCCAAGTCCCCTATGCTTCCACCAGGAATGTCCTCCCCCCCCTTAAGCACCAGAGCTCCCGCACCTCCAGTTGCACCTAAACCAAAAAACTCAACAACCACCGGCTAAAGCCGGTGGGTTCGTCTTACGGACTGAAAGTCCGGATACGGGTCCAAGACCCGTTGCTGGCGATTAACATTCCGTTCGGAAATTATCTGCTACTTTTGGCTCGAAATGATGCTCTAAATATTCCTTTATCATTTCTTCCGTCACATCACCTGAAGTCACACAAAAATAACCCCTCGCCCAAAAATGCCGACCCCAGTATCTTTTCTTCAAATCAGGAAAACTCTCAAAAAGCTTTGTTGAGCTTCTTCCTTTGATTCGACGCATGATTTCGCTTGCAGCTATATTGGGTGGCGCAGACACAAAAAGATGGACGTGATCTTTACTAATCACACCTTTCAAAATTTCTATTTCAAAAGCTTGGCAAGTTTCTCTTATCAACTCTCTAGCTCTTAAACCTACATCACCTTTGAGTACCTAATAACGATATTTCGTTACAAATACAAAGTGATATTGAATTTTAAACGCAGTATGACTTCCGTAGCGATATTCCAAAACACTGCCCACCCAGCCCTTCAAACGAAACGCTAAATTATCATAGCTAAAGCTGACCGGCTAAAGCCGGTGGTTTTAACCTTCTCATTGGAGAATAAACTAATCATTCTTCTCAATAAAACCCATTGCTGCCTGTGCCGATTTTTTCGGCACTTCCAGTTGAGGCATATGCCCTACCCCTTCAAAAATCACCAAATCGATATAGGGTAAATCTTTTTTCCACATAGCCGTTTCAATATCTGCCGGGAACCATGGATCTTTTTCACCCCATTGTAATTGCACCGGCACTTGAATATTGGGAATTTGCTTAAGCATTGCTTCGCGTTCTTCGAGCATTTTTGTTAAATAACGAAACACATCGACATAAGCAGAGCGATTACCCTGCAAAGTACTTAAATCAACAAAACGCTCTACATCTGCCGGATTAATATTATCTGGATTTCCAAAAACCTGTTTTACTCCCTGACGGAATATAAATGGTGGCGTGCTATAGCGCATCACTGAACCAATTAATGGCGTAGAAGCTAAAGTAACGGGCCATGGTGTGCCGTCAACTGCATAACCTGCCGGGTCGATCATAACAATGGTTTTGACACGTTCGGGCCGGGCAACTGCCAACTGCCAAGCAAAACCGCCACCCAAAGAATTACCCACCACATGAATTGGTTGATCAATACCGATTTTGTTTAGGAACTGGTCAAAGAAGGCCAGCCAACGCTCTTTTGAATATTCACCATCTTGCCAGCCGCCAGTTAAACCAAAACCAGGGTAATCGAGGCGAACGATTCGATAGCCTTCACCAAATTCTTCGATCCATTTGTCCCAAGTGTGAAGTGAATCCAATATGCCATGCAGCAGCAACAAAACTGGCCCTTCGCCCTGATCCCGGTAATGCACCTGCAAACCATCAATCTCAATAAAGCGCGAGCCGGTGGTTTGGTCTGCATACTTTTGATTCATTTCCTGCTGGGTAACGCTGTTCATCCCCAAAGTAGAACAACCTTGTAGCAGCATAATCATTGATAGAAGCAAGCTGATCGCAAGTTTTTTCAGTAACATAGCGTGACCTTTATTTTTATTAGTTCTTGTCATATTCAGCCGACTGGCCAACAAGTCGCTTACCGAGCAGGCAAACCAAACAATCTGTGCATAGAATATTCTTAATAGTCATTAGATTAAATCGGAGATTAATCATGCAGAGCCAGGAATTTCACCTGACCAGCTATCCACAGGGTAAACCTTCCCCGAATAATTTCCGTTTGTGTACTAAAGAACTACCACCGCTAAAACAGGGCCAGCTGTTAATAGAAAACCAATGGCTATCGGTTGATCCTTACATGCGTAGCCGCATGGTCAAAACCGCTGCGGCTAGCCCAAACAATCTAATCGGTGCCGGGGCAATTGCGCCTTTTTCGCTGAATCAACCAATGGAAGGCGGTGCGATTGGTAAAGTGATTGAGTCACAACATACAGACTTTCAAGTCGGTGACCTGGTCAATAGTTTTCATGGCTGGCGAAACGCTTTTGTCAGTGACGGTCGGGGCTTGCACCGTTTGCCAGAAAGCAACTTACCGACTCAAAGTTATCTCGGTGCAGCAGGTTTATCTGGATTAACTGCATGGGCAGGCTTGTACTGGATTGGCGGCTTGCGAGAAGGAGAAACTGTTTTAATCTCCGCAGCTTCCGGCGCAGTCGGCAGCATGGCTTGCCAGCTCGCCAAGTTGCATGGCTGTACTGTAATTGCAACCGTAGGCAGTGACGACAAAGTACAATGGCTAGAACAAGAACTTGGGGTCGATAAGGCGATCAATTATAAAGACACAATCAATCTAGGCGCGGCTTTAACTGATGCATGCGAAAACGGTATTGATGTTTGTTTTGAAAATGTTGGTGGCGATCATTTACAAGCCGCAATTAATTTAATGAACCGACATGGTCGAATTGTCCTTTGTGGCCTGCTTAGCCAGTACAATAGTGAAACACCTGCGGCTGGCCCAAACAATTTAAATCAATTAATTAATAAAAGCCTGCGCATGGAAGGGTTTGTTGCTTCAGATTTTTGGCACATGTACCCACAATACATCACCGAACTCAACCAATGGAAAGCCAGAGATGAAATTCAATGGCAAGAAACTATTGTTGAGGGTTTAGAAAATGCACCGCAGGCGTTTATTGATTTGTTCGACGGAAAAAACATCGGAAAAATGCTGATTAAAATCTAATAAATAAAGATTTATGACACTTAAAAAATGCCCAATTCAATTAGGAATTTTTATATTTAAACCTGCCAAAGCCTTTGTGAATCTTTCATCTAATCCTGCAGTAATTTCTAACCGCTCACCAGTTATGGGATGATCAAACGCCATCATCTGGCAATGCAATAGCAAACGATCAACTGCCAAGTTTTCTGCAAACCACCGGTTATAATTACCCTTTCCATAATTAGCATCACCAATAATTGGCTGGGCAATATGCTTTAGATGTCGGCGGATTTGATGTTTTCGACCAGTTTTCGGAGCAATTTCCAGCAGCGAAAAACGACTTTGTGGATAACGATCAATCTCGGCTTCTAACGTTCCCTGAGCCAGTGAACGATAAAACGACAGTGCCGGTTTTACTTCAGCTGGCTGACTTTTATCTTTATCAGCAATCGAGTCAGCTTTATCGGCAAACGGATGATCAATTTCAATCCAACCCTTGCTATCGGCGGCATCGAGCTTTTGCTGCTGCACCCAACCACGAACAATCGCTAGATATTTTTTTTCCAGCTGATGCTCAGTGGCATTTTCACGAAACCTTTGCCCCATCATGCTGGCTACTTCTGCCGACAAGCCAAATACCAAGACGCCTGAAGTTGGTTTATCTAACCGATGCAATGGCCAAACATATTGGCCAATCTGATCTCGAACCATCTGCAGGGCAAACTGATGTTCATGACGATCAATCGGCGACCGATGCACCAATAAATCGGCAGGTTTGTTTATCGCAACTAGATATTGATCCTGATACAGAATCTCTAGCGGCTGATCAAATTGGCAAATTTTGCTGTTCAAATGTAGTTTCCGGCGGACGATAAAGAAGCATATCGCGGCTATTGTAATCAGTAGTAGCAAACACACCAGAGAGAATTGACTGAGTGGTTGTAACTAGCTAGTATCACTTAAGTATCACTTGCAAGGCAGTCACCATGAAAGTCGAATTAGTCACCACACTTAAGCGCCACGCCACTAGAATTTTATCTGAACTTCGACACTCCAAAGAACCCATTTTAATTACAGAGCACGGCCAACCTTCTGCTTACCTGGTGGATGTCGACGATTACCTATTGATGCAACAACGACTGCAAATTCTGGAAGGTATCGCCAAAGGGGAACGCGCCATTGAGGAAGGGCGAGTAGTCACCCAGCAGCAAGCCAAGCAGCAAATGTCTAAATGGCTCAGTTAACTCAAATAATCTGGACCAATCCAGCGCTTGATCAACTGAATGACTTAGCAGAATATATTGCTCTAAATAATCCACTAGCCGCAAAAAAACTGGTAGCAACAATCTTTGATAGCGTGAAACATCTTGAGCAATTTCCGTTATCTGGAAGAAAAATTCCTGAGTTTTCCAGCCCATCATATCGAGAGCTAATAGTTAATCCTTGCAGAATTTTTTACAAAATAGATTCAAGCAAGGTTTACATCGTTCATATCATGCGGCAAGAACAGCAGTTAAAGCGATATACTATTGATTCATAAGTGCAGCAAAGCTCACCCACTTCAACACGCCGACACAAATCATTCATTCTGAAAATACCCATCGGCTATATAAAGAAATCAATATTTTGCCGTATGCAGCAATCATCACCAAAGATGGGAACATAGATTATCTGTCACGATTAAACATTCCAGCTTTAGAGGCAGAAATTCAAAAAATACTATCACAAGGGAAATTTATTCTAATAAGCGGTATATGCATAAAAAAAAACACTCGGGAAACTTGAATTAAAGCCAACTTTTTAAAACCTATATTAAAAAACAAAAGCAATAATCTGTGATTTCGATAACAATCATATTACTAACCTTTGGCTCGATGGCTTACATATTGATGATTATAAAAAACAGACCGGATCTTGCAATACATACTCATTAGAGCCTTATAAAAGCGAAATGTTTTACCACATCAGCTTTGAACCCCATAAAAGCGCAAATATTATTTTTGAGCGAATTGATGATCAATAAAAAAACCCGACTCCCTTTTCAGGAAGCCGGGCCGCTTGCTCTCCGGATTTTATTTTTTAACCCGACCGTCATGGTGTCGGTGCTCTGCATTACATTTTGTAATTTACAGCACTTAAGCCTTGGCGATTGTATCGGTGTTAGTTCCGGAATTTTTCGATTTGATGATCAAAGCGATCACCAACATCAGTACTAGCCCAGCCACCCCGCTGAGTAGAACAGATCCGCTATAACCCAGTATCAAATAACCGACCAAAGCACATGCAGCAACCAGCAATGCATAAGGCAGCTGTGTCACAACGTGGTCAATATGGTGGCAAGAGGCACCGGTTGAAGAAAGAATCGTAGTATCTGAAATTGGAGAACAATGGTCGCCGAATACTGCACCTGCCAGTACTGCGCCCATCATCGGTAAGATCAGACTAATTTGAGTTCCGGCAGCTAAATCACCAGCAATTGGCAACATAATGCCAAAGGTGCCCCAGCTAGTGCCGGTAGCAAATGCCATCGCGCCAGACAAAATAAACAAAATAGCTGGCAGCAAGCGTGGGTCAATATTGCCGTTAGCCAAGGTAGATAAATACTTACCAGTTTCCAAAGAACCAATCGTGGTACTTAACATCCAGGCCAGTGTCAGAATGTAAATGGCTGGCAACATCGACTTAACGCCGGTTAAAGTGCTGCTCCATAAATCTGAGCTAGCAGGCTTACGACGCAACAACATTAACAAGGTCACCGCCAAACCTACCGCACCACCATAAACCAGTGCTTTTGCCGCGTCGGTATTTTCAAAAGCGCCTAATAAAGTAAACGGCCCTTCTAATGCTTGAGCACCCACCCAAACAATCGCCGTTACCGTTGCAGCAACTAACGCAATAATTGGCACCAATAAATCTGCAACGGATCCGCCAGATAATGCTTTCATATCGCCAGCACCAGGAGGTGTGCCACGCGACATATCATAAAGCTCACCCATTTCAGCTCGCTGGGAATGCTTTTTCATTGCACCAATATCAAGACCGGTCGCTGCAACAAAAAACACCATAACTAACGCCAAAACTGCATATAAATTCATTGGTACAACTTGCAAGAAAGCGCTGAATGCAGAAACGTCAGTTACATTATGCGTCACTAAAATACCGCCAATCAAAGCGATGATATAAGCGCCCCAACTGGAAATTGGTGTGATAACACACATAGGTGCCGCGGTAGAATCAATTAGATAAGCCAGTTTGGCGCGAGATACACCATGACGATCCGTTAACGGGCGACTAATACTGCCCACTGCCAGACTGTTGAAATAATCATCGATAAAAATAATCACACCTAGCAAAACGGTGACTAATTGAGAACCTTGCTTGGTTTTGACTCGCTTACGCGCCCACTCGCCAAAAGCTTGCGCACCACCGGCTAGAGAAATCCAGCTGGTCATAACACCGAGAATAAGCAAGAAAAACAGAATGTTGGTATTCCAGCTATTTAATCCGCCGTCATCCCAAAAAACACCCGCTAAGGTATTCCAAGTATGTACCACTGCATCAACCGGGTTACCGCCAGTGAGCAATAAAATTCCGGTTAAGATTCCGGCAAATAATGAAGGTAAGACTTTTTTAGTCGCAATCGCCAATCCAATGGCAACTAATGGCGCTAATAGAGAAAGCGCTGAATCGTTATAAGCTATGAGTTCCATACTACACACTTGGTGTTATTGCCGAGCCACTAAAAAAAAGCGAAAACCCTTTTGCTTAAATTAGTTAACTAGGCGAGAAATGACGGAAAACATGGAGACGGAATCGAAGCTGGCAATTGCCAAAAGAAGGATTCCGGTAGCGCTCCATGGTGAGCCAAGATGACTCCCGTAAACATTCCAATCGTTTACGGCCATGACAGTGTGAGGCCTATTCGGCGACACCCCAGCAGCAAGAGCTGACAACTCATCACTACTTCGGCGCTATTTCCTTTCACTTGTCTTCAACGGAGTCACCCTCGGACAAACTACTTTTAAACAGCGCACCTCTACCTGATAGCCGCATTGTTGCAGACATTGTTCTGCATTAAAACCCTAACTTGTCATTTATTTATTCAGATCAAGTTTTCTTTTTTGCGGCCGATATAAATAGCCAAGTCACTGCAAGATCTTAAATGCGTATTTTGAAGTGGTTTGGCTATTATTTGGGGAGAATTTTCATACCATGCGCTTGTTAGCTTTCTGTTTATTATTTTTTGGACTATTGGTAAAACCAGTATTTGCCGGTGATTATTTAGGCTACACCCGAACTGCATCGGGCGACCTTCCCCTGCCTCAAAACATTACCTACCTAGCACCACAGCTACAGCTCAACCTTCGCTGGGGAAGGCATGAAGGCTGGAAGCAGCCAATTGAAGTCATGCCGGTTAAATTTATTGACGCCAGTCAAAAAAATACCGTTACACCCGTTACTCAACAAAATATTAATCAGCAACTTAATTTTTCATTAACCCGCAGCCAGCGCTTAAATACTCGGCAGAAAAAAATCGCTCGCTGGCAGTTATTCACTGAAATAGTTTACGACCCTGCCGTTAAAAAAACATGGTTCTGCAGTTCATTCAATTGCCAAAACAACAATTACCAAAACATCAATAAAAAACAACCGGCAGAATTAATTGCTCGCTTTAAGTTAATTGAAAAAAATAGCGATTCTCACAGCATGGTTTCATCCAATGAAATGCTATTTGAAAAGCAATATCGGATTGGCCGCCATGATGGCTTACAGCTTCTAATCAACAGCGATCCCGAGCAATATCAATGGCTACACAGTGCCCGCGGCTTGCAATACCAACTGCTATTCAACCGAATGAGCTGGGATCTGTTACAGGCCATGGCTCCGGTCGGCGATTACATTCCTGTTTATATGGTCAAGAACGACACCATTTATTTAGATGTTGCGCCAAAACGCTATCAAACCGGGCAAATGCTCACCGCACTTCACCAGCCAAGTGATATCGGCTTGGACAGCCAAGTAGTTAACACCGGCCCGCTTCGTTCGATTGGTTATGTACAAGTAATTGCTTCTGGCCGAGAGATTATTGCAGAGCCATTAGATTTTCGAGCCGATATGATGCGCCCCGGTGATTTAGTGATGGACCCTGGCCCTTGGTTAAAACCGCTCTTTGCTAGAG
Organism: Pelagibaculum spongiae; assembly: GCF_003097315.1. Classification (NCBI taxonomy): domain Bacteria; kingdom Pseudomonadati; phylum Pseudomonadota; class Gammaproteobacteria; order Oceanospirillales; genus Pelagibaculum; species Pelagibaculum spongiae. The sequence goes on from NZ_QDDL01000002.1 coordinate 196,700, forward strand.
CGGGTGTTATGCAGCCTTCTAACCGACTACCGAAAGCTCAGATGAAATTTCGACCAAAAGCGGTCACCGGTGATATTCAATTATTAAGCTTTAACCAACCTACTCCAGCAGAACGGTGGCTAACTCAAAGTAGTCGCAAGTAAATAAGCTTTTATTTGCCTGCATCAGGGCAAGCAATCGCACTTCAATCCACAATGGGCGGGTCGAAGAATTATCGAATTTAGCGTTATAGCAAAATGAAAAAAATTGCCGTTTGTAGTCAAAACCGCCGTGGCGTTACCGGCTATGCTGCTCGCTGCCGCAACTTTATGATGTTTGTGGTACAGACAGAGCGAAAGCGGATTATTAGCCGCGAACCCTATTCACTGTATAAAGAAGAAACCTTCTTTATGACCGAAGACGACAAAGCGCATCCGCTAGATGAAGTCGATGTGTTGATTAGCGGTGGCATGGGCAGTGGTTTACAGCAGTCGTTAGCCAAGCGAGAAATCACTGGCCTGGTCACCAACGAAATCGACCCTACCAAAGCGGTCAAACTCTATTTAAAAGGTCAGCTGCCTTTAGTCGAAATTGAAGATTTTCATGACAGCGATGAATACATCGAAGATCTTTCTAAACTGCCACCCGAAATTCGCAACAAATGCTGTGGCAACACCGATGCCAGCGGTGGCTGTTGTGGCAAGGGATTGAAGGGGTTAGTTTAAAATAGTCAGCACGGAAGGTAAGTAAAACAGATCTTCAAAAAGATATATATCTACCCAAAAATATTTTGCCTAGCTTTACTGTTCACGACATAATGCTACACATTGTCAACTTTAAAAGGTTAGAGCAGAACACACATGGCATTTGATTACGGATCAATCGACCTGGGCTTGAAAAACCCATTCAAAAAGGAAGGCTGGGCAGTTGTTGTGCGAGGCACTTTAATTAGCTGCCTTGCCTTATTTTTACTCGTAAAAGCCGCCGCAATTGTAAAGGGAAATGCTGGGGTTGGGTGGATTCTAGCTGTTTTTGGAGTATTACTTTTATCTAACGGTATTTCATCGCTAGCATCAGGAATAATGGCACTGCTGCGCTATTTTGTTGGTCGAAACCATCCAACCTCGCTGGCTAAAAACTTTAGTCGGTCTGAATCGAGCACCGCCCAGGAAGAGGCTCAGCATGTAGCTTATAGTCGACAAACATTAATCGAAATGCTGGTCGGCAGAAAAAATGCCACCTTTATAGAGCCGAGAGGATTTTTAACACGTTTCGTGCATACCCTTTTTCCTCGGCTCACTTATATGCCCTATCCCATTCGCAACTTGGCCCAAATGGTTTTTAGCACATGGATAAAAACCATCACCGCATTGGTTGCATATGCATTGGTTGCTTTTGTTTCTCTAGCTGGGTTTGCTGGCCAGCTCGGTACAATAGCTTTTCCTGCCTATTCAGTCGTATTGGTTCTCTATTTATTAACTACTTGGCGGTCAGTAGCCAATCGAGCTGAAAATACTGCACAGGCGACTATTTCATCCCTTGGAAAAAAAGATCTGGTAAAATTAATATCCGGTGCTTTTATTTTTCCTATTTTAATTAGCTTTGGCTTAAGTGCCATAGTTCAAAGGATTGGACTGACAACATCTGAATTGAATGAACTCATCGCATTGCTTCCAAATAGTTATGCATTTGTATACATTATCAGTATTTTAATTTTCTCTGCGCTAGCAACCGGGATTATTTCATTCCTACTCAGAAGTCGATTGCAACACACCGACCCCAAGGTAGAAGTTTCTGAATTAAGAGAAAACTGGCAAGAGTCAGTTCATCCAAATGAAATTTTCATAAATCTTGACAACCTGGTAATGGCAAATCGACGGTTTAAAGAAGTTCCTAACCGCGTGTACCAGGAGTTAGAACCAAAACTTCAAGAACAAACAGAAGGAAAAGGTTCATTTTTTGGAGAAATCATTCAGGAGGTCCAACCAAAGTTTCGGGAAATGAAATTTGGGAAAACTTTCAATATTGTAAGACTGGTTTCTTTGGCGGCAGGCAATGCAATGCTGGTGATAGCAGCACTCCTCACCACGCTACTTGCATTTCAGGTGGGTGATTTATACCAATTTGCCAGCCTATTAAAAACAGCCTCCCTAAGCATCAACAACATAGATCTGTTAACACGTTTTTCTGCAGAGTTAGAGCCTGTAATTCATCTGATTTTGTTTGGTTTCCTGATTAAGTCCATAGCCAAACTACTGAGCAATACTGCACATATTTTCTTTGCAGAAATGCAGTTTGAATCATCTCTTATTTATTTTAAATGTGAAGGGACATTCACAGAATCGACCATTTCAACAGGTTCTGGCATTTATGATTCTACTCGCTCAGAAAATACATTAGTTCGGTCCAGCATTACCCCATGGATCATTGTTACAAAAGTCATATCAAGTACTTTTGCATCAACAGGAATGAAAAACCTTGAACACCCACGATTCATTTTGGAAATGCACAAAGACGATACCGAGCTGGCATCTATCAGGCGTGATGTAGTTAGTTTCCTAAAAGATCGTGAGTCAATTGCATCAATCACCAGTGAGCGAGATCTGGGGAATGCTGCACAAATTTATGAGATTAACCAACAGTCCCGAGCGGCGCCTGTTCAACAAGAAAAATTAGCAAATCATGATGTCGAGGCAGCAGCTCGAATTCAGCAAGAAGCCCCTGAACCCAGCACATAACACTAATAAATAAGACTCAATGCACACCCCTTTTTGGAGGTGTGCATTGCATTATTAAAACCAGCTTTTAATCTGATCTACCGTTGGCATTCCGCCACTCCAAACTACCTTGCCATCGATAACCACACCCGGCGTTTTCATTACCTTGTGCTCAACCAATGCCATCGGGCTGGTTTCTTTGCTGACTACTGCTTGCACACCCATATCAGTGACCAGCTTGCGAACCAGTAGCTCTAAATCATTACAGCGCGCACAACCTGGGCCCAATACCAAAATCTTTTTCATTATATTTCTCCCACTACTAATTAATAATCTGACTGGCAACGCAGGTTATCAACCTGCGCCACATAATTCATTTAAATCACAAACCCTATGCCGTTAAACAACCAGCCCACCAAGGTAAATGTGGTCAATAGCATGAAGAACAGCATAATCAGCAAAGGCAATTTCATGACTTGTTTGAGCAGAATAAACTCTGGGAAACTAGCACCGACAATACTCATGCAAAATGCCAATGTAGTGCCTACCGGCAAGCCTTTTAACAACAAGCTTTCCATTACTGGAATCACGCCGGTGGCATTGGCGTACAGCGGAATACCCATCACAACAGCGACCGGAACCGACCACCATTGACCAGAACCTAATTGTTCTTCCACCCATTGCTCTGGCACATAACCGTGCAGTAAGGCACCAACACCTACGCCAATAAACACCCACTTCCACACGCGAGAAAAAATCGCTTTTAATTCATAACTGGCAAACTGGTGGCGGGCTTTTAAATCCCAATCTTTACTTTGTGCTCGTGCACCGGCATTTTGGCCGAATGCATCTTTAACAAATGGCTGTACATATCGCTCAGCCTTAATCGCATCCATAAATGCGCCGCCAATAATACCAACCACCAAGCCAACCAACACATAGACCAAAGTAAACTTCCAGCCTAACAATCCCCATAGCAAAACAACCGCTACTTCATTAATCAGTGGTGATGTCAGCAAGAAAGAAAGCGTAATACCAAACGGAATGCCGGCGGTGGTAAAGCCAAGGAATAGTGGAATGCTTGAACAGGAACAAAACGGCGTGACCGCACCAAACATGCTGCCAGCGAAGTAGCCAAAGAAGCGGTTCTTCCGTGCCAGAATATCGCGAACTTTTTCGGTGTCTAGCGACGCTCGAACAATCGCCAACAGGTAAATCATCACCACCAACAACGCCAAAATCTTAGTGGTATCTTCAATAAAAAAATGAATCGCAGAACCCGCTTTGGTTTGCGGGTCTAGCCCCATCAACTGGTACGTCAGCAGATCGGCCAGCCAACTGAATACTTCTAGCATGATGACAACCTTATCTGATATTGGCTCAGACTTTATTTAATATACTAACATTGTATTCGCTTGTTCATATATACGGAATGCCGTATATCAAATTAACTTAAACTTCAGTTTCAAAACCCGTCCTACCAATTGAACCCACATAGTCACCAGGATACAAACTATCAGCTACGTGGAAATTTTTATTAACTTCCAATCGCCCTCCTTCAATCCACTCCCCCAAAATATGGGAGCCTGGAATACTATGAAGATAATTAACTTCATCATATGGAGGGTTTTGACGCCCGGTAAACCATTCTTTCCACGAGGCAGGTCGCTCGACTGTATTAACTACGTCAATAATAACGCCATAAAATTCCCTTGCATCGATCAAATAAACATGTCCATCTCGCTTTGCAAACAACTTAGCAATATAAAGCTTTGTAGTTGTAGATATTCCATAAGATAAGGTGAAGTGGCCTGAAGGATCTGCTCCGGTTGCAAGAGCAATCTGTTTACTGGACTTTTCTATATCATCTCGATATCGATTAGCTTTTTTTAATTTTTCAATTTCTTCATTATTTAAATCGTGAAATTTATTTGCTTCTTTTATTAAAAAACCATCTTCGAATACTTCTTCTTTACTACGCCTATCTGCTCGCAAGACAAACCCTCTAAAGTATCGGCGCGGACTAAATAAATAAGGGCGTATAATGTTTGGATATCGTTGCATTTCCACCATACTAGGAGCACTGAAGTCTTCAGTACCATAAATCACTGCTGGATTATATGTGCTTGGCATTATGCAGGTGTTTTGAAAAAATATACTTGGTAGTTTAATAACAGTCATTAAATACAGCATTCCATTGCTAAGAGGAGAGTTATCTAACACAGAGAATACAAACCATCTCTGCACACACATTGATACTTTAGTTGAAACGAAGACCAGAAACTCAGTCAACCTAATATTTATAGCATGTGATCAACCTTACCTGATATTGGCTCAGTCTTTATTTAATATATCTACACTGTATTCGATTGTTCATATATACGGAATGCCGTATATCAAGCAAAAGAACATACAACCGGCGTAACTTGCAGCAAAGCGCAAACCACTGATGCATCAACAAAGGTAACCTTCGCTTTAAAAAGAAATTTTTACCATGAAGAAAATCAAGGGTTGAGTGAACGTGGTATCAGTTTCAGAACTCGGAATCTATAAATTATTCTGAGCTCTGTAGGTTGTATCGCGGCTACGATGAGCCACATTTAAAATAAAAGCACACATTGTAGCTCACAGATATTGATGAGAGGCGTTGTGGTTCGCTGACGCTCAGCACAACCTACGACAGACTTAATCTGGGTGATTATTAAATCCTAAGAAGAGTCTCAATCAACTAGATTCTGCTTAGGATTAAAAAACATTAGCCATATATTAATCACCCGCCACAAAACTGCCTCTCACAGGGAATGCCATCGCCATCACCGTCGATTTTTACACCGGGGCAATTGCTTAAATAAAACATCGCTTCCGAGCAAGAGTTCATTTGAGAGCAATGAACCTTACCTGAACAGCTATAGCCAGATGCTGTTTCTTGACTGTCAAATGATGAAAATGACGAAGATGAAGACGAAAAACTTGAACTGTCTTTCACTGGCCGATAGAGATCGGTCATCGGCTTTCGTTGGGGATAAGCTTTTTCAGCTACTTCAACAACCGCATCTGGTTGCTTTAAATCAAGCACTTTATAGCCAATACCTACTGCGATCACTAGCAGCAACAAGACCGACTTAATACTGACACCTGTCGACTTAGGAGCCCGATTCACTTTCGGTGATGAGCTAGCAACCCCTTGCAAATAACAGTTCACTGCCCGCTCTTTTCCATCATCCAGTCGATGAATTTCAAATTGGATCAAATCACCAACAATTGGTTTTCTCACATGATGCTTGAGCGCTGAAATATGAATAAAAATATCTGCAGCACCCGAATCTTGCTTAATAAATCCAAAACCTCTCTCGTTGTTCCAGATTTTTATTGTTCCTTTAGGCATGTAATTTTTTAACTTAATCCATTAATGCCGACATTCTATGGCAATGCATCACTTCTAGCAAAAGACTTCATATACACAAGCATCTTCAAGGTGTGCGCTCAGGATCTCTGAACGAATCATGATCGAGACGCATCTTTTTATTTCCAAGGATGGAATGTATGCAGCAGGAAGCATGGATGTTGGTGCGGATATTCATGACTGTTCCCTTAAAAAAGAGAAGCAACGAAGCGCATGATTTGTCGTTTTCTGCTATTGAATCAGGCTATAAAGTGATCGATATTACAACCTTCAGCAGGAATTCCCATTGAGGATTTGTAGCATATTGGAAGATTAGGAAAAGAGTCCATCTCTTGGATAATATGTTGAATCCAATCTGAATTAGGCCCTATCTTCTGCACCAAGTACCAGATAATAACAATTAAACTAAATATTTTTTTCTTATTATCCTGTGCAAAAGGGAATCGAGAGAAATATTGAGCATCTTCAGCATTTCCAGTCGGTATTCCTATTGGATTGTTAGCTGTTTGATTCCAGATTCTAGTATGATGAGCACATCTATTTCGAAGAATATTCATTTCTTGAAGCCAGCGAACTAAGAGTGCTGGGTTACTGACACCGAGTCTATTTGCAATTTTATTTTGGTGCGTTCTTTTTAATAGCTCGAAATACTTTGATAAGGTGCCAAATGACCAAGCTTCAACAACAACCCAAATAGGCATTTCCCGACCTGAGTTCTTGTGCCACATGATGCTATCTTCTTTGCTACGTGATAGCTCAGAACCTTGTCGGCGACTCCATTCATCCCACGCATTTTTTCTCTGATTATTCCGGAAATAATCTTTTAATTGATTGGGATTGATAAAGTCTGAATTTTGGTAGGCTAATTCATCTATTCTACCGAGTTCGTGAGCTAAAACTGTTTTCAAGTTAATTTCTATTCGTTCGATTGCATCTAGAAATAACAATCTCAGCCTTTTATCGAAGAGATATAGCTTAAACACTTCATCAAAATCTGTTTGAGGTAAAAACTTTTCGAGCCTTTTAGGCTTGCGATGAAATATGACTACATCACCGTTTTGATCGCGCTCGATCTCTCGACAGGAGTACCAGAAACCACTCAGTCGATAGTACCCAACTTGGGAGAGTTTACGAGATGCCCTCTCATGATCAATGATAAACATTCCTCTACTATCTAAGGAATTGACTAACTCACGATATTCCTTGAATGGTTTCGCAACAGTGAGAGCCAAGCTTTCAGACCTCTAGAAACAAGAAGGCCCAGCCGTAAAACCAACTTGTACTTCACAGTTAAGGAAGTCTTTGTTGATAACAGAGGACTGGGCGCGATTGCTTTCAATCTTAACTTTCATAACACCGTTGTCAAGACTCAAGGGCATGTAGTTCATAGTTATATGAAGCAATGCTCATACAGATCCATTTCACACGCTTAGTATGCTAATTAGCAGTTCAGTCACCAACCTTTAATCATCCACGCAACATATTGGATGTGCCGTAGACTGGATAAGCAGAGCGCAATCCAACAATCTATCCACGCCCATAAAAAAACCCCGACCACTTTTCAGTGATCGAGGTTTTATGTCCATGGATGGACTGTTTTTCACAAGGCGCACCACTCAAAACAAGCCATGGCAATGTGACTATTAACCCGCTATCGCAGGTTAATATCGGTACTTACGCACCACCCAAGCTCTTGACGTAAACCGCCAGCTTTCGGATTTCTTTTTCGGTCAACTTCTCACCAAAGGCAGGCATTACCGCGTTGCGGCTTCCTTCACCTGTGTTCACACCGTATTTAATGGTGTACTTGGCAGATTCAACCAACTGCTCGCGGTAGTTGTCACCGTCGCCTGGCTGGAAGCGCCAGATGGCGTCAGTCAGGTTGGCACTACCTAAAGCAGCGATACCTTTTCCATTCATGCCGTGGCATGCAAAGCAGGCTTTTTCCTGGAACAGGTTGGCACCCTCAGCGTTTGCTTTGCCTTCGGACAGATCAACTACATAGTTAGCCAGCAGGGTGATTTCTTGCTCAGTCATGATGGCTTCATGAGCGGTCATCACACCTTGGCGACCATAAGTTAAGCTGTGCTCGATGGCAGCAACGTCGGCACCGTACAACCAATCATCATCGGCCAGAACCGGGAAGTTAGGCCCACCGGCTCCGCCTTTACCATGACACGCTGCACAGTTATCACCGAAGATCACTCGGGCCGAAGCCAGGGTGTATTCCTTCAGTTCAGGGTTTGCCAAAATCTCTTCGGCAGTTTTGCCTTCAAGCTTGGCTTCCCAAGGGCCACGTATTTCTTCTAGCTCTGCTAATGACGCTCGATATTCTTTAATCGAGCTCCATTCTGTTACTGCCTTTGCACCACCGGGCAATGGAACTGCCGGATAGATGATGAAATAGGCCACGGCAAAGATCCACGAAGCATGGAAACAAATGATCCACCAAGTGGGCGGACTATTGATCAGCTCACGGATTGCGCCATCGTCCCAAGAGTGCCCAGTGTCGGGCACCTCCGTGACGTCAATTTTATTGCCTTGCTGACTCATGGTTTTCTCCGTCAGATTCTTCATCAAAGAGCATGAATTTATGCTGCTCGTTTTCTTCCCTGTTTTTTGGATTTAAGTAGCGAATCCATGCCCATGTAATCAGAACAAAGGTAATAATTGTCCAGATCAGGCCAACCCAGTCTTGCCCAGTCATTGCAGCCCAGTCTGTTGAGAAGTATTCGGCTAGCTTATTCACGATAATCCTTGCCCTCGTCAAACTTCACCAAAGTGCCCAGCATTTGCAGGTAGGCCACCATCGCTTCCATTTCAGTCTTGCCATCAAATGCTTCAAACGCTGCGTCGATTTCTTCGTCGGTGTATGGAACACCAACTGCACGCATTGCTTGCATTGATTTAGTTACATCTTTGCCATCGATGGTATTGGTGGCAAACCATGGGTAACGCGGCATGACTGATTCAGGCACAACTGAGCGTGGATCCATCAAATGCTGAATTTGCCACTCATCTGAGTACTTACCACCAACACGCGCCAGGTCAGGACCGGTACGCTTGGAGCCCCACTGGAATGGGTGGTCATACTGAGACTCTGCTGCCAGAGAATAGTGACCATAGCGCTCTTTTTCGTCACGGAATGGACGAATCATTTGTGAGTGACAGGTATAGCAGCCTTCGCGTAAATAGATATCACGCCCCGCCAGCTCAAGGCCGGTGTAAGGACGAATACCCTGCAGCTCAGGATTCTTTAACGTGCCATCAGGATTCTTCTGACGATCTTCTAGTGTGTCTTCGAGGTAGAACAGTGGAACGATTTCCACGATGCCACCAATTGAAACCACCAAACCCGTCATCAGAATCAGCGCGAAAATATTCCGCTCTAAAAAATCTTGTAAGCGGGTGGAGTAAATTTTACCTGCCATTTTTTATCTCCTCGCTTTACGCAGTGGCCAGTTCAGATTCTTCAGTGCCCTGGCGTGCTCTTTCAAGCCCACCTTCGCGAACGCCCTGACGAATCGTCATGATGATATTAAACAAGCCAATGACTGCACCGCTCAAGAATATAAAGCCACCTACTGCACGCATTGCATAGTAAGGATGCATTGCCGCAACCGATTCAGCAAAGCTGTAAACCAGCGTGCCGAACTGGTCGTATGCACGCCACATCAAGCCTTGTTGAATACCAGAAATCCACATCGCCAAGATGTAAATAAGGGTACCGAAAGTTGCCAGCCAGAAGTGCCATGATACTAAGCTGTTGCTCCACATCTGACCGCCTTTAACGTGCCATAAACGTGGCACTAGGTGATAGATTGCGCCCAGCGATACCATCGCTACCCAACCTAACGCGCCAGAGTGAACGTGGCCGATAGTCCAGTCGGTGTAGTGAGATAATGCGTTAACTGTTTTCAGTGACATGACCGGACCTTCAAAGGTCGACATGGCATAGAAAGCCAACGAAATAATCAGGAATCGTAAAGTTGGGTCAGTACGCAACTTGTCCCATGCACCCGATAAGGTCAGCATTCCGTTCAATGCACCACCCCATGAAGGAATGATCATCGCCATTGAAATACCTGCGCCTAAAGAGCCGGTCCAATCTGGCAATGCGGTGTAGTGTAAGTGGTGAGCACCCAACCATACATAACCAAACATCAGTGCCCAAAAGTGCAGAACTGATAAGCGATAGGAGAAGATCGGACGACCCGATTGCTTAGGAATGAAGTAATACATGATAGCTAGGAAACCAGCAGTCAGGAAGAATCCTACCGCGTTGTGTCCCCACCACCATTGAATCATCGCATCCTGAACACCGGCAAAAATCGAGTAAGACTTAAACAAGCCCACTGGAATTGCCAAAGAGTTCACTACGTGCAAGTAGGTGATCATGATCATCATGCCAAGGAAGAACCAATTCGACACATAAATGTGCGAGCTCTTACGGACATGAATCGTCATGACAAAGTTATAGAAGTAAGACAACCAGACCACCGCAATTGCGATATCGATTGGCCACTCCAGCTCTGCGTACTCTTTAGCTTGGGTGAAACCCAGTGGCAGAGTGATAACAGCAGCTACAATAATCAGGTTCCAGCCCCAGAAGGTGAACCATGCCAGCTTGTTACTCCACAGGCGAACGCCGCAGGTACGCTGAACCGTATAAAATGCAGTGGCCATTAAAGTAGAGCCACCAAAACCAAAAATCACCGCATTGGTGTGCAACGGACGCAAACGTCCGAAACTGAGTTCAGGAATGTCGAAGTTTAGAAATGGCCATGCCAGTTCTGAAGCGATGTAAACACCTACTCCAGCACCAACGACCAAATAAACTGCCGCCATGACTGCAAACCAACGCACAACATCAAAGTCGTACTTGCGTTCCAGCGAAGCTTCCACTGACTGTCTCCTCTGTCTATTTTCTGATTACCCGGCTGGAGATTGACCAGGCCTGATAAAGCTAGAATTGCTTGCAGCGGTTATATCCTTAGCATTTGAAATTACAGGGTGTTGGCTTCATTTGCTTGCCAACTACCTGCACATCCAATTACTTTTTACATAAGACCGATATCGTTTCCCTAACGATTAGATGCAAAACAACCACACGATTAATGGTGTCTATATCTCAGATTCAAATATTGACTTAAGTCAACATGTTTTCTGTTAAAGAAGAATTAGCAATATAGATATGCGTCTAGCGTCGTTTACACACTGTAAGCGCGCGACATTCTAACCATCAGAGCGCGTTTATGCCATAAAAGATCTGCCGAAAAAGGGTCATATACCCCAAAATAGGTAGGGTTTTTTATCTGAGGAGTTGACGCACATCTATCTGCGACCCTTGATCTGGGTTCGTTGAGTACTCTGTTAAATTGATTCGAATCAGCGATAAAAAGTGCACAACCTATCTGTCTGCTTATGGTTATAATGCTTTTCTTAACAAGGAGAAAAAGATGTCCGAGCGTAAGGCGAGTGTGCAAAGAGACACTCTGGAAACCAAAATCCATGTCTCAATTAATCTAGATGGTACCGGCCAGTCAAAACTGAATACTGGCGTGCCATTTCTTGATCACATGTTGGATCAAATAGCCCGCCATGGCTTGATTGATCTAGAAGTTCACGCCGACGGCGATACTGAAATCGATGACCACCACACGGTCGAAGATACCGGCATTACGCTGGGCATGGCTTTGAAAGAAGCGCTGGGCGATCGTAAAGGCATCTATCGATATGGCCATGCTTATGTGCCATTAGATGAAGCGCTCTCGCGAGTCGTTCTCGATTTTTCTGGTCGCCCTGGCATGTTTATTAATGTTGAATATTCGCGAGCCAGAATCGGCAGTTTCGATGTCGACTTGTTTAATGAGTTCTTCCGAGGACTAGTTAACCATGGTCAACTGACGCTGCATATCGATAATCTCAAAGGCACCAACGCACACCACCAGGCTGAAACGATTTTCAAAGCGCTAGGTAAAGCATTGAGAATGGCCGCTGAGCGGGATCCTCGCATGGCCGGGCAGATGCCTTCTACCAAAGGCTGCCTCTAATCGATTATCTTTTTCAAACAGGGTGCTAAAAGAAAAAGGTTCTAAATATGAAACTGATTGCTGTTATCGATTACGGCATGGGCAATCTTCACTCGGTAGCCAAGGCAGTAGAACATGTTGCCGAACATGCCCGAGTTGAGATTACCCGCGATGCCAACACCATTCTTGAAGCCGATCGGGTGATTTTACCCGGCGTCGGTGCCATTCGAGATTGCATGGGCGAGCTTTGCCGACTGGGTTTAAATCAAACCGTCTACAAAGCCATCGAACAAGGCCAGCCATTATTGGGCATTTGTGTTGGCATGCAGATTTTACTTTCCCACAGCGAAGAAAACGGTGGCGTAGATTGCCTAAACCAGCTGCACGGAAAGGTAAAACGATTCGATGAACATATGAAAAACTCCCAAGAGCAGCAATTAAAAGTGCCGCACATGGGCTGGAACCAAGTACAACAAATCCAGCGTGAAGATGAAGTGCATCCTTTATGGCACAACATCGAAGACCAGAGCCGCTTCTATTTTGTTCACAGCTACTACGCCGAGATGGAAAACCCGGCCGACGTGATTGGTCGCTGTGACTACGGTATTGGCTTTGATGCAGTGCTGGCCAGAAAAAACTTGGCTGCGGTGCAATTCCACCCAGAAAAAAGCCACGACGCTGGCTTGCAACTATTAAAGAATTTCCTGCAATGGGATGGTCAGGCATAAGCCGCCTCCCTTGTTTTTGCATGATTTAATGGCACAAAAAAGTTGAATCATCGATGTTCAGGCGAGTCATTCGATGATTCAAAAGAGGTGAAGTATGCTGATTATCCCCGCGATTGATCTGAAAGACGGTCAATGCGTTCGACTCCGTCAGGGCCTGATGGAAGATGCCACTGTATTCTCTGATGACCCTGTCGCCATGGCAGATCAATGGGTAGAACAAGGTTGTCGCCGACTGCATCTAGTCGATTTAAACGGCGCCTTTGAAGGCAAACCTGTGCATGCTGGTGTGGTGCAAGCCATTACCAAAAACCACCCAGATCTAGAGATTCAAATTGGCGGCGGCATTCGCACCATCGAATCAGCACGTACTTATATTGATGCCGGCGTCAGCTTTATTATCATCGGCTCAAAAGCGGTTTCTGACCCTGAATTTATTTATGACTTATGTCGCGAATTCCCCGGAAAAATCATCGTTGGCCTCGATGCTAAATCTGGCATGGTCGCCACCGACGGTTGGGCAGAAGTCTCTGACCTACATGTAATCGATCTGGCAAAGAAATTTGAATCAGCCGGCGTTAGTGCGATTGTTTATACCGACATCGCTCGTGACGGCATGATGCAAGGCCTCAACTTAGAAGGCACCGCAGAATTGGCCCGCGCCATTTCTATTCCGGTAATCGCTTCTGGTGGCGTCACCAATAATGATGATGTTCACGGCCTGTGCAAATTAGGCGACAGCGGCATTGTTGGCGCAATTACTGGCCGTGCTATTTATGAAGGCACTTTAGATTTAGCTGAAGCCCAGGCATTGGCAGATCAATTAATTTTGTCCGGAGCGAAGTAATGGGACTGGCCAAACGTATTATCCCTTGTCTTGATGTTGAAAATGGCCGAGTGGTAAAAGGGGTTAATTTTGTCGATATTCGGGATGCTGGCGACCCGGTAGAAGTCGCCCGCAGATATAACGCCGAAGGCGCAGACGAAATTACCTTTCTCGATATTACTGCCAGCCATGAAGACCGCGATACTACGGCTGAGATGGTCGAGCGTATCGCTTCAGAAGTCTTTATTCCTTTAACAGTAGGCGGCGGAATCCGCAAACTGGAAGATATTCGAAAAATGCTCAATGCTGGTGCCGATAAAGTTGGTATTAATACCGCTGCAGTATTTAATCCGGATTTTGTTCGCGAAGCCGCCGAGCGTTTTGGTTCACAATGTATTGTGGTCGCGATTGATGCCAAGCAGGTAGAACCGAATGCCGATGGTTCATCTCGCTGGGAGATCTTTACCCACGGCGGGCGGAAACCAACCGGACTAGATGCCATTGAATGGGCCAAAAAAATGGTCGATTACGGCGCCGGAGAAATCCTGCTCACTAGCATGGATCGCGACGGCACTAAAAATGGCTTTGATTTAAAACTGACTCGCGCTATTTCTGATGCCGTTAACGTGCCGGTAATTGCATCAGGCGGTGTCGGTACCTTGCAGCATTTAGTCGATGGTGCAAAAGAAGGTCGAGCAGATGCCGTTCTTGCAGCCAGTATTTTCCATTTTCAGCAACATACCATTGGTGAAGCCAAACAAGTGATGGCGGATGCCGGGTTGGAAATGCGGTTGTAATTGAAAAAGTTTGTTTAAAAAACCATCGCTAGAAAGCGGTGGTTTTTTTTGGCCTAAGTGACACTAAAATCTGGCAGCGGCTTTAAGCTAAATATGTAGCTTACATCAAAATTTAAATCCTGCTATTGAATATTACCTTTATCAATTTCTTGCATCACAACATTAAAACTATCACGTACTTCAGTCAGCCAAAACAAAACCTCTTCTGGCGCGTCAGTTTGACTGGCAATATTTTCAATTAACAATAGTGTGGTTTTCATCCGCTGAAAATTACGCACTGATTCCCAACTCATCGCTTCGTGTATATGAAAAATAAGCTTGTCGCAGTCTGTAAATGAAAAATCATCAGCGACTGCTTGTTTTAAGTTTTCCCATGCGCCTTGCAAGTCAGAAACAGCTGTTTTTATATAACCGGTTGGCTCGGTATTAAAACTCATATTCATTTGCCTTTATTGGCTAATTCAGTACTTTGGTTAATATGACTAAAAGCAGCTGCAATTACTGACATGCATACAAATCAAGCGAGCAAGGTATAATCCCTCCATCGCCGTCATTCATCAGCACCCCACTCCATATGTTAAAGATTGATAAGTCAAAGTTATTACAGAAAATCATCGTCCAACTACAGCAGGTACAGAAAACTGCAGCGCAAGCAGCCGAGCAGGCACATTCTACGGCGACCCATGGCGAGTCCGTTGCCAAGAGCAAGTACGAAACCTTTGGCTTGGAAGCTTCCTATCTGGCCCAAGGCCAATCACAACGGGTCACTGAGTGTGAGCAGGACTTACAAGCAGTCAGTAAGCTGGTGATCAAAGATTTCAGTGATGAGCAGCCAATTGCCCTTGGTGCGTTGGTGAAAATTGAAACATTAGATACACCTGAAACAACGAGCCAATGGCTGTTTGTTTCGCCCGGCGCCGGCGGCGGCGGTATTTTAGTTGACTACTGGGTTAACGACCTTCTGCAGCAAACCAGCTTAACTATTACTCTAGTTACTCCTCAGGCGCCGCTGGGAAAGTCATTGCTCGGTTTATATTGTGATGATGAGTTTTCAATCAACCTAGCAGGCCAGCAAAAAAGCTATCAGATAACTGCTGTAATTTAGCTATTTTTGCCGCTTTAGCTTTGCAAAACTTGCCGCTTATGGCACATTTTCCGCAGCAAGCAGAATAATGATAAGCAAGGAGTAATGCATGGTCGATACAACAAAAGAAAGCAGAGACTATCTGGAAATGGCATTCCGCAGTGTTCACTGCTTTGCCGATGATGGAAAACTGTTGATCGATGAGCTGGAAGAGCTGATATCGATTGCCACTCGAGATGGCGTAGTTGATAACAATGAAAAACGAGTGTTGAGAAATATTTTTAGCCGCTTATCTCCAGCAGAATTAACACCAGAAATGCTAGAAAGAATTCAACAGCTACGCTTAGAATATAAAATATGACTTTAAATTTGGCATGGCAGCTTGTCTTGCCAAATTAATCCATCAAAAACTACGCCTAGTTAATACTAATATTGTAACTTCAGCTGCAGGATATAAATCTGGTCGCTGCAACCCTAACTGCTGGCAGCTGTTCATTCCCAGCTTTTCTAACACCCTGAGTGAATTTATATTTTCGCTGCGTGCTACACCGAAAATATAGCTATCACGCCCTAATGCAAAGGCAAAGTCGATGCAGGCTTTCCCAGCTTCTGTTGCAAAGCCATAACCAGAAAACTCTGGCAATAAAGCAAAGTGTAATTCAACGTATTGGGTGTTTCCTGCGACTACCTCAACAGCAACATAACCGATTTTTCTTTGCGAGCCTTTTTGCACTAGAGTAAATGCACCAAAACCGTAGCGCTGCCAGTGCGACAATCTTTGTTCCAGTGTTGCTATGATTTCTTGCTCTGAAAAGACTGACTGGTTGATCAAATATCGAGTAGCCTGCTCCGATTGAAACAGCTGCTGGTAAAAATCCAAATCCTCTGACATCACTCGACTAAGCAACAGCCTTGATGTTTCCAAAACATAAGGTCGACCTGGAGCGCAGATAATTTGATGCGATGGCAGCAAAGCAGTATTTTTCAAAGTTGTCAGACTTGCCGTTATTGAAAACCTGATAAAATTACATTTATATTTAGTTAATTTTCACGACACGGGTCAAGTCTAGGTTGGTTTTCCTTAAATATTTCCGACCAATTCCTAGCATTCATACACGCTTGATAGCAGGGCATACATCTAACACGAAGTTATTTTGCTGCTATACACCCCAAATAATTGGCGATATTGGTGAACAGCAAAGTAGCCGGCACTCGCGAACATTCCAGCACCACAGCTATGGATGCAAAAAAAAGCCCGAGCTAACTAATGTTAATCCGAGCTATTTTACTTTGAACTTATGACAGAACTCGACGCAGAAAATCTTTGGTACGAGGGTCTTGCGGGTTATCTAGTACTTGCTCTGGTGTGCCCTGCTCAACGATTCGACCACCATCCATAAACAGGATCCGGTCAGCGACCTTTCGAGCGAAGGGGATCTCGTGGGTGACTACAATCATAGTGCGACGCTGCTCAGCTAGTTGCTGCATCAGATCCAGCACCTCATGAACCTTTTCTGGGTCCAGTGCTGAGGTTGGTTCGTCGAATAGCATTAAATCAGCATCTAATGCCATGGCGCGACCAATACCAATTCGCTGTTGCTGGCCACCTGAAAGTGCCGAAGGCCAAGCGTTTTCTTTATCTGAAAGCCCAACATCGGCCAGAATTTTCTTGGCGCGTTCGGTGGCCTTAGATTTATTAATACCTTTTACAACAATCAATGCTTCGGTAATGTTTTCCAATGCCGTCTTGTTTTTAAACAAGGCATAGTTTTGGAAAACAAATGCTGTTTTACGACGCAGTTTTAAAATTTCCTTTTGAGAAATCTTTTCAACATTGACTTGCTGGTCGGCAATTCGGATTTTGCCTTTTTCTGGCATTTCCAGAAAATTCAAACAACGCAATAAAGTTGACTTGCCACTGCCCGAAGGCCCTAGCACTACCACAATTTCGCCCTGCTCAATTGATAAATCAATTCGGTCCAGAATCAACAAATCATCAAACGACTTACTAAGATCTTTTACTTCAGCTAAAACGCTCATTAGTAAGCAGCTCCCAGTCGCTTTTCTGCGTATTTTTGCAGCCAAGTCATCATCACTACCAGCACCCAATACACCAGCGCCAATACTAAATAGCTTTCAAGAAAGCGAAAGCTCGAAGCAGCCTCAAGCTGTGTTCTAGCCATGATTTCAGCAACACCAAGGGTGAATGCTAACGAAGTGCTTTTTAACAGGTCGATAAAACTGTTCATTAAACCGGGTATCGCAATTCGCGATGCCTGGGGCAAAACAATCCGTTTCATCGCCGTTAAGCGATCCATACCAATGCTCAGCGCAGCTTCCATTTGGCTTTTATCAATACCTAAAATAGCGGCACGAATGGTTTCGGCCATGTAGGCAGCAAAGTGAAAACCGAGTCCAAGGGTTGCCGCCTGAAATGCGGTCATGGCAGTTAAACTGGGAAATATTTGTGGTAAACCGTAATAGAGCAAAAACAGTTGAACCAGCAGCGGTGTACCTCGAAAAAATGAGATATATAAATCAGTTAATTGGCGAAACACTGGTAATTTGAAAACTTGGGTTAATGCAAGCACAAGCCCCAGTGACAGCGATAGCAATAACGCCAGACCTGACATGCCCAGCGTAATTGGCAAAGCACCGACCAGCTGAGACAGCAGGCCGGTGCTAAAATCGAGATCAAACCCATTCATTTAGATTAATCTTTTTTGGTGATATCGCTGCCAAACCATTTGACTGCGATTTTGGCCAGAGTGCCATCTTGACGAATTTCAGCCAGTTTTTGATTCACTTCGCTGCGTAACGCATCAGATTGCTCATTTTTCAAAAATGGCCAAGCATTTTCTATCACTTCAAATGGTTTGCCAGCTGCTTTTAATGGCAGACCTGATTTTTTAACCAATTCCGCTGCTGATAAACGATCCATGATAAATGCATCAGCACGACCTAAAGCTACTTCCTGCTCGATACCGGTATCGTAGGTAGTGATTTGAATTTCACCGTTGACGTCGTGTTTACGCAACAATTCTTCAAAGTTTGAACCTAAGTTCACTGCAACTTTTTTACCCTTCAGATCTTCCAGGGTGTTAATTGTATTAGTTTTGTTATTGACGGTAATCTGCGCACCGTCATAAACATATGGATTGGCAAAATTGTACTTTTCCAATCGTGCATCGGTAATCGTAATCTGATTAGAAATGGTATCGATACGGTTACTTTCCAACATGCCAAACAGGCCTGAGAAAGGTGCCGTAACATACTCAACTTTACGATCGAGACGCTTGCCAATTTCATTCCACAGATCGACTTCAAAACCCTGCAGCTTGCCATTTTCTACATAAGTAAATGGATAGTAGCTACCCGACATACCGATACGAACTGAAGCTTGTTCAGCTGCTGGCTGTGCAGTTTCTGAAGCAGCTGGATCTTGGCTGGAGCAAGCCAACAGAGCGGCGGACATGACAACAGCCAAACTTGCTGTAACAAAACGACGTAACATGGGAATTATGCCTCTAGGTGCAACATTGGCTGCACTGGTTCGATGAAGGAAATCTGTTTCTAAAATCAGATAATAAATAGCCAAGCTAGAGGTTTATTTGGGGGAAGCAATAAACAACATAATAAGCTTTTTGGCGAATCGCTAACATAGTCGCTGTTATATAGATTGAAAAGGAATATTTATTTATTTTTATATATCTAAAACGAATAAGAGATTTGCTTTCTTTAGCGATTACTTATAAGCAGCTGAATTCAAATACCACTATTCAAATGACAATCAAATCACTAGCCTGCAATTTCATTATCAAATTAATTTTTAGTCACAAAAAACGCGCCCAGCCGAAGCAAAAGCGCGTGGTTTATTAGTAAAACACTAACTGGTAAAGCCAGTCGTTTGATCAGCCAATTAAGGGATCATTCTTGCAACCGTTTCTGTCCACGAATCACCGCAGCACGAACTTGTGCTGGTGCGGTGCCACCAATATGGTTTCTGGCGGCAACTGAACCTTCAAGGGTCAGCACATCAAAAATATCTTCACTGATTTCGTCAGAGAACTGTTGTAGCTCTTGCAGACTCATTTCAGATAAATCTTTGTTTTGCTCGATACCATAAGCAACTGACTTACCAACAATTTCATGGCTATCGCGGAAGGCAACGCCCTTACGCACCAAATAATCAGCTAGGTCAGTTGCGGTGGAATAACCGCGACGCGCCGCTTCGTACATTGATTCTTTCTTTACCTGCAGTGCTGGCACCATATCGGCATAAGCTCGCAAAGAACCCCGCAAGGTATCAACTGTGTCGAACAGCGGCTCTTTGTCTTCCTGGTTGTCTTTGTTGTAAGCCAGACATTGCGCTTTCATCAGGGTCAACATGCTGATCAAATTACCGGTAACTCGACCGGTTTTTCCGCGCACCAATTCTGGAACATCCGGGTTTTTCTTCTGCGGCATAATTGAAGAGCCGGTACAGAAACGATCTGGCAGCTCAATGAAATTAAACTGCGCACTGGCCCACAACACCAGTTCTTCAGAAAAGCGTGACAAGTGCGTCATGATTAATGCGCCAGCGGCACAAAATTCAATCGCAAAATCTCGGTCTGAAACGGCATCTAACGAGTTTTCAGCCACCCCATCAAAACCCAGCAGTTCGGCAGTGTAATGACGATCAATTGGATAGGTTGTACCGGCCAAAGCCGCAGCGCCCAATGGCAGAATGTTGACTCGCTTACGGCAATCAGCCAAGCGCTCACGGTCTCTTTGCAACATTTCAAACCATGCCAGCATATGATGACCAAAAGTCACCGGCTGAGCCGTTTGTAAATGAGTAAAGCCCGGCATGATAGTGTCAGCTTCTCGCTCAGCTAAACCCAACAAGCCTTGTTGCAAGCGCACCAGCTCTAAATTGATCAAATCAATTTCACTGCGCAGATACAGACGAATATCAGTGGCAACTTGGTCATTTCTCGAACGACCTGTGTGCAGCTTTTTACCTGCAGCACCAATCAAAGCCGTTAGACGGGCTTCGATATTCATATGTATGTCTTCTAGCTGAATCGACCACTCCAGCTCACCCTTTTCAATCTCGGAAGTAATTTCATCCAATCCAGAAAGGATCTGGCTCAACTCATCGTCGGTTAGCACGGCAACTTTGTTGAGCATTCGGGCATGCGCTCGAGACCCTTGGATGTCTTCTCGCCACATACGCTGGTCGAACTGGATTGATGCGGTAAAGGCTTCGACAAAAGCATCGGTGCTTTCACTGAACCGACCACCCCACAGCTTGTCTGCTTCTTTATTCATTATGCTGACCCTGATTCGGTAAAAAGAGCTTTCTGAAAACTGCTCGCCACAGTTTCAACTTGCAACCAAACTAACTCAAGATATAGGAAACTCACATCTTGGATTGATTTGGGTACCCATCTGTTATCACTAAAGATAATTCAGTGCCACAGATGCTTTGACCAGAAAGTTGTGGCGATTATAACAGCCTGACAGGCTTTAGCAGCCAGTTCCGCTGAACTGTTAAAAGTTGACCGCCTGTATCGAACATTGATTCAACTCATTTTTTATACAAAACAGCATGCCGTACAGATGTTTTTTTTATCCTTTTGGGAGTAGTCTTCGTGGTCGCCGAAATTCAGGCAACGCAAATTAGCGAGAAAATCATGGCATTCTGTTACTTTTCAGTTTGTTGAGCTCTATGCTGATGAAGCATTCCAGGGAAAAGCGATATGGATAACAAACATCAGGCCGATGATTTCTTCCTGCCAGACTTTTGCAGTGTTTACCCGCTGTTGATTTTGGTTCTGCTGGTAGAGCTGGTTGCGGTGATGTTAGCGATGGTTTATCCGTTAGGTGGGCCTGAATTTTGGAATGCGCTGGCAATGAACTCATTATTTGCACAATGGGTGACCATAACCAGTGCAGCACTACTATGTTGGATGAGAAGCTGGCTACAGAAAATTTCGATCGCTTCGGCGGCAGGAATCAGTTATGGCATCGTTTTATTTCTGACATTAATTTTCTCAATATTAGGCATTTGGTTGATCAGTGTCGCAGAAGGCAGCATTTACCACCTAGATTGGGAACGCTTACTAAGGAATCTGTGCATTAGCGCAATTATTACCTTGGTAGGTATGCGCTACTTTTTTATGCAACAACAATGGAAACAGCAACTGGTTTCCGAAGCGGAGTCAAAGTTAAGAGCTTTGCAGGCAAGAATCCATCCGCATTTTTTGTTTAATAGTATGAATACCATTGCCAGTTTGACACGGAGTCAACCAGAACTGGCTGAGGAAGTGGTCGAAGATTTATCTGAACTGTTTAGAGCAAGCTTTTCAGATCAAACTCTGGCCCCATTCA
This sequence comes from Pelagibaculum spongiae, assembly GCF_003097315.1. NCBI lineage: Bacteria > Pseudomonadati > Pseudomonadota > Gammaproteobacteria > Oceanospirillales > Pelagibaculum > Pelagibaculum spongiae. The sequence continues at coordinate 218,641 of NZ_QDDL01000002.1, forward strand.
TGGATGAAGTGACGCTTTGTCGTCGATATATGCATATTGAAGGGTTGAGATTTGGTGATCGTTTAACTGTCGATTGGCAGCTAGATCCATTACCAGAAAAAACTCTTTTGCCGCCGCTGATTATTCAGCCGCTGTTGGAAAATGCGATTAATCATGGCATTTCCAGGCTGGAGCAAGGAGGGGTGATTCAGGTAGCGGCAAGACTGGTTGATGAAACGGTTGAGATTGAGGTAACCAATCCTTACAACCCAGATCCATCCAGTCGCAGGCCCGGCAACGGCATGGCACTGCAAAATATCCGTACTCGAATTGAAGTGATGTACGGAGAGCAAGGCCAGCTAAACGTCCGGGAAAAAACCGGAGCATTCTGTGTGATTTTACGCTTCCCGGTAGTACCACCGGGTAAGCAGCTGAAGGAAAAGTAATGAAAATTCTGATCGTCGATGATGAACCGCTGGCACGCGACCGTTTGATCCGCTTGCTGGAAGAAAACGATGGCGTGGAGGTTGTCGGTCAGGCAGGTGGTGGGCGTGAAGCACTAGAAAAAGTGCAGCTGCTGCAGCCTGAAATCGTCATGCTGGATATTAGTATGCCGGGCATGGATGGACTGGAAGTTGCCAGACACCTGCAAAACCTCGAGCAAGCGCCAGCGATCGTATTTGTCACAGCATATGACGAATACGCGCTACAAGCGTTCGAAGTTGAAGCACTAGATTATCTAGTCAAACCTGTGCGTAAAGAGCGCTTAACTGCTGCTTTAGAACGCGCTAGCAAGCCAAGTCTGGCTCAGTTGAAAGCTGCTAATGGTCAAGCTGGACACAGACGTAGCCATATCAGTGCCCGTCACCGCGGTGGCATTCAACTGATCCCTCTGGATGATATTTTCTATTTCCAGGCCGACCATAAATACGTCACCTTACGCCACAAAGGCGGTGAAGTATTAATTGAAGAGCCGTTGAAAGATTTAGAAAATGAATTCACTGATCTGTTTATGCGGATTCACCGTAACGCCCTAGTTTCCAAGCAGCACATTGTGCGCATGGAAAAAGGTCAAGACGGTCGTCACCGTATTTGCTTCCGCGATATGGATGACCAGTTAGAAGTCTCTCGCCGCCATGTTTCTGGCGTGCGCAAGATGATGCAATTGCTGTAATTCAGCAAAAGCAAAAAAAGATTTTTCAAGCCGTCAGGGTAACCTGACGGTTTTTTTTGCCTGAAGAAAACACCAGCGCCCCCCAAACCAAGCAAAAATCAAGAAAAGGTCAATATGCCTCTTTAGGTAGATAGCGCTATCGATGCACTACTGAGAAAATCGCGTACTATAACCAAGCTACTTTGAAATGCGTGCAGTCCAGCAGCTTAAGGTAGTTTAGGTATATTGGTTCTCACTCGATTTGATCAGGTTTTATTCATGACACAACAGACATTGCGTATCGCTACCCGTACCAGCCCACTCGCTATGTGGCAGGCAGAGCATATTCAAGCCCGCCTAGAAGCGATGCATCCGGGTTTAAAAGTAGAGCTGGTCGGCATGAAGACCAAGGGCGACAAGATTCTTGACGTACCTCTGGCTAAAGTGGGCGGCAAAGGTCTGTTCGTTAAAGAGCTGGAAATTGGAATGCTGGAAGGCAAAGCCGATTTAGCCGTTCATTCGATGAAAGATGTTCCAATGGAATTCCCTGAAGGTTTAGGACTTCCAGTTATCTGCGAGCGTGAAGATCCGCACGATGCATTTGTATCAAACCACTTCGATAACTTTGAGCAATTACCTAAAGGGTCAGTTGTCGGCACTTCTTCAATGCGCCGTCAGTGCCAAATCACCGCAGTTCGCCCAGATCTAGAAATTAAGTTTCTCCGTGGCAACGTCAATACTCGCCTAGCCAAGCTAGATGCCGGTGAATATGACGCGATCATTCTGGCTGCAGCAGGTTTAAAGCGCTTGGGCTTTAACGATCGCATTCGCAGCGAAATGTCTCCAGAAGAAAGTTTGCCTGCCGGAGGCCAAGGCGCAATTGGTATTGAATGTCGTAATGACGATCAAACCACTATCGATCTAATTTCAGCATTGAATCATCACGATACTGCTGATCGAGTCATCGCAGAACGCGCCATGAACAAGCATTTGAATGGCGGCTGTCAGGTTCCCATTGGCTGCTATGCCCTGTTACAAGACGGCGACCAGCTTTGGTTACGTGGCTTGGTTGGTCATCCAGACACTGGTGAAATTCTTCGTGCAGAAGCAACGATGCCGCGCACTGAAGCAGAAGCACTCGGAATTAAAGTGGCTGAAATGTTACTGGCACAAGGCGCTGGACGCATTCTCGATGCCGTCTATGGCAATCAACCTCGTTCATGAGTCAATTGGCCGGGTTGAACATATTACTGACCCGTCCTGCGGGTCAGAACGAACTCTGGCAACAGGCACTAGAAGTTTCCGGTGCCCGTTGCTTTCAATTGCCACTGATTGAAATCACGTCAACACTTTCCAATGCCAGCTCTAATTCCAGTAAAACTCACAAATCATCGTCCAGTGATTGGCTGATTTTCGTCAGCCCAAATGCAGTGCGCCACGGTTTGCCTTCGCTCGAACCACTCGCTAGCAAGACTCAAATTGCAGCCGTTGGCAAAGCAACTGCTCGCATGTTATCTGCTGCCGGCATTGCCAATGTGGTGCAGCCGAAATCTGAGCAAAATAGCGAAGGCTTGTTAGCGCTGGATTGTTTTGCTCAGATCGAAAAACAAAACATTTTGATTGTTCGAGGCGATGGCGGACGCGACTTGCTAGCTAACGCGCTAACTGAACGTGGCGCCAAAGTTGATTACTTCGAGTGCTATCAGCGGAGTTGTCCACAATATGAAAAATCAGATTTTCAGTCGCTGCAGATAAATTCCGACAGCGACAATCCATCTGACGAGTCATCTGACAAATCCAACGATAACAGCCTAGTTTTGCTCACCAGCAATCAATCGATTGATCACTGGTTTCAGCTAAAACAGCAACTGCCGCTGTATTGGCAGCAATCGCCGTGCATGGTGATTGGCCAGCGACAGCTGCAGCACTTTGAACAAATGCAGCAAGACGTTCAGCAACAAGTGCAGCAAAAAATACCAAAAGAAGCACAGGAAAAAACGCAACAAACCCAAGCGAGCGACTGTCACAAAACAGCAACAGGGGCAAGTGCCCTAGTCGCAGCGCAAGCGGATATTTCGGCCATACAGACCAGCATCAATCACTGGTACAATGCGCCACACAATAAGATGCCACAAGAATTGCCCAAACTGGCTGAATCTGAATCAACCGGAACTGACCGGAGAGAACCGGATATGAGTGAACAAAGCAAAAACCACGACTCAACCGCCACAGATAAATCGCCACTTGATGCCGCTAGCTCGGCAAACAAGGCAACAAAAAAATCAGATAATATGACTCAAAAACCAGCAAAACCTTCATCCGATAGCTCACCTAAAACCAACCTGACTTCTAATAAAACAACGTCTAGCAAAACCGCTTCTAACAAAAAGAGTGGCGCTGGTGGCATTGTTTTATCTTTAGCTGCTTTGGCCGTTTCCGGCGCACTGGCTTTTGCTGGCTGGCAGCTTTGGCAACAGCAGCAGCAAATTTCACAAATTGCCGCCGAAGAAGCGTTGATGATTGATAGCAAAATCAATCAACTGTCGGCGGATGTTTCTCGCCAAACAGCACAGCTGACAGCGGCCAACAGCCAACTGATTAATGCAAACAGTCAATTGGCTGATGCACAAAATACATTACGCCAGCAACAGCTAAAAGATCGTGCCACTTTACAAAAAGTGCTCGACGTTGCCGGTCGCCGCCCTAATAGCTGGGCGCTTTCTGAAGCAGAATATTTAGTTCGACTGGCTAATCGCCACCTAGCGCTCGACCAAGATTTGCGCACCGCACTGGCATTATTACAAGCAGCCGATCAAAGCTTGGCCAAGCTAGACGACCCACGTTTAATTCGCCTGCGTAGTTTACTAAACCAAGACATTAACCAGTTGAAAAGTATTCGCCCGGTTGATATCGAAGGGGTGGTATTTAAGCTTCAAGGCTTAATTGCTCAGGTGAATCAATTGCCATTGGTTAGCCCAAAGCCATTTGCTAAAACGGAATCTAACCAACCGCAATTTTTGCCAGTTTGGGGCAGCCAATGGTTGGCTAATTTAGAAAACAACGCTTCAGCAGCATGGCAAAAAGTGTCTGACAATTTCATCATTCGCGAATATCAGGGCGATACTCCCGCCTTGCTAATGCCTGAACAGCGGGTTTATTTAAACCATAATTTGCAGCTGCAATTGCGCCAAGCTTCGTTAGCCGTTTTAAAAGGTCAGCAAAAGGTTTACAGCCAATCATTGGCAGAAACCGAACAATGGATCGGCCAATATTTGGATGCTAACTCGCTACAAGCGCGGGCATTCCTTGAAACACTGGCTGAGTTAAAACAGGTCAAACTGGAATCCGATCTGCCACAAGCAACCCGCGCAGTCGATGAGCTATACAAAGCAGTTAATGGCTTACTAGACCAAACACCGGTTAATTTAGGGTTAAATACAGCACGGCCAACACCAGAAACGCCAAAAGCAACTGCGCCCAAACTAACGCCAGCTTCAAAAGCTTTACCAGAAATTGATCCACCGAAAATGATAGAAAACCGTGCTCCAGTGGTTGTTCCTCAACCTCCTGGACCGACCTCTCCTGATGTGAAATCGTCGCTACAACAAAAAGCACAGAAAGTGCAAAAAGTGACCCGCCCATCAACCAATGACCAAGCGGTGTAGGAGAATCGGTGATGATCAAATTACTGTTTTATATTTTACTGCTGGCCGTTGCGATTACCGCCGGTGTATTAAGCGCTGACGCACCCGGTTATTTAATGCTGGTCATGGCTGGAAAAAGCATTCAAATGCCAATCTGGTTAGCAGTTTGTGGTTCATTAAGCATTTTCTTCCTGCTTTATTTTACCGTCAGAATTTCCAGTCGATTAATCGGTGCATTATCTGGCGACGGTTTATTTGGCAAGGTTAAATCTCGCTCAGCTCGCAAGAAAACAGCTAGAGGCCTAGTGCTATTAACCGAAGGAAATTGGGCTAAATCTGAAAAAATGCTCACTGCCGCCGCGGAAAAAACTAGTAAACCCTTGCTAAATTATTTAGCCGCCGCCAAAGCAGCACAAGAACAAAATGCCAGTGACCGCCGCGATGAATACCTGAAAAAAGCTTTTGAAAGTGAATCAGGTGCCAAAGTTGCCGTTATGGTGACCAAGGCGCAAATGCAGTATGACGCAGGCCAACTAGAGCAAAGCCTGGCAACCTTACAGGAATTGCGTACAAGCCATCCCAAACATGGCCATGTATTAAAACTGTTAATGAAAGTCGCTGATTCATTGCAAGACTGGGAGCTGCTAATGAGCTTGCTACCAGATTTACGCAAGCAAAAAGTGGTTTCAGCTGACGACCTGTTAATCGTTGAACAACATGCATTAACCGGTTTATTAGAACAGGCTGGCGAACAGAAAAATGCTGAACAAGCATTAAAAATCTGGAAGAAATTACCTTCCGCTCGCCGTCAGGAAAACAAGCTAGTTCGCTTATATGCCGAAACGCTATTACAGCTAGGTAAGCTGCAAGATGCCGAACAGTTAATTCGTCAAAGTCTCAACCATAGCTGGAGCGACCGACTGGTTGCACTCTATTCCCGCACTGAAGCGAAAAAGCCTAAAGAGCAAGTGAAACACGCCGAAGCCTGGTTGAAAAAGCGCCCAGATAGTCACGCATTATTACTGACGCTGGCACGGATCTGCCAAAAAGAAAAACTGTGGGGCAAGGCGCGTAACTATTACGAAAGCTGCATTAGCTTATCGCCTGATTCCGCAATTTATGCTGACCTTTCACGGTTACTCGAAGCCCTCGGCGAACAGAAAGCCGCTGACGAATGCGCCCATAAAGGCCTGAAGTTAATGGCCGGCAGCGATAGCAATTTACCGTTACCTGAACAGCAGGTTGCGGTAGCGAGTTAGGTTTTTAAGCTATTTTTAAATAGAAAAAAGGGAAGGCTTGATGCCTTCCCTTTTTTATTAATTGAATGCTTGAAATAATTAGAGCAAAATACGGTTTAATACAGTCAATTACCACGGCGCGTCAAGTGAAAATCAATAATAAGATCATATTGTTTGTTGCTACTGTTTCTGTAATCGCAACTATCAGTTCTTACGCAATTAACTTTGGTTTTACTTTTTCTGATAATCATCAGCGCTGGGGTGAGTTTGGTGCCTACCTCGCGGGCACACTCGGCACTTTCCTAAGCTTAGCTAGTATTCTTTATGTATTTCACTCCAACAACCAACAAATTAAAGAAAACAAGAGGCAAAGTAACATAGAAAACTATGTTGATCAGGCAAATAGAATACTCGATTCATTGCAAAGTATAGACAACAAAATTATCTCACCTCACGTATACATCACAAATATTATTGAGCATCAAAGTTGGGGAAAAGATCACGTTGAAATTCGAGAAAATGAAAAAGGTAATACGGTAGAAATTGCTAACATCACAAAAGATTTATCTTTACACTTCTCAACCACAAGTCCCATCGAAATAATCAACACCTATTTGGGATATTTGGAGTATGCAAATAGCCCAAACAAAATAGCCATAACAAAAGCATGGATTGAAAAAGATTGGCAAATAAAAGGGAAGTTAATCAAGTACAGAGCTTTGACTGGGCACCTAGTTAAAATCGTAACTCAACTATTAGATCATAATTATGATTTATATTTAGCACAACAGATGCTTACAAATACCTACAGTCAAATAATAATACTAAATAAGATTGATTATGCTGACAAAAAAATATTCAATATTCTTGGGTTACTCTTATCTATTCCTGACAAGGGAATGAAGTTTAATCCAAAAGAGCTTGTCTCCAATTTGGTCGAAGACTTGAATAAATCATTGAACCTTTGTTATCAAGAAAATGAATTAAAATTCGTAACTAGCAAGAGGGTGTCGAATTCAACAGGCCTACATGAAATCACTTTACAGCACATAAAGACTCAAAATATTTATGTCCGAAGTGTTAGTGGGGAGTGGAAAGAAATCTGATTTATATCAATTGACCACAGAAGCACCCTGAGCGGGGATCAAGGAATGGATTAGATCACTCATGGTAATGTGCCATCATTATTACTTGGTGCTTAATCATGAAACAAACCTACCTCAACCGCTTTCTTCGCTATATCGCTATTGATACTCGCTCCGATGAATCTAGCAGCACCGTTCCTAGTACTCCAGGGCAAATGGTACTGGCACAGCAGATTGCTAGTGAACTGAAAGCGATGGGCCTTGACCGGGTGCTGCTGGATGATAAGGGTTATATTTCTGCCTGCTTACCGGCTAACACCTTTAATACCCACAACCCAGTTCCAGCGATTGGTTTTATTGCTCACATGGACACCGCACCCGATGCATCGGGAAAAGATGTAAAACCACAAATCATTGAAAATTATTCTGGTGAATCGATCACCCTCAATCAAGCATTGAATATTCAGCTGTCACCTGATGAATTTCCAAAGCTAAAGCAATATATCGGTAAAACACTGATCACTACCGATGGCACCACTTTGCTGGGTGCAGACAATAAAGCCGGTATTGCCGCTATTTTGTGTGCGGTGGAATATTTACAGCAACACTCAGAAATTATTCATGGCGATATTTGCATTGGCTTTACTCCCGACGAAGAAATTGGCCGAGGCGCCGATCATTTCGATGTGGAAAACTTTGCTGCCGAATGGGCATACACCATTGATGGCGGTGAGCAAGGCGAGCTGGAATGCGAAAGCTTTAATGCCGCCAAAGCAACTGTGACGGTACAAGGGCGTAACGTTCACCCGGGCACCGCTAAAAACGTCATGATTAACGCAGCAACCATTGCCCGCCAATTTGCCAATCAAATGCCTGCAGATGAAGTACCCGAGCAAACAGATGGCCACCAAGGGTTTTTCCATTTACACCATATGGCAGGAAACGAGTCGACCGCTACTTTGGATTATCTGATTCGTGATTTTGACAAAACATCGTTTGCGCAGCGTAAAACATTAATGCTGAATATCGCAGACCGTATTAATACTGAATTAGGCGAACAGCGAGTTAGCGTTGAGATTGTCGATCAATACGCTAATATGCATGAAGAATTAGTGAAGCTGCCACATGTGATGGATATTGCCCGCGATGCATTAAACAATTGCTGCGTAACACCGATTGAAAAACCAATCCGTGGCGGCACCGATGGTTCACGCCTTTCCTTTATGGGACTACCAACACCCAATATTTTCACCGGCGGCCATAACTTCCACGGAATTCATGAATATTTGGTCGTTGAGTCCGCATTAAAAAGTGTTGAAGTGATTGTTGAGTTGGCAAGATTGACTGCTGAACAATAGTAGTAATTTTGGCAAGACTTAAGTCAGCCTAAAGTTACTAACAGAAAAGCAAGGAGTCTGAAATGGCTCCTGTTTTTAAAATTTAGAAAAAGTATTATCAAAATGTAACGAAACTAGATAAAAAACTCGGCCGCAAGCGACCGAGTTTTAAAACAACCCGAGCTGCTGGCTATGCTCTTCACCTTTATCCATATGCACTAACTGCTCTTGTACATATTTACGAATAACATCTTCAGTTGCATTACCAATAGTTTCGACAAAGTAGCTTTGCGTCCATAATTTACCACCCCAAAAGAAACGCTTTTTAACCTCAGGATGAAGGCGAAAGAATTCTATTGCCGAGATGCTTTTGATTATTTGCATGACATCTGCAGGTGACATTTTAGGCTCGGTTCTAACAACCATATGAATATGATCTGTCGGTATTTCTAACTCAACAATTTCAATATCATAGTCATAACCAATCTTTTCAATGATGCTTTTTAAGTTTTCCCGATAAGGTTCTACAAACACTTTTCTTCGATATTTTGGAATCCAAACAAAGTGATACATCAGGCGAAAGACATGATGTGAATTTCTACGCACTTCCATAAACTGAACACCCGCACAATGACTACGTCATTGTACGCTATTCAGCTCGGGGGCAAGCCCCCGAGATTTTCGCTTCGCTGGTTAAAACAAAAAAAATGCCGACTTTCCTTTACATTACCGTCACAGAATAAGCGTCACTATCAGATATAGTTCCCAGCAATCAACATGATTGCCAGCGAGAACTCCCCAATGAAAAATTTACTATTTCCAATTCTCAGTAGCGTTTCTATTGCTGTTTTGGCCACAGGCTGCAGTAGCAGTAATAATGACAGCGCCGTTATCGCTGGTGCTTTGGATCAAAACATCACCAAGGCTGAAGTCAGCAACGATAATATTTCAGGCCTATGGCTGCAATATAGTGACGTTTCAATAGAGCCAACGTCTGAAAATTTGACAGGTAGTGCACATCAAATTTCCAGTACGGTAGTCAAGATTGTCGAAAAGGATGGTGAGTTTTATCTCTCTCGCTGCTCCGGCGAAAACCAAGATGATTACTCTGAAGAAAAAATCAGCCTAGGTGAAGACAATAAATTCACTGCTGACTATCGCACCGGAACAATTACTGACAATAAAAAAATAGATTTGATAGTCAACATAGATAATTTCTATCGTTTCATTGGCCCTGTCGGCCCAACTTTACAAAAAAATCCTCAAGCATCAGATGATTTCGATACTAAAATCATCAATGCAAATGCAACCCTATATAAAGTAAGAGATAATACTTTATCTTCTATCGGCAAAACATCGATCAATGATCAAGAATATCCAATCTACTGCATGGACTTAGTGTGGGCACAAGGCCAGTCTGAATACAAAGATACTCAAGAATCTTATTTCGAAGACCGGGTAAGATTTAATTTTGAAGACTATATGAGGACCGGATTGGAATTTAGCTGGAAAACCGATATCGAAAAAGAGCCTGGATACTACGAAAATTCTTCAGAAGAACGTTTACGAGCCATGACTAATAGCGAAAACAACTATTCATATTTCAGAGGTGAAATTCCAAATGAATTTTATCAAGCAACCTCTGCCTTCTCTAACTACAAAGCAGCAGGAACGCTAAAGACAGATGAAGGTGGTGATGTACCCGTTTCTCTTGAAATAGATGTTATGAAATCATTTCCTGAATAAGAATTAAGATTTACTTATTAAAAGGCGGGATCGAAAACCCGCCTTTTACTTATTGGACTCGTACTAGACTTTTTTTAGTGACTGCCATTCTGTTAATAAAAACCTTGTTATCTTCATTGTCACAAAAACAAAAAATATACTCAGGTTTATCTCGAACTGATTTCCCAGCTTTGATTGACATATACAGATAAACCTTTCTATACAAACCTTCCTTGCTATCACCTAGGTGTTTATTCATCTTTTTCAATTCATCACGTACATAAAAAAATGTTGAAGCCATGCAAGATGCTTCTGAAACTTTTGCTTCAGATTCTTCCTGATCAAAACCAATAATCAATGCAGCATGAGAAACCCCTTTGGCATTGGTAGTAGAGATGGCGACAGGGCAATTGCTGCACAGTTGTTTAATGATGAATTTTTCAATCTGGGAAATACTTATCAAAGGGATTTCTTCCTGAAAAAGCCCCATTTGATTTAATGCACTAAAAGTCGGGTAACTTTTTCTATCTTTTGTCACAAATAAATGATGACGGACTTTCTCTGCACTTAGCCAACGGCCTCTACGACTTAAATTTGTACCATAGAGATGCCAGTTATAGAGAATGGCACAGCAAACTGCCCAGCATGCACGGTCATCGCCCCTATAATTGAGTAACGCTACCGTATTCATATTTCCGATAAAGAGCACTCAACATCCCTGTTTTTTCATTCAAGCTATCTCTTAGACTAGCAAACAAATATATTCTTACCTGCCATGAGTCATAACAAAAACTCACTGCAAAAAAAACGGGCTATTTAAGCCCGTTTTTTATTTGAAATAACTAGTTACTTCAAACTATCTAATCTTAATGCGACGGCATTTTTGTGGGCATCTAACAGTTCAGCTTCAGCTAATGTCATTACTGCTTGGCCTAAGCCTTGCAAGCCTTCTGCTGTCAGTTCCTGCACGGTGAACCGTCGGCTGAAATCTGCTAGCGACAATGACGATACCGAACGAGAATAACCATAAGTCGGCAGAACATGATTGGTGCCACTGGCGTAATCACCGACCGACTCTGGCGTATAAGCACCTAAAAATACTGAACCTGCAGCACGAACATTCTTTAAAATATCGCGTGGCGCTTTAGTTTGTATAATTAAATGTTCCGGCCCATATAAGTTAGAAACCACGGCAGCCTGCTGCATGCTTTCTACCAGTAAAGTGCGGCTAAATTGCAACGCCTGCTCTGCTACTTCTTTACGAGATAACTGAGCTAATTGCTGTGACAGCGCTAAATTTACCTGCTCAGCAATATCAGCTGAATCGGTAACCAGAATCACTTGTGAATCTGGCCCGTGTTCTGCTTGAGATAATAAATCTGCGGCAATAAATTGTGGATTCGCTTCAGCATCGGCAATGACTAACACTTCCGACGGCCCGGCAGGCATATCAATACTCACCACAGCCGATTTTCCAGCAAAGCTACTGCCCTGTGACACCTGACTTTTGGCTTCAGTGACAAACCGATTACCTGGGCCGAAGATTTTATCCACAGCGGGAATAGTTTCGGTGCCAAGTGCTAGTGCAGCGACGGCTTGGGCCCCGCCAACTTGATAGATTTCATCAATACCGCAGGCATTAGCGGCATAAATAATCGCATCATTAATTGGCGGCGGGCTGACCAGTACTCGCTTTTCACAACCTGCTATTTTTGCCGGAATCGCCAACATTAATACGGTAGAAATTAGCGGAGCTGTGCCACCTGGAATATATAAACCGACCTTTTCAATCGGTTCATTGCGTAGTTCACACTGAATGCCCGGCTGAGTCGTCACTTCAATTGGCTGAAATTTTTGTGCAATATGAAAGGTTTCAATATTGGCAATTGCTTGCTGGATTGATTGCTTTAATGGCTCAGCAACTTTTTCACAGGCCTCGCTAATTTCCGTTGCAGATAACTGCAGCTGCTCCACCTGAACACCATCAAACTTCTGATTAAATTCAGCCAGCGCCACATCGCCTTTCTCGGCGACTGATTCAATAATCCCCCGGACGGTTTGCCCTAGACTTTCTGAACCAATTAATGGTGAGCGTTGCAAAGCTTGTCGTTGTTCACTAGCTGACAATTGCTGCCAATTTAAAACCTGCATTTTCTTTACCTCAAAACCCGCTGGTTTGATAAACACCTGCGCAACCAAATAAAAAAAACTGCGCTTTTACATGTTTGATTTCGCTAGTGCTCATCAAACCTACATAGAATTTAACCGAGCATTTTCTCAATCGGCATAACCAAAATTGAGCTTGCGCCCAGTTCGGTCAATTGCTCCATGGTATCCCAAAATAAATCTTCGGTACTGACGGCATGTACCGCAACCCGATTACTGTCATCATTTAATGGCAATACCGTTGGGTTTTCAGCACCCGGCAACAAGGCTACAATTTGCTCTAGTTTGTCGGTCGGTGCGTGTAACAAAATATACTTGCTTTCTTTGGCACGAATCACGCCATTAATTCGCGACAGAATTTTATCAATTAACGCTTGTTTGTCATCTGCTTGTGCGATTGGCGACTGGATCATGCAAGCCTTAGAACGGAAGATCACTTCGCTTTCTACCAAACCATTGGCTTCTAAAGTGGCACCAGTAGAAACCAGATCACAAATACCATCAGCCAAGCCAGAACGTGGCGCGACTTCCACCGAACCTTTCAACATGCAATCCAGATAACTTACCTGTTTAGCTGCTAAAAAACGATTCAATAAATTGGGGTAAGAGCTGGCGATTCGCAAACCTTCCAGCGAACTAGAATCTGAATATTCAAACTCTTGTGGCATGGCAATTGACAGTCGACAACTACCAAAATCTAACTGGCGAAGCTTGTCAAAAGTACAAGGCTTACCGGTGGATTGGCGCTCCAATTGCTCCTCTTCTAATACGTTTTCACCAAGAATACCTAGGTCGACTACGCCATCCATTACCAAGCCTGGAATATCGTCATCACGCACTCGTAACAAGTCGATTGGCATATTGTCGCTATGGGCAATCAAACGACGTTCATCAATGTTGAACTTCACTCCGCAGCCTTTGAGTAGCTTCATAGACTCTTTGGATAAACGGCCAGATTTTTGAATCGCAATACGCAGTCGCTTGTTGTCATTCATTACTTCTATTCCTGATTCGTTTTCAAATTATTGGTTGTTCAGGTTGCCTAGCCATTTTCGACTATGCAAAATAAAACCCCTGAAAGTTGCCTTCCAGGGGTTTTGATTATTCAGTGCCGCCGGAAGGATACAGACCTTCGGCAGTGAGCTTCCGAAGGCTACCGCTTATGATGGTGGTGATGCTGTGCTTTCGGAAATTGATACATTACATGTGCTCTTTTACGTCAAACTACATATTGATAGATGCTTTGCTAAGCAACTATCAGAAAATGGATTGCCATCAATCAGAAGTACATCTGGATCAGCAAGTGGATACAAGTTACCGATAGTGGCGCAGATTTTCAACCGGCAATTTGGAATAGCAAACCAAAGCTAATTGGAATAACTGCCAATTCCAGATCGAATGTTGCAGCTTACTAATTCATACCAGTAAACTGAGCCTTTCTCAGATGTTGTATTTTTTGTCTCATGACCCAACAAGCAGAGTTATTACACATTCGCTGCGGCAGCGATATTCATCCACAACTTGAGCAAGCTGGATTGCTAGAAAATGCTGACTTTCTGGAGTTCAGCGACCCTTTCTGCCTTGGGCCAATTAACCACAAAAGTCTTAACCTGAAAAATATTGACCCATGGGTATCGCAGCGCAGCCAGTTTATTGCTGAAGCTTTTGAATTGGACTTCACTGAAGTTCAGCAAAAGCAGCAATCCAGTTACCAGCTTTTAAGCAATGCCAGTCAATATTCACAAATTATTCTGTGGTTTGAACATGACTGCTACGACCAGCTTATTTTAATTTATTTATTATTCAGGCTTTCTCAGCAAAAATTAAAGCCGGGACAACTTCAGCTAATTTGTATTAACCAGCATGCTGAATTGGAGCAAACCCATGGACGGTTTATCGGCCTCGGCCAGCTCAATAGCGAACAAATCCAACAGCTTTGGCAACAAAAAAAGCCGGTCACTAATGGTCAGCTAATCGCTGCAAGCTGTTCATGGGAAAGGCTCGCCAAACAACAGCCGCTGCAAATCATCACCAGCAATACCGGTACAACACTGCCATTTCTCAAGCAGGCATTACAAAGATATGCTGAGCAACAATCTAAGGTCAGCTTAACCGATCAAATTACTTTAGATATTCTGCAGCAAAAATCACCAATAACATTTTCCGAGCTTTTTAAAGCCTACCAGGAAAAAGAACCGCAGCCCTGGCTGGGGGATTTAATGTATTGGTATTTATTGCGGGGGATGGCAGAAAATGGTTTGGTTAATATAGAGCCAAGCCAGCGAACTCAAAACAATTGCTGGGCTAGCTCTGTTATTTATCTTAGGTAAATTAAAATATTTTGAACTCATTGTCATCTTGAGTCATCAAGTGCATCAGCCTTGGATTAACAAATAGCTTTTCTCGACCAGAAGATATTTCCTGCAAAACGCCTGTATCGACAAGCTGCTTTAAATAAATAGAAGCAGTCTGTCGTTTAGCAATATTTTGTTCCGTTAGATTATTGATACGACAATAGGGTTGCTCAAAAATCAGCTGAACCAGTTCATAGCTATATATTTTTGGCAGCTGTGCCTTAATGTAATCTGTGGTGCTTTCCATAAGTAATTTAATAGCGGCAATTTTTTCACAGGTCCATTTGGCTGTTTGCTCGATACCTTTTAGCATAAATAGCAGCCACGCTTCCCAGTTTTGCTCACTTGTGACTTGATTCAGTAGTTGATAATAACCCTGTTTGTTATGAACAATATATCGACTCAAATAAAGAATCGGTAAAGTCAGTAAGTCCTGCTCAATCAGATATAAAACATTTAGAATACGGCCAGTTCGGCCATTACCATCATAAAATGGATGAATTGCTTCAAACTGATAATGGCTAACAGCCATTTTAATTAGTGGATCCAGATCGTCTTCAGCATGAATAAAGCGCTCCCAATTGGTTAGAAGATCTCGAATAACATCTTCTCCAACAGGCGGTGTATAAATAATTTCACCGGTTGTCTGGTTGCCAATGACCGTTCCTGGCATTTTGCGAATATCCATTTCAGTGTGCTTGAGTGTGCTGCACACCTCGATTGCTGTTGCAGTGCAAAGCGGTTTTCTCTCCAGCTGCATAAAACCTTGGTAGAGCGCCGTCCTATAACGCAGCGCTTCCTTGGTCGCAGGATCCGCGTCTTTGTTCTCATGCGCATACTGAAACAGCCTATCCGTAGTCGTTACAATATTCTCAATCTCGGAACTGTCTTTTGCTTCCAAAAGGGGTAGCAAGTTAGTTAGCATATTTTGATTGGGAATTAACTCTCCTGCCTTTTTCAACTCAGCCAATGCAGCACGCGCTGTAATACAAGCTTTCAATACCGTGCGTGTTTCCAGCACATCTACATCTGGTGGTAACAGTGGCAACTGGTTGTATGGCGCTTTGGCTTGCCAGCTCATGTTTAAATTTCCTCAAAATATCGACATATCCTGCTTTCAAATCAGCTTATGTCGATACAATCGACATTACAATCAAACGTGTCGATATTTTTCGATTTTATCGACATATCTCAGGTTCATGTCGATGCAATCGACACAACAACTAAACGTGTCGATATTTTGTAATTCTTTCGACATGCAGTCAGTCAGACCATGTCGATCAAATCGATTTCGTTGAACGCATCGAAGCATGAGTGTTTACCAACCGTAGACTGGAGGAGCTTGGCGCTTTATCGATTATAAGAAAAATTATGCGAGATTTTCCTTTAGCGAACATCAGCTGTATGAATAGGCGGGAATTCTGAATGGCATTTATTTCCTTGCTATGTCTTTTTATTAACCAGACGATGCAATGGGCTATTGCTTATCGAAGCAACTCCGATTAATTGCATTCCCCAACTAAAATAAAATAAAAACACTGCAAACCCGGCAAAACCAAAAACAAACCATAGCCAGCGCATATATTTGACTGAACCAAAAGGCCTAAAATTAAATATTAAAGCCAATAAAAACACCGCTGCACCGAAGATCAGAACCGGATCACTTGGAAAATCCTGACCTTGATACATTCTAATATCAAATAGTAACTGCCGGTCAATTAAAGCCATCGACCAAAGCAGCAGCCCCGTCAAAGAAAATAATGCGTTAAACCAGTTTCTTCTCATATTTATTGTTATTTTTTAAGTAAACTCTGAAAGCCGATAGCTCTGAGATATAGAAACTATTCACCGAGAAGCTATCGAAGGTACCTTACTGAAATTTATTCATAAAAATGAGCTGTTAATCAGCCCATTAGAAGTTGAGAAGAAATCATGCGTCTGATCTCTTTTCCCTTTGACCACAAGCAAATAGTTTTATGATCGCTTTTTATGCCCTACCCGTAAATGATCAATCGACTGACCAGCCAATGTGCCACCTTCGAGCTGGTAAGCCTTGCCAAATCCTTTTACATATCGGCCACCTTTAGGCAGCAGGCGGAACAGTCTGAAATCAGCCAGCTGGCTGAGGCTATTAATTCGATCACCATGTCGCGCAGCTAAAGTATTTATGCCAACCTGCCAATCGGTTGTTTGATATTCAATTAATTCAGCATCAACCAAATAATTTACTCTTAACCGAGCAAATATTTCATTGGCAGCATCTTCATCTTCAATAATCAAAACTGATGCTCTTTGCTCATGCTGTAAATTCACCGCATGCCGTGCAATTTCACTAATCAGAATATAAAGGCACTGTTCGCCGATTGCGAAAGGTGCGTATGAAGCAAATGGATGGCCATCAGCTTGTACGGTTGAGAGCTGCAAAGATTTTCGACTGCCGATAAAATCGAGAATCTCTTGGCTCAATCGCTGCTCCATTTCCTGATTTTTCATATTAATCTCTATAAAACATGGTTTAACTGGTTCGATTAAAACCAATTAAGCGCCGTGGAAGCAAAGAATTCTTATGAGCATTCTCGTAGATCATCTCGGAGCTTTGGCGCAACATGATATTTCATTAAAAAGTCGCTATTCGCTTCGCTCATGACGATCTACATTGAGGGTGTTTATTTTTTATAAATACTTAACCGGTTTAAAAACAGTGCATCGTTGGAATTAAAATCGGCAAAAAACCTAAAATCACTCTATTAAAACAATTTAATCCATATTTTTATCAGGCACCGCAATATCTAATAGCGGTGCAGCGTCGATATCTTCTGCATTCATCATGCTGGCAATCTGACTTAATGAGGCTAGCATCGAAGTTTGTGCGTCCACGTCGAGCCGTTCAAATTTTTCAATAAAGGCTTCATGCAATAGTGGTGGCACCTTGGCCAGCACCTCTTTACCAAAATCAGTCAAGCGGGCGTTAACAATTCTGCGATCCGTTTTGCTTCTAATACGTTCAATCATCAACCGGCTTTCCAATCGATTAAGAATCGTTGTCACGGTTGCTTGGCTCAATGATATTTCTGCTGACAGACATTTTACCGTCACGTCTCCGAGTAAATCGATACTCCGCATCACCATCACTTGTGGAATCGTCAGGCCGCAGCTCTTACTCATACGCTTCGATTGAAGATCTGTAGCACGAATGATCTTGCGTAACTCAGTCAAAACATCTTGCCAATGCGGCATATCACTCATCGTGGTTTCTCACATTTATCGAACATCATTGGAAATGGGAATAGCACTAAAGATTTGAGCTCTAATCATTAGACATGTAATATACATACCAAGCAAGTGAGAAAATACAATCACATAAAGCCCACAGCTTAGAGCTTAGAGCTTAAAAAAGGTACACCATGAAAAAAGTGCTTTACGCAGTATATCTTTCTAGTCTGCTAGCCATTTTACCTACAACCAGCTTTGCTGCGACAACTAGTTGTGGAAAAGTGACTATTGCTGATATGAACTGGAACTCAGCCACCCTGTTTGCTCACCTTGACCAGTTCATTTTGAACCACGGTTTTGGCTGTAAAGCAGAATTGGTTCCTGGCGATACCATGCCAACAGGCACATCAATGGTTGAGCGAGGCGAGCCGGATATCGCACCAGAAATCTGGATGAATGCGTTGAAAAAAACCATCAACCAGGGCATCGCTGAAAAACGACTACGCCATGCGGGAAGATCGTTATCTGACGGTGGTGAAGAAGGTTTTTGGGTACCTAAGTATATGGTTGATAAATACCCAGAATTGGCAACCATTGCCGGGATAAAGAAACACGCCAAGCTGTTCAAACATCCTGAAGACCGTAGCCTATCAGCATTTTATGGCTGCCCTGCTGGCTGGAATTGCCAAACAACTGGTACAAATCTCTTTAGGGCATTGGAATTAAAGCAAGCAGGTTTTGATTTAATCGACCCAGGTTCAGGAGCAGGTTTAGCCGGCGCAATTGCTAAGGCTTATGAGCGCAAGCAAGCTTGGTTCGGTTACTACTGGGCACCGACTGCGATCCTCGGCAAATACGAAATGGTCAAAGTGCAGTTGAGCGACAGTATCGATAAGCAACACTATATCGATTGCATCACTCAAGAAGAGTGCCAATCTCCTAAAGCCACTATGTACCCAGCGGCCGATGTTTTTACCATCACTTCTGAAAGCTTTGCCAGTCGTTCACCCCAAGCTTTTGATTATCTGACAAAACGAAGCTTGACCAACAAGCAACTGAACCAGATTTTGGCATGGATGGAAGAGAACCAAGCCGACGGCGAAAGTGTGATGTTGTATTTCCTGGAAAAGTATCCTGAAGTTTGGAGTCAGTGGGTACCAAAACAAAACATCCAGACAATAAAATCAGCGGTCAAAAATTATTAATTTTTGATTCGCAATCTCAAGCAAGCCTTCTTTATTGAGGCTTGCTTTTGCTTTGAAGAATAGAGTGTTTCGACTACAGGTTTAATTTTCTTTACTGAAAACAGTTAGAAATTAAACCCTCTAAGATTAAAATTTAATATTAACGGGTGAGCAGTATGTCCGACAAAAGCTGGTTAACTGAATTTCCACAGCTGGATAGAGGCGAGCTTCGAGATATTAGAAAATATCTTGATTCTGGTTATCGAGAATTTTCTCGCGAGTATGGTGATAGTATTGAAGCGTTTTTTGATCCACTACTGCAGTTTTTAGTGTGGTTTGAAAAACTTCTATTATCGACACCTTGGTGGTTAGTAATTGGCGTAATCAGCGCACTAGTTTGGCTGGCGAGTCGCTCATGGAAGTTATGTTTAGGCGTGGTTGCTGCATTATTGCTAATTGGTTATTTCGGCATGTGGGAAAATACCATGCGAACCACCAGCATTATTTTAGTCTGTACCTCGCTGGCAATCATAATTGGCATTCCGATTGGTATTGCCATGGCACGCTCCGACCGAGTTCAGTCAATCGTCACACCTTTAATGGATGTGATGCAAACTATGCCTGCCTTCGTCTATTTAATCCCAGTAGTCATGCTACTAGGTATTGGTAAAATACCTGGGGTTATCGCCGTTGTTATTTATGCCATTCCTCCGGTAATTCGTTTGACCAACTTAGGAATAAGGCTGGTCGATAAAGAAGTACTAGAAGCAGCAACTGCATTTGGCGCCAGTCCATTACAGCGGCTACTCAACGTACAACTACCGCTTTCTATGCCCACTATAATGGCTGGTATTAACCAAACAATTATGATGGCATTATCGATGGTGGTTATCGCTTCAATGATTGGTGTAAAAGGCCTTGGCCAACCGGTGTTAAAATCGATTACCAATCAATATTTTGCTTTAGGGCTATTAAACGGTTTAGCGATTGTCGCATTGGCGATTATTTTTGACCGAGTTTCACAAGCATTTGCTAAGCGTACTCAGCGTCACATGCAAGGAGTTCAGCATGATTAAACCAATCATCGAAATTAAAAACTTGTATAAGCTGTTTGGTCGCAAGCCTGAATCAGTGATGCCTTTAGTTCATCAAGGCATGGGAAAAGATCAGGTTTTAGAACAGACCAATCACGCCCTGGGTTTAAAAAATATTAACTTGTCGATTCAGCGTGGCGAAATATTCGTCATTATGGGTTTGTCTGGTTCAGGAAAGTCGACCTTAATTCGCCACCTGAACCGATTGATAGACCCCACTGAAGGACAGATTAATATTGACGGTGTCGATGTTACCCAATTAGATGCCAAGCAATTACAGATGTTTCGCCGCAAAAAAATGTCGATGGTATTTCAAAACTTTGGATTGCTACCGCATAAAACAGTGTTGGATAACGTCAGCTACGGCCTTTCAATTCAAGGTATCCCAAAGCTCGAACGCAATCAAAAAGCTATGGAATGGTTGGAATCAGTTGGGTTGCCTGGTTATGCCAAACAATATCCGTCTCAATTGTCTGGCGGGCAACAACAGCGAGTTGGCTTGGCTAGAGCCTTATGTACCGATGCAGAAATTTTGTTAATGGATGAAGCTTTTTCAGCACTTGATCCGTTAATTCGCTCTGAAATGCAAGATCAATTAATCGAACTACAACAAAAACTGCACAAAACTATCGTTTTCATTACCCATGACCTAGACGAAGCACTTCGGCTAGGTGATCGTATTGCAATATTAAAAGATGGTGAAATTGTTCAACAAGGCACCCCGGATCAAATCTTATTACACCCGGCCGATGAATATGTTGAAGCTTTCGTAAAAGATGTTAACCGGGCTCGCGCCTTGACTGTTGAAACGGTAATGCAACCTGCACGCTGTCGAATTACCGAGTCAACCATTGAAGGTGCATTACAACAAATGCGCGGCTTAAAACGCACTTATGGTTATTATGTTTCAGATCAGGGCTACCAAGGCGTAGTAACTGAAGTTGCATTGTGCGCAGCGGTAAAACTCGGTCAACCAAAAACCATTAACGATGAGATTTGGCAAGAGTTACCAGCGATTCAACCAGACGATATTTTGGAGTCGGTGATTCCTGGCACTCTGGAAGCTGAGTATTCAGTACCGGTAATCAATAAAGCTGGTGAATTAAAAGGCGAGCTATCTCGACAGAACTTGGCAGAAGCCTTTTCTGAAAGTAAGGCCAGTTAATTGACCCGATAAAAAAAGCCCCGCTGATTATTAACGAATAGTTATAAACAGCGGGGCTTTTTTATTTTTAAACTATTTGTAGCAAAACTAGCTTGAACGTTTTCGCTTGAATAATGCCGAAGCAGAGAACCCAGTCACCAACATAGTCCCCGCCACCACCACAGGTGCACCAACCCAAATATTCCAGCTCAATGGCTCAGCTAAAAATAATACGCCCCATAACACGCCAAAAAACGGCACGAGGAAGGTCACGGTTAATGCGCCCGGCGCACCGATATCAACAATCAATTTAAAATACATCAAATAAGCAATGCCACTACAAACAACACCCAATGCAACGACTGCCAAGGCGATGGTTGGAGAAGGCATATAGTTAGCCGGAGCGAACGGAATAAACGGCAATAGCCATAAACTAGCGGCCCACATGCTACCGTGCGCATTGGCAAATGGTTCAATCGGTTTTGCACCTTCTGCCTGATTATGCTGTACAAAATTACTAGCAATACCATAACAAAGCGCTGCCGCTAATGAAGCCATAACTGCCAAGCTATCAGACCAACCAACTGATGCATCAAAACCAACCAGAACCGCCACGCCTACCACACCGAGCAATAAACCCAGTGCAGTTTTTACGGTTAATCGACTGCCTTTCCACAGAAAACCAATCACAACGCCCCATACTGGCGCCATCGCATTTATAATTGATAAAAGTGAAACCGAAAGTGTTTGCGCGGCATAAGCAATTAATAAAAAAGGTAAGCCTGTGTTAAATAAGCCTAAAAATAAAAACGTGCGCCAATGTTGGCGTAAATTTAATTTCTTTTTAATTATCAATGCAACAATTGCTAAAAAGATTGCTGCAAATAGCACTCTTAGTTCAATCATCACTGCCGGACCAAGTGCCGGTACTGCCATTCGCATGAAGAGGAACGAACCACCCCAAATAGCTGACAACCCTAATAACTGAAACAAACTCGATAGACTCATTTACTCACCAAATGCAATATACCCAAAGAATTAATCTATCTATGTATTGCAGCGGTACATTGCAGGTTGATCATGACAAACTCAACCCTGCACAACACAACCGCCCTTCTCTTCGCCAGAAAAGGCCACAAGCATAACCGATGATAACGCCAACCCTAACAAGTTTGCTGGCAATAATTGGATATCAGAAGGTGATTTTGAGATTACTCCGATCGGCTACTGCTTTTCATTCCAATAATCATTCTTGTTGCTGACTGTACTCTTTAAAGCGGGCCAAAATAGAAAAAATTGAACCATTAGAACCAACGGCGCTTGCAGCCAACACCAAAGCAGCTTTTAATAGCACAAAGTCTACAGAGATTGACAATGAAAGCTGCCAAAAACATGGCCTGGAAGCCAAAGCTGATCGGATTTTTCACTGCCCTGATCATTACCTTTGTCCTTGCCAGCATTAGCCATAGCCAACAGGTATTAAACCAACTACAAGCGATTGGTATTGAACTGTCTTGGCAAATTCGATTAACCGCCACATTTGACGACCTACTCGGCTTATTGCCAGGATACGGCGCAATTATCGCGATCAGCCTACTACTAGGTTTCGCCATTACCCATCAGGTGAGGCAACGTATTCTAAAGAAAATTTTTAACAAAGATGGTTCAGAATTTTCAGCCACAGTCGATTATTTAAGCTGGGGTATATCCGGTTTTCTCAGCATGCTGGTGCCATTACTTTTAATGAAGCCTTTGCTGGATATCACTCTAATTGCCGGCGCCAGAAGCACTAGCGGTCTGTTACTTCAATGCTTATGCGGCGTTTTAGGCGTAGTTTGTGGCCGTTACATCTATCAGCAGTTAAATAATAAAACCCATAAAAACATTACTAATCAATCATCTAAAATTAAATCGACCAGCAGATCAGGGAGCGATCGCCATGAAGTTTAAGTCATATTGTCAGCAGTATAAGTCAAGTGCGGCGCTTTTCTTGAGTAGCATTACTTTCGCGACAGTCAGTCTGATGTTTCCAGCTCAAACTATGGCGACTGAGTCTCCAGCCAGTTTTTCATCCCAGCTATTAACTGCTGAACAAGCCGAGCTTCAAGTTCAGGCCTTAGCATTCAGTGTTGAGCAAATCACCGACCAGTTAGATCGTCCATGGTCATTAGCTGAATTACCCAACGGTCAACTTTTGGTCAGTGAACGCTCCGGGCAACTTCGCATAGTCGACGGCGATAAGATTTCAGCACCGATCGCTAATATCCCACCGGTCTATTTCGCCGGTCAGGGCGGTTTGTTAGATGTAAAACTACATCCTCAGTTTCTGCGTAATCGCTGGGTCTATTTAAGCTTTGCCCATGGCACTAAAAACGATAATGCACTGCGAGTAATTCGTGGTCAGTTGAGAGATAACCAGCTAGTAAATCAGCAGGTAATATTCACTGCCAGCAGTAAAGACACTCCGGTTCATTACGCCGGAAGAATTGCATTTCTGCCAGACAACACATTGTTAGTCACTGTTGGTGAAGGGTTTGATTACCGAGAAGCGGCACAAAAAAAAGATAGTCTGCTAGGAAAAATCGTCAGAGTTCGTGACGACGGCAGCATTCCTGAAAACAATCCTTTTGTCGCCGAAGCTAACAGTAACAAAGCCATTTTCAGCTTGGGTCACCGCAACCCTCAAGGGCTAGTTTACGACCAACAACGCAATATCATTTACTCAAATGAACATGGCCCGGCTGGTGGCGATGAAATAAATATTATCCAGGCAGGCAACAACTATGGCTGGCCAGTGATTACTTATGGCCGAGATTATTCCGGAGCGATCATTTCTCCCTACAAAGAATACCCGGGAATGCAGCAACCCTTCATTGACTGGACACCTTCGATTGCCCCTTCATCACTGGCAGTTTACTACGGCAAAATGTTTCCTCAGATGAATGGCGATTTACTCACCACCACCTTAAAAAGTCATGAGCTCCGTTGGGTCAAAATGGATGGAAACCAACCGGTACAGCAAATTTCTCTGCTGGCCGAGTTAGATGAGCGATTGCGTCATGTGGAAATCGCTAGCGACGGCGCAATTTTACTCCTCACCGATAGCGGCAAGCTGTTAAAGCTAACAGCCAAATAAACTTGCTTAAGATTCAATCAGTGGTTTTCTCAATAGCTTGATCACGCATCAAGCTATTGATCAATTGGTCGGACATTTAGAGTTATGGTGATTTTGCAGTATTGAAGGTGCATCAATTAACCATATATCGAGCGCTTTGACGATTTCATTCAACAGATTGACCGGATAGTTTGACCACTCTTTTTACTCAGCCCAGAATAGCGGCAACTGGCCCACATTTACCAACAATGAGAATCTGTGATGAATAATGCGATCCATACTGACCAGGCACCTGCAGCAGTAGGCCCATACTCGCAAGCAATCCAGGCTGGCAATCAGCTGTTTGTTTCCGGTCAGATCCCTTTTATCCCAGAGACCATGACTCTGGTTTCTGAAGATGTTGCTGAGCAAACCAAACAGTCATTGGTGAACTTAAAGAGCATTATCGAGAGCGCTGGCTTTGCCATGACCGATGTTGTTAAGTGCACCATCTTCATCAAAGACATGAACGAATTCGCCACCATCAACGAAGTTTACGCCGGTTTCTTTGAACAACCATTCCCGGCGCGTGCTTGTGTTGAAGTGGCGCGCTTGCCAAAAGACGTCAAAGTTGAAATCGACGCAGTGTGCATCAAAAGCTAATCACTGGGTTTGATCGGTCGCTACCAACTACTTTTTATGCGCACGTTATGCCGCAGTAGTGGGTAGCGATTTTAAACGCCAATTAAATATTACTCGGTATGATTAAAATTCACTTTAAACTACCTATATTGATAGAATCAGATAAGAAGCTTATCGCTGTGTTTTCTGCAAATGGGCTAGATAGCGCAATAGCTAAAGCCGAATTCAATCTTAAAGATACTTATTTTTCGATTGATTCTAAAGGAGAAGGCTGGGGTTATTACTCAAAATTAGAATACTTCTCACCGCTAATTACAAAAAAAAGATGGTACAAGAAAGAAATTATTGAATTACATAATAAATTTGTAAAAAACAAAAATGATAAATTTATCGGCAGATCATTATCATCAAAAACACTACCTAAAGTCATCCATGAAATCGTAGCATTTTCCGCTAATCGATAATTCGAGCTAAAAAATTTCTAGCAACCAATCGACCTTTCGTTTTTTGGCAATACATTCTAGTTAAAATCCGTACTAAGATTTTTTAATATCCCAGACAATTTGGTTATATAGTTTGGCCACAAATTATCAAGTATTGAAAAGCCTCTCTCTTTACATAATGCCAATAAAGTTTGGTTTCTGGATATTACTACAACATTTTTTCTTTTGATTGGCTGATCTCTAACATATCTACCTTGCAATGCTTCACTTTGGATACCGTGTCTTTTACCGTAACTAGCAATTTCAATACTAATTGGTATTGGCTTTCGATCGAATTCAAGCCACGCGACCAACCCGATAACCCCTTCGAAAAAGCCCATACTGCTAAGTTCATGCATTGAATTTATTGAAACTTTATCAATCCAATATTTAGAAAACTTAAACGATATTATTTTTTAATATCATTTATAAGAAGATCACTTATAAGGCATAAATACAATGGCTATCTGTTTTAATTAATAATTCGACAAACTGCTTATGGAGTAACTCATGATTGAAAACAAAACATCTTTCTAATTCTGGCAGCGTCGTAATTGAAGACAGATCAATTTCACTAGACGATTGTCCCTTTAGTGTTCGTCTTGACCAAAAAACTTCATCCAAATGAATATAAATTAACACTCCCCTCCATGGGTTATTGGCCACGAGATAGCAACCACCTAAGACTAGTACAGCAAACACTTAAATGAAGGCGTTTGATAACTAAAACCTGCCTAATTAGTCTGCAAAATTCTGATAGTCATTTTGTCCGCTTCTACGCCCCTCTCTCGTGCAATGACAAGCCCTGCGGCTTACTCAGGGCATCTCATTGCGAGCGTCGATACTTGATTATATTCAAATCAGATAACTACAAACCATCAGAAGAATATACTGAATAGATACCAATCTACCAATATTAATATACCGTCACTTTCGACAGCTTCGTCTTTTCCAACTTGAACCCCTTATCTTGATCTTGCATTTGATAGCCAGCTTGTAAAATTAGCTCTCGCAGCCTGTCAGCTTCTAACCAATTTTTTTGTTTACGCGCCTGCCAGCGCTGCTCTGCCAAGGTAATTACTTGCAGCGGTATTTCTGACGATACTTGGTCAGCTTTCAACAAATCCAGCCCAAGCACTCGCTCCATTTGCTGCAAGGTTGCCCGTTTATTTTCATCGGCTATTTCACTGGCGATCATTTCAGATAACACCGCCATTGCTTGTGGCATGGCTAAGTCATTATTAATTTTTTCAGTGAATTTATTCCAAAAATATCGATCAACCTGGCCATCTTCAGGCCAAGCACTGACTTTAGTTTTTAATTTAATCATCCGGTCTGAAGCCTGTTGCAAGCTTTGCCAACTGAAATTCAAATGACTGCGATAATGACTGGTCAATACCAGGTATCGATAAGCTAATGGCGAAAAGCCACGCTGCACCAATTCACTTAATAACAGAGACGTTCCAGACTTAGATATTTTTTGTTGATCTAGCTGCAAGAAATATCCATGCATCCAGTAGCTGGCTTGCCTGTGACCATTTTTAGCCTGAGATTGAGCAATTTCATTGGTATGGTGCACCGGTATATGATCTTCACCACCGGCATGAATATCAAATTGCTTGCCTAAATAGTGTTCCGACATCGCAGAACATTCGATATGCCAACCGGGAAATCCAATACCCCATGGGCTTGGCCATTCCATTTGCCGCTGTTCGCCTCGGCTAAATTTCCACAATGCAAAATCAGTAATTGAACGCTTTTCAGCGGCTTCAACTCTTACACCTGATTTCAAACCAGCAATGTCTAACCGTGCCAGCTGGCCGTAATCTTTCAGTTTACTGGAATCAAAATAAACACCATCACTGGTTTGATAAGTAAAGCCTTTATCTTGTAGTTGCTGGACGAATTCAATTTGCTGCTGAATATGCTCGGTGGCCCGGCAAATCGTTTCTGGCGTTTCAATATTTAATTCAGCAAGATCGCTCAAAAATTTGTTTTCAAAATACTCGGCAATTTGCCAGGCAGATTTGTTATGTTTCCTAGCACCCTTTTCCATTTTATCTTCGCCGGAATCAGCATCTGAAACTAGGTGTCCCACATCGGTTATGTTCATCACATGGTGAATCTGATAACCATTTAATTTCAAAGTGCGCCGTAAGATATCGACAAAAATATAGGTTCTCAGATTTCCTAAATGAGCATAGTCATAAACCGTCGGGCCGCAGGCATAAAGCCCGATTTTCGCTGGATCCAGTGGTTGAAATGGAATGATTGCTCTTTGCCAACTATCAAAAAACTGCAACTGACTTTGCGGTTTAAATGACTCAGACTCATATTGATCGATTGATTTTTGTTGCATTGGCCACCCGGGGAATCATTAGCTTGCGAATGAATGTTCGGCGGTAGCGCTAATGCTGGTGTTTCTGTAGAAGAGTCTAGTGACTAAAAAACCACAAAAAAGGCCGTAGCATTGCGTCTACGGCCTTTAAAAAATACTTGTCTGTAATGAGTTACATAAAGCACAGCCGTCGTGACGAAGCACAACAGCAACAACAGGCAATGCCTACCGGGAAAAGTAAAACAATTGAATTTACAGATTTCATAAAGCAATTCTAACACAACAAATTAATGGATCAAGCGCCAGCAACCTCAAGCAATTTTATTCTCAAACAACACTGGACTATCAGCTAACATGGCTACTAATCAATAAAAGTGCTCAGAAATTTAAAATTATCCCAGGCTTTGTAGGTTTGATGAGCGCTAGCGAAATCAGACAGCTGGCCATAGGTTTCAAAAGTGCCTGATTGCGCCAAAGGCTTATCAAACCACAGCAAAATGTTCGATACCTCGGGAAACAAGATGTTTATTTTATTCTACCACTCTAACCATTATTTGAATAAATCATTCAATTATCAAACAATCTGATTAGCCTATTCTGCATCGATCATTGCAAAAAATATTGAAGTTAACGCCAACCGTTATTTATCACCGGCAAACAACTCATTAAAATTTATCAGAAAACCATTCTCTATTTTTTTCTGGCTAGCAGCCTTTGATTTAAATTATGATTCGCGACAACCAATAGCATAGATTTATGCTGAACAGCCAAGCTGCAAGCCTGCATAATCAATCAAAAAAAATATCTATCTACTCGATCAAACAAGACGGTAAAGGCTGTTTGAAAATGGAGGCAATCTGATAGCACTGCTTTCTACTGCGACTACCCTCTCTAATCTAAAGAAATTGTTTTACTAAGACCACTCTACGAAGCCCCTGCATTATAGCGATAACTGCCAATATAATTTGAATATCAAACACCCAGCATAAGGCTTGGTTACATGCAGAACTAGTCATCGCCTTAAAAAGGAAATACTCAACATTTACATCAAACAAGCACTGATAGTCGATCGCCAGATTATTCAGCAACAGCGCCTGACTAGCTAGTTCGCCCACTAAAAAACAACAGCTAAGCCAAAAATAATACGATTTTTAGCAAAAAGTGTTTAACCCGGAGAGAAAAGAACATATAATGCGCGGCAGCGTATGCGAATTGATCTTTGCTTATTCTCTATATACAAATGTTATATAACAGTGACATCTAGTGAACTGCGAAAAGTAACTGTTCTGTAAATTTCAACCTGCTTCGTCAGATAATATCGTCGATGAATCCAAGCTGCTTGAATAGCTGCCAACATAAATGAAAACATCAACCGTCTGTTTTCATTTAATTATTATGGTCGACTATCATTTTAGTTTGGCTTAACTCAAACTAGTTCAGTTAAATTCGCACAAAAAACAATCAAAGTTTCATATTACTAATATCAAATTCCCTGCAACCCATATCGAAGAGAAAACTTCAAGCATTGAGCATCTCCTGAAACCTTATCATGATCAATAGCATATAAAAACCTTTTTCTGGTAATAGCTACTTTCGGCGCAAACCTTTCACGGCCGATTTACTGTAAGTTAATAATCTATTGCTTCCTGTCAATAAGCAGCGATTTGGCCTTTTGCTCACTTTTTCCCAACAGCTAGCATTGCTTCAACTCAAATTACTAAAAAACTTCATAATTGACATGCACGCCCCAAGCCCACCAAACACTACAATTTCAAAGACTTGCGAGAAATCGACCTTAAAAAAAACAAATAAGTGATCTTTCGCAATTTACAAACAGCTCCCAAATGCGCAAAATACTTTTTTTGAATGTTTAAATAGTCTAATAATGCGTCCTCTGTCTGTCGAAGAACTCTATGATTTTTTTGATCCTGATGAGATCAAACGCGGAATGTCTTATTACTCCGATCGCCGGGTTCGTGAAGTTGACTTCGCCGGCAATCGTGTCCGCGGTAGGGTTCGGGGTAGTGCCCGACAAGCTTATCGAGTAGTAGCGACCATTGCCGAAAAAGAAGATGGCGACTTACACATCGAATCTCGCTGCTCTTGTACCCATAAAGAAAACTGCCAGCATGGCGTTGCTTTGGTTATGGAAGCACAGCGACTGAAAGGCCACGATCCAGAAAAAGCTGATTCAAGAGATCACCTAGATCACACGCTCAAGACTTGGTTCCAGGAACTGGACAAGTCAATGCAGCCAGAACCTGATCTATGGCCGGACAATGTTAAAGAACGTCTACTTTACGGTTTATCCCTTTCTCCAGGCATTCGCCGATTGAATGTTACCCTGGCAGTTGGCCGACTATTAAGTAGTTGCCAGTTGTCAGACTCCGAACCTCGCCCTTTCCAAGCAGAAAATGTATTCCGCGGTAAAAGCCCGGCGCGATTCTTAGTTGAATCAGATTTATCGATTTGCCGTCGAATTGTGGCTAACGAATCTAGCTTGCTGCAAGGCGAAGAAGGCTATGAGTTGCTGCGCGCCATGTTACGAACCGGCCGCTGCTACTGGATCGAATGGGGCCATATGTTCCCCTTGTCTCTCGGTTCTGATGAAGCACTCAACTTGGCATGGGATGTCGATGACCAATGTCGCCAACATTTAAAGCTGGCTGGCAACCGCACTGCGCTGCCCGTCACTCCAGCTTGTTACCTCGAGCCAGAACATAGCCAGATTGGTGTGATTGAAAGTGATATCGAAGAGTCAATGCTGACTTCTTTATTGTCGATGCCTCCGGTACCTGCCGATCAAATTCAATCATTTCAGAAGCGCTGGACCAAGCTGGCCCGCGAATTCCGTTTGCCACGTCCTAAAGCACTGGAATATTCAGAAGTTGCGGCGATCGAACCTAAACCCATCATGAAGTTTGTACTGCAAGCGGTACCCACCTATGACTGGCAGACCGAAACCGCTTGGGAACAGCCAGCAATCAAATTGTTTTTTGATTACGACGGCCACCTGATCGATGCCGGCAACGCTAAAAAAGAAATGACGGTTTTCCAACAAGAGCGTCAGGTACACATTCACCGTCATTTAGAACTGGAAAAAGACTGGTTAGCACGCTTAACCAAATCTTCAGTTCGCGCTGTCACCGCCGTTTACGGCAACCGCCCACTGAATAACTCCTATGCGCCTACCGGTGAAAAAGGTTTGAGCCAGGAAAATTTATGGCTGGGTTATTTACAGCAAGAATTACCAGAACTGCAAAAACAAGGTTTTAACATTGAATTCACCGAAGACTTCCCATGGCGTTTACATAACGGCGAAGATTCTACTTGGATTCTCGATGTCGCTAAATACGACAACGACTGGTTAAGCTTTGCAGTAAAAATTCAAATTGATGGCGAACAGATTGATCTGCTTCCGGCGATTATGGGCTTGATCGAAGAAATGGGAGATGACATCACCAAAATCACCCCCGATCAAACGCTACAGCTGCCGCTTGAAGACGGTCGCCGCATGCCCTTGGCTGCCAACTTAATTTTGCCGCTATTAACCAGCTTAATGGAAATCTTCCAAGAAAAAGATCTGGAAAAAGGCCGAATTAAAATCAGCCAAGCTGCAGCGCCTACTTTATTAGAAGTAGAAGCCGCACTTTCCCGCGTATGCCGCACCACCTGGCAAGGTGATGTCGACGTGCAAAAGCAGATTATGCAATGGGATAACGAGCAAAAGAAAACCGTTAATATTCCTAACCAGTTCTTGGCTGATTTGCGCCCTTATCAGTACAAGGGTTTGCAATGGATGCAGCTACTGCGTCGCCTAGGTTATGGCGGTATTTTGGCTGACGACATGGGTCTGGGTAAAACCATTCAGACTTTGGCTTATTTATCGGTAGAAAAACGTAGCCGCCGCTTGGTTAATCCAGCGCTTGTTCTGGCGCCTACCAGCTTGGTTAGTAACTGGGCACGTGAAGCAGATAAATTTACGCCAAACCTGAAAATTCTAGTATTGCATGGCCCTGACCGGGATTGGATGTACGAACACATCCCAAATGTCGATGTTATTATTACCACCTACCATTTATTGGTTCGCGATTCAGAAGAACTGCTAAAACAGCATTACTCTAATGTAATTCTCGATGAAGCACAGGCAATCAAAAACCCGCGCGCACGCTGGAGTCAAACGGTTCGTTCAATCAGTGCAGACCAGCGTTTCTGCCTGACTGGTACACCGATGGAAAACCATTTGGGTGAATTATGGAGTCAATTCGATTTCTTATTACCTGGCTTTTTGGGCAAGCAATCGCATTTCCGTACTTTATTCCAAGTGCCGATTGAAAAGCACGGCGTAGAAAGTCGTCAAAAAATGCTCAGCAAACGCATTCGTCCATTTATGATGCGTCGAACCAAAGAGCAAGTCGCACCAGAATTACCACCCAAAACCATTACAATACAAACCGTTCGTATGGAACAGCAGCAGGCTGAACTATATGAAAGCGTGCGTATGGCAATGCTGGGTAAAGTCCGCAAGGAAATCGACAAAAAAGGTATCGGTGCCAGCCGAATGATGATTCTTGATGCATTATTAAAAATGCGTCAAACCTGCTGCGACCCTCGCCTATTAAGTTTAGATGCAGCCAAAGATGTAGAAGAAAGCGCCAAGCTCACTCTACTGATGGAAATGCTGGAAAACTTACGGGTTGAAGGCCGCAAGGTTTTGATCTTCTCTCAGTTCGCTAAAATGCTGGGATTAATCGAAGAGAAATTAATTGAGAAAGAATATTCTTACAGTAAATTAACTGGCCAAACTCGCAAGCGCCAAGAACAAATTGACGCTTTCCAGGACGGTGAAAAAGACGTATTCCTGATCAGCCTTAAAGCAGGTGGTGTCGGCCTGAACTTGACCGCTGCAGATACCGTGATTCACTTTGACCCATGGTGGAACCCAGCAGTAGAAAACCAAGCAACCGACCGGGCGCACCGTATTGGCCAAGACAAACCCGTATTTGTTTACAAGCTGATTGTCGAAGGTTCGCTGGAAGAACGTATTATTGAAATGCAAGAAAAGAAACAGGCACTCGCCGAAGCGATTTATGCAGAAACGGCAGTAGCGGGTAGTACCATTACTGAAGAAGATATTGAAATGCTATTCTCGCCTTTGGCAGAAAGTTAATTTCGATTATTTATTTCAGTTTGAAAATGCCGGCTTTTTAGTCGGCATTTTTTGTTCTACTATTTATACATTCTCATACCCTTGTTGTTTACTATGTTATTCCTTCCCGTAGCCAGCTTTAATCTAACCCTCATAAAGGGGCGCTCATCTGACCTTTGTATTCTGAAAAAAGGTTACTGCGTAGGCATATCATATGCTTGGCTCAAACATGTAATGCTCGCTGGCAATGATCAACTATTATCCTCTGAAGAACGAAAGTATCACGTAATATCACAAGCGCACTTAATTCATCATGCTCAAGCAGACAGCCGCATAATTTTGTTAGACAAAACCAGTTCGGCGACAATGGCAAGCGTCTTTTTTTTCGAACTCTATTTTTCAGCCAAAATCTTTTCTCTTGAAGTTAGCCGCCCGCCTGCAAATAAAGGAAATCTAATTTATGCGCATATACCATTCCGTCAGCTAGAAAACTCTAATTCTTTAGCAGAAACAATTATCCACCACCTCAATTCATCTAAGTCAACGGCTATAATACTAAACTTATGGTTTTACATTAAAAATGGGGATTCAATTGCTCATACCACAGCTATATACAGACATAAGGAGCTACAGTCTGAGGAAAAAACAACATATGTTTTTTTCGATTCAAACCTTGGAGAATATCATCTGAATGAAAAAGAACTGCCATTATTTTTCATGTGGTTTTATTTTCAATATAACTATGAGAATTTAATATTTCAAATATACCCCGTCAGTTTAAAAAATACCGCCAAACCTAAAATTCCAGGCACCTCAAATACTAAATAAACCACTTGAGGCATAAACACATAGTCATTGCATGATAAACTGCGCAGTATGGATATGATCACTTTTAGCGCAGCATTAGCTGGAAGCCGCCACCCTTCATGACGTGATTGGTTTTGCCAAGCAGTGTTAGCAGCACCGCTACTTTTTCTACTCAATCTAGAATTTATTACGGCACCAATTCTAATTTGTGGCATCGTCATGTCATTAATGAATAGCTGGGGTTATCGCAGTGAAAACATTGGTGAATACTTGGACAGATAACCGACCGGCGCACCGTATTGGCCAAGACAAACCCATATTTGTTTACAAGCTGATTGTCGAAGGTTCGCTGGAAGAACGTATTATCGAAATGCTATTCTCGCCTTTAGCAAAAAGTTAATTTCGATTATTTATTTCAGCTTAAAAATGCCGGCTTTTTAGTCGGAATTTTTTATGAGTAGATTTTAATTATTTAAATAGCGCGCATTAATTAATAGCGAACCAATCGTTTGATAAGCCTTCGGCGGAATTGGGACATAAAGGCGTGTCTATTTCTATAACACCCTTTTATTTAAATATTTTTTTGATACAACCATTTAGCACCACCTCCATGTGACGAGATGACAAACCCAGCTCCACACTCAGAACCCGTCATTCCGAGCATGGATGCCAGAACCCAGACGCAATGGATGGCAATTCAGCAGTTATAAATAGATATTTAGTTTACGGAGTGTTTGCGATTCTGATATTTTATTTTTTGAACTGGTTATGCGGTGATAAAATTAAGCGGCTTAAGCTGTGAAGTGTCTATTCTTTTCTTTGCTTGCCAAATTTCATAATTATCTTGCATTGAGAGCCAGCTCTCCGGAGTACGACCTAAGACCTTCGATAGTCTTAACGCCATTTCAGGAGAAACAGCACTCTTACCTTTAATTACTCGGTTGAGAGTCGAAGCTGCTACCCCAAGCTTCGCTGCAAGATATCTGCAACTAATATCATATGGTTCCATATATATGGAATCGATAAATTCTCCAGGATGCGGTGGATTGTGCATAGACATTAGTGATAATCCTCATAGTTAAGGATGTACGCATTGCCATCCCGAAATTCAAAAGTAACACGCCAGTTACCACTTACTGAGATTGACCATACTCCTGAACGATTTCCCTTCAATGGATGCAGAGAGAAGCCTGGAAGGTCAATATCATCAATCACTTGGGCCGTATCAATAGCGGCTAACTGTATTCTCAGTTTCTTTGCGTGCTTGACCTGAACCCCAGCCTTCTTGCCCGTCTCGAAGAACTGTTCCAGCCCTTTATGTTTGAATGATTTAATCATAATATCAACTGTAGCGTGTTGCGCAACACAGGTCAACGCCAAAGCTGTTGCTCATGTTTCGTAGGGCCTAACGCTTAAATTAGAAACACCGTATTGGCCAAGACAAACCCGTATTTGTTTACAAGCTGATTGTTGAAGGTTCGCTGGAAGAACGTATTATCGAAATGCAAGAAAAGAAACAAGCACTCGCCGAAGCGATTTACGCAGAAACGGCAGTAGCGGGTAGTACAATTACTGAAGAAGATATTGAAATGCTATTCTCGCCTTTGGCAGAAAGTTAATTTCGATTATTTATTTCAGTTTTAAAATGCCGGCTTTTTAGTCGGCATTTTTTATGGGCGTGGTTTAATTGTTTAAATAACGCGTATTAATTAATAGCGAACCAATCGTTTGATAAGCCTTCGGCAGAATTGGGATACAAAGGTTTTTCTATTCCCACAACAGTCTGCTATTTAATCAGTTTTCTTTATTGCAACAAACTAGATCCACCTCCGTGTGACTGGATCCCGTCAATCCTTGACGGGATGACGTGCCCAGCGGCATGCTCCGAACCCGTCATTCCGAGAATGGATGCCGGAACCCAAACGCCATGGATGGCAACACAGAAGTCATAAATTAAAAACCAGAACTTTTTTAATTCAGGCATTTATTACTTAAGTTAGCGCCATTGGATCCATCGACATGGAAGTTAAATCTGAAAGCTTATAACGCTATAAACTTATTGAAAATAACAGTTAAAAAATTCTAAACAGGTTCTAAAGCAGCGTGAAGCCTTTGTAAGATTTGAATGCTACAGCCACTGACTCAAAATCAACCAGCTTGTACTCGGTTGGGCTGATAACACCAACCCAATAGCGACTGTTGTCACCCCAAGGTTCATTCACGACACAGTCATAACCATGATATTTGAATGAAACTCTGTCGTCGTTAAACCAGCTCCGTTTTACATCACTTACACCGCTAACGGAAATCAAAATTTTCAATAACGGGTCCATTCTAACCCAGGTGCTAGTCACTTCGAATGCTCGGAGCTTACCGTTCTCATCATGTAAAGAATGTACTTTCATAGGCAGTTAACTTTTACGTCTGGTGCAAGGTACGAGTAGCAAGCCGGCACTTATTTAATCTTCCGCCACTCACTTCTAGGCAGTTCATAATGCTTTAGCTCTCGATCACCCACTAACACATCATTTTTGTAAGTAAATCCGTTTTTAATCATCACTTTTCCTGATGCTGGATTTTCAGGTAAATGCCTTGCATAAATTAAATCCAAATCAAACTCGTTGAACCCATATTCAATTAATAGAGCGGCCGCTTCTGTACAGTACCCTTTACCCCAATAGGGAACGCCCAACCAATAACCTAGGTTCCCAGCTGCTCCATTAATTTGAGTAATGCTGATTGTTCCAATGAGACTTCCTGAGTCGACAAGCTCAATAGCCAGCACTATTGTTTCTCTATCGTTGAACCACTGAACGTGCTTCGATATCCAATCTTCAGCCATCCCATCGAGATAGGGGTGAGGAATATTAGCCGTCATTTCAGCAATGATTTTTTGCCCAGCTAACTTCTGTACCGTTTTGGCGTCGGATTGCTGATATGGGCGAAGAATAATTCGATTAGATTTAAGTGTCGGTATCAAATTTATTCCTTGGAAATTAATGCTTTATTATGCAACATAAAATTGTTAACTAAAATATTAAGATAAATATAACTGATTGTTTTTATTTATCTTAAATACGTTACCAGGCAGTACACCTACTGCAATTTAAAGATCATCATTAGCATCTTTCTCTGTTTTTTTATGATGCAATTCATTTACAAATGAAACGTTGGTAATCATGACAATGAAGATAGCTTTTAGTTGTAAAAACACTAAGTAAAAAACTGATGATATTCCTAAAAGCCTTAGTATATACAAACTATTTAAATCTGAAATCGATTTGTAAAACAATAAATAAATCATATTAATTAGTAGCAAGGACGATATTACGAAAGCAGAAGTCAATACAATTAAAACTAGATTTTCAATTCTCTTGGTTTCATCTGTGGCTATGACGCTTACGGAACTCGGTGATGTATATGCAGCTATAGCTTGAGGGTATGAATAAGCAATCCAAATCCCAGCAAGGGTGAAAACAGCTGCTGCTATATTTTGTAAGGTGCTCATTATTGGTTTTAAATCACCTAACGATACATTATCAACGAGGTAATAACCTAAAGCCAAGCTAGCCACAACATACAACGAATGCGGAATAATCCTACTTTTAATGAAAATTAATAATGTTTTTAGCACTTCTGTAGATTTTTTATTAAGCAGCATCTTCCTCTCCTACGACATCTTCCTGCTCTGCAGGTTGATCGCTAGGTATCTGAATCAGTAAATCATCACGAAGCCTAATCAGTTCATTCAAAACGGTTTCTGCAGGATAATATGTGTCATCACCAGCAAGTGGAGCTAACAATATCTGTTCACGACTGACGTATTTATTAAACCAACGAGTAGTATCATTTCCTGCTTCTCTAAAACCAACATTATTCCATTTATCTAGAGGATCATACTCTGCATCATGTACTTTAATAATTTCAGAAACTTCAGCTTCCGAAAGTGTTGCTTCTTCAATAATTTCGACATGTTTACTAAATGTTTTTTTACCTTTTACTTTTGACCAAAGATTGAAAAACGAATCTTTTTCATCGCTTTTTTGCGTTGTAATAGTGTCCCTTACAACAATATGACTTATCCTTTGTGCTAGCCTCGCTGCGTTGGCTTTATCAGAATTTAATTCTTTTGTGCTTACATGGAACTTAGAACGCATCGCTCTGGCGTTATCTTGCGTCATATATGTGATGAACTTCCTAATAATAGCGGCACCATTATTAGGATTTACGCTTTCACTTTCATTAACTTTTTTTCTTTGATGATCAATTCGATAATCTAGGCATCTCTTTAAGTAATCACAAACATCTTTAGTCATGGCTGATGAGTGAGTGAAGTTCACTGACGCTATTACATTTCTATTCGGAATAAACCAGTAATACATTGGCTGCCCTAAAAATGCACTCTGACCTTTAACTTTAGGGTCAATTTTTATTGAGTCACTGGTATCAGAGCCGACTTTTGCATCGGGGGATATACCACTAACTTTTCCACTATCATCACCAAACCTTTTCCAAAGCACTAATAGAGTATCTTTGGTTGCAGGATCCTGTGAAATACTTTTACAATAAATTTGAGCTCTTCTCGGATGTGACTTCGTATCCCAAGGAATAGTTTGATTAAAATCTCGATTTTTAACCCATACACAGAAGTTATCAATTATTTCTTCCATTGAGCCTTCTTCATAAACAGATTTATGTTCTTTTGTTGAGTAAAATCCACATTGCTTTACCTCAAAGAAGCTAATTGAACCTTTGTCCATGATTTCCCTTATCCTTTTTGTTACTCATAAAGTTAATGTTTACAAAAATACTGAAGCACTACCTAGCGCCCAAAGCAGCGTCCGCAGCCTTTGTTTGTTAGAACAAGCCTGCAATTTTACCGACAAGCCCTGATATTATTGCAACAATCACTACTACAGACCATAACCAATGATCTTTGATATATTCAATGATTGCTTTAGGGTGGATGCCATATTGATCTTGCCATGTTGCATTGGTATTCAATGATCCATCAATCGTTCTTTCAAAGATATTTGACATACAATCAATTTTTCTTAATGTAGAACGATGTAATTGAACATACTCTCCCGCTTCAAACGCGTCAGCCTCTTCTTTTCCGTCAAGTGCATCCTTATCGGTCATTTTGTTTAATTCAACAATTGCAAGAAAACGACCAGCCTTGCTGTGTCCCACATATTGCCTACCAAATAGAGATACCAGAGCCCGGGCTAAATCAGTTTTTTTATCGTCTTGAATTTTGTGAGGTTCTCCGCCTAGCGCTTGAAATCTATGTTCAATTGCAGAAAACCCATATGCTCCATCGCGCATATTCCAGTGAACAAAATGAAATGTTTGCCGGTATTTTACAAATTCAAAAAAATCTTCAAGCATCTCTTTTTCAAGCTCATCATATCGCTCAGGTATGTCACTTATAGAAATACCATTTCGTTCTGCAATTTTATGAACAGAGAAGCTCTCTGCTTGTGCTGTCTTTAAATTTCTAACGGCAATAGATGTAACTCTAGGAGTTCTTCCATCCTTAATGTCATAGAATGATTCACAAGAGTAATGAATAAGTAAAACCTGATCTGATTTTTCATAAAGGGAAACCAGTTCTTCTCTTGTCTCTTTCCGTTTCTTTATTCTTAATAACTCAGAGGCCATTCAGATTTCCTTGCATGTTCTAACATTCTATTAAAAAAACTATTTCCCTGACTCGACTAATCCAATGCCTTTGTTATTATTCATTAAGATGAGAAATCACCGTTTTTCTCACTCGGCTTTAACTCCCTACGTCGTCGCTCTACCTTCATTTGGTCGTCAGCTTCCAACGCAAACATTCTTTCTTGATGATTCTTAAGAACGGTTAAGTGACCAACAATCCGCCACTTCTTCGGTGCTTTATAGCGATTTTACCTTTATCGATTGATCTATCAATGAAAACAGTCATGTTTAAGGCATTTGCTGTGATATCGGTATATCAGCAGTGGGTTGTCAGGATAGGTGGCGGTGTATAACAAAATCAGGCTAAGGCGCAGCATTACCCTAAGCAACCCTTGCCTCAATCAAACCACACATTGATTCGATTTCGGCATAAGCATATAACTAAGATGTGATAAACTGCGCGCCATGGATATGATCACTTTTAGCGCAGCATTAGCCATTATGCTGGCAGCCGCTACCCTTCATGGCGTGATTGGTTTTGGCCAAGCCGTGTTAGCAGCGCCGTTGCTTTTTCTACTCAACCCTGAGTTTATTCCGGCACCCATTCTGATTTGTGGGATTGTGATGTCATTAATGAATAGCTGGCGCTATCGCAGTGAATTACAACTTCCGGCGCTGGCCAATACTTGGGCCGGTTACTTGCCAGGCAGTTTGATGGGTGGTTGGATGCTGGCAATTGCTGACCAACAAATTATGTCTTGGTTGTTAGTCGGCGTAGTCGGCATTGCTTTATTAGTCAGCATGACTCGGATTACCATTCCATTTAACCGCTATACCCTTTCGGCATTTTCAGTTTCTGCCGGGGTGATGGGAACCGTCAGTTCCATTAGCGGCCCGCCATTGGCTTTAGTTTGGCAACATCAGCCGGTGAACAGCATTCGCGGCAACTTAGGTGCAACTTTTGCCAGCTGCAACCTAATCGCCTTGATGGTGTTAGCTTGGCACGACAAGTTAAACCTGCACCTGATTACACTCGGCCTTTCTCTGGCACCGGCAGCCATTTTAGGCAACTGGCTTGGCTCGAAATTAGCACCCCACGTTAGCCACCACCACATGAGAATGGCAATGTTGGCGGTCTGTTTTATTTCTTGCAGCATGGTGCTTTTCTGCTGAAAATTTAATGTTTGAAAACATGGTTTCTAGAAAAGTCTTGGCATGTATCGAAATGCCAGAAAAAACACAAGTACGCGCCGAAGCAATTTGCGTAAAAACTGCAGTGACCGGTGGCACAATTACTGAAGAAGATATTGAGCGGATATTCTCGTCTTTAGCAGGAAATTAGCTTTTATTATTGGTTTTAGCCTAAAAACGCCAACTTTTTTCTCGGTATTTTTTGTTCTACAGTCAGTATTATTATCATCTTTTATATACTTACTATGCCACTGACTCCCGTTATCGAATTCAAGCAATCCTTAATAGCAGGGCAATTTTCTAATTTGCGCCTTTTGGGCGGAGGTTGCTGTGTCGGTATATCCTACGCTTGGCTCAAACATGCATTACTGACAAGTCCTGATGAATTGCTATCTTCTTACCAAGAAAGAAAACATTACGTGATTTCACAATCAACTTTAATACATCAGGCCCAAGCTAATCACAGCGATACAACAAATACCCACTATGTTTTTAGAAAAAAATTTCATGGATCAACCCAATGTGATTTTTTTATTCTCTTTATTTTCCAGCTAAATTATTTTCTCTTAAAGTCCAGCGTTCACCCTTGATGGATTATAATAAAAGGGGTACCTGCGAATTCATCTCGTACCAACATTCAGAAAACAATGATTCATTAGAAAGAACAATAAATCTCTATGTTTTTGAACACTCACACGCTGTTTTTCTTCAGTTTATTTTTAAAGATGAGAGTAGCGGCAAGCTCCCATCGCATACAACTGTTTTTATTAAACATGTGCCTCAAAAATCAGACGAGCAAGATACTTATATTTTTTTTGACCCCAACGCTGGAGAATTTCATTTGAAAGAGGATGAGTTGCCAAGTTTTTTTTACAATCATTTTTTACGCTATAAAATGCATAATGACTTATTATTTCAGCTCTACCCTGTTAGTTTACAAACTTCAGCGTCAACCCCAAAGATCTAGATACCTCCATTCCATTTAATCACTATACCCTTTAATCACCATACTCTATCGGCATTTTCGGTTTCTGCTGGGGTGATGGGAACCGTCAGTTCTATTAGCGGCCTGCCATTGGCTTTAGTTTGATAACATCAGCCGGTGAACAGTATTCGTGGCAACTTAGGTGCAACATTTACCAGCTGTAATTTAATTGCATTGATGGTGTTAGCTTGGCACGATAAGTTAAATTTTCACTTAATTACACTCGGATTTTCTTTGGCACCCGCAGCCATTTTAGGCAACTGAATAGATGCCAAAATAGCCAACCGAGTTAGCCAACATCACATGAGAATGGCAATGCTGGCGGTCTGTTTTGTTTCTTACAGCATGGTGCTTTTCTGCTGAAAATTTAACGCTTCGAAACATGATTTTCATTAATGAAAAATATCGAAACTAACGACAAGCAACCCGTTGATTCAATCAAACAATAACCATAGATCGAATAACACCACCAATAGCCATAGATAGCTTAATACTATGAAACAGATTGAGATTATTCGCTTCACAAGTGCTCATTTCAAGCATATGATTAGCTCAGCTTTTAAGATTTCGTTTTAAATTAAACATCGAACTGAGGTAAACATTATGTCGCTTAGCATTATTGGTTTGGATCAAAAAAAATCAGAAACAATCGCTAAAGACCTTAATGAGCTTTTAGCCAATTATCAGATATTTTATATGAATGTTCGTGGCTACCATTGGAACATTAAAGGTGAGAAGTTTTTTGAACTGCATCTAAAGTTTGAAGAGCTGTATAACGACTTACTACTGAAAGTTGATGAAGTTGCAGAACGTATTCTAACGCTGGGCTACCAGCCAGAGCACGCTTACAGCGTTTACACCCAGCATTCTGAAATTACTGAAAAATTGAATATCACCGATGGCAAACAAGCCGTTGGCGATATCGTTGCTTCTTTAGCACTGTTGATTAAAAAGCAACGGGCTATTTTAAGCTTAGCGGCCGATGCGGAAGATGAAGGTTCTAGTTCATTAATGAGTGATTACATTAAAGAGCAGGAAAAACTAATCTGGATGTATTCTGCATTTCTTGCTTAATAGTCGTAAGCACAACTGGGAGCGCGGGCGCACCGCCCGCGCTCCCAGTGAAAACCTTGCGACATACATTACATCCGCGTAAATACCCGCACCGGCATCCTGCCTCTTTGCGGCATACATTACATCCGTGTAAATACCCGCACCGGCATCCTGCCTCTTTGCGGCATACATTACATCCGTGTAAATAAAAGGCCAATCAATGATTGGCCTTTTATAATTCTTAATTATCAAAAATCAATTTATTAACCGCTCTTAGATACTCGATAAATTACCAAATCGGCAAAAGGAGATTCAATTTGGTAACTAGCAAACCGAGTGGCCATGCTACTTAAAAAAGATTTATGAATGCTGGAAACAATTTTCGAGGTACTTAACACCGTATTTTCAGCAGACATTTTTTCAGCCACATCTAATAATAAAGATTTAGCAAGCGGGTAATGCTTCCAGTAACCATCTGGGTAGCTGTCGGCATAAGGCACAAAAGCAAAACGCACATAGACTGGAACGCCACTAGCGCCATCTTGAAACACCAAGACATCATCAAGATCATTATATATGCCTAACTGACGACGCTCAGGAACCATTTTAGGCTGAGTAGCTTCAGATCCAGCGCTAGTAGATTCTGTAGTGACAAAGTCATCAAGATGAACTTGTAATTGCTCACAACCACACAGCGCTAGCAAACTAAGCAAAAGGACTGGCAACAACTTATACACCGGGCAACTCCTATCGCTGAGTACTGAACCAAAACCAATACTAAAACAGCGATGGCGATAATAAGTCGTCATGCAAAATGAGTCTGTGAGCAATTTCTCACTCAACAGAAATGAATCTTAAGAATATTGTTTGATAAGACCCTGGATCCGTAAGTTTGATAAGCCGCAAGCGCAATCAGACACTTTTGAATTTGTTAGAAAATGTCTGATTACGTTCACACTTATCAAACCTACAATGGGCAGCCAAAATGACGCTATCACAGCTTGATAAAACGCCGCTCCGATTGGGATCAGTCCAATTTTTTCTTTTCAGCTTGCTGCCACAAAACTTCGCCACCGGTTTGTCTGGCCAAAATTCGAGACAGCACAAAGAAGAAATCAGAAAGGCGATTTAAATACTGAACCAGCGGCAAGTTAA
The DNA here is from genome assembly GCF_003097315.1 of Pelagibaculum spongiae. Classification (NCBI taxonomy): domain Bacteria; kingdom Pseudomonadati; phylum Pseudomonadota; class Gammaproteobacteria; order Oceanospirillales; genus Pelagibaculum; species Pelagibaculum spongiae. The sequence continues at coordinate 262,517 of NZ_QDDL01000002.1, forward strand.
TATCTTCACCGGCTTCTCTAGAAGCAATTACATTGCGCTCGGCACGACGCGCTACTGATCTAGCCATATGGCAGTAGCTTGCTAGACGAGAACCACCAGGCAGAATAAAGTTTTTCAGCGGCGGCAAACTTTCATTCATCTCGTCGATTAAGGTTTCTAGCTCAGTGGTAAATTCTTCCTGCATCAGCTGATAACCCGGCATTGCCAATTCACCACCGGTATTAAACAAGTTATGTTGAACCATTTCTAAGGGTTCTTTGAACTTATGTAACATTACCCGCTGTTCTTTTAATTCCTGAATTAATAAACCAACCCAAGTATTTAGTTCATCAACCGCACCAATTGCTTCAATACGCGGATGAGACTTTGAAACTCGGCGGCCTTCACCTAGGCTAGTTTCGCCTTTATCACCACCACGGGTATAAATGCGAGATAAACGGTTGTGTTCTTTATCGGTTTTTTTATCTGACATTATTTCTACCTACAATTGGTACACCTATAAAGAGTGGTGTTTTATTAAAAAGATAAACCTGCAATCCGCTTAATTTGCGCTATATCGAGATGTTGTTCAACCGCATCTGCTAAACGATCGATTCCCTGCTCTCGAAGCAAATCAAAATCCATGGCTTGTACTTGGTCCAAGCCAGCCCAACGCAGTATGGCATCACGCGCTTGGGACTGCTCAAATATACCGTGCAAATAACTGCCAATAATCAGCTGATCTTCACTGACAACGCCATCGGCATGCTCGGGCAGTTGAATCAATGGCTGCAAATCATCTGATAGCTGCTCGGTCACTCCTGCATGAATTTCATAACCGCGAACCAGACATTCTTGGCCATTTAGCTGTAATAAACCTTCTGCTCGGCGCAACTGCTTATGCTGTTCAAGTGTTGTTTTAATCGGTAAATAGCCAAAGCCAGCCATGCTACCGGCTGGGCCTTCAATGGCATGCGGGTCATCAATTAGCTGCCCTAACATCTGATAACCACCACAAATTCCGATTATTTTGCCGCCGTGGCGAACATGGCGCTGGATTGCTTTATCCCAGCCATGGTCGAGTAAAAATTGCAGATCATTTCGTACGTTTTTACTGCCCGGTAAAATAATTAAATCAGCTGAAGGGATTGGCTGATCTTTTCGGACAATCTGCAAGTCAACCTGTGGATGCAATCGTAATGGGTCAAAGTCGGTATGGTTACTCATTCTCGGTAATACCGGCACCACCACCTTTATCTTGTCACCTTCAGGATTGACCTGCTGGTGAGCGATGGCATCTTCCGCTTCCAGGTACAAGCCATGCAAAAAAGGAATAACACCCAATACTGGAACACCGGTTTCTTTTTCTAACCATTCAATGCCTGAATCCAACAAGCTGGCATCACCACGAAAACGGTTAATGACGAAACCTTTTACTCTGGCTTGCTCAGAAGCAGAGAGTAATTTTACCGTGCCATACAAATGGGCAAATACACCGCCCTTGTCTATATCAGCCACAATAATGACCGGCACATCGGCAGCTTCGGCAAAGCCCATATTGGCGATATCATTTTCACGTAGGTTGATTTCGGCGGGGCTACCGGCACCTTCTACCATGACGATTTGATACTGCTGTTGCAGCCGAGAAAATGAGTCCAAAACATAGGGCAGCATGGTCGGTTTATAGGCGTGATAACCACGGGCATCTTTCTCGGCCATCACCTTACCCTGCACAATTATCTGAGCACCGGTATCCGAATTGGGTTTAAGCAACACCGGGTTCATGTGTACCGATGTATCGATGCCACAAGCCTGAGCCTGCACCGCCTGTGCCCGGCCAATCTCACCACCATCGGGGGTTACCGCACTGTTTAATGCCATGTTCTGTGGTTTGAAAGGGGCAACTAAAACGCCCTGTCGCTTCATCACCCGACACAACGCAGCCACTAAAACACTTTTCCCAGCATCAGAAGTAGTGCCTTGAACCATTAAGGATGCTGACAGTTTCACCGGTGAGATATCAGATACTTTAGAACTACTCAAACTCATTACTCACTTCTCATTGCCCATCATGTTGATGTTGACATTATTGCTGGCACTGCGTTTGGCGGCCATTGGGTTGCTGCTGACCCACTAGGTGAACAACGTTGTAGCTAGTGTGCCAGAAGCATTCTGTATTGGCATTTGAATAGATCAATCAAGCAGATCGGCGGCAGATACGTTTTGAGTGAGAACACTAAATACAACGCTAATGACACAAATTTTCTTGCAAGCATTGATTGCATTAAACACAATCAGCATGAACTGAAAATTCAGATAAAATTTACGACACAATAACATTCATAAAAAAGGCATAATTAAATGAAGAAGGGCTGGTTACTTATCCCCTGCATGCTTTCTTTAGCAGCATGCGAAGATCAACATAAAGAATCCAAGGATCTTACCGCAGCTGACGTAGTGGCAGACATTCGCATAAATCGTCAAGGTAATGCCGCTTACACTACGGCAACCCGTATTATTGCCAATCTTAAAAGTGATGATATTGATGTCAAATTAACCAATGGCGATCGAATTCAAGCAATACAAGGCAACAGCCGAGTAACCTTGCTACGTGATCGTCAGCTAGGTGATCACACCTATTCAGCCACGACTGATATTAAATTTGATCCCGATACGCGAATTCAAATTGTAATGGCGCAGGGCATCGATGAATCCAGAGATGATCGCTGGTATCCGATTGACTTACTGCCGATAGAGCTTGAGGAAGGAAAATTACACGCCGAAAGCTTTATTAATATGCCGACTCCTTTAGCTGTAACCCAACCAAGCGGTGCAGTAACAATTAATAGTTCAGCAGAAACTGTCACTCTGAGCTGGGAGCAAAGCAATAACCAGGCTGATGATATGCAACTGTTCTATCAGAGCACCTGCAATACCGCGCCACAAAAAAGAAGCGGAGAAATTAGTATTTCAGGTGACCCTGGAACCATCACAGTTCCTGTCTCTGAGCTATTAATGGACCAAGGTTTGGATGACAGTACTTTTGATAATAACGACCAAGCCAGTGAAGTTATATTCTGGTTATTAATGGCGCTGTTGTATCAGGATTATCAAACCACAATAGAGAGCGAAAATTCCGCCCGCAGTGAACAATTCATTAGCCAAAATATTCAAGCCAATGCAACTTCTGATAATAGCTGCGATATCAATATGACCTTAGTGCGTGAAAGCCACGGGGAAGTTGATCCAGGTTTAAATGGCCAAAGCACACTGCTGGCAACTCATTCTGTGGTACAAAAAGTTTACTACCGCCCATAACCTGCGAAAAAGGCATTTTAAATGAAAAAGAATATAATTATTGCCATGGTTTTGAGCGGTATGATTACACCTGTTTATGCTCAAAATTTTTTTGGTGAACAATTAATTGCAACCACTGCCCAACAAACAGATAACAGCCGATCTGATCTTGATGGCGATACACTAATGAAGCTGGGCGCGGGCTGGAATTTCACTGAAAACCTAGCACTGACTTTAACCTACATGGAATCGGAAGGTGATGAGAGTAACCGCGATGCGGCTAGCAGCAACACTTTTACCGTAAAACCTCAAGATATTGTTTTAGCGGCTAGATACACGGGTAAAATCAATCAAAAAATAAGTTGGTTTACCAGCGCAGGCATTGATTTTTGGCGCTTAAAAATTACTGAATCTAACTCAGCAGATGGTTGGTCAAACAGCCCGTCAGCGACTGACAGTGGAATGGGTTTTGCAGCTGGTCTAGGTGCAAACTATCAATTCACATCTATTTTTTCTTTAATTGCAGAAACCGGCTATATCCATCGGCCCGATACGTTTGAGAAATCAGTTAACAAATTCGATCTAAATACACCCTACTTTGGTATTGGTGCACGATTAGGTTTTTAATGATTTCTTATTTGCTAGCCAGGCACGCCTGGTTAGCAAAACTGCTTCTGCCATTGATCAACCGTATTATCTAACACTTGAATAATTTCAGCTTCCGTCATCCCCAGTTGTTCGGCAAGCACCAGACAACCACCCAAACCACAGCCTTCTACCACTTGGCCTTGTTCGTATAAACGAATTGACTGATGCCGCGACAGTGAAAAATTAGTTTGATGGGTTTTTACTGCCAAGCTAGGCTGAATGTCTTTTTCAATCGACAAATGCGAATCAACACCTTGATAAATCCAGCGAGTCGTCCATTGCTCCAACTGATCGACTAAAGCCTCTTTGGAAATTTCATTTAATTTTAATGCCGCCAAAATGGGCGCTAAATACATTAAGCCACCGGCGAGAATCGCCTTATGTTTCAATGGCTCAAAACTCAATGGGAAATCTGCCAGATTTTTCGCCATGGCCAGCACAACTCGCTGGAAATGATCATGGTAATTGCTGCTGGACAATAACTGGTCAGTTGAGGTTAATGAACTATTTTCAGTTACAAACTGCTGCTGCAGTTGATTAATTAAAGCTAATTTTCTTTGTAGCTTTTCTGCTTTAGCGGTACTGCCCACTGGCGGAAACTGCTGGTTAAATAACAAATTGAGCCATAAAGTAGAAAAGGTTGTGCCGCCCACGCCGCACTCACCCACAATACTAATGCTTTGCTGATCCGCTTCCTGCCGGAGCTCCTTAAGCAGTAAAGTTTGTACAAAATCTTCTATATTTTCTGACTGGCAAAACCAATGCTGATAACCATCTAGTTGGTAATCTGCAATCTGCGGTAAATGGTCGAGTGCAAAGCTGTAAACCTTCATTTGCACCAAATGGCCGCGCTGCTGAAACGCTTTCAACAAGCCATGAACCAATACCGCAGGCGATACTGCACCGCTCGATAGAAATGGTTGTGCGGTAATACCGGGGATTTCAGTCAAGTGATAACCGCTAGCAATTATTTCTGCATCTAGCGCCGGTGTCATATCCATTAAGCCAACACCGGCACCGGCATCACTCAACAAATGTAGCTGTGGTAATTCAGTTGCTGCACAGTTAATCATGGAAAAACAAATCGCTGGTTTTTCAGATGCCAAATTCACTGACTTCGCCTTTTAAAAAAATTAACTCAACAATCACTAACTAAAGCCGGTGATATTAACCTTATCATTGGAGAATAAATAATGTGAAGCAAACTAGTACTAAATAAACAAAATACCAAAAGCCAGCAAAGCAACTTCTGTAAGTTCGATTGAAGCCCCGGCAACATCTCCGGTAAATCCACCCAATCGCTGATCACTGGTTTGGCGTAAAAAATAGAAGGCTAGAAATGCTGCTAATAAACCCGGCCAGTAACCAATCAACAGTACGCTGCCAATGCCCAAGCTGCCACATAATACTTTTCCAGCAATATCTGATTTTGCTACCGTAACAAATGCGCTGCCCATACCTTGTTTTCTTAAATAATGACCCTGTCGATAAAATGCCAAACCCGAACAACGCGCTAATGCCGGCGCTAGCAATAATAACAACCAACTACCTTGGTCAATAATTAACCAGCAAGCAACAAACCGTACTAATACCGAAAGTACCACAGCCATAACAGCCATTGGCCCACAGGTGGGGTCTTTCATAATATCTAATGTGCGCTGCTGGTCGCCTAGCCCACCGACCCAAGCATCCGTCATATCGGCTAAGCCATCAATATGCAGCCCGCCACTCAACCAAATCATTAATACCGTCACTAACGACGCAATTAAAGCACTATGCAGCAAAGTATCACCGGCAAAAGTTGACAACAGCAAAGCACTTAATAAATAAATTGCACCTAACAACAATCCTGCCGCTGGAAAATATAAAATGGCATCTTGCCAATCTGACAAGGCATTTTTAGCTAAAGGCTTTTCTCCAATTGACGGATCTTCTTCAACTAAGGGCTCTTTTGCCAACAAACCACTAACTGGTAATCGCGTAACGAATTGCAGGGTCATCAAAAAAGTCTGGTATTTAAACATGCTTTTTTCTCAATTATTTGTTTTTATTGCAACTTGTTTTTTCAATATCATTTTTGGTCATTATGAAGTGCCAAGAAAGTCTAGTTGCGGCCAATCTTGATGATTGCCGCTGTTATCGGTTTCTCGCCAAATTCTCCAACTAATCCGTGCACCATGCTCTAGCTTTAAACGGCTATTAGCTGCATCGGTTTCTAGCGGAATATTTAATAGCTGACTAAATAAAGCCCGCATAACACCGCTATGACAAACCAATAAAATAGTTTCGCCTTGAAAACGATCAATCAACTGTTGCCAGCCTTGTTCTATTCGCTGATGAAAATCATAAAAGCCTTCACCCTCTGGCGGCTGATATTTCCAAGGTTCAGACCAAAAATCGCTCAGCTCTTTTTGGTGTTTTTGCCATAGCTGAGAATAATTTTCTCCATCCCAAAGACCAAAATCTCTTTCCTTGAATGCAGCATTAACCATTAAAGGAAAACCTTTATCTTCAGCCATTGAACGAGCAAAAACCTGACAACGCAATAGTGGTGAGCAAACAATCCGCTGGTACTCTAAGCCATCGACAGCCTTGATCATTTTCTGCCAACCTTTGCCGGTTAATGGATCATCGGTCGACCCTCGCAGCTTATCACCACCGGCCGGTTCACCATGGCGAATTAAATGCACCAGTGTTTCCATTACTTGGTTAATTCCTGTTTATTTAGTTGGTTTTTAGTAGCCGGTTGATGGCCACAGGTCGGGCAGCAAGTGATGGTAGAAGTATCCTTCAAAACTTGCGGTAAGCCGGCAAGGCTAAAAATGACTTTATCTGCCCTAGCTGCCACTGCTTGATGTAACCAGCCTGACTCATCAACATAGCGACGGCTTAATTCACCCATAGGAATAATTCCCTGGCCGACTTCGTTGGATACCAGAATCAAATGGCCCGGCAGATCTTGCTCTAACAAGGCTAACAGCTGCTGCTTCTCAGATTGAAAAAGTGCCTCATCTTCCTTACACAGTAAATTGCTCAGCCAAAGCGTCAAGCAATCAACTAGCAAACAGCTATTTTCAGCCGCAGCATTTTTTAACTGCTCCGCCAGTTGGATCGGTTCTTCAATTACTTGCCATTGACTGGGGCGTTGCTGACGATGGCGCTCGATTCGCTTAGCCATTTCACCGTCTTGGTTGAAACACTCTGCGGTAGCAAAATAGATTACTTCTAAGCCACTATCGATTGCAGCCTGCTCTGCCATACGACTCTTACCCGAACGGGCACCACCTAAAAACAGTTGTTTCATTGATTGTTCCATTTATACGTATACGTATACCCAAACCATTTCAAGGCATGCATTTTGAAGTGGTTTGGGTATAGACCCAGTACAAAACCGATCCACTTAACTGCAACCTCAATTCATCTTCTTTAACCATTAACGCTTAGCAGCAAAGCCACCGATATGACTTGTTGTCAGCATAAGCGGTTACCTAATCATAAGTGCTGATCAGCATCAGCTCACTGATATGCTGCTTTATATAATAAAATCAGTCAAAAGTATTGGTAATACCAAATTGATTTTAAATAGAAGAATCGGCGTTAACTAATACAACCATGCTGCAATTAATGAATTTAGCAATTAAAATAAAACACATATCTAAATTTTTTAAAAACTACAAAACATGTTTCACAAGCCAATTCGAGTTACTACGCAGTATTTCCATACCTAAAATGCATATCTCATTCATTCAAAATAAAATCTTCATAAAATGACAACCGACACCATCAAGTCGCCCCTTTGAAAGTCACAACCTATCACGTTGCGCCGTTAATCCGACAATTTATAACAGCTATGAATTAAATTGTTTCGAATATTATAAACTCGAATAATCTGCAGCATGGATTGGGAACTTTATTGTGAACAATTCTACTAACAAACCTTATTGCAAACAGGTGATCAACATTATGAAACATAACATTACAACCGCCACCACCAGTGCCAATGAATTGAAGAAAAAGCTAGAAGCAACTCAAGTTGCCCGGCTTGAAAAACGCTTTGAATTCAAAGGCTCCCCTAGAGCTAGACAATGTAATTTTGTAGACGCTGGCGCCGGAATGACTGTCGAACAGTGCGAGTAATCAATAATGAAGCCAAATAAAATCACTGCTGATCAATTGATCAAAAAAATGAAGTCTACTGATATAACTAAACTAGAAAAAAGATTCGAATTCAAAGGGTCAAATAAGCCTCGCTATCACGAATGCACTACTCAGGAAAGTGGTTTGCGAATCTGCGAATAGTTACTCAACCAGATGAAATACGATTTTATCTGGTTTTTTTACGCCTTTATCGGAGCAATGCATGGCTAATTATTGTCATTTATTTGTTGAGTCTCTCAATCTTGATAGTGATATCAAAAGAAATGCCATTGAGCTAGAAGATCAAGTTCATATCAAATCTTTATTGTACCGATTGGCTGAGATCTTTAAACCCGGTTACCCAAATGCAACTGAGCAACAAATTCAACTGGCAGCTGGTTATGGCTATTGCGTTCATCAAAGCCTGTTTTTAGCTGATGATCAGTCTGTTGCTCTAATGCTCGCCTGTGATGAAAAACTTCAATTAGCGATTCCTGCTGATAATCTGTTTTGGCAACAAAAACAGCGTTTAGATCAGCAAGGGCTGTGGTCCGAAAAACAAATCAGTGATGTATTAGCAGAAACATTCAGTAGTGATTCTTTGAATGACGCATCTTTAGAAAAATTTGAAAACTTACAAATTCGCCATCGTTCATACGGTTTGTTTTTTCCACTAATACTGCAAGCATTTTCAGTTGATGAAAAGATATCAACCGAATGGTGTATCGATTTAATCGGTTATTATTTGAAAATTTTTGGTTACATCTATGATGCAGATGCAATACTAGAACCCAATGCTGAGACGACACTTCAAAAAACACCCGTTTATTCTTTAATTATCGCTAAGAATTTGTTATTGCAATATCAGTTGAATGATATTGCACAAGACAATAAAGAAGTCATTAAAACCGTCTTCGCCAGCGGTATTTACCAAGCCATGATGGAGCAAGCTATCGAGCAGTGTAAATTGGGCAATTTACATTTGGATAATCGCCCTGATTTGCCGGTTACTCGCGGCCGCATGTTATTTCGAGCATTCAATAAAAAATGCCGCCAGCAGATTAAATCGGTAGCTAAAATGTATGACTGATTGTTGGTGGCATTCACTCAAGCAATTGGTTGATCAAATTCAACTTTCTGAATTTGACAATGACAGTTATTCTGTAAGGATTCAGCATCAAACACTGTTACTCGGCGCAGAGCAGGCATTATTGATTCAATGCGCCCAGCAAGCTACTTCAGCAGAGCAACTACAACAAAACTTATCTGAGCATATTTCAGGCCTCACTACTGAGCTGTTACAGCAAATTTCTCAGATCTTAATTGAAAAAATAAATACGCTTATAGATAGCCCCGAACACATTTATACCAGCATGAATGTACCATTATATAAACTCGGTTGGATCAATCACCTCGCTTGGAAGTGTCGTGGGATAATGAAGCCAACTATTTTTTATAAATGGTTTCCAGCTACTATTTTCATGCTTATTATCAGCTTTATAATGACGCTAGATAAGTGGGAAAATGTAAGCCTTGATTTATCCACAGTCGGTGCGTTCTATCTGGTTTTAATTTTAAGTGGCCTGATTCATGAAACAGGTCACATGATTGCAGCTCAAGCAATCGAAAGAAAAAATGTCCAAGTATCTTTTGGTTTTTATTTATTTATTCCTGTTCTCTACTCCGATTTGTCGCATATTTGGTCGGCGAGTCGAGAAAAAAGAGTGGTGGCCAACCTAGCGGGCGTTGCGGTAGAAACTATTTTTTCTTTGCTGCTCATTAGCATTCATATTATTTCGGGTGAAGTAATATGGCTGCATTTAGCATTGCTCATCAGCTGGTCAGGGTTATCAAACATGCTGCCATTTGGCCGCAGCGATGGCTACTGGATTCTTTGTGATTTATTCAAACAGCCCAATCTACTGCCAAGGTTTATTCCTTCTCTATTAGATTGGCACCAAGGAAAAAAGCAAAGTAAAGGCGAACGTTTCCCTGCACTCTACGGACTGTTTAACCTTACCTTTATGCTGGTGTTGTTTACGGCAATCATTAGTGAAATGCATAGCCTAATGCTTAGTTTTCCACAGAGGGTTTGGGTTTTTATACGCGATTTTTTTCAAAGCAACCAAGTTGTCCCACTCACTATTGAAGATCTGTGGCTGTTAGGGTTGTGGTTTTTTTGTTTTCGGATTCTTTATATGCTCAGCAGGTTTGTTAAAGCGCTACGAAGCGGAAAGAGTGCTGTAGATAGCACCTTACTCGGTTAAAAATCACCCATAAAAAAACCTGAAGAAATTAAACTTCAGGTTTTTTGTATTCGGCTTATTGAAAACTAGCGCTTTGCCATTTTTCTAGCGGCTTCGACCACAATTTTAACTGCAGTAGATTCTGTTTTCTTCATTACCGCTTCATCAGGGATTTCCTGTTGGGTACGGTTAACGATAACACCGGCTACCATACCAGCTTTCCAGCCTTGGCTGGCGCACATGGTCAGCAGCGTTGCAGATTCCATTTCATAGTTCAGAACACCCAACGCTTGCCACTCAGCCATTGAGTCTTTAAAACGGCGGATTACACGACCAGAAACTGTGTCGTAACGTTCCTGACCTGGGTAAAAAGTATCTGAAGAAGCCGTAACACCAATGTGAGGTTCACAACCTTCCGCTTTAGCGGCTTCAACCATTGCTAAAGTACATTCAAAATCAGCTACCGCAGGGAATTCCATTGGTGCGAAATGCTGGCTAGCTCCATCTAAACGAACAGAACCTGTTGTGACAATTACATCGCCTACATTGACATGCTTTTGGATCGCGCCGGTGGTGCCAACACGTAAGAAAGTATCTACACCTAACTGGGCCAGTTCTTCCACTGCAATAGAAGTTGAAGGGCCACCAATACCGGTAGAACAAATTACCACTGGATTACCATCTAAGTGCCCAAGATAACTGGTGAATTCACGGGTACTTGCCAGTGGTTGTGGGTTATCCATCAATGCAGCAATACGCGCTACACGCTCTGGGTCACCGGGAACAATGGCGACTTTTGCGCCAGCTAACAAGCCTTTAGTCAAACCTAAATGAAATACGTCACTCATCCCTTCACCTATCTAATGAAGATTAAAAAAACATGCTACAGCAACTTATGACGGCTCGCAGCCAAAAAAGATCGGTCAAGCGGCTTTAGTCAATAATGACAATTATTCACGTTAGAGATATGTATGATTTGACAGCATAAATAGCAGTTAACTGATTGTTTTTTTAATCATCGGCTTACTACAACTGAATTTATAACCATCGTTCCAAGCCTAAGTTAAATTGAGTATTGCTTGGCGAGCTGACTAGACCGACAATATAACGCTAACCACATACGGTCGTACTTTCACCCATGACTCTTTTCATCTTGATCGCACTATTGATATTTGCTGTGCTGGCCTTGCTGCCGCAATGGTGGATCAAACACACTCTCGCCCAGCATGGCCAGCAACGAGAAGACTTGCCTGGCACCGGCTCTGAGTTAGCAGCCCATCTTTTATATGAAATGGATTTGCATGATGTTCGAGTGATTCGAGGTGGAAAAGGGCAGGATTATTATGACCCCAGCAACAAAAAAGTGTCGCTGTCACCGGAGCATTTTGATGGTAAATCGTTAGCGGCAGTCGCTGTAGCCGCCCATGAAGTTGGCCATGCGATTCAACACCATAATATGGAGCCCGATTTTTTGCGCCGCATTGATATGAACATCAAGGCACAAAAAATTGAGAAATATAGCGCTTGGGCAATGATGGTTACACCGGTGCTGCCACTGCTAACTCGGTTACCTCATACCAGTTTGTTGACCATTGCCTTTGGCTTAGCTGGAATGCTTGCAGCCACTTGGGTGCATGTTCTGACATTACCTGTCGAAACGGATGCCAGCTTTAATAAAGCGCTGCCTATGCTACAAAAAATGGAAAAACTATCTGAGACAGACCTCAAAGGTGCTAGGCAAGTACTACGCGCTGCTGCATTTACTTATGTCGCTGCGACCTTATCTAGCCTGCTTAGTATTGGTCGATGGTTAATGATGATTCGCCGATAAAGACAGCATTCAGATAAAATTTAAATCGTACTGCCCATAAAAAATGGCTCAAACTTTATAGTTTGAGCCATTTTTTATTATTTAGATAACACCTGCCAAGCTTGGTCTGCTTCAACTTTGTATGTCTGCCAATTTCCATTGACCCAACGCTGGCGGCCACGATCGGCATAAAAAAGATATAATTGATCTTCAAATATCTTCCAATGGGAGCCATCAGTTTTCACCAATCCTTCACCCAAACTCAATGCATTGGCACAGAAGCCATTATAAGCAGGGCTAAATGCTTCGGGATTGTCAGAAAACTTTTGTGCGTCTGCTTTTGAGATAAAATGCCAGTTAGCACCCTTCCACTTCACACTGAACCGGTCATTACCTTCAATTGCTTTTGGTTTTCCTGCTTTTGCTAGCTGATGATAAGCAACGGTGTCGTGACCACCAATTGCAACGCCACCAAAAAAGGACTTGCTGACCGGCTCAGCCTGCAGCGACAACGAAACCAGTAACAGTGAAAGTGCCGATAAGCTGCGAATACCTATAAGTCTTAAATACTTGCTTAAATGTGATAGCCGGGTCATGTTATCTCTCAAAAATTCAATGCGCTTTGTAAAAGATAAGATTCTAGACCAGATTCCAATCAAATGGTTTCATCTTCACTTTCCAATAGAAGACTAAAGTTTTTATTTTATAAAATCTCAGCAAAAAAAATGCAGGTAGTATAAATGAATTGAAAAAATTCATACTGCAACTCCTTACAACTTGAACAAACCTAAATATTCATCAATTTTAACCACCAACAAAACTAGCAGCATATCAAATACTTGACACCTAACGTTTCGAGCGCACACGAAACTAGTATTTATTGAGATCTAATTCCCCTATATCTGATGCACGTAGACATAAAAAAGCTCAGAATTTATCTGAGCTTTTTAGCTTCAAGATTGAGACACACCTGCTACATACGCATATTTTTCATAGTGGCTAGGTCATAATTTACATCTAGAACACCCTGCTTTTGCTGGATCATTTGTTTCATTTCTAGCAAATTAACATGGGCAGCATACTGAACAATAATCAAACCATCCGCTACAACTAAAATATTTCCTACAGTAGCGCTGTCCAACAGGGTCGTATGATCAACCCCTTGATCCAACTTGACAATGATTGCACCGGTGACTCGTGCCATTTGGCTTGTATCGGCGAGCATTATATTCTGACCAGAATACAATTCAGATGAACTATTTTTCTCACCATCGGAATCTTGGATGAATAATTCCTGATTTGCATTAATTACCATTCCCCGATAACTAGCAACTGCTGACTGAATGAACATCGAAAAGCTATTAGCTGCTGGTGCTGAATTGCCCTGTAATTCACTTTGAATTTTCTGATCTTCAATTGGCAAATCTGCTTCAGCGTGAATATTCATTGCCACCAACAAAAAGGGAACTGCAAAAACTGCTAACTTTTTCATAATCATTCTCCTGTAATTAGTGACCTAACACTCTGATTTTCCAGTTTTGCAATATACCTTCCACCGCATTATTTCCCTTGCTCAGTGGATCAACACTGATACCCAACAATGATCGATTGTAGTTACGTGTCGTTGTCGAAGTATCGATTAAACGAATCCTCCACTCTCCAGCCGATCTTTCATTGAAGAATGCATTGGATAACAATAACGTATCAACATACCCATCTGGATTATTTGAATTAATTCCTAAATCAGCATCCAGCGCATTATTAGGCGTCATCACCACACTACGAGTACCAGAAGGGCTAATCAATTCGACTGCTAAATCGGGTATACGAGAATGTTTTGCATCAAGACGAATTTGTACTCCTTCAATGATTAGGTCTTGTGGAATATCTAAAATGTGCGTTGCTCCAGTGACATCACCTTCAGCAATCGTTAAATCCAGTTCGCCACTATCTTGCCAAGGTGTAATTATTAAATCACCCAAGTCTTCATCATAGCTTTTGGCCAAAACAACAGCCGCATCAACATTAACACGACCAAAGCCGTACTTACTGTTAAAGCTATGTCCTGCTGCATTAGTTACCCATCCACTATGCGCAACATAATCCACGCCACCAACATCGATTGTTCTTACTGCATCGTCTTCATTAACTTTTTCAGCAGATTTCGCTAAAATATTCCGTGCATCTCTCCATGTTAAATTCGGATTTACACCTAATATTACCGCCAATACACCGCTGGTTACTGGTGTAGCTGAAGACGTTCCATTCATTAAATTGGTGTAATCACAATCAGTATTTTCAGGATGATTATTAAAAAATGGATAAATATTACTTTTCGAATAATCTGATAAGATCGCACTAGTTCCTGCACCACACCCAGAGCGATCTGTAGTCACCATTGCTGGTTCATTACTGATATTCGATAGATATTCGCTATTAGCGCCATATTCTCCACCAGGTGCAGATACAAAAACATTACTGCCCCAGCTTGAATAACTGGATAACTCACCATCAGCATTCATTGCACTAACGACAGTATTATAAAAATTGGCATTACCCGAGTCTTGATTAGCATTCTGGAATGGCAATCCATCTGATTGATTAGCTCGCTCATATGCAACTACAAAACCAAAGATTCGATAGCGATGGCTAACATTTCCATTTCCAGCAGCCTTTACATACAGCGTACCTTTGCCATCATGGCCATTGACTGATTGTTCATGATAAACATTACGGTTATTTTTTAGCTGATTATTATTCCATGAAAATGGGACGGTATTATTAAAACCATAACTTTGATTATAAATTCTGGCATGGTTGCCATTTAAGCCACCATGGCTAATAGAGAAACCTAAAAAACTTTGTTCTTCAATAAAGTTAAATCCGATTAAATTTGCTTGGGAGGCAACACCTCGACCGCCAATATTGTTCCAACCCCTTGAAGCGATAATTCCACCAACGGCAGTACCATGTGAACTATGGCTAGAGCTTGGCACCGGATTATCTGAGCCGTTACTCAAGTTTAAAGAACCATCAACCACATTTTCTATTAAATCCGGATGATCTATTTGCAAACCATCATCAACTACTGCAATAGTAATACCTTGCCCGGCATAATTATTACGAATACTTTCGGAAGTAGTAATATCTTCACCTACAACACCACTTCCCCGCGCGAAAGCATGTTGCCCGGTGTTTTTAAGGTGCCATTGGTGGTGAAACAAAGGGTCACTTTTATTTTCAAACACAATGGTGCCTTGCTGGATTATTTCAGTGCCATTTGAAATTGAATATGTCATTTCATGAGTGGTGCCCATATCTTCAAGATTTTCGGCAACATCAAACTCAAAAGTACCTAGCCCTGAATCAATCATAACCAAACCTTCTGGGGCATCGGATACAGCAAAATTTAACCCGGCAACCAAGGTAGACGCTATCGGAAGCGCTCCTTTGAGAATTTGTCCCTGACGGGCTTCAAACAGGCCATCTACTGGGTACAAATAATCTGGATCAACCAGCAGTTCTTCTATTGACGTTGGCGGTATCACTAGATCTGGGGTAGGTGTTTCTTCAACAGGAGGAGTACCTAAATCAGCACCTGGAGGAACATAGGTGGTTTCCGATGCCTGACCACAAGCAGTCAGAATTGCGATTAAGCTTAGGGATAAATAAAACCTTGGCTCCTTCATTAATCGGTCTCCATAAAAACTCATCAAATCAAAATGCAAAATGATTCCTACAGTAGAAACCAACTTACTAACACGGTATTAAGGTCAATTATTGACAGCTTGGTTATTTATTCAAAATAAGAACAAGTCTTTTGTAGAGGGCTCTACAAAGATATTTTTTTTTGTGAAGCAGTTTTATTGAGAACATTATTTCAATATGCATTTTGCTAAAATTTGGTTACTTTAATCCGAGTCGCTTAGCCAACCGATACAAATTACTTCGGTCTACTTGCAAGCTTCTGGCAACATGCGCCCAGTTACTATTGCAAAGCTGCAAATGGTGGCGAATCAGTTGCCGCTGATAGTCATCAACCAAGTCCTTCAGGTCTGCACCTTCTTTTGCAGACACCGTGACTGGCTCTTTATCAGGCACATCTAACCCTAAAGATTCTGCTTCCAAGACCAGTTGTGATTGATGACCCGCGGGTTGGATTCGAACGGCTCGATAAATTCTTTGTGCTAGCTCAGGAACATTACCTGGCCAGCGATGTTGGTACAAAGCCTGAATAGCGTCATCAGAGAGACGAACAACTCTCAACCCCATATGACATTTTTGCTGCTCTAGATAAAACCCAGCCAACAACTCAAGATCCTCACCACGTTCATTCAGTTTAGGGACAGAAATACTATAAGCAGATAACCGCTGGTAGAGCTCTTTTAAAACCTTACCTTCTGCAACAGCCCGGGGTAAATCAACTGAGGTAGTAACCAAAATTCGAGCCGGTAGTGTTATTGAAGATGCTGCTTTAGAAGCATTTTTTTGTAACCAATTAGTCAAGTGCCGCTGTGCAGATAATGGCAGAATTTCAAAAGAAGAAATGACCAGTGTCCCTTGGCAGGCCTGCTTAAGCTTTCCTAAGTGTTTATTGGCAACTGCGCCCAGCTGATTTAATCCAAACAATTCACTATCCAAGGCTTCTACAGGCAAAGCTTGGCAGTCTACTAATTGCATTGATCCACTGCGGCCAGATAGGCGATGTAATTCTCTAGCTACCAATCTTTTACCGGTTCCGGCTTCGCCACAAATCATTACTGTCATATTACTATTCGCCGCAGATACAATTTGCTGGCGTAACTGACGCATGATGATCGAGTTACCTGCTAACGCGCTATTAGTTGGTGTCGGAGCCATCGCCGATGGCAAATTATCGCTGGAAATTGTTCTGAGTTGCTCAAGTGTTTGTAAGCTTTGTACTCTGGCTTCAACCATTGAACAAACTGCTTGCAAGGTTTGCTGATTTAATTGATGAAATTGCTGCGGTTGTGCAGCATCCATCAATAAAATACCCCAGCATTGTTCGTGTACCATCAGTCGCACACCATAACTATCTTGTATCAAGGATTTGGATAACAGTAGACCATCCAAGGGGTGACTACTTAGCTCACAAGGAATAAATCTAACTGGGTTTTCACTCAATAGAACTGCTTTTAACCATGGCTGCTCAGTCACCAGAAAGCTCCGCCCCATAGCTTCTTTAACTAAGCCAATAGAAACTAAAGGTTTTAATCCGCCAGGTTCCAAACGTAGAAGTGTATATGCGTCACCCTGGACCCAAGGTGCGATGGTTTCGAGAACGGTTAAGTAATCAGTAAATTCGTCTTTATCTAAAGCGTATTCAGCAGTTAACATTAAGAAATCTCAAGGAAAAACATACATCCCTGATTTAAAAGCAGCTCTTTGATCAATTAATCTCACAAGAACTCAATACTTATCTGAGTCATTCAGACAACTTTCAGCTTAGTTCACAAAACAATAGCTAGAACTGAAATAGATCGCTTAACTGCATAGCCGGTATACAGCTATGAATTAACGTCAATTTTGACGAAGAACGACTTACTAACCGGTTAACATTTTTCAGCTATAAAATTAGTTTATACCCAAAAAGAAACATTTCGCTCACTTCAGTTTGCCGAGTATCAGGAAGATATCACCATGCTATTACTATATTTACCATGGGGTGACAAACCCACAATAGAATAGAATACAATACAATTCAGATTGGAGTACTTAATTAGATTTTATTATCTATGGCCAATATTAAAAGAGTTGGACAGAAAAAAGTCCCTCGATGGTTTTTTAAAATATTAAATTGCCTTTAATTTATCAAAAGCCCCAAATGGTCGCAGGTAAATCACGATCAACTTGTCGATGACTGATTAAAATAATCGTCTTGTTCATCGCCATTAAATGTTCAGAAATTTGTTGGGCAATCTGATCATCTAAACCTTCAAATGGTTCATCCAACAAAAGCACTTGAAAATCTGCAACTAATAGCACTGCTAATGCTAACCGCCTCGCTTGGCCACCAGACAAATTAACACCTGATTCACCCAACCAACTATCGAGTTTTTCTGGCATGTTTAAAATGGTTTCTTTAAGCCCAACTAATTGCAATGCATTCCAAAGCTGATCGTCGGTAATTGTTTTACCATGGGCCGCCAGCCTTAAATTGTTTGCTACTGTGTCGCTTAAAAGTTGAGTTTGCTGCGGTAAATAACCCATTAATTGATTACGCGATTGTTCGCTGTAATCATTCAAAGAGCGATGATTAAGTAAAATATTTCCAGAGTCAGCGTCCAGCTCGCTAACTAGTAACTTGGCCAATGAGCTTTTTCCACAGCCACTAGCACCCGATAGCAAGACCTTTTCACCCGGTTGAATCTCGCCATTAAAATCACTCAACACTTGCGTTTCTTGCAAACTCAACTGAATGTTTTCAAGCGCAATCAGGGGCGGACGATCAAGATTGATATCTAAGGTGTTCTTAGAAGATTGTTGGGTGTCTGTTTTAATCTGCAATAGCCTTTTGGCTGACTGAGTCGTTTCAACCAATTGCCGAAATGCTGGTGCCAGAGGCAAAATCGCTTCTGACAAGCCCATTAAAATAAAAACTGCAGCTACCAGCTTCGGCCCATCAAATGAACTTGTGGCTATTTCAGCTGAAATTTTCGACAAATCAGCAAGGTAGTCAACACCAAACCACAACAAGCTACACAGCGCAATACCGGTCAATCCGCTGGCAATAAATGCTGCAAAACCTTCTAGCTTAACTTGTTTAAGCACTAGCCGATTTCTTTGCTGATCCGATGTTTGTATTTTTTTAAGCTGATCATCAAGCCTATTAAATGACTTTAATTCGGCCAATCCTTGTACGCCATCCAAAACATTAATACGAATTTGGCTAGTAAATTCTGGTAATTTATTGGCATCGCCTTGTGCTTTTTTCTGAGTCCATAGCGGCAACAAAATACCTGCAGCCAACATCAAACCCAAGCCGGGCCAAAGCAACGGTGGCATCAACCATTGGCTGACGACGACCAGTATCGCTGCCAGCAATGCTGCAGCAATTAACGGTGCAATTACTCTTAAATATAAGTTGTCTAATGCATCTATATCGCTAGTTAATCGATTTAATAAATCACCTTGTCGCAATTTACCTAAGTGCTGCAAGGGTTGAAATAGCATTCTTTTAAATAGCCAGACTCTAAGGTCGGCTAATAATCGAAAAGTCGCTTCATGGCTTACTAATCGATCAAGATAGCGAGTTGCGGTGCGAGCCATTGCAGCAAAACGTACCGTACCGGCAGGATAAAAGAAGTTAAAAGTAATCGCTGAACCAACCACTACTGCAGCACCAGCAATACCTGCAGCACTAATAAACCAGCCAGAAACACCTAACAGCATCAGGCTGGATAACCAGCTAAATAGCAAGGTCAGCACACCAGCCAATAACCACCAAGGCCGTTGCTTAACAAAAAAACCAATGAAAAAACCGAGTGGAGAAGATTTCATTATTCACTCCCTCCTACAGACTGTTCTTCTTGCGAACCTGGAGTTTTTTGTATTTCAGATAACTCAATATGGCGATCTGCCCAATCTAAAACTGCTTTATCATGACTGACTAAAATCACCGATCGTTGACTAGCATATTGTTTTAATTGCGCCAGTAATAAATCACGGTTTTTATTATCTAAGCCTGCGGTTGGCTCATCGAGCAACAATACCGGTGCATTGTGTAAACAGACTCTTGCTAATGCAATTCGCCTAGCTTGGCCGCCAGAAATACCTTGGTTATTCTCACCTAGAGGAGTGTCTAACTGTTGTGGCATTTTTTTCACAAACTCTGCCGCGCCTGCTTGCTCTAATGCCTGCCATAATTGCGACTGATCGGCTTGAGGATTGGCCAACAATAAATTACTGGCTAGCGAGCCATGAAACAATACAGGCGCTTGCCCTAACCAACCAAATAAGCGGCTACGAGACGTTTCACCGAGACTTGAAAGTGCTTGGTCATTGACTAGGATTTCCCCTGATGTAGGTTGAGAAAACCCTAATAGCAGACGAATTAAACTGGTTTTTCCTGCACCACTTGGTGCTCCAATCGCAATAATTTCGCCCGGCTGCAGTTGCAGGTTTAACTGATTCAGTACCATTGAATCGCCATAACCAAAATCAACATTTTTAAAGGTAATTAAAGGGGGTGTTGAGAAAAACTGCTGATCCTCTACTGGTACTTCTTTTCCAGTTTCTTCAGCAGTCAACTGCTCAATCGCAAGTCCGGGAGATGTTTCAGCCAATAATTCAGTAATATCATCGGCAGCACCCATCGCGGCAGATCGATCATGATAATGGGTAGCTAATTGGCGCAATGGCGCATAAAAATCAGGTGCCAACATTAAAAGAAACAGTCCACTGCGGAAGTCCATCGTACCAGCAGGGCCCCAATCTAAATAGCCCAACAAAGAGAAGCCGACATAAACCGCAGTTAACGCTACTGAGATTGCCGCAAAAAACTCTAAAACGGCTGTGGATAAAAACGCAACACGCAGCACCGACATAGTATGGGTGCGAAAATCTTCCGCTACTTTTCCGACTTGTTTTAATGCGGCATCGGTTTGATTAAAACGTCGCAACAATGACAAACCTTGCAGTCGATCCAAAAAGTGGCCGCCCATTCGGATTAAAGCAGTCATTTGTTTTTTCTGTGCAGATTCCGCGCCCATGCCGGTTAATATTAAAAACAAAACCAGCAAAGGTGCTGTCACCAGAAAGATCAACCCACCAATCCAGTCATGGGGAAAAACCACCGCCATAATGACCAGCGGCAAAACAGCTGCGATCATCTGCTGCGGAAGAAACCGAGCAAAAAAACCATCGAGTGCATCAACTTGCTCCATCAAACGAACCGCAATCGCACCAGAGTGATGGTTAGCTAACCAAGATGGCCCTAACTGAGCAATTTTCAGATATAACTGCCGGCGCAGACCGGCCCGCACTTCTGCCGAAGCTTTCTGCCCAGAAACCAGCATCACCCACTGACAAGCACCACGAAATAGATATAGCCCGAGCAATCCGGTAAGTTCTGCCCAAGGTGGCTGGCGCAATTGCCCATCAATTACATCTGCCAGCAAACCGCTCAATATCCAGGCTTGAATAATCAGGCTGATACCAGCAAAGCTACCCGCTATCACTGAATAGCGTAAAAAACGAGTGCTCTTGCCCTGCCCTTTTAGCCAACGCATCAGCATTCGACGGCGGTCTGCTGCGGGGGGTTGCCGAATATCCATAACACTCCGGATCATTGGATGAAATCAGGTAGTATACGCCCAAGAATGAACAGGCTCTAACTAGATAACTATGTTGCTAACGCTTGAAAACCCACAGATTCAGCTCGAGCACCAACTGCTCAAGCTAAAAGGACAATTAAATCTGCAACCTGGAAGTACCCATGTAGTCAGTGGGCCATCTGGCTGCGGCAAAAGCAGTTTACTATTGGCGATCTGTGGTTTGTTGCCGCTGAAAAGCGGTGCATTACACTGGCAAGGTGAGCCTGTCACCTCGCACAACATTCACAATTTCAGACAACATATTGGATGGTTACCGCAGCAACCTTGGTTAGGCGATTCAACTGTTATTGCAGCATTAAAAGAAGCTTGTGAGATCAATCATCAGCCATGGCAGCCACAGCAAGTGGCAGAATTAATCCAGCAGCTTCAGCTCAAATCAGAATTGCTACAACAACCCTGTGAAAAACTTTCTGGCGGAGAACGTAGTCGGTTTGCTCTACTCAGAATTTTGCTACTCAAGCGCTCAATCATATTGGCAGATGAACCAACCGCTGCTTTGGATTCATCAAATACTCAATCATTAATCCGGCTTCAGCAAAGCCAACCATTTAAACAGACCTGTTGGCTGAGTATTTCACATGACCCAGAGTGGAGCAGTGCTCAGCAACACCAATATTTACTAAATAATGGCCAGCTAACCCTGCGAGAAGGCAATTAATGAGTGAGCTCACACCCAGCCCGAATATCTGGTTTGCCAGCATATTGCTTTTACCTCTGCTAGCCATTATCTACTTTGAAAGACTAGCGATGATCAAACAGAGTTTATTGGCATTATTGCGGATGTTAATACAACTCAGCTTGATTGGTATTTATCTGGAGTTTTTATTTCAGTTAAATCATTGGGGCATCAATTTGCTGTGGCTCGCTATCATGCTCACTACGGCAAACCTGCAAATACTTAAAAGATCAGGTCTTTCCAAACAATTTTTCCCGGCGGTTTTTGCTTCTCTATTTATTGGCTGTTTCGGTAGTGGCGTTATAATACTTCTCGCTTTAATGCCAGAAAACCTATTCCAATCCATAGCCAGTACACTATCCGACACGACTAGCAACAAAAGCTGGCAGACAGTGTTTGATGCCCGACAAATGATCCCTCTAACCGGGATGATTTTAGGCAATAGCTTGCAGGCCAATTTATTGGCATTGGAACGTTTCTACAGTGAAATACGACAAAACCCGCAAAAACTATATGAAAGAGTAATGCTCGGCGGCACACTTAACCAAGCTTTACGGCCATGGCGTCAATCTGCCTTGAAAGTCGCATTAGCGCCAACACTTGCGACCATGGCAACGCTGGGTATCGTATTCTTACCAGGACTAATGACCGGCCAGATTCTCGCTGGAATAGATCCCTTCGTTGCAATCCAATATCAAATTTTAATTATGCTCGGAATTTTCAGTTCAATTACTATTTCCTGCTGGTGTTCATTGAAACTGTCACAAAAGATCGCTTTTGATTCGATGAATCGGTTCTGCCAATAAAGTCACGGACTTTATTGGCAATTTTCTACTGTTTTGTGAGTTATTGTCGGATCTCCCTTGACCCAGATTATGCGCCCATCACTCTACAACCTCTAAACTAGCTAAAATTTAAAATAGAGCTGCAAGAGTGACGCGAGTCTTACTGATTTTATTGCTATTAGCTGGACCCAGTCTGGCACCCGCTGAAAGCCCAAAACAATTGGCTGTCGCCTTTGATCAGAACTGGCGACCTTTCAGTTATGTGGATCAAAAAGGACAGCCCCGAGGATTATTAGTCGACTTCTGGATTGAATGGTCGCGCATTAATCAGGTTAATGTCGATTTCCAAATGTTGCCATGGCATGAAACGCTACAGGCCGTTAAAGATGGTCGTGCTGATTTGCATTCCGGCCTATTTATCACTTCAAGACGTGATCATTTTTTAAATTTTGCCGACAGCGTTACGGAATTGAACGGAGGACTATTCTTAAATCGAAAATACGCCAGCTATAGCGAAACCGAGTTATCTGGTTTACGCATTGGCGTTATTGAGGGCGGTTTCTCTAGTCAATACGTTCGAGATTATCTTCCCAAAGTTGCTTCAGTAATTTTTGAATCAACCAGTGAAATGATTCGCGCAGCCGGTGATGGAAAAGTTGATGGTTTTTTTAGTGGCCAAGTGACAGCCAACTACAACTTACAACGCAGAAATATTTCAGATCAGTTTATCTACTACAAAGAAACTTTTAATCGGCCGCTCTATATCAGTATTGCTAAAAATAACAAAGAACTACATCGCTGGGTTAGCGCTTCTATGAAGCCGGTTCCAGATGCTGAAAAAAGGCGCATTTACGAACGCTGGGTTGCAGTTGAACGACAATTACCAGAAGATTTTTACCTATGGCTCTCATTCGCCATTGTGTTGCTCGTGTTGTTACTTTCTTGCGGCCACATCTACGTGTTACGGCGGCAGGTTCATGCTAGAACCACTGAATTAAACCGCAACCTCAAAGCCCGTGAAGTCATTCTTAATGATCTCCGTCAAGCCAATCGGCAAATGGAAAAGCACCGGCTAATGCTAGAGCGAATGTCATTGACCGATGCGCTTACCGGCATTGCAAATCGACGTGCTTTCCAAACCAGCTTTCGCCGCTCATGCTATGAATCTGCTGCATTAGACCGACCATTAGGCTTATTAATGATCGACCTAGATCATTTTAAGCGCTACAACGATGTTTGTGGTCATCAAGCTGGAGACACTGTTCTTGGAAGAGTTGCCGATTTATTGTCATCAGGAATGTGCCGAGCAGGCGATCTTGTCTGCCGCTATGGCGGTGAAGAATTTGTTTGCCTGCTACCCGATACTGATCAAAAAGGTGTCGAATGCGTCGCCAATCGATTAGTCAATCTCATCTTCAACAAACAAATCAAACACCCATCTAGCGAATTCGGCGTCGTCACAATTAGCGTAGGTGGTTCAATCGTCGATGGAAATCCTGGCAATGGATCAGCGCTATTACAATTAGCTGACCAACAATTATATGAAGTAAAACGTAATGGTCGAAATGGGGTTCGAGTCGCAGCAATGAAGCCGTGTGAAGAACCACAAGCATCTGTGGTTCTTGATTAAAAATTAAAAGAACACGGCGTTAAAAGTTGACCTAACCGGTGAATACCTTATATTCAGTATTATATTACGCATTTCAGGTTAACTCATTGTAATGATACAAGCAAAATACTCTATTTATGCTTGTATCTTCTAACCTATTTTCATTATAACCTGATGTGTGGTTTTATTTAGTTCACAGACTAAGCAACCAAGGTAATTCAATGAAGCTCAGCCAAATTCTCTCTCAAATAAATCAAGTCGAACGCTCAAAATTTATTAGCTGCCTCGATAAGATTTGTGATAGCGTCAAAAAAAATGATATCGACTTCAAAGAAACCATCGAATCAAAAATCGAAGGCCAACTTAAGTCTGCGTCTGGTAGCGAGATCACAGAATTATTCAACCTCGCGATAAATCACTACAAAAATTATATAAGAGATCAAATTTCTCTTAGTGACTCACAAACATCTCTCTTGATAAACATCCTAAGCCGTGACGGGAACTGTATAGCCAGAGATGCTTGGATTGAAACCTTATACGCCAAAGAATATGACTCTTTGCAAAAGCTCTCCAAAGAACTCGAATCACTCATCGAATCTAGTCAAGATGATGATTCTTTTGGTAGAGGACAAAGGCTCTCGGTATACAAAGATTGTTTAAAAGTAGCCTATGAAAACGACTTAAAGGCTAATAGAGAAGCTCGCATTACTGATGAAGAAAGAATGATTTTAAATACACTCTCCAAGCGATTGGGGATTTCAACTGAAGATGCTTTCGCTATTGAAAACATAATCATTCCTTTAGCATCTAACAACGTAGAAAATGCAATAAATGGCCTTCGTGAGAAAGGTGTTTTATTTGTTAACCGAAGAAAAAAAGAAATTTTAGTAGCAGATGAAGTTGTAGAGATATTTCATGAAATACAGGGTAAAGAGCTGCCAGATAAATATACATTACGGATACTAAGATCCCTCAGTGATTCAGAACTGTCTAACATCCTAAAAAACTATGGTCAAAAGAGCCGAGGCAGAGAAAGAATAGAAAAAATCCAATACATTTCACATGCAGGAATTTCTGTTCGTGCCATTTTACTACATGATATTTACTGTGAAAAAGAAACACTAAACCAAAGAAAAGATCGTTTAAAAACATTATTCGATGAACTAAACCTACCCGTGTCAAAACTGGGAACAACTATTAATGAACGTATCGATATATTGATTCAATCTTTAAAAAATTGTTCCACGCATGAGTTTGATACGTTAAGTGCAAGTGGATTCTCCTCACTTGTCGAAGCACTATCAAATGAAACACCTCCTGTAATTGATAGAATACGCTTCGATTTTGAAATTGAAGACAAGGAATCTCTAGATCCAGAAAGATTGCGTGCACTAGGAATATCTCCAGTCGATATTCTTTATCTATATAGAAATGATGAAATCAAAAGCATTCGCGATAAAATGTGCCTTTCGAAAAGAGGTAATCCCCGCCAATTAATACTTGAAAGTTTTGCAAGTGCAAACGATAAATTAATTGAGAACTATGAGTTACTCGCCAGACGAGACTTAGCAGGTTTATCTTCAGCTGGAATAGAAATCAAAGAGGCTGAGATTGGTAGCAAATTTGAAGAAATTACTCGAACTCTTTTAGAACAACTCGGCCTTAATGTAGATGAAGATCTGAGAAAACAAATTAATACTGCCAAAGATAAAACAGATATTATCATTTCACTCGGAAGTGATGACGTCATTATTGGTGAAGCCAAATCTTTCAAAAACGGTCAGTTTTCTAAATATTCGACGACATCAAGACAAGTAAAAGCCTATGCTAGCTGCTGTGAATCAAGCGGCAGTCGAGTTGCACAAGTATTGATTATTGCTCCAGAATTCTCTCAAGATTTTATCGATTCTGCTGAAATGGATACTGATATAAACATTTCTCTACTAGAAGCAGAAGGACTGAAAAAGATTCTTGAAGCATACAAATCAAGAAGAAACCCAAAGTTTTCAGCTAAACTATTTACCAAAGGTGGTTTGCTTAAAGCTGATTTAATTGCCAAAACAATTTAACTTTCTATTTTAATCAAAAATTATAATGAAGGGAGCTTTTTTTCAGCTCCCTTCATTATCTTGATAACAGTTCGACAAAACCTAAAAGCTTTAGCGCTTTAAGGCTATCCCACCAAAATCTGCTCTAAATTCTCCAGTACAACCTTGTCGGTTCGAGCAAAATAAATACCGGTATTTCCGGAGCCATCCATGCCTCTTAAGTAAAGATATAACGCGCCACCAAAGTGCTTGTCATAGTCATAATTCTCACCCAATCGATATTGCAGGTAGCGATTCAAAGCAACGGTATAAACGGTGTACTGCAAGTCATACCCTGCTTCTTGCATCGCAACATGCAAATTATCAGGTAAATAATCACTGACGTTATCACCTAGATAATTGGATTTATAATCGAGAATATACCAGCGTTCTTCATGAACAAAAATCAAATCAATAAAGCCTTTTAAAAAACCATGCAAGCCTTTATTCAATTTATTTTGCAAAGCTTGTCTGTTTTTATTTCCAGTCAATGCCAAATCGAAAATCTCTTTTAATACTTCTGGTTTTTCTAATGGCGTTGGATAAACAAACTCTAATTCGTTAAGCCTTTGCTGGCAGGTCAAGTCTGCCAAACACAGGTTTTCAACGTCTGGCTGTTGATTTAAAAGCGGTGTTGATAGCATGGTGTCAAACCATTGTTCAGCGACGGCTTGCCATTCTGCATCAATGGCAAACTTCTCGAGCTGAATCGGAATTTGTTCTGCTACCGATTGCCGATCTGTGAAGTCACTAAACTCAAAAATTGCGTGCAAACAGCTACCAGGGTTAGCACCGCGTGGAAAGCTGAATTGATCTGCTAGCAACTCTTGTTGTTCTTGTTGGCGCTGGTTAACCGGTTCTGCATCATAATCGGGTGACTCAACATCAACTGCATGCCCACTGCTATGGCTCGTTGCTGCATGCAATGAACTAAATGAATGCAACATGCGCTGGCTTTGTAAATACCGCTTAAATTGCAACGGCGCTAGCAGTTGTTGATTTAAATCTTCACCCAGTGGCAATTCTGTCAGGATTGGCCGATCTTCAATTCTAATTGCCGCTTGAGCATAAGATGAATCACGAGCCGCTGGCGATTGACCTACTAGTTCTTGCAGTCGTAATATTATTTCTGCTTGGGATAGTTCTTTACCTAAAGCTTTTAATTTTTTCACTGGCTCTTCTATTAGTTTTTGTTTTTTCTGCTGATTGGCCAGTGTGTCATCAGCAAAAGCATCATCGGCAAATAACAAACAGCCCAACGCAGTTGCTAGCGAGCTAGTGCTAGCGTTATGCACCCACCCCCACCATAACCAGCAGCCATTAATTGGCCGAGTTAATGCGACATAAAGTAATCGTAAATCTTCTGCCATTGCTTCTGCTTGGCCAATCGCTGCTAACTGCTTTTTACCTACGCCATTTTTATCGGTGCCATCCATCCATATTTTCATTTCACCATCAGGGTCGTGTGCCGATGGAAAATCTGGCTGCATCGCCGATGAAAAACTACTGCTCCATAAAAATGGACAAAATACTAAAGGATATTCCAGACCTTTACTTTTATGGATGGTGACAATTCTTACTAGCGCTTCGTCGCTTTCTAGCCGCAATTGTTGGCTATCTGCCGTTTCGCTATCGAGCCGTTGTTGGCGTAACCAGCTCACCAAGCCACCTGGGCCAAATTTTTGCTCGTGGGCAGTTTGCTGCAGTAATTCACTCAAGTGACGAATGTCGGTTAAGCGCCGTTCACCGTCAGATAATGTGGCGATTCTTGGTAACATTTTTTCCTGCTGCAGACAGAAACGCAGCATTGCTGCAACGCCATCTTTTTGCCAACGATTATGGTAATCAAGAAATCGTTCTTGCAGCTGCTCTAGCATTTGTTCGTCTAACGGATCGAGTTCAGCTGCCGTCAACTGATAAAGTGGCGTTGCCAGCAATGCATAAAGGTTTCTGCTGCGACCGGCATCTAATACCGCCTGCAACAACCATTGAATATCTCTTGCTGCAGCCGATTGAAAAACACTTTGCCTAGATTGAATCACCGAACGAACACCTAAGCGAGATAACGCCTGGCGCATTAATTCTCCCTCTTGGTTTTTGCGCACTAGAATCGCAATATCACCGGCTTTTAATGCCTGAGAGACAAACTTTTTACTAGGTTGTTTTTCATATGTCTGACGAAATTCAGCTCGCCTCGGCGACAATAACCAATGAATTCTTGCGGCAGCTGCCTCGGCAACACCACGGCGGCTTTTATCTGCTTTATGATCAAAGCCATTACCGTCGACTGGGCAGATATTTAATCCACCAGCCGCTTGTCCATCAACAAATAATTGCCAATGGTTTTTGTCGGAAGCTTTTACCGGATGAAATTCAATATCAGAAAACAAAAATGGATTGTTATTGCTGGAGAATAACTGATTAACCCCTTCGATCAATGCCGGTTCAGAACGCCAGTTAGTACCTAACTGCCAGCGATAGGTCGCAGATTGAACGGCTTGTAAATAGGCAAAAATATCAGCATTACGGAAACTGTAAATCGCTTGCTTTGGATCACCAATTAAAAACAGACAGTTTTTATTTTCCACTGACAGCGGCTGATTTTCTGCATCTGATTCTTTTACGACTTCTACAGCGGTTAACTCTGCAATTGAACCTGAGTTTAAAGCTGAATCTAAAGCAGTAGCGTCACCTGAAGCATTTGCGCCGTCTAAATAAATGCGGGAAAAAATTTCAAACTGTACCGGGTCAGTATCTTGAAACTCATCAATCAAAGCTGCTGGATATTGCTGCTTTACTGCTTGAGCTAGCCAGTCACCGGCAATATTTCTGCGTAATCCATCGCGTACTTGAAGTAGCAAATCATCAAAGGTCATTAAATGCTTTTGCGTTTTCAACTGCGGTAATTGCTGCATTGCATGCTGCAATAAGTGCCAACGCAAACCAGATAAGCCTGCTTCTAATTGCTCAATTAACTGATCTGCCAGCAAACTAAATGGGTTATCTGGCCACCAGTCATTTTTATCTGCCGACTTACTACGTGCCTTTATTAATCGAGCTTGGCCAAATGCTTCAAGCGCGGTTAAATCGGAAAATTGGCTTTCGCCGGCATTTTCTAGCAGCCAATGATCTAAGCCTGTTATCCAGCGCTCAACATTGTCGGCTTTGTAGTTATCTTTACTGGCAGATAAGAACTTCTTGCCGGTAGCAAACTGCAACATTTCTAGAACCGAATCTCGCTGCTTAGCCCAGCTGACTGCAAGCTGCTTCGTGTCGATTTTTAGCTGTTCTGGCGCTGGTAAATCTGGCCGGTGAATAATTGCATCTAACCCATGATGGACTGCTCGTGATAGCAATCCGCCAACCGATTTTTGCAATTGATCTGCAGTGACCCTAGGTGAATGGTTAAACAGGTAACCAACAAACAGTGGATGCCACCGCTGATTATGACTTCGCCAGTAGTCATCAATAATCTGCCCCAGCAATGCCCGGTCACTTTCTTCAAGGTTGGCTTCAAATAGCACCCCTGACTCAAAAGCAAAATCTTGCAGTAGCCGGTTACAAAAACCATGAATCGTCGAGATCGCTGCTTGGTCTAATAGCCGAATCGCATGATCCAGCCGAAGTCTGGCCAGCTTGCGTTGCTCCGCTGTGGAAAACTTTTCCGACAAACTTTGTAGTAACGGGTCTACCAGTGTCTGAGCTTTTTCTGGTTCTTCAGATAACAGCTCAAAATAACGCAAGGCACTGGTGATACGGCGGCGAATCCGATCTTTTAGCTCTTGGGTCGCATCTTCAGTAAAGGTCACCACCAAAATCTGCTCAGGCGTCAGCTGGCTTTCCAGCAGCAAACGCAAATAAAGGCCGGTGATGGTCCATGTTTTCCCGGTACCAGCACTGGCTTCAATCAGGTGACTTCCTGTCAGGGAACAGCCCAAGAGATCCAATGGTCGGGAAGAATTAGCAGGCGATATATTATTCATAACGAATAATCTACCCAACTTTGCCTTTGCGAGCTATCCAATAAGGGTGCGAAATATTTATTATGTAGATTTTTGTCGGCAAACTGACACTAACATCAAGCACAATAAATTTGATGCTTTGGGTTTTGCCGCTACTGATTGACCAAGCTAAAACGTTTTCTAACCCTGCCGGGAGATTCAATATGCAAGCAGATTTCTGGAATGGCCGCAGAGCACCTGGTGTTCCTGATCACCTGGAAGCCTCAGAATTCGCTTCGATCACTGAATTATTTGAAGATTCCTGCCGCAAGTTTGCCAATCGGCCTGCCTATTGGAACATCGGCGTAACCATTAGCTATCGCCAGCTCGATCAGCTCAGTAAAGATTTCGCCGCCTGGCTGCAAAATCGCACTGACTTAAAACCAGGCGACCGAATAGCGATTCAAATGCCCAATATGATTCAGTTTCCAATTGCGGTATTTGGTGCTTTACGGGCTGGCTTGGTCATCACTCCCACTAACCCACTCTATACGGCAGCAGAAATGCGCCACCAGTTTAAAGATTCCGGCGCAAAAGCATTGGTATTTATGAATACCTTTGGCCACTCGGTGGAACAGGTGCTTAAGGAAACCGAAATTGAGCAGCTCATTGTTGCTGAATTGGGCGACATGCAGCCATCATTTTTCAAGCGCACTGCCCTTAACTTTGCAGTTAAACACGTTAAAAAGCTGGTTAAGCCTTATAACCTTCCACAAGCAGTTAGTTTTCGAGATGTTTTATCAGCCGGTGAAAACCTGCCATTTACCCCAGTTAAAAATACCGAAAATGATATTGCCATTTTACAATATACCGGCGGAACCACCGGTGTAGCTAAAGGCGCAATGCTAAGCCATGGCAACCTGCTGGCAAATATGCAGCAAATGAAAGCCATGACTTCCCAGCTAGACCAACATGGAAAACCATTACAAATACCCGGCGAAGAGTCAGCCATTTGCCCGTTACCGCTGTACCATATTTTTGCCTTTACTGTGCACTGCCTGTGCATGACCGCAATGGGCAATAAGAATATATTGGTCACCAAT
The DNA here is from genome assembly GCF_003097315.1 of Pelagibaculum spongiae. NCBI lineage: Bacteria > Pseudomonadati > Pseudomonadota > Gammaproteobacteria > Oceanospirillales > Pelagibaculum > Pelagibaculum spongiae. The sequence continues at coordinate 294,191 of NZ_QDDL01000002.1, forward strand.
CCTCGTGATACTTCTATGTTTATTAAAATTATGTCGCGGCATAAATTTACCGGCATCAGCGGCGTAAATACCTTATATATTTCATTACTCAATCATCCAGATATTCATAAGGTCGACTTTAGCCATTTACGGCTTGCTTTGGCCGGTGGCATGGCTTTGTCTCGCGATACATCAATACGCTTTCATCAATTAACCGGTGCTGAAATTGTCGAAGGCTATGGCCTGACTGAATGCGCACCGATAGTGTCTTGCAATCCTTTGGGTGATTTTTGCCAGCGAGGCACTGTTGGCTTACCAGCACCCGGCACCGAATTAAAAGTAATTGATGAAGATGGGAAAATACTCGAGCTAGGCGAGCGCGGTGAATTATGTGTGCGCGGGCCACAAGTAATGAAAGGGTATTGGAACCGCCCTGAAGCTACCGCTGAAGTCATTGACAGCGAAAGCTGGTTGCATACTGGCGACGTGGGCGTGATTGACCATGATGGTTATATTCGAATTGTTGACCGGATTAAAGATATCATTATTGTCTCAGGTTTTAATGTTTACCCCAATGAAATTGAAGATTTGGTTAATCGTCATCCAAAGGTAGTTTGCTCGGCGGCGGTTGGTGTTAACGATGATTTAACCGGAGAAGCCGTGCAATTATTTGTTCAATCGCAAGATGCATCATTAACAGAAGCGGAATTAAAAACCTGGTGCGCTTCAGAATTAACCGGCTATAAACGGCCAAAGAAGATTAAAATTGTTGATGAATTGCCGATGACACCAGTGGGCAAAGTATTGAGAAGATTGTTGCGGGAGTGACTACTTTAGAAAAACCTGGGATTTTAGAAAAACCTGAAATTTTAGCAAAAACTAAAGTCTGGCTCTTCTCTTCCGGTTTCTTTTTCCATTTGTTCAATTGCGCGTCTTTCTTCGTCACTTTCCCAAATGATTCCATAACAATTATCAAATGGGATTACTATTTTGATAGACGCTATTTCTTTTGTCGTGTCTTCGCATACAATCCAGAGGGTTGCGCCAGGTATTTCTTCCGGATTTAAATAGGTGTGGCAAAACAGAAGAGATTCTCGAATAAACCTATGACTATCAGGATATCGAGAAGGATATTGAATTTCTCTAGCTCTAATGTTTTCAGAGACTGAATTAAATTGATTGCCGGTATAATCAAATGAAAAAACTCGTTTTTTTTCACGCAAACTTATTATTTCTGAATAATAAGCCTTCAAAGAACAGTCAGCTCCGAACTTATGAATATTTAGATCTCGATTAAACGTATCTCTTATCTTTAATCTTGTCGCAATCATTAAAGACCTAGCTCGCTCTCTAAAATAGACTTTCCTCATTCTATCTGGAGTTCCCGGAGGCGATGCAACTCCCAACTCATCACCAAGAGAAAGCGGCCGAGCTTTTAGCTTCGATTTCGACCTAGGCTTCGGCCTTTCACTAGAAAAATCCATACTCCATCCATGAAGTGATAATTATTGGATTGATTCTAGCAGGATAAATTAAGCAGGATAAATCTCACCACAGCGACCTTTATTGATCAGCACGCAATCCATACCACCACTATGAGCTGCCTCACGGCCAATTTCAGTATCTTCAAAAACCAGACATTTTTTTGGTTCAATACCCAGCTTTTCTGCAGCTAACAGGAAAGTATCAGGATGTGGTTTATGGTTTTCAACATCATTGGCAGTCACCACCGCATCCATATACTGCTCAAGCCCGGTATTACGCAGCACACGATCGGCATTAGTTCTTGGAGAACCAGTGCCAATCGCCATGGGTAACTTGCCATGATAATGGCGCACCAGATTCAACATACTGGCAAAGCTGTCAGCACGATTAATGTTTTGCAAGTAATGGGCTCTTTTCGCCTTGGTGGCAGCAAGCGTATCGATACGCAACCCTTGCTCCTTGTTGATGATCGCTGCAATTTTACGAGCAGGTACACCACCCAGCTGATTGAGCCGAACCGGGTCAAACTTAAAACCAAACTCATCGGCAATCGATTGCCAGGCATTTAAGTGCAATGGCATGGAATCAACCAATGTGCCGTCTAGGTCGAAAATCAAAGCATCGTAAGCGGTTAGGTCGAGCGTCAAGGGATCCATCAAAATTACCGTTGATTGGCTACATTCACAGTGTACTGACCCAGAGATTATGCCGTTACTTGCTCCTGTCAGTCAGATTCTATCTTAGCGGATTAATTCGACTGCCTGACGGAAAAAATCTCTGTCGTGAAAGCCAAGCGACCACTAAAGCCAGTTAGCCCTATTAAAATTTCTAGCAAAATGTTTGGCAAAATTACAAGCATCGGCCGCTGATACAAATAAGCAGTAAGAACACCAATCCCCTTGAAATTACTGTGGTAATTGGTTGGAGTGAGCGACTACTTCAAAAAATGTCATAGCAAACATACCGTGACAGCTCGATCGGTTTCTGGCACAAAGTAACTATTCGCTATTCATAAGACTAATAACAATGTTGCGATCATTGGTTAAAGAAACATTTAACAGCAGCGCCCAGCTGCCACGACCTATCCTTTCTGGCATTTTACTCACAGCAATCTTAATAACCGGCTGCGCTAGTCAGGTTAGCCACCTTCCGATATTAAAAAACTCACCAAAACACGCAAAAGTGCTTGCCAGAGCTAATGTAAACGCTCCAACCGAACAAGCCTCAAGCAAGTTGCAAGTTCAGTACCTTGGGGTTAGCGGATTTAAGCTCAGCTACAATGGCAGCTCAATTCTGACTGCACCTTCATTTTCAAATCCGGCATTTTGGGGCTTTCCACCCGCTCCTTTTATGGCATTTCAGCCTGACACCCAACGAATCGACCGGTTAATGCAGCAAGTAGATGCCCAACAAGCCAGCATGATTCTGGTCGGCCATGCCCATTACGACCATTTAATGGATGTGCCCTATATCGCTAATCAGTTTGCCGACAAGGCTATGATCATCGGCTCAAAAACCACCAAGCACAGCATTGCTTCCCAAGTCAGCTCACAGCGAATTATCCCGGTGAATAAAATTGCTGCCAAAGACGATCAACCCGGTCAATGGATTTATAGCCAAGACAAAAAAGTACGGGTGATGGCAATTGAATCAGAACATGCGCCACATATTCTGGGCATTAAATTTCTGCAAGGCAGCTATCAGAAAGATTTACCTCAGCTTCCAAAAACTATTGGCGGATGGGTAGAAGGTAAAACCTACGCTTATTTAATCGATTTTTTAGAGAACAATGGCGAGATAGCCTACCGAGTGCATTTCCAAGATGCCGCCAGCACACCACCTTTAGGTTTTGTTCCCAACTTGCCACAAAGCCAGCAAAAACGTGTTGATGCCGCGATTCATTGCGTCGCCGCCTATGACCAGGTCGATGATTATCCCAACCTGCTGGTACAAAAAATGCAGCCAAAAATCAGTATTCTTGCTCATTGGGAAGATTTTTTTGGCAACCAACCCGATGGTGAACAGCAAGGTGTTCGGCTGACTTCAATAGAAGGCTTTATCGGTGAACTGGAATCGGTTCAGGCAAAAGACGCCAAATGGATTATGCCAAAACCGATGGTGACGTTTGAGGTGGAGTAACATTAACCAGATGATCTTCAAAAGAGCCAACTAATTTATATGAATTAATCGTTGCATTTAATCTTGCATTATTTGACGGATATAGCGCATATAACTCCCTGGTGCGCCCACAGGCTTACCTAGGCTACGAAAACCAATCAGTTTTAATTAATAAATCTCTGATATTTAAATTAATGCTGTACTAAACGTAGGTTGGGTAAGCCTTAAGGCGCACCCAACAATCACTTAAAACAAAGAGCTGTCTTCTACTACCACTATTATATTCTGACAAGCTTACCAAACCGGCAGCTTTCATTTGTAGCAAACAGTTCTTGCTGGTTTTTAAATATAAAATAATAAGGAATAACAAGATGATCAGTAAAGTTCGCGGCTTCAGCAAATACCAAAAAGACATAGTAAAATCGCTCAACAAAGAACTAGGAACCGGCACCCCCTTTAGCTTTGAGAAAACCAACAACAACCATTTAAAAATACTCATCAATGGCATAGCCAAACCGCTATACACTTCTAGCACACCTTCCGATAGAAAAAGTGCCATCAACTTTATGGCTGACGTGAAAACCGCCATTAAAAATGCATCACTCCCCCGACCCAGCCGACCAGCTAATAACGTGCCCCCACCCGGTCAGGCACGAAAACAATTCTATTTCGACAAACTATATGATGCTGCAGTAAAAGCATTACGCAATAAAATTGATGAATTCGCAGAAAATGAATCGAAAATCATTTGTTCAGAAAACGACTTGGAAATGTTAAAGCCCAGCCGGTTGGCATTGGCCGAACAATTACTTTCTTATGCAAAGAACAATGATAAGCGCAGCGCTTACTTAACCAACAAAGATATCAAAGAATTAACCACTAAAATACTTAAGCATATTAATTTCATGCTGCCAAGCGCTGCCTTTTACAGTGAACAACTACAACAGATTCAAGAAAATGAAATGTCAGAAAAACAACCTATCACCGTGCTAGCTAAACCATTAACTAAAAAATCAGCAGAAGTAGTACAAGCAACCGTGCAAACAACAACACAAGCAGCAGCACCGATACTAGCCACAACACCGCCAACCAAACCCAAGAATCTAACCGAGCAGCAAACTAATAATACCGATTTGCAAACAGGCACATTGCCGCAAACTCATGTTCTACAGCCCCACACACAGCAACAACAGGATGACTCAATCGACAACCCAGCAATCCTGCTGGCAGGCAAAAATGCTGAGTCTCAAATACATTGGTTGCAACAGCTAGATATGCTGCAATTACAGCAGTTACAAGAAAACATTCAACAAGCCATTATTCAAAAAACCGAAAAAAATATCGAGCAAGTCGTCGCCTTAATAGAACAAAACGACCTACCGATTGACGTCATCTTACAAAAGCTGGCTGAGCGTAATATTCAACCAGCAAAACTTGAAGATTGAAGATTTTTAGTAACGAAGAAATTTCCATAATCGCTATGAATTTAAAACTATTGACTACTCTCGATATTTCCAGGCCATTACTTGGAAGTATCGAGAGTAACAATACACGAGCAATCCTCTAACAAAATGCTTTCAACACACCGAACACAACTCTTCAGCATCCTTTTCAAAGAAAAACAGTCTCGCCAAAGTTAATATTGTTGTATGCCGCAATAGCTTCATTTAACATGCAACAAAAAAGATTGTCATGTTTATTGATGCGACACAAGTTGTCGCATGGCTTTGCATAATAGGCTTATCAACATTGAGGAGCTGAATATGCACCCTGGAGCACCCTACTTCTTTATCTGTTTGAAATGTAAACATCGTTTTACTCGACCTATCAATTTGGGGATATGCTGCCCAAGCTGCAAATCATGGCGAGTCACAAAAGATCATACTGTTTTCAAATAGCTACTTTGGAGTCGCACCAGAATGCCTGCAAAGATGCTATATGGCGCATATTCGACAAATAGATTAAGCAATACGGTTACAGAAACAAACAGAAGTAGATCAACAAAAATCAGACAACGAAAAAGACACATAACTAGCAAGAATAGGCATTATGAAAAACAGTCAAGGATTAAACAGCTATTCGGAAATTTTGATGCCGCAATTTCTCTTATTATTTTCCTGCCGTCCTTGGTTACTGCAATTTGGCTGCTGCTTATTGCCACTGGCAGGGCTTAATGCTCTAAGGCATAGCCACTAATGGCCGCCAACGAAGATAACCTCGAATTCACCTTGAGCTTACTAGCACAGATTCCCAGTCGCCCAAGCAGAACATCAGTATCTGAGCTACTTGATGCTTTATCGGCAGAATATACGTGTAGCGAAAGAAAAATTCAGCGCAAGTTAAAATTTCTAACCGAGCAGGGTTATATCGAACAAGACAATCGAAGCAAACCCTACGGTTATTGGTTAATCAAAAAACCTGATTTTTTAAGCGCTGCAGGGTTAACCGCTCAACAATCGCTATTGCTTAAATTGGCTGAAGACCACCTAACCAATCTATTACCAGTTAGTGTGATGCGTTCGATGAAACCAATTTTTCAGCAGGCCGAATTGCAAGTTAACCAAATTAATTCTGCTGACAAACCAGAGTCTCAATGGCTCAATAAAGTCCGCCTGGTTAGCGAAACCCAGCCTTTGTTAGCACCAGCCATTGCTGATGGTATTTTCGAAACCATCAGCGAAGCGTTGTATCACGACAAATACCTCGACCTTCGCTACAAAAATGCCAAAGGCCAGCAAAAAGATAAACAAGGCATCATGCCACTTGGTATGGCCCAGCAAGGCAAACGAATTTATTTAGTCTGTCGTTTTCCCGGCTACGACAACGAACGCAGCCTGGCATTACACCGAATAGAAAGCGCTAAAAAATCGACGCTAGGCTTTAAACGCCCAACAGACTTCGATTTAAAAAAATACGACAACGACGGCCGCTTTGGATTTGGAGAAGGCAAAAAATGCCGCCTCAGCTTCCATATCAAAAAAAGCGCCGGGCACCATCTATCAGAAACAAAACTTTCAGAAGATCAAACCATCGAACCCTCTAAAGAACACAAAGATTATTTACACATCACCGCCACCGTCATCGACTCCAAACAGCTACACATGTGGCTGAATAGCTTTGGGGAAGATGTGTGGGGCATTACAACTAAGCAAAAAAGTTAAGGAGAAAATTATGAGTTTTTGGAAAGTACTAGGCGGAGCTGCCGCAGGTGTCGCATGTATAGTCGCTCTACCTGTTGCTGGTCCAATTGGGGCAGTTACTGCTGCCGGTGCTGCCATCGCCGGCACTCTTGGTGCAACAGCTGGCGGTATTGCTGAAGCAATGGATGATAGCGAAGAAGAAGCAGAAAAAAGAGGAGAAGAACGGGCAGCAGCAGAATATGATAAAAAATATGAAAAGCTGTTAGTAGCCTTTGAAGATGCAAAGAGTAGAATTAAAGATACTGAAGGATATTTTAATTTAATTATTGCAATGGAAGCTGTTGGGCTAGCTTGTGCTAATTGTGATGGTGAAATTTCTGAGAATGAACGCTTGGAAATAGATACGTTTATCGCTGGATCCGTTGCAGGAAATTTACCAGAAAATATTAAGAAAAAAATCCAAAGTATTGCTGACAACCCACCAAATATCACTACCGCTTTTCACTATGCAAGTAAAGTTGGTTTAAATTCAACAGAGTTATTTGAAGATATCATTGAAATAGTCATGGAAGCTGATGGATACCGCGCTTCAGAAGAAGAGAAGTTCAAATCTCAGTGGAATCAGCTTGTAGAAATGGCATCATAGGAGCTTATCATGTCAAGTAGACTGGATAGATACAAAAAACAAAAGCAGATTATTGAAGCATCGAGAAAGAAAAAATTTATCAAAGAGCTTCCAACACCTAATGAAGTAACTGAGCTTTTATCTCAAAAAGTTGACTTCGAATCGATAAATAATACTCTGCTTGATGATCTTCCAGTCTACAACTTGGAAGTAAGCGAGAAAGAAATCTCTGATTCACTTAAAGAATTAGACAAACAATTCAACAAGGAAAAATACGACATACTATTTCAGTCTAGCAAAGAAGTTTTAATTGATCAGTTACTTACCCCATTAAAGTTAAGTAGGTCAGATTTAGAGAGCACCGACAGAAATTTCAATTATGACAGAAATGAATATACTAAATCACCCAAAAGTGTTGGAGGTGAAGGTGATTCATTTACTACTCAGAGAGACAAGCTAAAACGATCACAAACAAATAGCGCGGGAGAAATCCAAGATACATATACTGGTAAATCTCATAATGAAAAAGAGATGGATCTCGACCATGTTAAATCTTTAAAAGATTTTCATGACGATGGTGGATATATGCTTTCCGATGCTGAGAAACGACAGTTTGCTGCTGACTCCGGCAATCATGAGTTTACACATTCAAGCATAAACAGGTCTAAAGGAGAGAAAGATCTTAATGAATTCGCTCAAAATAATGACAACATAGATAAACGCCGAACAAATGCTGCTCATGATAGAGCAAGCAAGACATCTGAGAAATATGTTCCTCAAGGAAATATTGATAAAACAATATTCATTGCAAAAAAAGGCGCTCAAGATGGAGTTAAGAGTGGCGCTCATCAAGGTATGCAGCATGGGGTAGCTTCTATTCTATCTGAATTGATTTCATCTGTTTTTTATGAAGTACAAGATATTTTCAATAACGGCTGGAAAGGTGGGAAATACAACAATTCTTGGATTGATGCTCTCAAGGAGAGACTATCTCGTATAAAGGATAAGATTTTATCAAAATGGAAAACATTCGTTAAATCTTTTGCAGACGGTGCATTTTCTGGTTTTATTTCTTCGATATTTACTGCAATACTGAATATGTTTATACGAACAGGTTCCAATATTGTCAGAATTATAAGAGAAAGTTTTTTATCCCTCACCAAAGCCTTAAAAGTTTTACTCTCCCCTCCAGATGGGATGACTACACGGCAAGCCGCACACGAGGCTAGCAAGGTTCTGGCTACAGGAATAGTCATCACCGGTGGCGTTATTGCCGGCGAAGCACTTTCAACTCTTTTAAATGGCATACCTTTTTCCGATATTATTTCGATGGTTTTGACTGGAATGCTGTCTGGCCTCGGTTCTCTGCTAGTTGTCTTTTTACTAGATAAACTTGACTTGTTTGGTATCAATAAATCTGAACGTCACAATTTTATTATAGGAACTCTAGATTCTAAAATATCTTCCCACACTGAAGAAATGGAAAAAATAATTGATGACTTAGGTCTAAGTTATGATGGATAGCTAGCCAAAAAACATTCATTGAGCCAATTTAGATAAATTGGCTCAATTTTAAAAATAAAAACTTTTTTAACATTTCCACCATAAATCATAAGTAATCACATGGATACTCAACCAATAAAAATTCTCACTGAAAGCAAGCTGTTTGAAGTTACGGTGCTTTTAGTAATCATGTTAACTGCTATTATTGTCGGCGCTCAGACCTTTCCTGCAGCCCAGCCTTATATGCCGTTACTCAACTGGCTCGACAATATTGTTACGGTTATTTTGCTTGTTGAAATGGGTATGCGCCTTATTTCATCTCCAAGCAAATCTGCATATATAAAAGACCCTTGGAACATACTTGATCTTTTGATTTTGGCTATCTGCCTTGCACCCATTCCTGATGGCGAAATGTCGATGGTTATGCGGTTGCTTCGAGTCTTTCGTGTTGCTCGAATTATTATTTTAGTACCAGAGCTGAAAGTACTACTGAACTCGCTTATGCGTTCTATTCCGCAAATAGGCTATGTTCTCTGTCTTTTGTTTTTATTCTTTTATATTTATGCAGTTATCGGCACAACTGCTTTTGCCAAGGTTAACCCTGAGTTATGGGGAGATATTTCTCTGTCATTACTGACACTATTTAGAATTATGACGTTAGAAGGCTGGACAGATGTGATGTATCAGACCATGGAGGTATATCCACTTTCCTGGACTTATTATTTATCATTCATATTTTTTACTGCTTTTGCGTTTTTGAATATGATCATTGGTGTTTTAGTAAACAACCTGGAGCAGGAAAGTAATAAAGAATCTGGCATGACAAAAGAAGATTACGACCGCATCGAAAGCAAAATCAATCAACTACTAGAGCAACCTGCCAGCTCACAACCGATAAATACCACTTCTGATGTTTCTTTGGAAAGCCCGTTATCGCAAATTGAGGTCAGCTATAACAGCCTCAAAGAACGTGGTGATCAGGGCGATCTTAATTATGACGAAATACTACTCATGAGTGCGCTGAAATACGCAATTGAAAACTATAAATGCCAATGGAAATCTCCTGAAGGCCGAGCTCTAGAAAAATTGATGCAGCAGTACCCTCCTGAGCCACAATTAAAACCAAGCCAACAAGAATTATCTGCAACGCAGATATCTCAAGGCAGCAATTCGTTGGCTACAGATTCTATTGTTTAGAACCTTTTGGATTACCAATAATACTTCACCTCCATGTGACTGGACCCCGCCATTCCCTCACGGGATGACGGCTCCAGTGACATTCTTTAATTCAGCCGCTCCAAGTACAGCTCTATCCAACAGCTACAACCTCTAAACAAGCAAACCTTTTATTTGAAAGTGATGTAACGTTTGGCAAGACGGTGACCGATGCAAAAAATTTTTACTTCGACCTAAGACTTTAGAACCATTGAAGGCTGCACAACATCAAGAGAGAATACATCCAAAACCAATAACAATTACCGCAGTATTCGAGGTGTCGTCATGGAAAGTATTATCAAGCTATTAGCCTACCCTAGTACGACTTTTGCATCCTGGGTTGAAACGGCTGGCGGCCCAACTAGTGTTGCTGTTTTCACTCTGGTTATCGCCATGTTGCCTGCATTGGCGTGCAACCCATTTAGTAAAAGCATTAAGGGCTATCTGGGCTCTACCCTGCTGCTGGGCGGCATCTATTTTTTGTGGTTTTTGCTGTTAACCGTCATGAAGTCTTATAACGCGGGCGTCGGCAATTTATTTTTTGAAATGGCGGCTTTGATGTCTGTCGGTATTGTCGCCACTGGAATCTACCAAGGGTTGCTGGCAGTGACCATGCCCAGGCGGTTACGGCTGGTGTTATTGCCGCACAGCTTATTGCTGGCTCTGGTGATTGCGATGCGCTTGGGCATGCCTTACCTAGGGAAGTAAACAGTCAGAAGATTGGGAGATTTGAATTGGAGAATGAGTTGAAGGGTTGAGTTGGAGAGTAAGCTGAAGGGTTAAGCGCTTCTCATCGACATCCTGACAGATAATTGCTCCCGGCATGATCTGCATTCCTCACATTCATGTGACATACATTTCTTCCTGGTAAATCGTCACACCGGCATCCTGACAGATAATTGCTCCCGGCATTATTTGCATTCCTCACATCCATGTGAGTTCCTCCTTGTGACATACATTACGTCCTGGTAAATCGTCACACCGGCATCCTGCCTCCTTGTGACATACATTACGTCCCTGTAAATAAAAAAGCCGCTGATTCAATGAATCAGCGGCTTTCAGTATTTGGCGGAGGGATAGGGATTTGAACCCTAGAAGGTCGTTAAACCTTGCCGGTTTTCAAGACCGGTGCTTTCAACCGCTCAGCCATCCCTCCTGAGCGGCAGAAATACTACTTCGGCCACTATTCAATGTAAAGATTTTTTCTGGTATTTGCTTTTCAAACCTTCTGAAAAAACTCTTTCCCTTATTTTGTAAAGGGTTTATCAAAAACTATCCCGACGAGCTGTTGCTTCCAAGATCAATCTTTTTACTGCGCTTCAGAGCTAACAGCAGTAAAACGGGCAACTTGTTTTATCTGACCAAAATATCAAAACAGCTTTACCACCAGTCGCTAAGTTACTCGCCTGAGTTGCCGAACATCAGTAGAACTTAATGTAAGCATTTGATCTTATTAAATCCCGCAAGCCAGAACAACCAATGTTTGAATCGCCAACTGAATTGTCTACTTCTATGCTTGTCATAATTTAATAACAGAAACAACAGGCTCAATATAAGCATGAACAACCCAGTCAAAATTACTGTTTTCCGCTGGGCAGGTGCCTGGGGACCTTTCAAAGTGAATATTCCTTGCGGAGAATGTTCACTTACCAAAGACATTATTACTGATTGTATTGAGACTGATCTGGCAGGAATCGATGTCGAATTAGATATGCGCGACTGGCTCACCGAATGGTGGAAGCCGTTAAGCAAAGGTGGCTGGCATGCGCCCATTGTATTAGTGAATGGCCAGCTGGTTTCCCAAGGCGCTGCATTAAATCGTGGGCTATTGACCCAAGCTGCAATTGAAGCTGCCAAGACTGGCACACCGATGCAAGGCAATCATATTTTTGGCAAGGTCAGTTGCCCTCACTGTGTTCGTGCCAAAGAATATTTAACTCAAGCTGGCGTTGATTTTGAATACCACGATGTAGTGAAATCTGAAAAAGCACTTTATGAAATGTTGGCTCGCGTTAAGCCAATTATTGGTCCAAAAACACCGGTTACTGTTCCACAAATCTGGATTAATGGACAATACATTGGCGGCGCTGACGACTTGAAAAAAGTATTGGGACTGGAAAATATCGAAGCTAACCCGGACCGGGGGCAATGCTCTTTATCTCCGAGTCGTTAACTTTAATCTTCCAGTCTATTTATTCATTTCGACTTATGTTTTATTTTCAGAAAAACTGCAAAATTGAACAAATTTAGGAGCTAAAGAATTTAAAGTTTCCCTGGATATTGTAGGTTTAATGAACACTAGCGAAATCAGACATCTGGCGATAGGTTCCAAAAGTGTCTGATTGCGCCGAAGGCTTATCAAACCTACATACAGCATAATGTTCGGTATCTTGGAAAAGAGGATGTTTATTATATTTCACTGCCTTAACCCGGCCAATTTTCTCCGGCGCTGCAATCTTCAACCAATAATTGATTATTTCTTGAATCATTATCGATAAAAACCTGATTGGTTGCAGATTTGGGGTATTGCCATGATTTACATTGCGCACTTTGTCCAGGGCCTACCACGATTTTTTCACCTGTTTTAATTTCACATTGACTGAGCATATTCAATTCGCTCCATGAAGGGCAAATTCCATTTTTAATTCGGTATTCATCGCGCGTTCCCATCGGCTTTTCAAAAGACCACCAGCGGCCATATTTGCTGTAACTTTTATCGCTATTCCAAACCCGATAAACAATTACTGGTTTGGCTGCCTGATACACCTTGCCCATACATAAACCACCTTTACCCGGCTCACCCATTGCGGCCTGTAATAGTTGCGCGTCTTTTACTTCCACCAACCCTTGCGGCATTGCATCAATCTGACCAACACAATCAGCATTTGTGATAGCTACCGGCTGCAGCACGGCACAACCACTACCAAACGCAGTAATGGTAAATAAAAGTACTGCTCTTAATAAAATGGGGCGCATTAGCATCTCCTTGCTTGAATATACTCCGGCCGCAGTTAACGCTGACGGCATTCTTGCCATAGCATAGACAAAGTTACCTACATCAGAGCAGATTGCTGAAAATTATGTTTTTCACTTAGAAGGATCTGATTGTTTTTTGACCAGAACTAGAATGATCGATTACTTTTTGTTTGGCGTTTGTACGTTTTTTGATCAGATTTTTTACTGCTTGTTAAAACGATAGCCGACAGCAACTTGCGAAGTGACTGGCGACTTGCTGACAAGCTAACCACAAAGTTATCCACAGATACTTGTGATAAGTGCGGCATTCCTAAGTACAACACTCGCTTAGCAATGCAACTATTTTTATTTACTGCAACAACAACCAACCGAGAAATATCTAGTAGTAGCAAAGAGATACCACTACATCATGCGGGGCTGTATATACATACAGTTCGATGTAATCCGAACTATAGCGCTCGCTGGCAACAAAGCGGGAGGGTCACACAGAGAAAATTATACCCAAGCATTATTCGCCCAAATTAATCTGTGATTTTGAAAAAACTAATAAGACATTGGTTGTACCCGGGGCAAGATCATATCCGGTTCTACGCTATTAACACCTGCGGTTACCTTAAGTGCTTCGATTAATTGTTGAAGATCGCTTCCCGGCTCAGTCGCCACAATAAATATACCCGGTGCTACTCGTGCTTTAATGCTTAATCGGCTGTCTTGCAATATCACTTGTTCACTCACATCTCGATGCAGTCGAACAATTAAATCGCCGGTGATTGTCGCAATATTCGGCTGATTCGGTAAAAGAATTTGTTGGCCTTTAAACAAACCATGCACTTGCTCACTGCCGCCATTTTTCTGCTGATATAACGAATTATCTTGCATATGATAGGTCGGCATATTGGCTTTGTGATCATCAACCGTTGCTTGAGCACTTGCACAACCCATATTAAATAATTGCACTATGGTGATACCGATAAAAGTTAGCCTTTTCATTTCGACCTCTTGTAGCTTATTTTAAAGTTTTTGAGCTTAATGCCCAAGAACCCGAATTTTCCAGTTGGTTAAAATTCCAGGGGTACTGTTATCTGATACATTCAAAGTTGAACTGCCTCGAAGGTAACTGATTGTTGCCCCACTGGTATCAACTAACTTGATTTTCCAAATACCATTGGCTGACTCACCATAAAAAGCATGGCTTAACATCAGGGTATCATTATATCCCGTGACATCTTGAACATTCGGTATTTGGTTACCCAGAAAAGAATTATTCGGCGTCATAATAATACTTTCTGTACCCGCAGGACTAATCAAAACAATCGCTAAATCTTGAATTCTTTCATGGGTCGCAGTTAATCGAACTTGAACCATCTCCACGGTCAAACTACTCGTGATAGTAGTTTCATCGAAAGCGCCTGTAGTGCTGTTATTTGGAATACTTTGGGTTAATGCACCGCTGTCTATCCAACCTATATTATTAAAAGTTCCTAGGTCGGTATTCCAAGCCTTCGCTGCTGCGACAGCTGCATCAACATTCACTCGACCAAAACCAAATTTATTATTGTAAGAGTAGCTTGCGTCATTAGGCACCCAACCATCGTGAACCACAAAACTAGAACTGCCAACTGTTAGCTCATCATCGGCATCACCACCTTGACCATCCTGAACTTTCTCTGCAGTAGTCAGTAAAATATGCCGAACTTCACGCCAATCCAGTGCCGGGTTCGCATCAAGAATAAGCGCTATTGCTCCGCTAATAATTGGGGTTGCTGCTGAAGTACCATTCATAACATTGCTGTAATTACACTGAGGATTTAAAGCATGTATGCCAGAAAGGAACGGGTAGCGCGTCACACTAGAAAAACTGGATGATCTACTAATACCTGAATTACAGCCGCTTCTATCGGTAGTAATAATTGCTGGCTCACTTCCTTCTGCCTCATTGTTATTGACTAAAAGCGTATTACTCGTTGCGCTACCATATTCACCACCAGGAGCTGAAATAAAAACATTACTACCCCAAGTTGAGTAGCTAGCGATATCTCCAGCTGCATTTATTGCACTAACAACTGTGGTGTAGCCATAAGCATTAAACGGGCTCTGGTTACTATTTTGAAAGGGTAGTTCAGAAGATGCAGATCTTTGATAGTTTGTTTCGTTGAAATAAATACGATCAAACCCATTACCTGACGCTTTAATATAAAAACGCCCCAACCCATCAAACAAATTAGAATTAATCACCTGATCTTCAATATGAGCAAGCTCAGAGTCGTTATGCCCCCCGCCTTGCGGTTCAATATAATTAACACCATAACTCATGTTGTAAATTCTGGCAGTATTTTCTCCACCACCATGGCTAGCAGTAAAATTAGCTAAACTTTGTGCACTCAAATAATTAAATCCAATTAAATTAGCATTGGGAGCAACGCCTCTACCGCCTAAATCATTCCAGCCTTTCGAAGCAATAATTCCAGCCACCGCAGTGCCATGAAAATCTGAAATGCTCGCTGGCGTAGGATCGCTATCACCCCCAACAAAATCACGAGATCCGCTAACAATATTGGGTTGTAAGTCTTCATGAGCAATTTCCAAACCACCATCAACCACCGCAACGGTAATGCCGCTACCATCGATACCTTCTTTAATTGTTTGGGTAAGATTAATGTCTTCACCAGCGGTACCCGCATAAAAAGCAAAAGCTTTTTGCCCGGTATTTTGCAAATGCCATTGCTGAGAAAACAATGGATCATCTTTCATTTTCAGAGTAATAGTTTTATCGACAAGCTGAGTTTGTGAATCGCTATAACGGTAATTAATCACTTGCTCGCCAGAATTTTCAGTTGAAAAATAACTAAACCTGCCATTAGAAGCATCTAGCAGAGTAAATTCAGCAGGTGCGTTTATAACAGAAAAAATATAAGGCTGATTGCCCGCGATAGCACCTGGCAAAGTGCTGTGAAATGTTTGACCAATTGAAACAGAAAAGTCATCAGCAGGCGTGCTTGATGAACCAGAACTGCCACCACAAGCATTAATCAAAAAAGTAATAACTAAAACAATAGATAATTTGGTATTTTTTTTAATTTGATAATAAATATTATTAAGCCGCTGCACTGTCACTCCTGACAAACTTCTCAAAGTAATCAGCAGTTCATCGCTGATTAGATTTACGAAACCTGCTGCAGCGCCCATTGAATATGTTCGTTCACTACAGCAGTACTATTTATTTCAGCTTCTTTAAGCGCTGAAATAATCTGTGGTTGCTGTTGAATGTCTTTCGCCAACGCATTACCCAGTGCAATTGCCAAATTCCGCTGCCAGCGTTCAAAACCAGCACGACGAATCGGTGAGCCTTCGGTATTTTTCAGAAACTGTGCTTCGTCCCATTGGAACAATTCCAGTAACTGAGCGTTGTCGAGTTTTTGCCTTGGCTGGAAGTCATCTTCAACAGACAATTTAGCGAAGCGATTCCAAGGACAAACTAACTGACAATCATCACAACCATAGATTCGATTTCCCATCATTGAGCGTAGCTCAACTGGGATGGATCCAGGGTGCTCAATTGTCAAATATGAGATACATCTTCGTGCATCTAGTTGATAAGGTCCTGTTATCGCTTGGGTCGGACAAATATCAATGCACGCAGAACATTTGCCGCAGTGGCCTTTAACTGGTTGCTCAGTCGCCAATGGCAAATTAATAAATAACTCAGCAAGGAAAAACCACGAACCATGCTTTCGATTGAGTAATAAAGTGTGCTTACCGATCCAGCCCATACCGCCTTGCTCAGCAATTTGCCGCTCCATCACCGGTGCACTATCAACAAATGGCCGGTAAACTAGCTTAAAATCAGCGTTTAATTCAGACAGTTTATTTTCCAGCTGCTTGCCTAAATTGGTTAAGCGCTTGCGAATCAACTTGTGATAGTCACGGCCCAGTGCATAACGAGAAACATAGGCTTTATCTGGCTGAGACAATAATTGAATCGACTGTTTTTCTGGCAAGTAATCCATAGCAAACGAGACTACTCGACAAGTTTCCGGTAGCAATTTAGCAGGCTCGGCTCGCAAGTCGTGATTACGCGCTAGGTAATCCATTTCCCCGTGCAAGCCTTGATCAACCCATTGTTGAAACTTCTCTGACTCTACTGCTAAATCTGGATTACTCACCACTACTTGAGCAAAACCTAATTCGGCAGCTTGCTGCTTTAACCAGCTTTGGATTTCAGATAGTTGTTGTTCGGTAAATGGATTCATTAATTCGGCCTTTGTCTCAATCTTTAGTGCGGCTTTTGGCTCAGCTTTAGATTTAATGTGTGGGTGATGATCGGAACCTGCGGCTGTCATATACTGCCTTTTCAACTAAATATTTTTATGCCTGAGAAGAAACCAATGGCCCAAAACCGATCGACAACTCAGGCGCTCTACCTGAATCATCAGGTCAGAGATATTGATTATACCGCGATTCATCGACTGCCAGCGCATTTGCGTATCGATGGTTACGCTTTGATGTGCCGGGCCGGGCTGGCAGCTTTCAAGCAATTGCGCCAGCACTGGCCTACCTGCCAATCATTACTAGTGTTTACTGGACCGGGTAATAACGGCGGCGATGCTTGGGTGGTTGCAAAACTAGCGCATCAAGCCGGTATCTCAGTCCAAGTGATTTTTATTTCAGCTCCGACGAGTCAATCCTGCATTCAAGCTGCCGCCGATTATCATGCAGCTGGCGGCACCAGCAAAGCTGTCGATTTTCAAATGCTTGATCAAGATTTGGCAAAGGCTGATTGTTTAGTTGATGGTTTGTTAGGCAGCGGCTTTTCTGGTGTGCTTCGTGGTGATTATCCACAACTGATTCAGATGATAAATGCTGCGAATAAACCCTTATTGGCACTCGACATACCTTCCGGGCTAAATGGCGATAACGGCGTAGCATCAGCCAGCACTATTGTTGCCGATCTGACTATTAGCTTTATCGCCGCGACTTTAGGCTTATTCACTGCCGATGCCAGCCATTTCACTGGAAAAGTGATTGTTGAAGATTTGCAGTTGCCCGCGCAGGCATTCCTTGCTCATGTACCAGTTGGCCACTTGCTAGATAGCCAATTACCAAAAAGTCTTATCCAACCGCGTCATGGCAATAGCTATAAAAACCATCACGGCCATTTGTTATTAGCCGGCGGCAGCCAAAATATGGGCGGTGCAATTTTACTAGCTGCCACCGCAGCAGCTAAAACGGGTGCCGGGCTAGTGAGTAGCTTGGTTAATGATAATTATTGCCCGGCATTTACTGCAGCGCATCCGGGCATTATGTTCGCTGGCTGGAAATCGGCTGATCTGCAATTAATGTTGAATAAAGCCAACGCATTGGTGATTGGCCCGGGCATGGGACAAAGCAGCCAAGCGCAGCAATTAGTTTCAGCCTTGATCGACAATGACTTACCTAAAGTGATCGATGCCGACGCCTTAAATTTACTTGCCAGCCAAGCTGCTCTCACCGACAAATTACAAAAGAATGCACCGCTAGTAATCACTCCGCATCCGGGTGAAGCGGCTAGATTGTTAAATATTTCCACGATTGAAGTGCAATCTGATCGGTTATCTGCGGTTAAATTACTACAACAAAAATTCGGCGGCGTTGCGGTTTTAAAAGGTGCTGGCAGTTTAATTTACGATGGCCAGCAACTATGGTGTTGCCCGTTTGGAAACCCCGGCATGGCGGTTGCTGGTATGGGTGATCTGCTAGCAGGTATCATAGGCAGCTTTTTGGCCCAAGGGCATAGCGCACTCAACAGTGCCTGCCTCGGCGTTTTGATTCATGCGCAAGCTGGCGACATCGCCGCAGATGCCGGCCAAATTGGCTTACAAGCCGTAGATTTACTGCCCAGTTTAAGAGGATTGGTTAACCCGACATGTTAGCAAGCAAAACATTTCCCCAGCTCGACCAAGGTTCGATGCTACAACTCGCTCAACTGTTAGCTGAGCAACTGCAGTGGCCGATGGTTATTTTTCTTGAAGGTGATTTAGGCGCGGGTAAAACCACTTTTAGCCGTGGATTAATTCAGTCGCTTGGCCATAAGGGCAATGTGAAAAGCCCAACTTACACTTTGGTTGAGCCCTATGAAGATTTAATCGCTGGGCCGGTTTATCATTTCGACCTGTATCGATTAGCTGACCCTGAAGAGTTGGAGTTCATGGGAATTCGCGACTATCTCGATCATGCGGTATGTTTGGTGGAATGGTCAGAACGTGGGCAGGGTATTTTGCCGCAAGCGGATTTAATTATTCACCTGACCTATGCAGAAAATGGCAACAGTCGCGATCTGACTATCGAAGGCCTTTCAGTTCAAGGCCAACTTATTATTGAAAACTGGCAGGCAATTTAACTTTTAATGAAGCGTCGCGATATTTTACTTGGCCTGGCCCTACTTCCCCAGTTGATCCAACAAGCAACCGCTAAATCGGTTGCATCAAGCAATTTTGCCAAACTCAAAGGGCTTCGTATCTGGAGCGCACCAGATTCGACTCGTTTGGTGTTGGATCTTTCTCGCCCGGTAAAACATCAGGTGTTTCCATTAACCAATCCCGATCGTTTGGTCATCGATTTACAAGATTGCCAATGGAGCGCTTCACTTCCCAACCCGGCGAAAAGTTATATCAACCAAATTCGTTTTGGCGTTCGGCAAAAGCGTGACTTGCGATTGGTGCTCGATTTAAATCAGACAGTTCAGCCAAGAAGCATTGCTTTACGCCCTTCTGGTGAATACGGCCACCGGCTGTTAATTGAATTGAAAAACGCCGAGAAAAAACAAAAACCACTGACCGCACAACAATATGAACAACCTGGCAAACTTCGTGATGTCGTGGTGGCAATCGATGCCGGCCATGGTGGCGAAGATCCCGGTGCAATCGGCGGTAAAGGTTCGCGGGAAAAACATGTCACTCTGGCAATTGCCAAAGCTTTAGCCACCGAAATTAATCGCCGCAGAGGCATGAAAGCGGTGTTAATTCGTAAAAGTGATTACTACATTCCACTGCGAAAGCGAGTCACATTAGCTCGCAAAGCTCGAGCTGATTTATTTATATCGATTCACGCCGATGCATTTAAAGACAAACGCGCCCGCGGCGCTTCAGTATTTGCCCTGTCTCGCAGAGGGGCTTCAAGCGAACAAGCTCGCTGGTTAGCCAAACAGGAAAACAGCTCTGATTTGATTGGCGGCGTCAGCTTGGACGATAAAGATCAAGTATTGGCTTCGGTATTGCTCGATTTATCACAAAATGAATCAATCCGACAAAGTATGGATTTAGCCAGCGGTGTTTTAGGCAAGCTGGGCAGAGTCGGTCGATTGCATAGTAAAAAAGTCGGTCAGGCTGGTTTTGCTGTTTTAAAATCACCTGATATTCCGTCGATTCTGGTCGAAACCGGTTTTATTACTAACCCAACCGAAGAAAAAAACCTCAATAGCCGTAATCATCGAGCAAAAATTGCTAAGGCAATTGCCAGCGGCTTTGACCAATATTTGCAGCGCAACCCAATTGCTGGCACCCGTTTAGCAGCACCGACAGCGACTCGCAGTCAATATGTAGTGTCTGGTGGTGACACGCTTTCGGGGATTGCGGTTAAATACCGGGTTTCGATCGCTAGCCTGAAACGTCATAATAAGCTTCGCTCAGATCGCCTGCGAGTTGGCCAGGTACTGAGAATTCCATAATCCAATGCTTCGCCAGCAATAACAGAAAAGTAAATTCCTGTGACTGAAACTTCTCGAATTCAAAGACTCGGTGCTCGTCTGGCTAACCAGATTGCCGCCGGTGAAGTGGTTGAACGCCCAGCATCTGTGGTTAAAGAGCTGGTAGAAAACAGCTTGGATGCAGGTGCCAGCCGAGTCGATATTGAAATCGAGCAAGGTGGCATTAAGCTGATCCGGATTCGCGATAACGGCAGCGGCATTCATAAAGACGACTTGGCATTGTCTTTATCCCGTCACGCCACCAGTAAAATTGTTTCGCTAGAAGATTTAGAACAAGTAGAAAGCCTCGGCTTTCGTGGTGAGGCCTTAGCTTCAATCAATTCTGTTTCTCGCATGAAGCTCACTTCACGCACCGAAGCTGACAAAACTGCTTGGGAAGTAGAAGCCGAAGGTCGAGAGATGGAAATCTCAATTAAACCGGCAGCGCATCCCAAAGGCACTACTTTAGAAGTTAAAGACTTGTTCTTTAATACGCCCGCTCGGCGTAAATTCCTCAAAAAAGAAAAAACCGAATTCAATCATCTGGAAGAAGTGGTTAAACGATTGGCGCTCAGTCGTTTTGATATTGCGGTTAATTTAAGTCACAACCGCAAAAATATTTTCTCTCTGCCTGCAGTTAAAAAGCACACTGATCAAAATGCCATGGCCGCCAGAATTGGCCGAGTCTGTGGCAGTAAATTCATTCAGGAATCGGTGTATATCGAGCAGCAAGCGCTGGGTTACAAATTATCTGGGTGGATGGGTTTGCCGACCTTTTCTCGCAGCCAGGCCGACATGCAATATTTCTACGTTAATGGCCGGATGGTGCGTGACCGAGTCGTGGTTCACGCAGTCAAACAGGCGTATCGGGATGTGTTGTACCATGGTCGACATCCGGCGTTTGTTTTGTTTTTTGAGTTGGATCCATCGACGGTTGATGTCAACGCACATCCGACCAAACACGAAGTGCGTTTCCGTGAAAGCCGCAGCGTGCATGACTTTCTGTTTCGCAGTCTGCACAAGGCACTGGCCGCACTGCGGCCGGAAGATCAGCCAGAGCCTGCAGCGACCAGCTTTCAGGCGAATACTTCAGGCGAACTAGTCAATCAGCAAACCTTGCCCGAAGAAATCGCTCCAGTGCAAAACAGTATGGATTTATCGGCTCGCCGGGCCAGTTTTTCTAGCGGTGCAAGTAGTGGTGTTAGCAGCGGGAGTTTTTCTAAAACTAGCGGCCCTTCTGCATCTCGGGTTGCTGAAGAAATGCGCAGCTATGGCGCGTTGCATCCACAAGCAGGAAATGCCGCACCGGCGTTCGTTGAGACTGCTCCAGATCCGCTACTCGCTGTTGAAGCCAGAGATATTCCACCACTCGGTTTTGCAATTGCCCAATTGAAAGGCATTTATATTCTGGCCGAAGATGCCGAAGGTTTGGTGCTAGTCGATATGCATGCCGCCCATGAACGCATTACCTATGAACGCATGAAACACGCTTGGCACAGCGAAGGCTTGAAAGTCACCCCAATGCTGGTGCCAATTGAAGTTTCTGTTAGTGAACGAGAGGCCGCGCTAGCCGAAAGTACTACTGACGAATTGCTACAACTTGGGTTGGAAGTGCAGCGATTGGGGCCTGAATCTTTGGCACTTAGATCGATTCCTGCTTTATTACGCGGCGCCAATGGCGAGCAGCTATTGCGCGATATTCTTTCTGACTTGTCTGAGCACGGGCAGAGTCAGCGAATTAAAAATAATATTAATGAATTGCTGGGCACCATGGCTTGCCATGGTTCAGTGCGTGCCAATCGCCGCCTGACCATTGATGAAATGAATGCTCTGCTGCGAGATATGGAAGCCACGGAAAGAAGTGGTCAATGTAATCATGGAAGACCTACCTGGACGCGTTTATCAATGGTAGCGCTGGATAAATTATTCCTTCGAGGGCAGTAGGTTGGATAAGCGCAGCGCCATCCGACATTTTTGTAATTAACGGTGCAGGCGCTTTTCTTGTGCGGCGTTTCTTCTATTTTGAGATGGCGCTGCAATGAGTAAAACATCAACAGTAACACCTGATTTTAGCGGCCAAAAAGCCATGGCCAAGCAACCAAATTTATTCCTTCGGGGACGTTAGCTTTGAGCGAAAAAAAATTACCACCGGCGATTTTGCTGATGGGCCCGACTGCCAGCGGTAAAACCGACTTGGCAATCGAGCTGGTAAAAACCATGCCAGCAGAAATTATTAGTGTCGATTCAGCGATGGTTTATCGCGGAATGGATATCGGTAGCGCCAAGCCTTCTGCAGAAGAATTGGCCGCAGCACCGCATCGATTAATTGATATTTGTGATCCGTCAGAACCTTATTCTGCAGCTCAGTTTCGAGAAGATGCTTTAAAAGAAATGGCCGAGATTTCCAGCCGAGGGAAAATCCCGCTATTAGTCGGAGGTACCATGATGTACTTCAAAGCGCTAATAGAAGGCTTAGCTGAGCTACCCCAATCAGATCCGGAAATTCGTGATCAATTAAGGAAAGAAGCAGAAGAAAAGGGGTTGCAGGCATTGCATTGTGAACTTTCGGTCATAGATCCCGTCTCAGCTGAGAGGATACATCCCAATGATCCACAGCGACTGTTACGTGCTTTGGAAGTGTTTCGAATTTCGGGACAAACCTTGACGCAACACCAGTCCGTTCAGAAGGAAAATCCGCTACCTTATCGCACCCTCGCGATATCATTGATGCCAGAGTGCCGGGCACAACTGCATGAACGTATTGCATTAAGGTTTAACCAGATGTTGGAGCTAGGTCTACTGGATGAAGTTCGCACGTTATACCAACGTGATGATCTACATCCGGAGCTACCGTCAATTCGGTCAGTAGGCTATCGCCAGTGCTGGGAACATCTTAACGGTGAATTGGATTATCAGCAGATGATTGAACGAGGTGTGATTGCAACAAGGCAATTGGCGAAACGCCAACTGACTTGGCTAAGAAACTGGAAGCATCCGCTACACCAAATAACAGCGGGTGACAAAAGCGCAATAAACCAAATCGAGCAGATGTTAGAAAAAGCAGAGTGATTTGCTTTAGCTAATGGCTGCTACACTGTATGCGAGCCAGGCAGCGGTATTCATTTATCGTTGTTGTTTCACGCCCCGGAGGGCACGGCGAGCGCCGAAAAAAAAACAATTAGTTTGAGGAGATGGACACCATGTCAAAGGGGCAGTCCTTACAAGACCCTTTCCTGAATGCGCTGCGTAAAGAGCGTATTCCTGTATCAATTTACCTGGTTAACGGTATTAAGCTGCAAGGTCAGGTTGAGTCTTTCGATCAGTTCGTGATCCTGTTGAAAAATGCTGTCAGCCAAATGGTTTACAAGCACGCGATATCCACAGTTGTACCCGCTCGAAATGTTCGCATGACCGGTACGACTGATGATGACGAGTTCGATCCTGGCAATGCATAATAACCGGTAGTAGGCCTTTGCTATTTTTTGATCGGCCTGCCAGCGGTGAAAAGGCAATACTGGTGCATCTTGATTTTGCACTGGTATCTGACCTTAAAGATCGCCAGGAATTTGAAGAGCTGGTTATCTCTGCTGGTGCCTGCCCCATGGATGTGGTTGGCGGGCGCCGCAGTGCTCCCCATGCAAAATATTTTGTTGGCTCAGGCAAGGTGGAAGAAATTCGCAGTGCGGTTTCTGCTCACCAAGCTGAAGTAGTCATCTTCAATCACACCCTCTCTCCTGCCCAAGAACGTAACCTTGAATATCACCTCAAGTGCCGCGTTGTTGATCGTACTGGACTGATACTCGACATTTTTGCGCAAAGAGCTCGTACCCATGAAGGTAAACTTCAGGTCGAGTTAGCTCAGCTTCAACACCTGTCTTCACGACTGGTACGCGGCTGGACTCACCTTGAGCGCCAAAAAGGTGGTATCGGTATGAGAGGTCCTGGTGAGACACAGCTGGAAATGGACCGTCGTATGCTTAGCATGCGCGTCAAGGCGATACAGGCCCGCCTAGAAAAAGTGCGTAAACAACGTGCTCAAGGGCGTAAAGCCCGTAACAAAAATGAAATTGCCACGGTATCTTTGGTGGGTTACACCAATGCGGGCAAATCAACCCTCTTTAATCATCTGACGTCTGCTGATGTTTATGTAGCCGATCAGTTGTTTGCCACACTCGATCCAACACTTCGCAAATTGGTATTGCCTCACGCAGGTAGTCTGATTCTTGCCGATACGGTTGGATTTGTTCGAGATTTACCACACGATCTGGTTGCCGCCTTCCGAGCGACTTTGGAAGAAACGCTAGAAGCCAGTTTATTGCTGCAAGTGGTCGATGCTTCGGACGAAAATCGTCAAGAAACCATTCACGAAGTGGATGAAGTACTCGATTATATTGGTGCTGGCGAACTACCTAAATTATTGGTTTATAACAAGATCGATCTGCTAGATGAAAAACCAAGAATCGATCGAGATGCAGAAGGCAATCCACAAAGAGTTTGGGTTTCTGCAAAAACCGGGGAAGGATTCGACGAACTCTATCAGGCGATTGCCGAGCGACTGCAAAGCAATTTAATGCGTTGTGAGATTCTGCTGCCAATTAATGCTGGCCGGTTACGTGCCGAACTTTTTGAGCAAAATGCAGTGATCAATGAGCGTTACAGCGATCAGGGTGAAGCCATCCTGGAGCTGGAATTACCACAACGAGATGTAGAGCGATTGTTGGCCAATGCAGGCGTTCGCCTGATTGGTATTTCTAAAGATTCGCCACTAGAGCTGGTTTCTGCCGAATAAAAAGTTCGGCAGATCCCTTGTCAAAAGGCAATCAACCCCCACTATGGTTTCAACGTTTTATCACAAAATCTGTCTTTAGATGCATGGTGTCTCACCCAATCTGGCTGCTAGAATGCAGCTATTCGGTGTGTTGCACTGGCAATCATCGTGCGAAATAACGCACAGGGGAGAATTATCTATGGCTTGGAATGAACCGGGTGGCGGCGGTAACCGACAAAATCCCTGGGGTAATAACTCCGGTGGTTCTGGTGGTCCTAAAAAAGATCAGGGTCCACCAGACCTAGATGAAGTAGTAAAAAACTTCACCAAGAAGTTCAGCGGCAAAGGCGGCGGATTTGGTGGATTTGGCAGTGCCAAAACGCCTGGCGGCGGAATTAGTACCGTATTTATTCTGGCAGGCCTGACGCTAATCTGGTTCCTGTCTGGCTGGTATAAAGTTGAGCCAGCAGAGCGCGGTTTGATACTTCGCTTGGGTGAATATCACGATACTGTCGGCCCGGGCCCTCATTGGTATCCTCGTTTTATCGATACGGTTGAAATTCATGATATCGGCGTAGTTCGTAACTATCCGTTAACTTCAACCATGCTGACCCAAGATGAAAACATCGTTGATATCGATCTGCGGGTTCAATATGTGATCAAAGATCTGAAAGATTATGTTCTAAAGATCAAAGATCCTGACCGCACCTTAGGTGATATCACTCAAAGCGCATTGCGCGAAGTGATCGGTCAAACCAAGCTAGACGCTATCTTGACTGAAGGCCGTGACGTAGTTGCAGCTGACACTAAAACCAAAATGCAAGAGCTACTCGATTCCTACGGCGCAGGCTTACAGGTTACTCAGTTGAACTTGCAAAAAGCAGATCCACCATCCGCAGTAAAAGCTTCCTTTGATGACGTAATCAAGGCGCGTGAGGATAGGGAACGCTTTAAGAACGAAGCACAAGCTTATGCCAACACCACGGTTCCTCTGGCAGAAGGTCAAGCTAAACGTAAATTGGAAGAAGCTGCCGCTTATAAAGAGCAAGTCGTTCAACAAGCGGAAGGTGAAGCCGATCGTTTTGTTAAGCTGTTAACCGCTTATCAAAAAGCGCCTGAAGTTACCCGTGATCGTCTGTATATCGAGACCATGGAAAGCGTGTTTAGCCGAGTAAACAAGGTTCTGGTTGATGTAGAAGGTGGCAATTCATTAATGTATTTGCCATTAGACCGGATGGGTGTTCAACCACAAGCCGCTTCTGCGCTACAAAATCCAAACATCGAAACCATTGGCGGCTCTAGCCTTTCACAACTGCCATCACGACTTGAAGCGCAGCGTAATACCACCGGTAGCGGTCGTGTAGCGCCAAGAATTCCAAGTCGGGTAGGAGAATAATTATGACCAGATCATCTAGTGGAATTCTGGCCATTTTAGGCCTGATCGGCTTAGTTATTTATGGCAGTGTTTTTGTGGTTTCCGAAAAGCAGCGCGCGATGGTGCTGTTCTTGGGTCAGATCAGCCAAAGCAACGTGCAGCCAGGCATACATTTCAAATGGCCAATTGTTAATGAAGTTCGTACATTCGAACGCCGCATCATTACATTGGATGCGCCACCGGCGAGCTTTTTGACTGCTGAGAAAAAAGCAGTTGAAGTCGATTCATTTGTTGAGTGGAAAATCAGCCCATCTGAAGGCGCTTTGCTGAATTACTTCACCACCACTCGTGGTGATGAATTACAGGCAGCACGTCTATTGACCGATATCATCAACAAGGATCTACGTGACGAATTTGCACGCAGAACTTTGCAAGAAGTCATCTCGGAAGATCGTTCAGAGATTATGCGATTAATGGTTGCTGCGGCAAACGCAAAGGTGCTGGAACTCGGTATCGAAGTGGTTGACGTTCGAATCAAACGTATTGAGTTACCGAGCAAAGTAACCGAATCGGTTTATCGTCGGATGCGTACAGAGCGTAATCGTATTGCTCGTGAGTTCCGTTCTAACGGTGAGAAAGACGCTGAAATCATTCGCGCACAAGCAGACCGCCAGCGTACTGAAATCGCTGCAACTGCTTACCGTGATTCTGAAATCATTCGCGGTAATGGCGATGCAACAGCAACCACTATTTATGCGGATGCTTATAGTCAGGACCGTGAGTTCTACGGCTTTGTCAGAAGCCTGCAAGCTTATCAGCTCAGCCTGAACAGCAAGCAAGATACTCTGATACTCAAGCCTGATAGTGAATTCTTCCGCTATTTCAACAAACAAGCTAAATAATCTTAGTGCTGCCTACTTAACATAGGCAGCACACAAGGTTACAATCTTGCTTTAGGGCCGGGATTATCCCGGCCTTTTTGCGCCTTTCTTTATGCGCTAATGTAGTGTGACTCATGAATGATTTGTGGTCTGCACTGGCTTTGGTACTGGTGATTGAAGGTATTTTGCCTTTTATTGCACCCGCTCGCTGGAAAGCAGCGATGACCCAAGCAGCCAGTCAGAATAATCGTTTTTTGCAGTTGATGGGTTTAGCCAGTATGACTGGTGGCCTGATGCTGCTTTACATGGTTAGATAACGATGCAAGATAATACTCGGTGGTTGCTCCCCGAGGGAATTGATGAACTCTTGCCACCCCAGGCAGCCAAGGTTGAAGCTCTCAGGCGACAGCTACTGGATCTCTACAACCTCTGGGGCTACCAATTGGTATACCCTCCGCTTGTAGAACACCTTAATTCCCTGCTTACCGGTGCCGGTAGCGATCTTGAACTCCAGACTTTCAAACTCACCGATAGCCTAAGTGGTAAACTGCTCGGTATTCGTGCCGACACCACACCACAAGTTGCCCGAATCGATGCCCACAAGTTAGGTGGCACAGGCGTTAATCGTCTTTGTTATCACGGCACGGTTTTGCGCACCAACCCGCAAGGACTCAGTAATGGTCGAGCACCGGCGCAAATCGGTATCGAACTGTTTGGTCATGGCGGCATTGAAAGTGACGCTGAAATTCTCGAGTTGATGTTGGAAACCCTGGCACAATCCGGTCTGAAAAACGCATGCCTCGAACTCGGCCATGTTGGCATTTTCCGGGCACTGGTTGAGCATGCTCAACTAGACCAAAGCCAGGAACAACAGCTGATGGAAATCCTTCAGCGCAAGGCAGTTACCGAACTAAAAGATCTCCTGCAAAGCTGGCAGCTCACTGAACAAACCCAGCAAATGCTGGCGAGTTTGGTCGACCTTTATGGTGATCAGTCGGTGATCGACAAAGCCAGAAAGTCTCTGGCGGCAGCGCCGGAATCTTTGCATGTAGCACTCGATCAACTAGAAGCAATCGTCGCGCTACTGCGCCGTCGCCATCCAAATGCACAGGTGATTTTCGACCTCGGTGAGTTGCGCGGATATCACTACCATACCGGTGTGGTATTTAGTGCCTATCTGCCAGGTGCCGGTCAAGCCGTCGCCCAAGGCGGCCGCTATGACGATATCGGCAAGGCGTTTGGTTGTGAAAGCAGGCCCGCCACCGGCTTTAGTACTTGTTTGAAAACTCTGATGACCCTAGGTCAGACAGAAATGCCACAACAGCAAACAATTCTCGCCCCGGTTGAGGGAGAGAACGCTGCACTTGAAGCTGCAGTAAAGCAATTCCGGCAAGCCGGTCACGTAGTGATCAGATTGTTACCGGATCAGGACATGCAGCAAGCCGAAGCAGGCTGTAGTCATCAACTTGTCAGCGCCGATGATGGCTGGCAAGTAAAACCCTTGAATTAGCGAGCTGGAACCGAAATGGGCAAAAATCTTGTAGTGCTGGGCACCCAATGGGGTGATGAAGGCAAGGGCAAACTGGTTGATCTGCTGACTGAGCAGGTAGCTGGCGTAGTACGTTACCAAGGTGGCCATAATGCTGGCCATACACTGGTCATCGACGGTGTCAAAACTGTGTTGCACCTTATTCCATCAGGAATTTTGCATAAAAACGTCAACTGCTATATCGGCAATGGTGTTGTACTGTCGCCTGAAGCTTTGATGACAGAGATTCACCAGCTTGAAATAACCGATTCCGCGGTTCGAAAGCGCTTATTCCTGTCTGAGGCTTGCCCTCTGATCCTGCCGTATCACGTTGCATTGGATCAGGCGCGCGAATTGGCCCGTGGCAAAAAAGCCATTGGCACAACTGGCCGTGGTATTGGCCCAGCTTATGAAGACAAGGTTGCTCGCCGCGCATTGCGTTTAGGTGACTTGTTTGATCAAGCAAGACTGGAAGAAAAGCTGCGTGAAGTAATGGAATACCACAACTTCGCACTGACCCAATACTACAAGGTTGATGCGGTCAGCTTTGATGAAGTGTTTGCACTTTGTCAGGAAATGGCGAAAGAACTTGCACCTATGGTGGCTGATGTTACTCAGATGTTGCATCAACATCGCCGTAACGGTGACAAGTTATTATTTGAAGGCGCACAAGGTACGTTGCTCGATATTGATCAGGGCACCTATCCTTACGTGACTTCTTCGAACACCACAGCTGGCGGCGTTGCAACCGGCAGCGGCTTTGGCCCTTGTTACATCGATTATGTACTGGGTATCACCAAGGCTTACACCACCCGGGTTGGCGCAGGTCCATTCCCAACCGAACTGTTTGATGAAGTGGGTAATCATCTGGGCACCAAAGGCAATGAATTTGGTGCCACCACCGGTCGTAGTCGGCGTTGTGGCTGGTTTGATGCCGTTGTTTTAGCCCGTTCAATCGAGGCTAACAGCGTCACTGGCATCTGCCTGACCAAACTAGACGTTCTCGATGGACTAGAAACCATCAAGATTTGTACTGGCTACAAGTACCAGGGCGAAATTATCGATCGCCCACCCATCGGCGCCGAAGCATTTGAAGCTTGCGAGCCGGTTTATGAAGAAGTTGCAGGCTGGAGTGAAACCACATACGGCACAACTTCAATTGATTTACTTCCGGAAAATGCCCGAGCTTATATTCGTCGGTTAGAAGAAATTCTCGAAACACCGATTGATATCGTCTCCACCGGGCCAGACCGGAAGGAAACCATAATTTTGAGAGATCCGCTGGAATAACAGCGATCCTCAAAAAAGGGTTTCTCTCTCGGCCTTAAAACCAGAAGAAACCCTTTTTGTATTTTCAAGAGAGTATGAATGACAAAGAAAAGGAAAAATAACCTCAAGGATCCACAGGCGGCAAGAGAAGCCAGCCACTACAGCAATCCAATTGCCAGTCGTGAAATGATACTGGAATTGCTGGAGAAACAAGGTGCCTTGCTGAACATCGATAGCGTTGGCGAGCTGTTGGAAATTTCTGGTGAATCGCCACAAGAAGCGCTGCGTCGACGTTTGCGTGCAATGGTGCGCGATGGTCAACTGGTTTGTAATCGCAAGGGCGAATATGGTCTGGTAACCAAAATGGATCTGATCAAGGGTCGGGTTCATGCACACAAAGAAGGCTTTGGCTTTCTGATTCCTGAAGACACTTCCGATGATTTATTTCTCAATACCCACCAGATGAGCTCATTGCTTCATGGTGATCGGGTATTGGCTCGGATTGAAGGCCTTGATAGCCGAGGTCGCCGTGAAGGTGCGGTGGTTGAAATCCTTGAGCGCGGAATGGTAAGGCTGGTCGGCCGCTACTTTGAAGAACATGGCGTTGGCTATGTGGTGCCCGACAGCAACCGAATTCATAAAGATGTTCTGATCCCTCCGGGACAAAGCAATGGCGCAGCCAAAGGCCAGATCGTTTCAGTTGAATTGATCGTTCCGCCAACTAGCCGCACCAATGCGATGGGTAAGGTTATCGAAGTATTGGGTAACCATATGCAGGCGGGTTTGGAAACTGAACTGGCAATTCGCAATCACGATCTGCCCCATGTATTTGACGACGCAGTCGTCGCTGAAGCCGACAAGTTCGGTGCTAAGGTCAAGCCTGCGCAGTTCAAAGGCCGGGAAGATATTCGTCATCTGCCATTAGTCACTATTGATGGTGAAGATGCCCGTGACTTTGACGATGCGGTTTTTGCTGAACGTAAAAAGTCAGGTGGCTGGCGCTTAGTAGTAGCGATTGCTGATGTCAGCAGTTATGTGCCCGTTGGCGGCGCACTGGATGCCTCTGCCTATGAACGCGGCAACTCGGTATATTTCCCGGGTCGGGTCATTCCGATGCTGCCTGAGCAGTTATCCAATGGCTTGTGCTCACTGAACCCAGACGTTGATCGTTTGTGTATGGTGTGTGACATGAGCATCAGCGCCAACGGTAAGCTGACGCGCTATAAGTTCTACGACGCAGTCATGCAGTCCAAAGCACGCTTGACCTATACCAAGGTCTCGAAAATGCTGCAGCACAAAGACAAAGAACTTTGCCAAGAATACGGTGAAGTGCTGCCGCATCTGCAAGAACTGTATCGGATGTATCACGCCTTAATCGGCCAGCGTATGGCACGCGGTGCAATTGACTTCGAAACAACCGAAACCCGGATTGTTTTCGATGATAATCGCCGGATCGAAAAGATCGAGCCATACGAACGCAACGATGCACACCGGATTATCGAAGAGTGCATGCTGAGCGCCAACGTGGCGACAGCTCGCTTTTTGGCCAAGAACAAGATCCCAACTTTGTATCGCTCCCATATGGGCCCGAAAGAAGGCAAGATCGAAGACGTTCGCAGCTTTTTGTCCGAATTAGGCCTCGGTCTTGGCGGCGGCGACAAGCCAGAGCCACAAGATTACGCTCAGTTAATTTGGGCCATTAAAGGCCGTCCGGATGCACCATTAATCCAGACTGTTTTATTGCGCTCGCTGTCTCAGGCAGTCTATTCGCCGAAAAACGATGGTCACTTTGGCTTGGCATTTAATGCCTACGCCCACTTTACTTCGCCAATTCGTCGCTATCCTGATTTGCTGGTTCATCGTGCGATTCGCCATTTAATTAATGGTGAAAAAGCCAGCACTTTTGAATACAGCGAAAAGAAGATGCAAGACCTCGGCGAGCATTGCTCATCAACCGAACGCCGTGCAGATGAAGCCACTCGCGAAGTCACCAACTGGCTGAAGTGCGAGTACATGCAAGATAAAATCGGCATGGACTTTGAAGGCTCGGTATCTGGCGTAACCGGTTTTGGTTTGTTTGTTCAGCTTGACGATATTTACGTCGACGGCTTGGTACACGTTACTTCGCTGGGCAATGACTATTTCCACTTTGATTCTGCCAAACACCGCATGAGCGGTGAACGTACTGGTAAGAGTTATCGCTTGGGTGATCGCCTAACGGTAAAAGTGGTTAAAGTAAGCCTCGACGATAAGAAAATCGACTTTGAATTATCTGGTGAAATGGCGGTAGAAGGCCGAGCACCAGTGAAGAAAAAGCCGCGTCGTAAAACATTCCGCAAGCGTAAGTAATTCATTCTTCACATCACCCCTAAACCGGTCTGCGGGCCGGTTTCGATTTTTCGAGCAGTCAATGAAAAACGAACTTGTTTATGGATTGCACGCAGTGCAATCTTTATTAAAAACCAATAATGATCGATTGCTGTCACTGGCTATTCAAGGTGGCCGCAGTAATGACAAGGCTAATTTATTAGCGGATGAAGCACGCAAATTGGGTTGTAAAGTTGAGCAAAAATCCCGCAAGGATCTCGACACTTTAACCAATAATGCACACCACCAAGGCGTGGTTGCTTACGTCAAAGCATCGGGCGAGCAGAATGAACAATCGCTAGAAATCATGCTTGAGCAATTAGAAGAAGCGCCTTTCTTACTGGTTCTTGATGGCGTCACCGACCCGCATAATTTGGGCGCTTGCTTGCGAAGCGCCAATGCCGCCGGTGTTCACGGTGTGATTGTGCCAAAAGATAAAGCGGTTGGTTTAAATGCTACGGTGCGTAAAGTTGCCTGTGGTGCCGCCGAAGCAACGCCTTTATATGTGGTCACCAACCTTGCTCGCTGCTTGGACAATTTGAAAAAGCACGGCATTTGGTTAACTGGCACTGCAGGCGAAGCCGAACAGTCGGTTTATCAGCAAGATTTAAAAGGCCCAATGGCGATTGTCATGGGCGCTGAAGGTTCAGGCTTACGCCGCTTAACCCGCGAAGCCTGTGACTTTTTGGTTAATCTGCCAATGGCCGGTGAAGTTTCTAGCTTAAATGTATCTGTTGCAACAGGCGTATGTTTGTTTGAAGCAGTTAGGCAGCGGCAGTAAAGATTGAACCAGCAAGCATCTGTAAGGTGCTTGCTATTTCAGTTTGAGATGTGGCCCAAGGTAAGCAATATAGATTTTTTTATTGGTAGTGTCCGGATAAAAATGCATCCGAAAGCCTGCGGGTAATTTTATGTGATTTTCACAATAAACCTTGGTTCCTGAAGGCAGTCGATATTCCCTTTGGCTTCGTAACTTTGGATCATCAGCCACAGTGGATGATTCACCAGAAACCTCCATATTCAAGCCAGAATCTCGTAGATATTCATGTCGATACTCTGAAAACTTTTCTTCTTTCCAGTCATCACAGAATTGATTCAAAACCAACAAAGCATCTTTGGATTTATCTAAAATATCCGCGCGAAAACCACCTCTGCGAAGATCGCTACTGAAGCTATCCAAGAACTCAATACACGGGAACAGACTTTGCCGACGCTGTAAAATATCATTAGCCGTTTGGAGTTTCTGATCCCTTATTGTTTTAAGATTTAACTCATGATTACTAAGCGATGCAATGGAGAATATATTTTTTAACTCGGCTGACGCTTGCTCAATCTCCCCACTTTCTTCATCTAACTTTTTAATCCATATGGCCAGCTCTGGTTTCGTCCATTTTTTCTGAGAAGGGAAACTCAGCAAAAATGCCTCAAAGTAAAAGCTTGCCAGAAGTGCAATGCTGCTTTGATCTTCTCCGGCAAGGCCAGCGTCCAATTCTGTACTTTGTTTAAGTTCATCAGCATCAAATAGTGGCTGCCTAGTTGCAATGCTTCGAAAAGCTCGAACAAGGTCTTTTTGTTGCGGATCTTGATTGGCTTGGACGAACCAGTCTCTGAGAAAATAATCTTTAGCTAATTCCAGACCATACCAAGATTGATCAATTTCTTCGTCCAATAGGATGGCATCATAACCAAAGGTTCGACAGCGGATAGCTATCTTCAGGAATTCAGCAATATCTTCTTTGGCTTGGGCGGCATGTTGATATGGCAAGCTATGGTGGTTAAACACCAAATTTTGGCTCATAGCAAACGATCCAGCTGCTTATCCCATTCGTCAAAGAAGCCATTAGGCCATTGATCAATTCTGCCTTGCTCATCAATTTTCGGGCGAAGAATATGCGACGCATGCTGTTGATCTGTTGATTCTCGTTCCAAAAAATACAACCGCACATCATCAGGAGTAGCTAGTTGCTCTTTAACCGCTACCCGAACACCATTTAAAAAATGATCCGAATGTGATTCAACAATTAACTGTATTCCATGGTGCGCAGCCAATGCACATAAACGCCCCATGACTGCTTGCCCGGCAGGGTGTAAATGAGATTCTGGATTTTCAATAATTAATAAATCACCAGGTTTCGCTGATAAAATACTGGTTACTACCGGCAAAACATAACTCAAACCAAAACCGACATTCTGCGGTTTGAATTCGTTGGTTACCTGGTTACCTTGAACAAATGAAAAACCTAAAGTGGCAGCATTAAAGTGAGGCACTGCTTGTGTCCTCACCCTCAAGCCTGGAGCAATCTCAGACATCCATGCGTTGATATTGGTGAGCAAGTCACTAGAAGCAGCCTCTTTATGAATCAAAGGGTGGTTACTTACAGCCTGATCAGCATATTCAGCAATATAATGCACTGTATACTCGCCACGAATACCTAAAGAGTTCAGTTCTTTAATATGGAATTCAGAAAGCTGATGATGGCTGGTTGGTGCAACTCGGTCAGCACTTAGGTAACGAAAGTTATTGTTAAATAAGCTAAGCCTTTCAGCATGTTCGATAATTGCTGGATTGAGTTTCTGCATAGGCTGCAAGTCTGAAGTATCAGCGTAATCAAATGAAAATTCTGTTGCGAAAGAACTGTTTGTCCACTTCACAATAAAACTAAATTCATCTTCTTGGCTTTCTTGCGACAGAACATCCCTTCCAGTTCCAAGAGATACATAGTCTCCCTGAAGCAGTAAACCTTTATCCACAAGCAAGTTTCGTTCGTAAGATTGCCGAAGGAGTAATAAAGTCTGAATTAATGAGGATTTCCCCATGCCATTTAACCCAGAAAAAATATTTAAACCTGAAAGTTCAAAACCACCAGCTAGTATTGTCTTGAAGTTTTTTATATGAAGATATTCAAGCATTAGGTTTCTCTTAATATTATTTTAACTAAATGGTGGGTTACTGCATGCCGGTACTCAATATTCTGAATAGCTTGTGTGTTGGTAGATAGTGACCGGATAAAATCTTGATTATCAGTTAACGTCTCGTCCAGTTCATGTAAAAGCCTATCCCTTTTAGCACAAAGCTTAGAAAAATCGCTTTCACTTAATTTTGAAAGCTGCCTCATCCAGACTTCGAATAAAGCTACACTTTTCCTTTTTTTGCTTCCTTCTTGAAATAGATGTTTTACGAAAGCTTCAGAACCAAAAAGCGCCTTGGATCTTTCAAGAGACAAGGCAAAAAGTCGGGCAAGACGATCCAGTTCATCACGATCAGCTCTGCGTAACCGTTCTACCGCTTCATTGAGCAGAACAACAAGGTTTCGTGCGGTTTCTCTCGAATTAAATATTTCATAAGCGACAAACCTGAGCACAAGTTCTTGATCTTTCATTCTTCGAGACCGGTCGCCCATCAACTCAATAAAATCTGGATATTCTGAACATCTCGCCAAAAATTCTCGCACGTGAGTTGGTGCCAATGCGTGCCTAATTTCTTGAGAATTTAAAGGTGTCCCGCCAGTATTCACTCGCATGAAAATACTATACTTGATATTTAACGGCGTTGAAGGTCGAACCTGATGGGTGATTATCTGAAACTCTCTAAACCTTCGCTGCATAGGCCTAGGTAAATCATCATAGGTCGCCCCATTTAACTCTGCAGACAAAAACTCCAACCCTTTAAGTTTCAAAGGCCGCTCTTTGTCTAAAACAAATCTTTTAATTGCATTCAATCGCTGCAGCCCATCGATAATTTGCCAGTTGTACTCGGAGGAAACATCGAAGTAAAACACCGGCAATGGCAATTGAATCAAAATCGACTCGATCAATCTACTCATTTGAACAACCGTCCAAATTTCCGCACGCCTTTGAAAATCTGTATTTAAGTCAATTTCATCACACTGCATGCGCTCAATCACACTATCTAGAGACAGCGTGACGCTAGCCACATCAATTTCACTTGAGTTAAAGGGTGAAGAATCGGAGACACCATCCCAATAGCTCATTTCATCTTCTTGAGCTAAGTAGCATGAATCTTTCCTGCCATTCGGCATGAGTCTCTCCTTGAGCATGGGGCTAACTAAATTTTCGAGCAGTATTATCTCACAGCTTATAGCTTATAAAAGCACTAGCGAACAAAACTGATTGAGGTTCTCAGCAGGTCACTCAAACGACTTTTTATTTCTCAAAACCTTGGTCTGTCCGCGCTTAGTCTTACTATCCATGCGGCGTCTTTGTGAGCCTTTGGTTGGCTTAGTCGGGCGACGCTTTTTTTCGACTTTGGTGGCATTTTTAATCAATTCCAGCAATCGGTCTAATGCATCTTGCCGGTTGAGCTCTTGGGTACGATAACGATCGGCCTTGATCACCACCACTCCTTCGGCAGTAATTCTTTGATCCGATAATTTCAGCAGCCGTTCTTTATAAAAATCCGGCAAACTGGAATGTTTAATATCGAACCGAAGGTGAATCGCGCTCGACACCTTGTTGACGTTTTGTCCACCCGGGCCGCTGGCACGAATTGCCGTAAAATCCATTTCCCAATCGGCAATCGATACCGCTTGACTAATTTGTAGTGGCATTAAGTTGTCACCCTAGCCGGTAAAAATATCGGTAATGCCCAATCGGCAATCGACACCGCTTGACTAATTAGTAGTGGCATTAATTTCTCGCACAATCGGCAATCGTCATACCGTTCTGGCTAATTTGTAGTGGCATCTGGCTTACGCCTGCCCGCTAAATAAACCGGGAAATGCCCAGACTGCGAAACCAATCCAGCTGGCAGCAAGTAAAAGCCAAGGTAGCCAATTGGGTTGGTATTGAGCTGCCGTTTCAATGGGTGAATTATCATTTTCAGCAACCTCAGCTGTCGCAACAGGCTGCTTGGCTTGACGTAATCGCTTATCTAGCTCACGCGCTTTGGCCTTATTACGCTTTTTATATTCTTCTATGCCCTTTTGAATACCTTGGGCAACCAATCGAGTTTGCTCTTTAGTTTGCCCTGGCTTTTGCACAGCCTTGGCCATGCTATGGGCTTCCTTGATTGTTTCAGGGGAAGGCGCTTGCTGGTTTTTGCTATATCTGGCCATAACTACTCAGTCAAAAGATTGATCGAAACAATGTGCTGAAACATCTGCGCTTACTCTACCGGAGATGCTTGCTTATTATGCGGTTCGATCCACTTATTCATCAAACGATCTGGTAAAATTTCTTGCGCCTGCTCATAAGTGAGGCAAACACAGCAATTACGCTTTTTCTTGGCAATGTATAACGCTCGATCGGCCATTTCCATTAGCGAACGACGCTCCCTACCTAGCACTGCATCCGACCAAACCATACCCAAACTCATAGTAATAAATGAATCAGTGTCTGAACCCCAATGGTCGATCTGCTTATTTTTTATCGCCTGAATTAGCTTGATCATCTTTAACTTAGCGTGTTCAAAGTCCATGCCATGCAATAGCAAAATAAACTCTTCACCACCCATTCGAGCAACCAAACCATGCTCACCGATTTGTTCTTTAAGTAGATTGGCAATTTGAACCAAGCACTGGTCACCTTCCATATGCCCATAACAATCGTTATAGGATTTGAAATGGTCCAGATCGGCAATCGCCAAAGCGACACCTTGCGCACTACCGACTGCCGCCAAAGCTTCAAAACGTCGCTCAAAACTATAGCGATTATCTAAACCGGTTAGTGGATCAGTCTCAGCCAATTGCTCTAGCTTTAACTGAATATCTAGATTATGCAGCCCCATTCGCTGGCTCGCCATCGCACTAACCGTGCCCATCATATTGACCAAAACCAGATAAACCATGTCATAAACTAACTGGTCTTTGCCGAGCTCAGCAACTAGATCGAACCACGCGGTTAGTCCAATTAACGGCCAGCAAATTAGTATTTTTTCTTTCCAAGTCAAACTAGTAAAGAAATAACCAAACAAGGTTACTAGCATTATCGGCTGCATAATGCTGCCATAGCCGTAATCCAGCCCGATGAGATTACTAGCGGCAATGCCAGCAGAGCAAAGAACAATGGTTAACTGGCTCAGTCGATTAAAGCAACCAGAAGCACAACTGGTGAAAATCACGGCAATTAATACCGCAAGGGGTAACAAGGCAGTCAAACAGCGATAAATCAGAATATCTAATAAAATTTTTGGTTGGCTTTGTAGCCACAACCAATCCCAGATCGTACAGATCAACACCACAGAAATCGCGGTCAGCAAGCATGCTAGCTTCAACAAACGATTATTGTGTTGCAGCTTTCTGTAGTAAAGCTGGTAAAGCTCTGTTGCAGGTAATGCCATAGCGAGTCTTAAACAAATATTTTGTTCATTCTATGGAATAGTCGGTAAGCGCGTATTGCAAACTGTGACAGA
Source organism: Pelagibaculum spongiae (assembly GCF_003097315.1). Classification (NCBI taxonomy): domain Bacteria; kingdom Pseudomonadati; phylum Pseudomonadota; class Gammaproteobacteria; order Oceanospirillales; genus Pelagibaculum; species Pelagibaculum spongiae. The sequence continues at coordinate 333,510 of NZ_QDDL01000002.1, forward strand.
TCAGCACGATTAATGACTTTGATCAAAAATATGACATACCACTTTAACTAATTAGCTATAACACCATTAATGACTAAAATATCAATAATATATTTTCGTGATTATTTTCACCCTACAGTTCTTGCAAAGTATTATTTCAACTTCGGCACTTTATGAGATTTGCTTTGGCGGTTAAAATGTCAAAATCAATATTGAATTACGAGCGCTCACTTCTTTGTTATGAATAAAATTTTGCTGATTATAATCTTTGCGCTTGGCTTGTTAGCTAACGGCCTGCTGTACTTTTTTGCTGTGCAAAATAATGCCGAGTGGCTGTATAGCGAAAACGCTTTAATGGAAAACATACAAGCAGTAGTGGCATTGATTGCAGCGATAATTGGCCTGATTACTTGCATTCGCTATCAAGGACTCACTTCAGCGGTAGCTTTTGCTTGCGCAGTTTTAGGTTGGTCAATTTTTCTTCGTGAAGTCGATGTCGAGCGGCTGCATTACAACATTCCCCAGGCGCTAGTTTGGTTAGGTCATGGCATCGGTAGAAACAGCATGCTACTGATTTTATGGATCGGTGTGTTCTGGCAGATTAAGAAACAATTTGCATCCATCAAGCAGAATTTTCGTTCACTGGTATTCAGTCCTAGCGGTAAGTTACTTCTAATTTCTTTTGGATTATTGATTCTTAGTGACTTATTTGAAAAGCATATTTTGGGCGGTTTACATCATGTGTTCTATGAAGAGTTGATGGAGTTAGATGCTTTCTTGCTTTTCCTATTAGCGGCACTGTTAATAAAAATTTCAGTGGCAAAAGCAACCAATCAATCGGATCGGCACAGCACTCAATAGATACTCTTCTATTATTTAATACCCATCTGGCAAGCTTAATGCTTGCTAGGTGTTAATCCTCACTAACACCTCTTTTCTCTTCGCATGGCTGTTATTTCTGACTGCTATTTATCAAATTTCAGTATCCCTACGAAACATGACAGCTCGACGCTTAATAGTGCGAAGTAAAAAACTATTGCACTTATATTGGGCTATCTTGCAATCCAAAAGCATCCTGCCAGCCCTGATAAACGTCAACAATTATAATTAAAAACCGACAGTTAGCGATTTTAAAATTTCTGGCACGCCCTCTGCAATAACAATGATGTGCCCACAAGGTACGCTCTCCCGTTAGGCTGATAGCACCTGCCAACTTGGCATCGGCAGGTGCTGTTTTTCTTACCAGTCCAGCGGAATAACAAAAAAGAAATCATCATTGCAGCACGGGTAGCGTTATGGACAAGCAAAATCTGGTCATTATTGGTAATGGAATGGTGGGCCACCATTTAGTGGAGCAACTGGTTCAGCATAACCTGCACCAGCAATTCAATCTGACAGTGGTTGGTGAAGAAGTCCGACCTGCCTATGATCGGGTTCATCTATCAGCACTATTCGATGGTAAAACCGCCGATGACTTAGCGCTCACCACCGCAGATTATTACCAGAAAAATAATATCCAGCTGATTTTGGGTAATCCAGTTATCAGCATCCAACGCGATAAACGATTATTAGTCTGTGAAAGCGGTGGCTTAATTGCTTGGGATAAGTTGGTCATGGCTACCGGCTCCGCTCCCTTTGTTCCGCCGGTTCCTGGTAGAGAAAATCCTGGTTGTTTGGTTTATCGAACCATCGAAGACTTGCAATCGATTCAAGAGGCAGCAGAAACCGCAACTGTCGGTGTAGTGGTCGGTGGCGGTTTGCTTGGGTTGGAAGCGGCCAATGCCATCAAAAACCTTGGCCTGGAAACCCATGTCGTTGAGTTCGCCCCTCAGTTAATGCCAGCGCAGCTCGATAGCACTGCCGGTAAATTATTGGAGCGAAAAATTACCGAGCTGGGCGTTAAGGTTCACACCAATAAAAACACCAAAGAAATTGTTAATGGCAGCCAGTCATTGCTGCAAATGAATTTCACTGACGAGACACAACTGTCTACTGATCTCATTGTGTTCTCGGCAGGTATTCGACCCCGCGACCAACTAGCAAGAGATTGCGATTTAACGGTTGGACCACGCGGCGGTATTGAAGTTGACCAACAACTCACCACCAGTGATTCGAATATTTATGCAATTGGTGAATGTGCATTATTCGATGGAAAAATCTTCGGACTGGTCGCACCGGGTTACACCATGGCGCGTACCTTGGCCAGCCATCTTGCCGGTGAAACTGCTGCATTTACCGGTGCAGACATGAGTACCAAATTAAAATTACTCGGTGTAGATGTTGCCGCAATTGGTGATGGTAAAGGTATCGATGCCCAGCTTAATTACAAGCTGATTGATGACCCAGCAGGCGTTTATAAAAAGTTGGTGATTAGCGATGATCAGAAAAAATTAAACGGTGCATTATTAATTGGTAATGTTGAAAACTACGATACTCTTTTAGCGCAATATTTAAATCAAATCGATCTGCCAAAAGATCCTGTTCAATTAATTACCCCAGCGAAAGATGGAGAACAACAAGCCATAGAGCTACCTGGAAACAGCATTATTTGCTCTTGTCATAATGTCAGCCGTGATGCCATTAATCAGGCAATGGATGATGGCCTTTTAACTCTCGATGAAGTTAAAGATGAAACCCGGGCATCAACCGGTTGTGGTGGTTGTTCTGCAGCAGTGAAAACTTTCGTCGATCAGCAACTGGCTAAGCGTGGCATGGAAGTATCAGTAGATATTTGCCCGCACTTTTCTTACAGCCGCCAACAGTTATTTCACTTGGCAAAAGTCGGCGACATTCAAGACTTCGATAATTTAATTGCTCAACATGGAACCGGTGCCGGTTGCGATATTTGCAAGCCAACCGCCGCTTCAATTTTTGCCAGTCTAGAAAATCAATACATTCTCGATCGGCCACACAGAACACTGCAAGATACTAACGACCGTTTTTTGGCCAACATTCAAAAAAATGGTAGTTACTCAGTCGTTCCAAGAATTCCCGGCGGGGAAATCACTCCCGATAAATTAATTGTCATTGGTCAGGTAGCTAAAAAATTCGATTTATATACCAAAATTACTGGCGGTCAGAGAATCGATTTATTTGGCGCTCGATTAGAGCAGTTACCAGAAATTTGGCAACAATTAATCAATGCCGGCTTTGAATCGGGTCACGCTTATGGCAAATCGCTACGCACGGTTAAATCTTGTGTCGGTTCTGACTGGTGCCGCTATGGCGTGCAAGACAGCATGGGCATGGCGATTGAATTAGAAAATCGTTACAAGGGTCTGCGTTCGCCACACAAAATTAAATTCGCCGTGTCTGGCTGCACCCGAGAATGCGCTGAAGCACAGAGCAAAGATATCGGTGTAATTGCCACAGAAAATGGTTGGAACTTATATGTATGCGGTAACGGCGGCATGAAACCACGCCATGCCGAGTTATTTGCTACCGACCTAGATGACCAACAATTAATTAAATTAATTGACCGCGTATTAATGTTTTATATCGAGACGGCAGAACGCTTACAGCGCACTTCGGTATGGCGCGAACAACTAGATGGCGGCTTGGGTTATTTAAAATCAGTCGTCATTGAAGATAGCTTGGGCATTGCCGAACAATTAGAACAACAAATGCAAAAAGTAGTTGGCAGCTACCAGTGCGAATGGGAGGCAACACTCAATGACCAAGAACGACTCAAGCAGTTTCAACCCTTTGTTAACAGTAAGCAAGCGGATCCAAGTATTCAGTTTGATCGCAAGCGCGAGCAAATTATTCCGCTCAAAGAAATCTCGTAACAGCCAACCTACGATTAAAAAGAGTACTGAAATGCCAAATAAATCATGGATCGATATTTGCTCAACTGAAGATTTAGAGCCAAACGGCGGCGTATCTGCTTTGGTGGGCGACGTTCAAATTGCACTGTTTACCTTGGCTGATGGCCAAGTATTTGCTTTAGACAACTACGATCCTTTTAGTAGAGCAATGGTACTTTCTCGTGGCATTATCGGTGATATAAAAGGTACTGCAATCGTTGCATCACCTATTTACAAGCAATATTTTTGTTTAAAAACGGGCCAATGCCTCGATGACCAAGATGTCATGGTGCGTAGCTGGCCAGTTAAAATTGAAAATCAGCGGGTTTTACTAAAAAACGAACAGCAAAAAATAGCGGCTTAAATAAAACAGCCGATCTAAAAAATAAAAGCAAAATTGAAATAAAACTCTGAAGTAACATGAGTGGGTGAGCCCGTGGATATGGATAATCATAACAACAACAAAATCAAAACCACCTGTCCGTATTGTGGCGTCGGTTGCGGTCTGATTGCAGAATCTAAAAACCGTATCTACGGCGATATCACTCACCCAGCCAACTTTGGAGAGTTATGCGCCAAAGGCAGTAATTTGGCCGCTTCATTAAATAATAATCAGCGCTTGCCCACTGCTCAAGTTAACCAACAACCAGCAAGCCTAGAGCACGCACTCGATGCGATTGCCGAAAAAATTAGCCATTGCATTAATGAGTACGGCCCAGAGTCTGTTGCATTTTACGGTTCTGGTCAGTTATTAACTGAAGATTATTATGTCGCCAACAAATTAATGAAGGGCTTTATCGGCAGCAGTAATATTGATACCAACTCACGACTTTGCATGGCTTCTGCGGTAGTGGCACATCAGCGCGCGTTTGGTGAAGACTGCGTTCCAGGTTGCTATCAAGATTTCGATATGGCTGATTTGGTGATACTGGTTGGCTCCAATGCAGCTTGGACTCACCCGATTATTTACCGTCGAATCAGCGAAGCGAAGCAGAAAAACCCCAACATGAAACTGGTGGTGATCGACCCAAGAAAGACCGCCAGCTGCGCTTATGCCGATTTACATTTAGCGATTAATCCGGATAGCGACATTGCATTGTTTAATGGATTGCTGCGCTATTTGGAGCAAACCGACAAAACTGATAAAGATTATATCGAGCAACATACCGAAGGTTTTTCTAAGGCATTAGAAGCCGCAAGCGCTAAACAAGCTCCGTTGTCAGAACTTTGCGGCGTACCTGAGCAGCAGTTAAATACTTTTTTCCACTGGTTTTCCGATACCGATAAAACCGTTACCGCCTACTGCATGGGCGTCAACCAAAGCCGCTGCGGCAGTGACAAAGCCAATGCAATTATTAATTGCCATTTAGCTACCGGTAGAATTGGAAAACCCGGTGCTTCACCCTTTTCCCTTACCGGCCAGCCCAATGCCATGGGTGGCCGAGAAGTAGGCGGATTAGCTACCCAGTTAGCTGCTCATATGGGTTTTGAAACTGATTCAATTGACCGAGTAAAACGATTTTGGTCTGCACCAAACATTACAACCAAACCTGGGTTAAAAGCGGTCGATTTATTTCAGGCGATTAATGCTGGAAAAATTAAATTCCTTTGGGTGATGGCTACTAACCCAGCTGTCAGCATGCCTGAACTGGCATCGGTTCAATCTGCTTTGGAAAAAATTCCTCACTTGGTGGTGTCAGATAAGTTTCCGACCGAAACCTCACATTATGCCGATATTATTTTACCCGCAGCAGGCTGGGGCGAAAAAGACGGTACAGTCACCAATTCAGAACGCACTATTTCTCGCCAGAGAAGTTTTTTACCGCTGACTGATTTAATAAAACCGGACTGGTGGGCGATATGCCAAGTAGCGAAACGGCTTGGTTTTTCTGATGCTTTTAACTTTGAATCTTCAGCGGATATTTTTCGTGAGCATGCTGCATTATCTGCTTTTGAAAACAATGACAATAATACAAGCAGCCAAAGCAAACGAATATTTAACTTGGCAGAATTGTCTGAACTCTCTGACGACCAATACAATGAACTGCCACCGACACAATGGCCACTAAAAATGGATTCAATCAGCCAATTCACCAGCAGCAGATTATTTAGCGATGGTCAGTTTGCAACCCACAATAAAAAAGCACAATTTATTGCAATACCTTCCAACACATCACGTCGGTTAGATAAGCCGCAGGCGTCATCTGACGTTGTAAATAAACCTCATGCTACTGAACTTATGCTTATTTTAAATACTGGCCGTGAGCGAGACCAATGGCACACTCGAAGCATTACCGGAAAAATTGCCAAACTTAATTTACACAGCTGGCAACCCACCGCCAAATTACACCCAGATGATTTAGCCAGTCTTGGTAACCCATCGCATATCGAAGCAAATAATCTTCAGCAGACTTTAATCATAAAATGCCAAGCTGACGTACAACAAAAGTTAGGCGAAGTATTTATTCCAATGCATTGGGGATTTACTTCAAGTAATCAGGGGCAAGTTAATAAACTAGTCACCGCAGAAGCTGACCCCTATTCCGGGCAACCTTCCTGCAAACTGACTCAAATTACCGTTAAAACCGCCACCATTAATTGGACCGGATGGTTGGCCAGCTTGAATAAAATAGATAGTTTTCCTAAGTCTTCTTTATGGACGGAAATTAAACAAAATAACCAGTATTTATATCACCTGTCAGCTGCTGATGATATTTCAACCTCCAGTAATTTATTGCTAGATAGCTTAACCAAGGGTGCATTACTGGCAAAAGAAGACAGCCAACAGCAACAGTTCACTTACGCATTGGCTGCTGAAAAAGGTGGCTTTGATTGGTGGTTACAACTGTCTGAAAAAAACAGCTCAAATAATTTAATCGAACAAGAAACCCAGCCATCTGATTTTGAAAATATTCTGCAGCGAGCCAGTTTGAATAGTGATAAAAAAAGCAGCTCCAGAATAATCTGTAGCTGCTATTCAATATCACAAAATCAAATTTCTCAAGCAATCGATGGCGGTTGTAACAGTGTTAATTCACTTTCTCGAAAGCTGGGTTGTGGTAATAACTGCGGTGTTTGTAAGCCCGAGCTTAAGGCGATGCTTTGCGACAAACAATCCATAGAGTTGAGCTGAATTTTATAACTCAAATCATTTACAGTTCAACTTTCCAGCAATTTTTTCCGGTCGATTTCTGTGAAGTAGTTTTATAACCTGGCACTTCAAACTCCAAATAACCACACAATTCATCTTTGTGATTATTAATCGGAACCGCCCTCACTTTAAATTTATTGTTTTTATTGTCAGGATGGCTGAGTGTGTATTCATAATAGTCATCTTGATAGGTTGTACTCACTGCATTACCGAAACCCAGTTCTTTAAAATCTTTGGTGTACGCCCGATTATCTTGCATAAATTTTGATTGTGCTTGGACAATATCAAGGAAGATAAATTCGCGTGCAGTTTCTCTTCGCCCAGCTTGTATATATCCTTGATATGATGGATAAGCCACTGAAGCCAGAATACCAACAATCGCAACCACGATCATTAATTCAATTAATGTAACGCCAATAATTTTATTTTTCATTTTATTTTGCCCAACATCTTGAGGTTGGTAAAGCAGAATCAGCTGTTGTACCTGTACTCGCTAATCGTTTCTGTCCCAAACTATTCAACAAATAGCGTTTACAATGGTCTGATACTTGGCTCAATTTAGGAATTGCGACTATAGAATAGCTGGTATTATCCGCAGTTAACTGAATTTCATAACGTCCGTCAGCAGCAGTTATTGAACTTGTTGAAACTGTACTCATTCCCAAATCTAAAAAATCATTGGTATATTTTTTAGCATTGGAATGAAAGCGTTCTTGCCCTGCTTGAATATCACCTAACAGCGTCATTGCTTGAGTGCGAAAACCACGTTGCAGCGAGCTTTGATATGACGGCCATGCAATCGCTGCCAAAATCGCCACTATCGCAATAACAATCATTAACTCAATTAACGTTATGCCTTTTTTATTTTTTTTATTCATGGTTTACACCAAAAACGGCCGCAAGCGGCCGTTGGATCAAGGATTATTAAAAGAGATAATCTTTTAGTTCTTTATAAGCTTCAGATAACTCACTACCTATCAATTGCTGCCAAAATGATGAAGTTGTTGGTGGGGGCAGTGCTAAGCCTGGAACTTTGGTAGTCGCACCCAGAATTGATATCCCATCCTGACCAACATAAGCAACCGGGGTAGGTAACAAGGTCTGTATGCTATCGCTAGAGGTTCGGCGATTATCTGATTCAGAAAACTTCGTTTTTAACGAAACATTATTCAAAATAAAATCACTTGCCCTGCCGTCATTTAAATCAATAGCATAAGTATTTGCATGGCCAATACCAAGATCGTCTCCCACGATACAACTCGAAGGCTGAGTCATTGGTGGTGAAACAAAAGTATTCACAAACACCGTACCGTTAACAACATACGGACGGCCAGTAGCTCTCTCTCCTGTCGTCGTAGCAACAGCATCAGATCCTGTCGGTGCTTCTATTTGATCTGTAAGCCTTAGGGCCCAGCCTAATTTTTGATTAGAGCTGTTTAATAGAGGGCTACCACCAGCAATTGGCCAATTGGAAGTATCAACGATTCCTGTTGCAATGGAGCGATCTTTTACCATAAAGATAAAGTTTGACGTATTTCTATCTGCTGTTGCTGGAATGTTCCCTGAGCTATTTAAATACTCTTTTGTCCGCTCCGGGTTACCTGTTGCCAAAATCAGGCCATCATAGGGACCGTATTCATCTTGTGAACGAACAACATCTAAACCAAACATAAAGGAACGTCTACCACTACTCCCCCATGAAGAACTTCCAAAGTACGCAACCTTATTCACTTGCCAACTATTTAACACCGTTGAAGCTGGAATTGCATTACCCGGCATATCAATTCGCCATACTTCTGCACCTGAATCTGCAACATAGAGTCGGTCAACAATACCGTCTCCATTACTATCCATTGCACTAATACGACCCGGTATACTGTGCTTCATTTCTGTAACTTGCTGACCAACTTCTGTATTGTCTGTCGCAGATTTAGCCATTGGAAAATCTGCTCCAAAGCCCCAAACTAAATCGCCAGTTTCCGCATCTGCAATATAAATATTGCGACCAAATGCATCCGGCCCCCACACAGTATCTTTACTTTGATCGTAACCACCGCCAAAAATGATAACTGGTGCTGGCACCCCATCTTTCAAATAACCAGGAATTCGAGCAAGTACAGGCTCAGACCAGCTCTGCTGAATCATTGGATATTTTTTAAACCAAAGGTATTTAGGTGTATCTGGATTGGTAATATCTAGCGCGTAATACCCTCCCATACCATACTGCCCACCACCTCGACCGGTTCCAAAGAACAACCAAGCTTTATCGCCTTGACTTGCATCAACACCATCTCTCGCTAAATCTGAAATATAAGCAACAGGCTGTGCATTAATTCCATATTTTTTTATCCCTTCCTCATCAGCGAAAAGCGTTTGTAGCTGTCCGCCAAGTTCAAGCGGTAAAAAAGCCCACTTTTCTATCTGATTTATATTTTTTGGATAACCAGTTTCAGCTGTGACATCAAATGCATGCACAAGACCTTGACTAGAAGCCAGGTATGCAACTTTTGACACTGAATTGATATTTTGTTTGTAATTAACAATAACAGGCTTGTTATTTTGCACACCACCAATAGGCCATCGGTTATAGTCAGATTCGACATAACCTTGATGATATTCTTCACGCTCCAAATCACTTAAAGCATCTTTAGAACCAATAAAGAGATGGTAATATTTTCCGGCGCTTTCCACACATTCTTCAATGAGGTTTGCTTTAATGGCCCTACTGGCTGGATCATCTAATCTATAATTATTATTTACACTTTCTGTACACTTACCAACCAAATCAATAAACGACACACGCTTTTCTCTTGCAACACCTTTACCTTTAATTCTTTGGATCAAATCAACCAAAGTATTTTGAGGTTCGACAAGGAAAAAATCTTTGATTTGGTCTTCATCAGAAACTGCTCTACCAGTATCAACATACCTTTCAACATCATCGATATTAGCTATATTCAAAGGAACTAAAGCATCACCTAAATCTTTTGGCCGAACCATTATTTTCCGATTTACCCAAATATTTGTAGAAGAATGGCTGCTCTCATTATATTCAGGAATACTGATAATTTTTTGCATTCCAGAAAGTATGTTAGTTGTTAGCTGGTGATCTTTATCTGCAAGGTACAAATTGCCATCAAACTTTCCATTATTTACTTCAAAAGCAGAAACGATTACTTTTCCTGTATGAGAATTACCATTTTGCCCAGAAGCATATCCAGCTATACCTTTTCCAGAACTAATAAATTTGTCTTCTTCAAGAAAAGATAACTGTCGCAGCATTTCTTCACCAGATCGAACAAAATGATAAGCACCTTGTCCTTTTATTGCAGTCTCGATTGACTGGCTTGCAAACAATGGAGCTTTTGCACCAAATACATGCGTTACCATATTTTGGCGCTCATCATCACCGGGATACAAGTCAACCTTTGAAAACCATTCAGCCATTTCGTCCTGAGAGCTTTTATTCCAAAACTCAATTGAACTTAAATTTTTATTTGAATCATCACTCCAAAGACTTGTACGAAAAAGCCTTGGAATTAAATCTCCAACATACGTGTTGTTATTAAGAATACCTCGACCATCTACTCGACCAAGTACATTCCGCTTGAACCTTCCATTATGATAACGAGTATCTTTATATGTGGCTCCTTGATAAGTATCATCTCCACCAAATAAAAATAAATAATTTTCACCGCACTGACCCAATGGAAGATTAGCTACATCTGACGTGCTTCCTGGATATTTATACGATCCGTAAATATTAAGATCATTGTAATATGGCTGTGCATGATAAGGCATTGAACTTACTTTGTTACCCGGCCACGGAAATATCAGAACATCATTTTTTGTTTGACCACCTTCTGCCCAATTTGCAAACCCGTCATACTCAAAATAAAAATCACGACCTGATTTTGCCCAAGCAAAATCTTTTATTTTGTCATATTGCAGACCTTTTGCTAGATCCTTAATACTGTTATCCATGGCTGGATATTGCGGGTAAGATTTAAAATTCCCATTTTCATCAACATTGAAAATCATAGAACCTATATAGCCTGCAGGGTTAGCAGCTTTAATTCTAAAGCCATTAGCCCACGGACTCATATAACCACCTGTAAGATATTGAGCTACCTCATACATGGTTTCTCCAGGAGCCGCGCCTTCTGACTGAGCCTCATTTTTTAATGATAAAATCTTCTCTTTCCGTTGATTGACAGAATGAGGCTCAAACATACTCCAAACTTTATTTGTTATAGCTGCTTTATTTTCTGCGGCAGTTCTATTTTTTATTACACTAGAAATCCTTCCACCATGATTTATACCTAAAACTGTGCTGTAGTCTTTTCTATCTCTAAAAACAATTGGTAACCTTTGAATTAAATTACCTATTCCGCTTCCCCAGTTACAATCACGGAAAAAATTATCTCCATCAGGCCAATCGGCTGTTGGATAACAAAGCCAGCCTCCATCACCTCCATTTTCATTAAATGTCGCTAAGCCATACTCATAACTTGGATACTCTTTAACCATTGCATCAATGGCTTCTGCATAAATTTGTGCATGTGTAGCAGAACGATGACTTTCACCTCGACCTTTTAAATCACGATTATGCCAATAAAAATTCAAATAATTACCAGTCCATAAATAACGGTTAGGTCGTAAAATACTATCATCTTCTTTATATTGTGGATCGTCAGTATATCCTGTGGGAAAATGCTGTCCGCCTAGAATATCGTCAGCCATATACAGAGCATCACCTGATGTAGTTGATGCATTACTATTTACAACGCTTATGCCTGAGTCATTAGGCAAATCATCACTGTCGACTGAATCAACATGATCTTCAAGGCAATCAATTCTTCCATAAGTCAGTTGATTATTAACAGCTGCCGTCGCACCATTATAATTATAATTCAACCCTAGATATAGCTCCCAATTTCCCAATAAAAGTGTTGCAGCATCACCATCGTCATTAGCATCAACCGCAAATTTAAAGCGATAGCGCCTAATTTTTCCTTTCCATTTTCCGTCACTAATTAATGACGGTGCAGAGTTCAAACAGTAGTTAGTATCCGCATTAAATTCTTGAATCCAGCCATTAGGAACATTCTTTGTCGTTGGTGTCGGCGGTAATGGGAATGCAGTCCAGTAAAGTTGATCTCTTTCAAAATCAGCAGGCGAATTTTCATCATAAATATTATATTTTACAGCATGGTCGTAAGTTGATGGTACTTGCGTTTCTTTATCAGATTCTGAAGAATTATCAAAAACGACCATAATTCTCTTTGGGATATTTGCTTCATCATTCGCATAAATATCTAAAGAGTCTGAGTAAGCCACAGAGCTTACCAGAAGGGTAAGTACAGCGGTCAAAAAAGTATTAATCCTCATGGCTTTCACCCTCCTTGCTTTAAGACATTTCGGACCAGACCCACTCTGGCACCACCCACGCCACTACACCGACTACTGGTATTTATTGCTGTCACTTCTACATAATCACAGCTCCACAATTCAATACTTGATGCTCCAGCCATTCTAGGGCAGCTAGTCCCTTTCGATGTTAGGCGGCTGTATACTTCTATGTTCTCCAAGTTATCCATTTCAGAAGTAATTTCTGTGGTTGCTTTTGCTAACAATTTACTTTTGTCAGAAATATAAAGCTCTGCTATTCCAGATTCTAACGCAGCGGAAAAACCATCAAACAAAGCTGAAACACTTCCGGCATCTTTCTGCGCCACACTCACCGCACCATCTACCGAGTTAAAACACTCGCTCATGGTTTCAGCGTTATTAGAAACTCGGGAATTTAACGACATATTCGACAGCGCAGTAACGCCAAGCCCGGTCATAATAAACAACAAAATTAGCGCTATGGCTAATATGTAACCTTGCTGGTTTTTATTATTGTTTTTCATTAACCCGCTCCCTGCTGAATGGCTAAATTCCTTAACACTACTGTGGTGCCCAAAGAATTTGAGACAGCATTGGTAGCATCAGAAACATTCGCTTTAACCTTTACCACCATGCTTCGCACATCATTCCAATAATCAATTGCACTTGCGTCTGCTGTAGCTGCAACCACCATATTTCCTGATTCTTTATACTCATCGAGCACTGAGTCGCCATCGGTATCGACACCAAACTTGAATTCAAATTCCGTCACATTCTCTACCAAAGTTTCTGCGGTGAAAGTAAAGCCGGTTAATGTTGCAGCAGTACCCGATCCAGAAGCCACTGGTTTTAATGAATATTGAATTAAAGATGGAGTATTTGTGTTGGCATCATTTTCAATGGTGTAAATAAAAGTTTGATACTGATATAGCCTACCACCTGGAATATCGGAACCGACTGGCATCACCAAAGGGGATGTAGTGTCACCTGAAGTTCTATTTTCTGCACTGTCAGTTGGTTTAGCAGCAGCACCGCTCGAATAAACTTGAGCGGTAAATGGGTTGGCAAGAATATATAAGGCATGGGGTGTTGTGATTTCATCTTTATCTAAAGACAAACCACCAGACAGTGCTTGCTTAACCACCAATCCATTAATATCTTTACTAGAAAAATCACTTAGCCCGGTACTTTTTAAATTTCCGTACCAAACGAAATTATTAAAATTTGCGGGGTCTGCATATTTACTATTGTCTTTGGTTCTGTCTGCAAAAAGCGCTGCTGTTTTATTAGTTAAATCGGTAGTGGCTGACACATTGGATGGCTGGGTATTACCCATAAAACCCGCCATGGTAATATTTCGAGATAACACATCAAGGCTATATCGAAGGTTTTCACCGGCTTCTGCACTGGTTTCGTTATCTCGAAAAACGGCTGCGTTTGATGCCACCATGGTGACCATGCCCGCCATTAACAACGAACTAATCGCCAAACTGATTAACAGCTCGACGATGGTTAAGCCTTTAAATTGAGCAAGGCCTTTGATGTTTGTTATTTTTATTTTCATCGACCTTTATCCAATATATGTATTGACTACTACCGCTTGGCGAAACTGATTTATTTTATTTCCATTGTTATATTTTCCATTTCCACAAGCATCTGCTTTTCCGACCATGCTTTTTGCTGAAGAAGCTGAATAGCGCTTTTTAATATTGCTAATAGCATCACCTAACGGCGCGTCTGACTGCCATGCAACGGCTACCAAAACTTTTCCATCTTCTTCATAAATACAGCCAGTCCCAGCAACTAACCGACTTTCGACTTCGCTTTTCCAGCTACCGAGATCGTCATCAACAATACTGGCATTACCATCAGGGTCAGGATTAGCACCTACTGTCGTGCCAACATAATCGGAAGCATTATCTGAATTCGCCCGCATCCGATTAACAATATCGTTGGCTAAATACAGGGCTTCGTTTTTTTGGGCATTTTCAATATTTAGAAAGCTGGCTTTCAGGCTCATACCGGCAACGCCGAGCATACCCACCGCAATAATCACTAAAGTAATCATTACTTCCAGCAGAGAAAAACCTTTATTTTTTTTATTCATGGTTTTTATCCTTATCAAGATTTATGGGGTTGTAGCTACCACATGTTTTTCAACATGAGTTCTACCGCGAGGCGTAATTGTGAAATCTCTACAGGCAATATTTTTTTTATCGCACAACTTAAAAGCTCGGGTTTTAGTCCGTCCTTGTAAGTCCAAAATAATGGTGTCGCCCAGATTTGTACTAGTTGCATTAATTACACTCAGCCCTTGAACAACAGCCAGAGTTTCAAATGTTGCCGCACCTTGTTTTTTAGCAACCACTGCAACGTCACCGTTCCAGCTATTACCATCATCGGGACATTCATTATCGGTAGTGAGCTTTGCCACATCACAAATGCGAACTTCACTGGCACGCACTAGCGCTTCAGATCGGGCAAGCCGAACCAAACTCGCCATTTCGTAACCGGCAGTTTCGGAATGTTTTCTGTAGATAGAGTTTTGAAAGGAAGGAATGGCCACTGTGGCGAGAATCGCCAACAGGGCCATAGTGATCATCAATTCTACGAGGGTGAACCCCTTCTTATATTTCTGCATATCAGGCCTTTCTTCTTATTGTCGATTGCAGTGGTTTTTCTTGTTTTTCGATTCGAATCAATCAGGGCTCTTTTTGTTATTTTTGACGCCTTGATTAACTCTACTGCATCGAACTTTATGCTTTGATTCTATTGACCCAAATCATTTAACACAACCTCTGGTATATGACACAACTTTTTTAAAATGTGAGAAATAGGGTGTCAATTACTATTTTGTCACCCAACTCATAACTAGATAATTTTGATGAAAAGTTGAAGTTAAAAATGCGATAAAACAATCAGTTAGATACGCGATGAAGTGTTATCTCTGATGACAATACTGTTACAAAGATATAAAACTGCAAAAACCAGACGGTTGAAACGTGTCTTTTTGTCGCGTTTTAAGTGGCTCTGAAAGATGATAAGTGGTCAGACCAGAGATTTGGGCGGCATTTAAGCTGACCGCCCAGTCAGGAAAGGATTGTTCTATGAGTCGTTCTGTAACTCTTTAGGCAGAGTAAATACAATATTCTCAGCACGACCTTCAAGCTCAGTCGGCAAACTACCGCCCCAAGTTTGAAGTTTTCGAATCACTCGCTGCACTAATATTTCCGGTGCAGAAGCGCCCGCAGTAACGCCGACTGAGGTCACGCCATCTAGCCAGCTTTGTTGGATATCTTGCTCACCATCAACCAAATAGGCCGGCGTGCCGAGCTTTTCAGACAGTTCTCGCAGACGATTTGAATTGGAGCTATTCACTGAGCCGACCACTAGCAACATATCTGAATTACGCGCCAAATCTTTTACTGCGTCTTGGCGGTTTTGAGTGGCATAGCAAATATCATTTTTCTTTGGTCCGCGAACTTCAGGAAAGCGTGCTTTTAAAGCATCGATTACTTTGGCGGTATCATCCATCGAAAGCGTGGTCTGGGTAACGTAAGCCAGTTTTTCTGGCTGCTTAATATCTAACTCAGCAACTTCTTGCTCATCTTCTACCACCTGCATCTGGCCGCCATGGCTCCAGTCGAACTGGCCCATAGTACCTTCGACTTCCGGGTGGCCTCTATGACCAATCAACAAGCAGTCATAACCATCTTTGGCGTAACGCGCGACTTCCAAGTGAACCTTGGTGACTAGCGGGCAGGTTGCATCAAAAACCTTTAAACCACGGCGAGCCGCTTCTTGGCGTACCGCTTGCGAAACACCGTGCGCCGAAAAAATTACGATGGCGTCATCTGGCACTTCATGCAATTCATCAACAAAAACTGCGCCACGATCTCGCAAATCGCCCACCACAAACTTGTTATGAACCACTTCATGGCGGACATAAATGGGGGCGTCGAATAACTCAAGCGCACGATTAACAATATCAATCGCTCGGTCGACACCGGCACAAAAGCCGCGTGGATTGGCTAACTGGATTTTAATGTTATTGCGCTTTCCACTATTCGAGTTCACACCGCTATTCATGCCACCTCCAGAATTTCCACTTCAAAAATCACCGGAACACCAGCTAAAGGATGGTTGAAATCGATCAACACTTCTGCCCCTTCAAAGCTGCGCACGATACCTGGCCGTTCTGAGCCATCTGGCGCTGAAAAACCAACAATTACCCCTTCTTCCAATTCGAGGTCTGCTGGGAAATTGGCCAGAGGAAAGTGACGAATAAACTCTGGATTCGGTTGACCAAAAGCCTCATCTGCCGAGAGCTCTAGGCTTTTGTTTTCGCCCGCACTCAAGCCCATCATCGCCTGTTCAAACGCAGGGCCCATATTGCCGTCACCCACGGTAAACCTGGCAGGTGTGTCATTCACCTTGGTGCTGTCTGCTACCGAGCCATCTTTTAATTTAATCGTGAAATGTAACGTCACCTGACTTTCAGGCCCGATTATTCCAGCGGCTACTTCAGGATTTGCAGCGTCGCTCATGGCGAACCCTCTTCTGATCGTAAAACAGATAATAAAAACGGATGCTCAAAATTGATGCATCCGTTGCAAAATTCAATAGGTCAGCAAGATTACATTGCTCGGGTGGTTATTTGCTTTCTTTATTAATGAAGCCATCTAACAGCATCAAAATTACACCACAAACAATCGCAACATCGGCAACATTAAATGCTGGCCAGTGACTGTTTTGGTAATAGAAATCCAAAAAATCGACCACATGACCCAAGCGAACCCGGTCAATCAGGTTGCCAACTGCACCACCTAAAACACAAGATAAAGCAAAACCGTTTAGCTTCTCGTGCTGCGGTAATTTCCACAACCAAACAGCAATTACCACTGAAACAGTACCGGCTAATATCGAGAAGAACCAACGTTGCCAGCCACCCGCATCACTTAAAAAGCTGAAGGCTGCACCTTCGTTATAAAGCAGCGTCCAGTTAAAGAAGGGAAAAACTTCTATCGGGCGCGCAAACTCAAGCAACAGTTCTGCATAGTATTTACTGGTTTGATCAAAAATGATCCAGAACGCAGCAATTAGCATCCATACCCAAAAAGACTTCCTGCCTACCATCAAGTTCTCCTGCAAAGTGATGTCTCTTTTTATATCAACCGCTCAGCTCGATACAACGCATTGGATTGATAACGCATCGTCATTCTCGCCAGAGATTGGCGAGGACCCAGAGACATGGGGTTTCACAACCGTCGTAGTACTGAATTTGCGGCCATCAATTGGAAAAGCAACCAGACTGAACTGATCGTTTTTACACAATACAGCATTATTTCCCTGTAACTGGATCCCGCCATTCCCTGGGCGGAATGGCGGGCCCAGCTAAATTTTGCGAAAGGTGGCGCTTAAATCATTTATCCGTAATGACGCACTTCACCATCACCGGCAACGTTATCAATACAGCGACCACATAACTCAGGATGCTCACTGTGGCTGCCAACATCTGGGCGACGGTGCCAGCAACGCACGCATTTTTCAGCCGTGGCGTTGGCAACTAACGAGTAAAGACCTTCAACGTCAGTTTGCTGTGCGGCATCAGTTTTCTCAGATAACGGCAAAACACGCGCTTCAGAAGTAATGAAGATGAAACGTAACTCTTCACCCAGCTGGCTTAACGCCGCTTGCAATTTGTCATCAGCATAAAGCGTTAAATCTGCTTCCAGACTGCCGCCAATCACATTTTCTTTGCGGGCATTTTCCAACAGTTTGTTCACTGCAGAACGAATGTGCAAGATCTGATCCCAGTAGTCAGCATCCATTGCTTCGCCTTCTGGCAAACGCGCCAACTGGTCGTAGAATTCAGCAACAAATACTGTCTCTTCACGCTCACCTGGAATAAAGCTCCAGATTTCTTCAGCGGTGAAGCTAAGAATCGGCGCCATCCAACGAACCATTGCTTCGGTCACATGGAATAAAGCGGTCTGACATGAACGACGGCCTAGGCTATCTGCTTGAGTGGTGTACTGGCGATCTTTAATAATATCCAGATAAAAACCACCCAACTCAACCGAACAGAAGTTATGCAATTTCTGGTAGATCAAATGGAATTGATAATCTTCATAAGCCGCTTTAATTTCATCTTGCAGGCGTGCTGCACGATCAACCACCCAGCGGTCTAGCGCTAGCATGTTTTCTGGCTCAACCATGTGTGCTTTTGGATCAAAGCCGCTCATGTTGGCCAATAGGAAGCGCGAGGTGTTGCGGATTCGACGATAAGAGTCTGAAGTCCGCTTGAGGATTTCATCCGATACCGTCATTTCTGCACGGTAATCAGTGGAAGCTACCCACAAACGCAGCACGTCTGCACCCATGTTATCGGCAACTTTCTGCGGTGAAATCACATTGCCCAATGACTTGGACATTTTGCGACCTTTACCATCTACCGCGAAGCCATGCGTCAGCACTTGCTTGTAGGGTGCGCAATCGTTGATCGCCATAGAAGTCATCAATGATGACATAAACCAACCGCGATGCTGGTCAGAACCTTCCAAATATAAATCAGCTGGGAACTGCAATTGTTCGCGCTGTTTTAATACCGAGAAGTGAGTCACACCAGAATCAATCCATACGTCCAAGGTGTCGCTCACCTTGTCGTAGTCAGCCGCTTCAGCGCCTAGTAATTCTTCAGTTTCTAGCGCGAACCAAGCTTCAATGCCGCCTTGCTCAATTTTCGCAGCAACCTGCTCAATTAGCTCGGCAGTTCTTGGGTGCAACTCGCTGGTTTCTTTATGCACAAACAAAGCAATTGGCACGCCCCAAGTACGCTGGCGTGAAATACACCAGTCTGGACGGCCTTCAACCATGTTAGAAATGCGAAGTTCGCCCCATTCAGGCAACCAATCAACACCTTTAATGGCTTCCATTGCTTTTTGACGTAAGCCTTCCTTATCCATAGAGATAAACCACTGGGCAGTGGCACGGAAGATAATGGGCGTTTTGTGGCGCCAGCAATGTGGATAACTGTGTTTGATATTTTTGGCATTTACCAAACGGCCTTTCTCGGTTAATAAATCGAGAACCGGCTGATTGGCTTTAAATACGTGCATGCCCGGGAAGTTTTCAGCATCGGAGTTGTAACAACCATTCGATGCCACCGGATTATTCACCGGCAAGTTATAGCGACCGCCAACAACATAGTCATCTTGACCGTGAGCAGGCGCGGTGTGTACACAACCGGTTCCACCTTCAGTGGTTACGTGATCACCTAGAATCACGATCACTTGACGATCCTGGAATGGATGACGCAGCTTAACCAACTCCAGCGCAGCACCTTTACAGCGCGCAACAATCTTGAAGTTTTCTACGCCATAGCGTTCCATGGCTTCTTGATACAGGTCTTCAACGATCAGCAGGCGTTTTTGCTCACCATGAATTTCTGCCTGAACCAGCACATATTCAAAATCAGCATGCAAAGAAACCGCTTCGTTGGCTGGCAAGGTCCAAGGCGTAGTGGTCCAGATCACCACATTGATTTCGCCTTCGCCTGCAGAGTCTTCTGTGGTCATTCGCTCAATAAACGCAGCTTCATCAACAACCGAGAAAGCAACATCAATCGATGGCGAAACCTTATCTTCGTATTCGACTTCCGCTTCAGCCAAAGCCGAACCGCAGTCAGTACACCAATGAACTGGCTTGTAGCCTTTCGCTAAGTGACCGTTTTCTACAATTTTGCCCAAGGCACGGACAATATTGGCTTCAGTGTCGAAGTTCATCGTTAGGTAAGGGTTTTCCCACTCACCTAAAATGCCCAAACGTACAAAACCAGCTTTCTGACCTTCTACCTGAGTCGCTGCATATTCGCGGCACTTCTTGCGGAAGTCATTTTCTGAAATCTTAATACCAGGTTTGCCAACTTTCTTTTCTACCTTGTGCTCAATTGGTAGTCCGTGGCAGTCCCAACCTGGAACGTAAGGCGCGTCAAAGCCAGCCACGGTACGTGACTTAACAATAATGTCCTTGAGAATTTTATTTACTGCGTGACCGATATGAATATCGCCGTTGGCATAAGGAGGGCCGTCATGCAGGATGAACTTTTCGCGTCCAGCACGGGCATTACGAATCTTCTGGTAAATTTCCTGAGTCTGCCAGCGCTTGATAAAATCTGGCTCCCGCTTCGGCAAATTGCCACGCATCGGGAAATCTGTTTCAGGCAGATTCAGCGTATCTTTATACTCACTCATATCGGTCGTCTTTAACCCGGTTAATGGCTGTTGGCCGTATATTCGGCCAGGAAATCTAGCGCCTGCAATTTGTCGATAGCTAATTGTTGCTTCAACTCTTCAGGTCCAGAAAAACGTTGTTCCGGTCGCAGCCGGTGAATAAATTCGACACTGGCATAGCACCCATAAAGGTCGCCATCATAGTCAAATAGATGTGTTTCAAGCCGCTGTTCTCGCCCATCAACGGTTGGCCTGAAACCTGCGTTGGCCATGCCGTACCAGCTTTGCCCTTTGGCAAAAAAGCGCACAACATAAACCCCCTGAACACCCAGTTTTCTTTTACCTGGGATCAGGTTTGCTGTGGGGAATCCTAACTGGCGCCCCAGTTGATCGCCATAAGCGACCCGACTGCTGATGCGATATTTACGCCCCAGCAAGTC
The DNA here is from genome assembly GCF_003097315.1 of Pelagibaculum spongiae. Taxonomy (NCBI): domain Bacteria; kingdom Pseudomonadati; phylum Pseudomonadota; class Gammaproteobacteria; order Oceanospirillales; genus Pelagibaculum; species Pelagibaculum spongiae. Next base: position 354,508 of record NZ_QDDL01000002.1, read on the forward strand.
TTCCACAGCGGATAAATCAGATTGCTTTAACATGGTGCGAATTCGAGTGCTGCTGACTCGGCAATCATTCATGGCATAGGTTTGGGTATCGATGACCTGAAAACCATGATCACGGCCAGTTTGCCGCAATAAATTGAAATTGCCTTCGCGATTATGTCCAAAGCGGAAATCATCGCCGACCACTAAAAATTTCACACCTAACCCATCGATTAGAACCTGACGGACAAAATCTGTCGCCAGTAAATCAGATAGTTTTCGGTTAAATGGCAAGCACAATAAGCGTTCGACACCTAACTCGGCCATCGCTAGGTATTTTTCGCGCAAGCTGGCCAAACGCGCCGGCGCACCTTGAGGTGAAAAATATTCTCTTGGCTGAGGTTCAAACAGAATCACCGTTGAAGGTAATCCCATTTTTTCAGCTTGCCGCATCAATTTGGATAAAACCGCCTGATGCCCCAGATGCACCCCATCGAAATTTCCAATGGTGGCGACACATCCGTGGTGTCGGGGTTTCAGATTGTGCAGGCCGCGAATTAACTCCATCGCACGACAAATCCTAGCTAAGCGAATCCGGCATTATATAAAGCGATTACTCGCCACGCTACAAAGAAACTACATTGGAGCGCGGATATGTCGTACTCGCAAGCCACTGATCAATAAAACACAGAAATATCCGAGTGCTCCGCCACCGATCAATCCAGTCAGCCACAGCCCACGGTTCAAGGCATTTTGCGCCAGCCACCAACCGGATTCCGGGGTAAACCAAAGCAAAATAAATCCCATGGTAAAAAGCGCCAGCAGTAGACGAAGGATAAAAACACCCCAGCCAGCGGCAGCCTTCCAAACACCTGACTTGGCCAAACCATGCCATAACAAACCGGCATTAACGATTGCCGACAATGAAGTCGCCAAGGCGAGACCGGCATGTTGTAGCGGGAAAATTAGTGCCAAGTTAAACGCCATGTTGACCACCATCGCGATAATAGCGATACGTACTGGAGTTTTCATATCTTGTCTGGCATAGAAACCATTGGCCAACACTTTCACCAGAATAAATACCAGCAAACCAAGCGAATAGGCCCGCAAGCTTCTGGCTGCCATCAAAACATCATGATCAGTAAAAGCACCGTACTGGAATAATGTCGCCAGCATCGGTTCCGCCAATAAGCCCAGCCCGAGCGCTGCAGGTAGCCCAATCAAAAACACCATCCGTAATGACCAATCGATACTGGCAGAAAACTTTACCGTATCACCGCTGGTATGAGTTCGAGATAAGTGCGGCAGGACTACAGTCGCTAACGCAACACCGAAAACACCCAGAGGGAATTCCATCAAGCGATCAGAAAAATACAGCCAACTAATAGAACCGTCTTGTAGAAAGGAAGCGAGCAAGGTATCTAGCAATAGATTTATTTGGCCAACCGAAACACCAAACAGCGCCGGTATCATCAGCGTTAAAATTTGCTTAACGCCTTTATGTTGGCCACCCCATTTTAGCTTTGGCAACAAGCCTAATTTCCAGACGAACGGCAACTGAAATAGAAGCTGAGCGATTCCAGCAACAAAAACACCCCACGCCAAAGCAACTACCGGCTGCTCCATGCCTGGTGCAAAAACCAGCGCAGCAATAATTAGCGAGATATTCAACAGCACTGGAGTAAATGCTGGAATACCAAACTTACCCCAGGTGTTAAGAATCGCGCCACAAAAAGCGGTCAGCGATATCAGCATCAGATAGGGAAAGGTCACTCGCAATAACTGACCGGCCAATTCAAATTTTTCTGGCTGATCAATAAAGCCCGGCGCAAAAACAGTGACTAATAAAGGAGCGGCAATCACCGCGATTAGATTGACGACAAAAAGAATTAGCGCCAGCGTGCCACCACTGTGAGCAACTAGGTCACGTACCGCAGCTTTACCACCTTCCTCTCGCCATTGTGACAACACAGGAACAAATGCTTGAGAAAACGCACCCTCTGCAAACAAACGACGCATGAAATTGGGAATTTTGAAGGCAACAAAAAAAGCATCTGCTGCCGGTGAGCCGCCTAACAGTCGGGCTAAAATAATGTCTCTGGCGAACCCCATCACTCTTGATAACATTGTCATACTACTGACGAGCAGCGTCGAACTTAAGAGCCCTTTAGACTCGGCCTTTGAAGCCGGCGGCCTTACCGGTTGAGATTGTTGTTGTGAGCTTTGCATATCACCATTGATTCTATTCAAGCATCCATTTACCGGCAAAATCCTGCCCGCACCGTTACTTGCAGCCTAAACCGCATCGAAAAAGATTGACAATCCTTCTTCAAGGCGGCATATTCTCGCGCCTTGTTATACCCTAAATTTAATTACCGGGAGTTAAAACGTGGCTAACTCTGCACAAGCCAGAAAGCGTGCCCGTCAGTCCGAGAAGCGGCGCCAGCACAATGCAAGCCGACGCTCCATGATGCGTACATTCATCAAGAAAGTTCTCAGCGCGATTGAGAGCGGAGACAAAGCAGCAGCTGAAAGCGCCTATCAGGCGGTAGTACCTGTTCTGGATCGTGCGGCTAACAAAGGCCTGATCCACAAGAACAAGGCTGCACGCCACAAGTCTCGTTTGGCAGCGCACGTTAAAGCAATTGCTTAATAACTGCTGACAAGACATCCCAAAAAAACCAGCTTTTAAGCTGGTTTTTTTGTATCTGCTATTTGCTTTAAAGTCTTTTGGCACTTAAAGCAATACCAGATTATCGCGATGAATCAGTTCTTCATCTGACATAAAACCTAGCACTTTAGAAATATCACTACTGGCTTTACCCTGAATTTTCTTAACGTCTTCTGAACTGTAATTGACCAATCCTCTAGCGACTTCTCGCCCTTGAGTATCAACACAAGCTACTAGCTCACCACGACGAAAAACACCTTCCACACCGCGAACACCTACGGCCAACAAACTTCGACCAGATTGTTTCAGCACTTTCACCGCGCCATCATCTAGCTGCAGCTTGCCATTCATTCGCAGCTGACCCGCCAGCCATTGCTTACGAGCCACTTCCCGCTCTCGACCTGACCACAACAAGGTTCCTTGTCGCTGGCCCTGCGAGAGCTGTTCGATAATCTTATCTTGCTTACCACAGGCGATCACTGTGGTTGCACCAGAACGCGCCGCTAAACGTGCAGCACGCAACTTGGTAATCATTCCGCCACGACCCAAACGCCCAGCATCACCCACCATTGCATCTAACGTATTATCGTCAGCGGCAGCTTGTTGGATTAATTCTGCATTGGGGTTTTTACGGGGGTCTTCTTTGAATAAGCCAGTTTGGTCGGTCAGAATCACCAGCAAATCTGCATCAAGCAAATTAGCGACCAGCGCAGCCAAGGTGTCGTTATCGCCAAAACGGATTTCATCGGTGACTACCGTGTCATTCTCGTTAATGATTGGCACGACTTTATGAGACAGCAAAGCTCGTAAAGTGCTTCGACCATTAAGGTAACGACCACGATCGGAAAGATCTTCATGGGTCAGCAACACCTGAGCGGTCTGACTACCAAAAATTTGAAAGATATCTTCCCAAGCCTGGGCTAAACGCATTTGACCGACAGCGGCGGCAGCCTGCTGCTGATCTAACGATTCAGGCCGCTCTTGCCAGCCCAAAGATTCCATTCCGGCAGCGATTGCGCCGGAAGAAACTAACACCAGCTCGATGCCCTGCTCACGCAATGCTTCGAACTGGGTTACCCAACGGGCCATCGCCTTGCGGCTAAGACCTTTTCCGTCTTCTGTTAACAAGGAGCTGCCTATCTTTACCACCCAGCGTCGAGCCTTAGGTATGGCAGCGTGCTCCCTTATCATCATTCATTACCGTCAATGTCATCGATACATGGTGCAAGATCGTACACCATCATCATTCGTTAGCGTCAATTCAATCGACAGAAAACAGTAGATCGTAAACCACCATCATTCGATAGCTTTAATACAATCCTTGTCAATCAACAGAAAACAGCAGATCGCAGGCAAAGATTATTCGTTGCCGTCAATCTCATCGATACGTTTCATCAGATCGTAGACCAATTGCTTGGTACCTTGACGCTGTAATCCAGACATTTTATAGAACTTGCCAGTCCAACCCAGCTTTTCAACGATCGCATCGCATACCGCGTCGCCTTCTTCTTCTGGCAAAATATCTAGCTTGTTCAAAACCAACCAGCGCTCACGATCCAGCAACTCAGGAGAGAATTTCTCCAACTCTGCAATGATCATCGCGGCATTATCTGCTGGGTCTGAACCATCAAACGGCGCAATATCAACCATGTGCAACAAGATGCGAGTACGCGACAAGTGCTTGAGGAAACGAATCCCCAGACCTGCGCCTTCTGCAGCACCTTCGATAACACCTGGGATATCGGCAACCACAAAGCTTTTGTAATCCGAAACGCGAACCACACCCAAGTTTGGATGCAAGGTAGTAAACGGATAGCCAGCAACTTTAGGTCTTGCAGCTGAAATTGAAGTAATCAGTGTCGATTTACCGGCATTCGGCAAACCAAGCAAACCAACATCAGCCATTACTCGTAATTCCAAACGCAAGCGGCGACGCTCACCCGGATTACCAGCAGTTGCTATGCGAGGCGCACGGTTAGTAGAGCTCTTGAAGTGGGCATTGCCCATTCCATGAAAACCACCACGGGCCACCATCATTGTTTGGTTAGCTTCAGTCAAATCACCTAAAACTTCATCAGTATCGATATCGATAACTGCGGTGCCAATTGGCACGTCTAGGTAAAGATCTTCACCGCGGGCACCAGTACAGTCTTTACTTGCACCATTCTGGCCACGACTTGCTTCATAGGTTCGGGTGAAACGGAAATCCACCAGGGTGTTGACCGCATCATTGGCACGAAGCCAAACATGACCGCCATCACCACCGTCGCCGCCATCTGGGCCGCCTTTGGGGATGTATTTTTCGCGACGGAAACTGACGATACCTCGTCCACCGTCGCCCGCTATCACCTGAACCGGTGCTTCATCAACGAACTTCATAGGAAACCCACATACAAAAAAGCCCCGGCGAAGCGGGGCTTTTTAGAGTCTTCAAACTGTTAATTAACTAGCGACAACGCTAATGAACTGACGATTCTTAGGACCCTTAACTTCAAATTTTACCTGGCCATCCGCTACTGCGAATAAAGTATGATCGCGACCAACGCGAACATTCGTGCCAGCGTGGAAACGAGTTCCGCGTTGACGAACCAGAATATTACCTGATGATACGTTCTCGCCACCGTAACGCTTAACACCTAATCGTTTCGACTCGGAATCGCGACCGTTACGAGTACTACCACCTGCTTTTTTGTGTGCCATGGTTAGGACTCCTAGTTAGGCGCTGATACCAGTGATTTTCACTTCTGTGAACCACTGACGATGACCCATCTGCTTACGATGGTGCTTGCGACGCTGAAACTTGATGATCTTCACTTTCTTAGCACGGCCATGGGCTACTACAGAAGCAGTAACTTTAGCGCCTTCAACTACAGGCTTGCCAATCTTGATATCTTCATCGTTGCAAACCAGTAACACCTGGTCAAACTCAACGTCAGCGTCGGTTGCAACTTCCAGCTTTTCTAGCTTAAGGGTCTGACCTTCGGTGACCCGGTATTGCTTGCCGCCGCTTACGATAACCGCGTACATAATATTGAACTCCAGTCTTTTCGTTGCCCGGAAGCAGGCAAACCTGGGAAAATCTGTTTGTAAGGGCGCGGATTCTACGGGATAACTCACATGCTGGCAACCGCAACTTAGACCGGTTGTCTGTATGCGGTTGAGAATAGCGATCGACAGAAATCCTGTCGCTGTGTGTCCGGGGCCATTGATCCCGGCGAGCAGCTTTCACTGCTTGCGCCCTTTCCCGGCGGCGGCATTATAACGACAGTTTTTATGGTTGGCTAGTACCTGATTTCTATTGTTGTTCCTAGAGTTAGTATTTATATGTTCAATTCGCCAGCAAAGGCTGGCCCAGCTTGAATTGGCTATGAAATTAAAACAACTAGAACAAAGTAAATTAGATCGATCTCTATCTCTTATATAAAAGTTGCGCCTTAGCTACTCCTTTCTATTGCTTGATTAATCGTTCGCTACTCCCTAGCATCTGCGCCATCTATATATGCGCGGCACCCGGAGTGGTCATGGATTTCGCACAAGTTCTCGAGCTGATAAAAGAAGAGAAGCAACAAGTTGATCAGCTGATTCTGGATCGACTGCAATCTGATGTGGTTTTAGTGAACCAGGTAGGTCATTACATTGTAAATAGTGGTGGCAAACGACTTCGGCCGATCTTGGTGCTCTTGGCAGCTAATGCACTTGCATATAAAGGAAGGGATCATCTCGAGCTAGCAGCAGTCGTCGAGTTCATCCATACCGCAACTTTATTGCATGATGATGTGGTCGATGCTTCGGATTTACGTCGCGGACGTGAAACTGCGAATGCGCTGTTCGGAAATGAAGCCAGCGTATTAGTTGGTGACTTTCTTTACTCGCGAGCATTCCAAATGATGGTTTCGGTAAAGCAGATGCGGGTAATGGAAATTCTGTCTGATGCAACCAACATTATTGCCGAAGGCGAGGTACTCCAACTACTAAACTGCAACGAACCTGATTTAAGCGAAGCCGATTACCTGGAAGTGATTCGTCGCAAAACAGCCAAACTATTTGAAGCAGCCACCCGACTAGGCGCGGTACTTTCTGGAGCGAGTCAGCAGCAAGAAGATGCTTTGGCCGAATACGGTAATTTGCTGGGTACTGCCTTTCAGATTATTGATGATGTCATGGATTACAGTGCCAGCGCTGAGGAAATGGGGAAAAATGTTGGTGATGATTTAGCAGAAGGCAAAACAACGCTGCCATTAATCCAGGCAATGAAAACTGGTTCCGCCGAACAAGCGGCAGTTATTCGCGCCGCTATTGAAGCAGGCTCTCTTGAGCAAATTGATTCTGTGACTAATATCATTAAAGAGACGGGAGCGTTGGAATACTCTAAGCAAAGAGCACAGCAACTAGCTGACGAGGCATGCGCCGTTATCAGCATACTTCCAGAAAGTAATTACCGCTCTGCACTTGAGGCTCTGGCGAGAATTGCCGTTGATCGCAACAAATAAGGATTGACGCTTCTGGCCGCATAGGATTCTCATTAAACCGCCTAACGCACAAATTCATCTAAAGCGTGACTTTTTCGTCATACCTGCTATCTATTAAAGTGGGTTTACACGACGGGAGCACACACAAATGAGCGTTAGCAAAGAATCGCTTATAGGCACACTAGACTATATACGTGACAAAGCAGGGAATCTTTCTATTGATGAGATTCTCATTTTACTAGCAGTATCCGATAGTAAGGGTATGAGACTCGGTGATATCTCTGAGAAATCAGGCGCAACTCGCCACCAAGTTTCACGCTTTGTTAACCTTTATAGCCGACACGGTTATAGAGGCGCATCATTAAGTCCAAAGCTGTTTTTAATCAAAGAAGATACCGGAAATGGGCCTGGCCGACCAAGACTTGTATCTTTAACAGCTCAAAGTAAGAAGATTGTAGCTGGTATCAAGTAATTGATAACCATTAAAAAAGGGAAGGCATGCTGCCTTCCCTTTTTTTGTTTTAAATAATGACACTGCGAGCTAATTTATCAAGGCAATACTGCAAAACCACTAACAACCAAAACAGAATTAATAATTACTAAGAACAAAAAAATACAATTAAGAATCAGCGGCAATTTAAATAAAATCACTTACTCTGATTTCCATTCAAATTATAAGCTGACAAAAGAATGCACTTTTAATCAAATGATTATTAATTGCTGCCTGATCTATCTAAATGAAAAGTTCGACCGATTTGGTTTTGTATTAAAAATCCTTCAAACCCTCGCTCTAATCCAAAATAAAACTCTGGATAACCTTGTTCAGGTAAAACAACCTGAGGCTGTGATGGCAATAATGATGAAACTAGTGGCGCCTGACGGTCATCAGCATTCAAAACATTATCAGAATTCACATCATAGACGGGGAAAGCATATTTCAAATCTAGTAAATAGGAAGCAGTTGCCCCCTGTGCAACTCTAACGCAAGGATCGGCGATATCTAGGGCTGGCTTATATGTGGTAAACAATACCTTTCCATCAAGTGTCAAAGATTCACTTACAACCTTCTCACCTTGCCCTTGCATTCTTAGGAACCAACCATTATCTCGAGCGTTCGCTGCAACCTTACTATTTGCTGCCAATGATTCAAACAACTGGTTCGAAGTTGCGTCATACAAATCAGATTCTGACAACTGTCTATAATTAGTCTTCTGTGGAGAAAGCTGATCTTTAAATAAATAAAACCGATCACCTACTTCACCATCCAAAGGATGAGACGCCCAACCACTTCCAATAGCTACATTAATTTTGTTCGCCGCCGAGTCTAACGAAGCATCCGGTGCTGCAAAAAAACGACGATAGTTATCGCTAGAAGCCCCAGAAACTGATGCAATTACACCGCCGGTGATATTTGGAGTTGATCGCGTACTATTGTGAACATCAAATCGCCATAACTGGCCACCTAAATCTCCTACATAGATTCTGTCAGCGTTGCCATTCTGATTAAGATCCAAAACTTTAGGTGTCGCAGGAATGCTAAATTCCATCGAATTAAACTGCAATGATGCTTGAGTATTAGTACCTCCCGCATGCCATAAAATCTGCCCAGTATCTAGACTTAGCAAAGCGATAGTATTGCCCGAAGCATTGCCTGGCGTTCTACTTTCATCATTGCTTGCATCATAGCCACCAGAAACTAAAACTACCTTTTGTGAAATATTATTGATTGGAATAGACATTACCTGAGGCTTTGACCAGCTTTGTCCAAAATATGTCAGCCCTGCATTTATTGGGTCAAAGTTCCACAAGAGTTCTGGCTGATTTCTATTGGTAATATCCAAAGCATAATAACTAGATCCTGACCTTCTCAAGCCAAAAAATAATATTATTCGACCTTGGCCATTTTCATTGTAATCTCCACCTGCACTTTTATTTGAATACCAAATAGACAGCTGACCATCTAACCCATGAGGCCTATTATCACCAACAGAATCTATTCTCACGGTATTTAATTGAGAGAGCAGCTCATTGGGAATGAAAGAAAAAACTTCAACTCCTGTTGCTTCATCAAAAGCGTGCAAGTAACCGTCTGATGTTGCAGCAAACAGCAGCGCATTGGCAGTCGCTTTCGTCACACCGTAGTTCGCTACAACTAAATTGCTATGAACAATAGCCCCCATAGTCTGATGCGCTTCAGATAGATTATTATCTTCATCATAATCTTGAGTATCTTTACCAAGCACCCAGTCAACTAAAGTGTTTCTATCTTCGTCAGAAACACTCAGCAATGAAGTTGTTAACAGCGGGTTATTTCTTGAAATTCGATTCGCAGGTGCAGTCAGGGGGCTAGAACTAAGGTTAGAATAAACTATCCGATTATTTGACAGCTTACTGCCAACGCCTCCATTCGAAATATCTGAACCTGCGCTTGTTGTGGATAGTAAATCAATCACTGCAGGGTTGATGCTTCCAGAAACAAACGCTGGGACATTATTTTTTCCAACAATACCAGCTGGTGTACGTTGATATTTTCTTATATTACCCAACCACCTCGATGCGAGTGTTGGTTGAAACAAAGATAAGTAAATATTATCATTACTAGTAAGCCTATCGAAAGCATTTGCCTGAATTTCAACTCCAACAGCATTACCATTATTTATTAATAATTTTTCAGTAATTGTTGTCAGTGCATCAAGAATTTCTTCAGTAGACTGCACATGATAAAAATCTCCACCACTTTGTGCCATCACTTCATCAATTTGTCGTGGATAGACATTAAAACCTATGACATCTGTTTGGACGGACTGCACCCCAGGTAACTCGGGAAATAAGTCATTTTTAGCCATATGCCCCACCAGCCTGGCCATGCACTGCGTCCCTAAACTTTGTGCATTCGTTGTAGGGCAATATGGTTGACCACTTGAGCCTGTAATTTCTTTAATTAATCGAGCGGCATCATCTGTCACTTGATAAAATTCGCCATCAGTAATCAATACATGACGGGCTTTATGGCACTGATGAGTAATCACTGGTTTATATACCGCATTACCCGTTATATTCTCATTAACACAGTCACTATTATTTAAATCAAAATCATGGCACTCTGCTGATCGAGAAAGGTTGCCTCCGTTGTAACTAGCTGAGTGCGCAATTCTCGAATGAATAGGTTGTCGCGAATCACGATCTTTACCTTCTCTAAATCGACCTTTTCGAACAGCCTCACCTGAAATATATAACAGCGTTTCTAGCGTAGATTCAATGCTTGGTGTGTAATCATAGTAATCACTCAGCATGTAACTCGATATTTCTTTTTTTAATTCTTCTTTTACCGTAAGTTTGCTTAATTGTTGTGCAACTGATCCTTTACCATTATCAACACCGTAATTAACTGCTGGACACGAACTTTTTGATCTACTTGTCGGGATCAGACCTACTTCTAATTGTGCAGGATGATATGATGGGTGCTCAGAGGCTGCTATGCTAATTGCAGATTTGTTTTTAATTATTACAGCCAAATCTTGACCGCCACACCATTCGCTACGCGAAAGAAGCTCATTGATCAATCCTATAATGGATATTTTAATTTCAGTACCAACCGATACATAACCACTCGCAGAAACTTTGGTGGTTGAACTGCTCCAGCGATTAGAAATATCTGAATTTTCTTCTTTTACTTCTCTAGCGCTATTACTCGACAATAGCTTTACTTCAAAATTATAATATCCTGAATTAGTTGCGATTAAATTTAAATCAGCTTGATCTGCTTCTATCTCTGATGGCGCATTAAACTGAGGAAATCTAAGCAAAGTATAACTTTCTGTGCCACTACCCAATGAAGATGATTGAGTTAAAACCTGTGAAAAAGAGTTTTCATACCCATCATGATCATTTGAAGCTACTTCGCGACGAACAACAATCGAACAACCAACAGCATTACAATATGAGTCATCGATATCAGCCACAGGGAACCCTACAGCCAAAGAACTGAAGCCACCGCCATAAAATCCAACCATTCCAACACGAATGCCTGACAAGCTATCAATTAACCGGTTGATACTATTAAGAAGTGGGATTCTATTTTCCCGAAGCGATGCTGAGTTATCAAGTGTCATGATTAATGAATTTTTCTGACCACCATTATCCACTTGAGAAAAATAAATTTCACTATCATCAGAAAAAGCTAACGATGAAAAAAATAATAAAATAATAATTACAAAAAAACGCATACCAACCTCATTAATCTAAATCACATAGAAATACCACCCTGCATAACTGACTTCTTATATAAAACAGAGAGATGTTTTGTCACAGCCAGTTCATTTAGTTTCCGAAAGAATCACTATGAAACGTTCTATTCACCGCATTCGGAGAAAATTCAATATCGTCGAATATTTTTTCTGTCCCAAGATACAATTGAGGCTCACCCTTCCCTGGAAGTAAAAGCTGTGGCTGGCTTGGTAGCAATGATGATTGAAGCTGTTGAAATCTATCAGATAAATCCACAATATTATCATCATTAATATCATAAATTGGATTCGCAAAGCTTGTACTAACCAAGTAAGTTTTAGCACTACCAAGAGCAACACTGCTACAAGCATTTTCAGCATCAACAGAAGGAATATAAGTACCAAAAATAACATTACCATCAGCAGTTAATGATTCACCAACTACTTTTTCACCGGAATTACTAAACCCCAGATACCAGCCATTATTCTTCGCTTTATTGAGATTTACATTACCGATGTTACTAGAAAGTGCTATTTTACTTGTCGCATCATATAAATCAGATTCAATTACTTGTGTATACGAAGCTGATTTAGGAGATATATCATCTCTAATCAGGTAAAACTTATCATTAACATCTTGATCCAAAGGATGAGAAGCCCAACCACTGCCAATAGCAATATTAATCATTTGACCACCAGCCTCTATTGATACATCTGGTGTTGAGAAAAAACGACGCCTCTGATGTTTTGTATCTGGGTCAGCAACAGCGGCGATCACTCCTCCTGTAATTAAGCTTCCAACAGTTTGCCCATTATGAATATCAAATCGCCATAGCTGGCCACCTAAATCTCCAACATAAAATCGATCAATAAAACCATCTGAATTTAAGTCAAGAACTCGTGGTGTAGCAGGAATACTATATTTCATTTGATCAAATTCTGACAACGCCCCTACACCATATCCACCTGCACTCCAAACAACGTTACCTGATTTAATATCAATCAAAGCTAACCCCGCACCTTTTGATTTTTCAGTAGTTAGCACAGTATCATTGGCAGGGTCATAGCCACCTGAAACCAAAACCAAAGATCTATCTTCATTATTAATTTTAATGTTTAAAACTTGTGGTTTTGACCAGCTTTGACCGAAATAACCAAGCCCTGATTCTTTTGGAGAAAATTTCCAATGCAGACTGGGCTGTCCGTGCGTGCTAATATCTAAAGCATAATAGGTTTCACCGGAGCGCCTTAATCCAAACAATAGATATAAATCACTAGCGTCACCCTTATTGAAATATCCATTGCCATCTAGATCAGAATACCATGTAGTTAATTGGCCATCGATTCCATGTGGCCTTTCGTCGCTCTCTTGATTTTCACGAACAGTATTTACCTGAGGTAAAAGTTCTTTTGGTATAAATACATATTCTTCTTGGCCAGTTACCGCGTTAAACGCATGCAAAAAACCGTCGCTTGTTGCCGAAAATAGAATTGGTTTTGCGTTTTGAATATTTGCTCCATAATTGGCAACGACCAGATTACTATGGACGATGCCCCCCATAGTTTGATGAAGTTCTTCTACATCTTTATCCTGATCATAATCTTCTGTATCTTTACCTAAAATCCAATCAATTTGCTTTTCTCGCAAACGACTACTCACACCTAATAAATCAGCAGTAAGGTTTTTGTTATCCGCCTTAATACTATTTGATGCATGGTTTAATGGCTGCGATGGGTCAAGGTCAACAAAAACCTTTCTGTCTTTAGTAAAGTTACTTGTTGCTCCGCCTGACAACGTACTTGACGAAGCACTACCTGATGCCCAAAAATCTTTTGCCGAGACGTTATAGCCATTAATACCAACAGCTAAGGCATTATTCTGACCAACAATATTGTTATTTTTATATTGATACTTTTTAATATTACCCTGCCATCTTGAACCAAGAGCGGGCTGAAAGAGAGCAAAGTAAATATTATCGTCAGTAGTCAATTGATTGTAAGCATTGACCTGTACGTTAAAAGCAACATTACTATCATCAATTAATAGCTGATTAGAAATACTATCAAAAGCCGCAGTCAAACCAGCAACAGATTGGGCAAAGTAGAAATTGCCACCACCAGCCTCTGCTACTTGTCTCATCGCAGTTGTTTCTATATCTAAGCCAATAATATCTGTCGGTATAAACTGATCACCAGGAATACGAGGAAACTGATCAACACTACCCATATATGTTGTGAGCGCTCTTAACTGACACGCAGCTCTTTGCCCAAATGAACCAGTGCAGGAAGCAGCACCCGGAATATAACTAGGAAAATCGTAAACCCCTGAGTAAAGTTCGCCATCCGTTACAACAACAGCCCTGACTTTCGAGCATTGGCCTATAGATGCCGCTTTATAAACAGCGCGTCCACTAATTTTCTCAGGTATACACGCTGAGTTACTCAAGTGAGCATCATCACAAGCAGCATTTCTCGTTAAATCCCCTCCCACATAAGAATCAGTGTGAGAAATTCTGTTTAGCGTTTGATTTGCCAGAAAATCTGAGCGAAATCGCCCATACTCGACACTTCGTCCCGTAAGGTAAAAAAATGCTTCCAACGCGGCATCTACCGTATATGTACCCCTAGATGAGCCATGATAAATATAGTTATCTACCTCGTCAGAAAAAACCTTTTCCACTAAATCTTCACCATAACTTCGGTATGCTGTTTTGGGGCAAGTCCCTGCCACACTTCGATCAAGTTTGATTTCGAACCTTGGTGGCGTCGACTGATTATTTTCAAAAGAAGCAATGCTTCCTGTGTTTATTTTTACCAAAACTGTAAGCGCTTGCCCTGCACACCAGTCATTTCTATTTAAATGGTTTTGGATTAAATTATGAACATTGAAATATTTATCTTCTGCTTGCTCTGCAACACCAGAAAAGCTTAATGTAGGCTGCTCATCATTCCACCGATTACTAATATTTCGATGCGTTTCTTGTATAGCATCGGTACTTTTTGAGTCTTGAATCTGAATGTCAATTGAATAGTTTCCTGGCTGAAGTTCGAAAGACAATTCACCAGAATTTACAAGCGTCGATTGAGGCGCCTGAAAGTTAGAAAAGTGAATACCTACGTAATGCTCACCTTCTCCTCCCATTAACTTACTGGAAATAGAAACATCTCCGGTAGAACTCTCAACAGCATCAGAGTCACCTTTAACTACTTCTCTGCGTATAACAACATCACACTCTACTTCATCACAGTAGCGCTCTCCAACGCGTGCGCGTGGAAACACCACCGCACCTTTCGGATATCGTCCACCATGAAATCCAGTAAAGGCTACCGTAACGCCTTTGATATCATCAACAAGGTTCCGAACTGACTCGCTAAGTACGTCCCTTCTAGTTGGGCACCTTAACAAATATTGGTCTTCGCATTTAACACGACCATTTAGTGAAATGGAATTATCTATACTAAACATCAACACACCCTGTGAAGGGTCGGGATTTCCAGAAAAATAAATTTCGCTATCATCAGCAAGTAAATTTAGAGGGAGCAAAATTGATAAGAAAATGATTAATGTTTTTTTCATGATTTCCTTAATGCTACGATACTGGTTTTTATTTTAAAAAATTAAAAACCAAGTCTCGCTAAACCTTGAGTAACGGTTGTTTCAGCGACCACTGTATCATCAGCTCCGGTCTCAATTGCACCTCTGCTGACAATTTCGAAACGATGTAATTTAAACCCGCCATTGACGCCCAAAGAGTATCCCTCAGGAATACCTTCACCAACATAGGACACATCAACATCAGTAGCTGCTGATGCAGCTGAAGATGAAGTCCATTCAGTAATTGATGCACTACTTAGGTTTATTGATGGTGTTACGTCTTTAGAAACATCAATACCACTGATAAGCCCAGACAATTGATTAGGCGAACTTTCAATACTCGCTAACGCTAGCGACGCAGCACTCTCTGCAATATTTAAACTACTTTGAAGACTAAGGGTATTAGAGGCTACTTTTCCTTCTAGGTTGGATGTTCTAACCGAAGAGACACCTAGAATTGTTAAAACTAATAACCATATCAGGCAAACTACTAAAACAATGCCCGATTGGTTTGATTTAATTAAACCCCACTTCATCCTCTATTCTCCCGGTTGCGAATAGATAAAACTGTTTGAAAAATTCGCCTACTTCTTAAATCTTCAGATTGATAATCTGTTGGGCTAAAACTACTTCCTAACAAATCATATGAGTTTCCGTCTTGCCGGTTACGGGATCGCTCTGCCGTTTGAACCAACATTGCAATTTGCACACCAACAACATTACCTAAATCAGCAGATGAAAGGTCATCAGTCAATACTTTTAACCCCCCTCCAGCGATTCTTTCTGATAAGCCTACCCTTAAAAATTCAACACCTTCAGATAACTCGGAAGTATCTCCAGACTCATGTTGATACAGAGAATATCCCGCATAACCCGAGCGGTTTGTTTTTCCATTGTTTTTTGTATAGTAAGTCCGGCTAATTAACTGCATGACACGAGCATTATTAGTATAAATTTTACTAAAATTGTTTCTATCTGGAGTTGCTGAATTTGTAGTAAACGTAACTTCTACCTGAGGTGCTGTAGTTACTGTTACAGAGCCAATTTCAAAAATATCCACTGTTTCACAATCAGAAATTATGACAATATCATTAGCAACTAACCCCAAGTTATTGTTAGCTAGCGTGACAACTCCTGTTGCAGATACCATATCAATGGCCAATTGGCTAAAGCGTGCAGATGCTCTTTGAATGCTAATCACATCGCTATTATTTCGCGGCGCATTTGCAGATACCAAACTGTTTAAATCTGTAGGCCTACTTGGGGACCAATCTCCTGTGCTATCAACCCGAAAAGCTCTAACTGCTTCATCAAAAGGATTAACTGTATCCGCTACATTGGACATTCTATTTGGCTCAATTAAATTTGGATCAGCACAGCCCTGATAGCCCGCTAAACGCACATCTCTTGATATGGCTTCAACTGAAAACCTCCCACTGTCTTGCAGCCTAATTTCTTCATTACTTTTGCGATAGGTTGGATTTGCACCAAAAAAAATCTGACCAGCTCCAGCTAATAACAACAAGCTTAAAGTTACCGCGATCAAAAGCTCTACAAGCGTTAATCCTGATTGAATCTGTTTAAAGCTATTTAATTTCATCCCAATAATCCTATGGCGCTATGGAATAACCGGCAAACTATATTCATGAAGCTCGGCACCATCATTGTTGGCATCGTCTGAATTTGAAGATGATCGATCTTGGAGTACCTGTTCAGTCCACTGCAATCTGACCACATTGATCCCATTCACTAAATGGATCGAACCTATTGCACCCGGCAAGCCTGCAATAACATGACTCCTCCAATGGAATAAATCATTTGCGGCTATATCTTCTGCTGACGAACAATCGCTATCTACAGCACATGGCGTACTTAGCCAATCATCCCAACTGTCAGCCCGGTAACTTCCACCCACCACACCATCACTATTTCCTCTCATGCGTTCTGCTAATTCCACAGCTAAAATTGCAGCTTGGGATCGCTGATAAGCACCGTGCCCTGTTTGCAATGAAATTAATTGCAATTGCGCCATTCCCAACAAACCAATTACCATTATAAATAATGAAATTAGCACCTCAAGAAGCGAAAAACCGGAATGTTTTTTATTTATAAAGGACATGTTACATCCCCCATATTATTTACAATTCCATTATTGTCGGTATCTCTGGCAGATTCAGCTCGACCGCTAGCAGTTATATTTACTGCTCTGGCGAAATTGGCACCTCGAGGGTCACAAATCACTAGCGAACCAGTATCAAGCCCTTTTAAACGACCTCGCTGATCATAGCTAATATAATCATTTGCAAAGCCAGCACCCTGAATCGTCAAAGTGGCGTCTGGTTCATCGCCAGTGTGGAGTAAAGTTTCTCCATTTGCCGGGGCTGTTGCTCGTGCGCCATCGCCATTCTCATCAATAAAAATAATCCAACCTCTATTCCATTGGTTAGCTGCATTACATGTACTGCCGTTAGCTGAAGCACACAATGTGACATCTTTCCTTCGAGTCACTGCTTCGGAGCGAGCAAACATCAAGCTTCCCGATAATTCATTGCTATATGAAATTAATGAATTATTCAGTATGATGTTTCTAAAAGATGGGACTGCCCATACGGCTAAGATACCTAGCACAGCAATCGTCATCATAATTTCTGTCAGCGTAAATCCCCGCATTTGTTTCATAGGTCTGCTTCCTAGCGTAACAATGCAACAAAAAATAACCTGCTAATGCAAATATTAGAAAAGGCTAGTGAAATAGATAGCCAATAAATGGAGAACTTTTCACGGTTTAAGTCGCTACAGTGCGTTATTCAGACAACTGGCGGCGGTGCAGAAACAAACGGATCAATTTGTAAAGATATTTTTTTCTGACCCCATAAAAAAAACTATTCACAGGGAAATGTGATGAATAAAACTGCTTATCCCGCTACGGGCATATATTTAAGCGAAGTCATGCCGGGTATTGAAGTTAATATCAAAAAACTGTCTAGAAGCCCTTCTAGGGGGTTTTTAATATTCCTGGAAATATCAGATAGGGATGAAGCTATGGAAATGGATCGTGAGGAGTGGCAAGCGCTTGTCGATGACTGGATGCTCTATAAGACAGGGAGCCTAGCTGAAGCATAAAAACTGCAGAGTGCTATTACCAGCACTCTGCAACTGAACCTGTACCACTGATCCCTCGAGTTCGTGCCTGATTCAAGGTAAAATTGGCACATATCGTATCGCTTGTTTGCGTCCCTTGGGGGGTTGCCGTCAGAGTATAAGCTGTAGCTGTTGCATTAACCGTAACTCTATACAGCTTTTCAGCAGAATCATACGGGAAAAAACCGGTACAATTTGCGTGATTAAACGCATAATAATCAGAGTAGCAACGCTGCAAAAACTGAGCCGCTTCATTAATTCCAGTTATTGCATCAGTTCTGCGTGTCTGCATAACTTGGCGATTATATGATGGATAAGCAATTGCGGCCAAAATTCCAACAATTGCAATCACAATCATTAGCTCAACTAAAGTGAATCCTTTTGAGCGACGGGATCTGTTGCCAAGCATCCCACTTACTGTTTTCTGCTCCACGCTTATTCTCCTTCAATCCAGAAGGTTCTCTGGCCAAGAGGTCCAAAATCAAGATCATCAAGTACTTTCTCACCACCGACAAGCACTACAGGGTCACCCCCATCAGGAAACAAGACAGTCGGCGCCGGAGGGATTACTTGACTAGCTAACGACAGCCGACGATCATCAGTATCCGGTGCGATAGATAGATCTCCATCTACATCGATAACTGGCGCCCCGGTATCAACACTAAAGGCATAGATTCTTGATGTACCACTTCCAGCAGAGCAACTAATTGCTGAGGCAGATGGTTCATAGGTAGTAAATAATACTTGGTTATTGACAGTTCTTGCTTGTGACAGCGCCTTCTCCCCATCGTCTTCAAGCTGAATATAAAAACCTTTTGTAGTGGCAGCATTTAAGTTTGCACTGCTGCTTTCTGTTCCTTTTCCGATCAAATTATCTGTTGCATCATACAGAGTAGATTCAGTTAAAGTTGCCGGATATGTTGAAGGAATATTAGAAACATTATTATCGCGAATAATATATAACCGGTCATTTACCACATCATCCAAAGGATGGCTTCTCCAACCAGAACCGATCGAAAGTGTTAATCGATTATTGTTCAAAGAAACATCTGGCGCATAAAAGAATCTACGGTTATTTGCTGCTGTAGTGCCCGATACACTTGCCATTATATGACCCGTTACCAACGTTGACGCTGGCTGGCCATTTTTAATATCAAACCGCCAAACCTGCCCCCCCATATCACCAAAATAAATTCGGTCAGCTAAACCATCAGCAGAAGTGTCTAACACTGATAATTTAGATGGTATAGAATAATCCATTCCAGTGAACGTTTGCGTCATACCAGCCGCACTAGCAGAACCACCAGCCCAAAGCTTATCTCCAGTTTCAGCATCCACAATATAAATTGCACGCCCTTGACCATCAGCTGACTTAGTTGTCGCAGTATCTTGAGAAGTGTCGTAACCCGCGCCAAAAATTAATACATCTTTAGTTTCTGTACCAATAAGGATTTTGGTAATAATCGGCTGCGACCAACTCTGTCCTATTTCAGTATAATCACCAACGCCGCCTGAAATCCGCCACATATGAGCAGGAGCAGATCTATTAGTCACATCCAGTGCGTAGTAGTCATTACCACCACGCCGTAACCCGAAATATAAATAAGCCCTATCAGCTGCCCCGGAAATTACTCCATTATTATTTCCATCTACAACCCAACTAGTAATCTGACCATCTACACCGTATGGAATAGAATCTCCTATCTGGTTTTCTTTTAATATTTTTAATTTAGAGAGTAATCCATTAGGTAAATATGAAAAATGCTCGGTACCGTCGTCTGCATCAAATGCATGCAATAAACCATCATTAGTTCCGACAAAAATTGATTCGTCATTTTCACCATAACTAATTACGACTGGCTCGCCATGCAACGGTGCACCTATATAAGGCCTGATATCGCTAGTAGACGTGTCACTATCAGCATCATTAACATCAATACCTCTAGCCCAGCGAAGAATATCTGATCTATCCGCAGCGTCATCTGCTCCTAATGCTGCGATAGTAATCGTCGAATTATTTTCAGAAATAGTATTACTAGCATCAGAAAGAGCATCGCTAGAAATCCTAGAGTAAACCTTCCTTCCAGTTAGTGATAACTCACCACTTGCACCGCCTAAAGTTACTTCATTGCCATCAACGCTATCGCTCCAATAACTTTTACTGGTCGCTCTGAAAAAACCTGTCGATGCATCCATTGCTTCATTGCCATTAGCATCCGCTATCTCACCAGTAGCTGAATCAACTCGATATTTTTTTAAATTTCCTAGCCATTGAGGGCGGTCATCCGGGCGGAATAAACTGAAGTACAAATCTTCATTATGAGAAAGGCGACTAAATTGATTAACTGAAATACCTGCGCCGGCAAATGCTGCGCCAGTAGTAGCAACTCCACCGATGATCTGTTCAAATACATCAACTAATGCATCCGCTTCTGATTCAGCAAAATAAGAACCTAATCCAGCTGCAGCTAAACCACTTAAATAAGTACTGCTAAAATCAAACCCAACGGTAAAAGTTCGAACAACCTGCATACCAGTTTCGCTAGATGATTGGTCAGTTGTTGCCATATACGAAAGCAATTGGCTGCCACATACACCACCACCAGATCCGGTACAAGCATTACCCCCGCCAACCAAGGCCTGTATATCAGCTTGGCTATTATTTATCCCTGTTGGTGCTCCATCGGTAATTAAAACGTTATAGCTTTGCTGGCATTGATGTGCGATAGGTGAAATGTACGCTGGACTTCCAGAAATTAATTCATTAGCACAAGCAATATTATTTAAATCATCTGCAGAGCAGCCTGCAGGCTGGGTTAATGTACCGCCAGTATATGACGCAGGATGCGACACCCGGAAGAAGCGTTTCTCATCTGCTATTGCAGGTGTTCCTTCTTCAGTCTCACTATTACGCGTTTTACCAAAACCTACAGGGCCACCAGACCAATATTGCTGCGCTTCATAAAACGTTTCAACAATTGGTGTGCCTTCATTTAAATTATCTGAATTAATATTACTAACAATTTGTTTTAATCTTTGTCGAACTGTTGTCGTTTCAGGATCATTCGTTCCTTTAAAACGTACAGTTAATCTAGGCCTTACTGCAGCGCTTACCGAACTGTAAATACGATTTCCTGTTGTAACATTTGGAGATAATATCAAGGATAAACTGTTTCCACTTGCCCAGCCAGATCGAGAAACAACCGCTTCAACGACACTCTCTAAATCAGGACTTACATGACTTTCACCACCTACTGTTTGGTTAGGAAGATCCCAGGTCACGCTACTACTCGTTGTTGAACGGTTAGAAATAGTGGCTATGGATGCATTAATAAATCCTGCTGAATTATCGGTATTTTCCCCCTTAATTATTACCGATGCAGCTGAAGTACCTTTAGAGGGGCATGCAGAAGGATCAATAATAACGCATTCAATTCCATAGTTTGGATCAATCGCCTGCTCATCAACTGGCAAAGCATCAAAACTGGTCACCAACCTTAAATCACTGGATACAATATCAGTACCCTGGGGAATTGTTACATTTTGAAATCTAAAGCCCAATATCGAATTTGTGTTTCTACCTTCATCTCTGGGTGTATTCAAGCTGCCATCTGAAGAATGAACATAACCATTAGCTTCGGATGCATTAGAAGAGCTAACATATTCTTCAGCGTCATCAGGTTCATTTACACCATAAAAGACCCTTTCAATTTCCTGGCAACCCGTAGCCCCAGATCGGTCATAGGTTATATCCAAGCTAGGCTCAAAAGCATCATTCGCGTTAAATGAAATCAATTCTCTTAAATCTGATCCCGCATCAATTTTTATAAATACCGCAATATCATTTCCACCACACCAACCCGAATCATTAATTAACGACTGAATATTGGTGGTAATTGAGGGTGACGTGACCGCTTGTGTAGTAGACCATTCTTCTGTTGACGGCACAGACCAATCAGGGCCTGACCCTGATGCCCAGCGCGTAGCCATTGCTGTACCTCCCTGCGAACCATCAGGAAGATCATCAGGCGTTGGATCTTGCTCAATACGAATTTGGTAAGTAGTTTCTACGCTGGTTGTTGTTGATGTGCCAGCATGAAAAACTAGCTCTGCTGCATTGATTGTAGCTCCCTGAGGAACCGCAACATTTCTGAAAACCAGACCAATTTGCCGCTCATATTGCGTAAGCCCAGGAGCTCGAGCTAATGTTGTTGAAGAACTCGATGCGAAATTTGATGCGATTATAAATGCTTCAGTGTCGTCAGCACCGGTCTGAATAGGCGTTGTAACAAGTTGGCCACCAGACCCACCACCACAATTCCCTTCTATATCACAAGCCAGCGCATCAACATCTGCCACCGGAAACAATATAGCCCCACCAGGATTGGTAAAGCGCATTATCCCCATATTAACGTCAGCAGATGCATCCAAGATGGTATCAAGTGCGTCTTTAAGTATATTTAAGCGGGATCTCATCAATGAATCGGTAACAACCGTTTCAGTCATGGATTTTGATGTGTCCAGAATAATTAATACATTAGGATTTACCGAAGAGCTACTTTGAGTAAAAACTTCAGTATCATCTGCCATTACTGCCGAAATCAGCAACGCTGTCAGTAGAAAACTTGCAGCGGTAGATCTGGATAATTTTAGAATAACCTGCAACATCAGCCTTCCTCCGTGACGGCAAAAAGATGTCCCTAATCACCGAAAGCATAGAAGTGCTGCAAGCAAAATGACTCTGTCTGACCATTTTTTTTTATGTTTGCCGTCATTCGGTGTTAAAACACCGATCAACGAAGAAGCCATTGAAAAATAAGCAATAAAAAAGCCGCAGTGCGGCTTGATTAGATTACTTCGAACTTAAATTGCAGCTAGCCCATCCTTGGGCACTTTGTTTAAAAGTTCTGCATCCTGCAGATACTGCTTCTGGCCAATGTGCACATCCTGTGCTGCGGCATCCTGCCGATTTGTCCAAGAACATCCTGTCCCAAGCATCCTGCTGTTAGCGCTTCCTGCGCCTATGGTCTTCCTGTTCTTCCTTGATAGTACATCCTGTACCTAGTAAACCAGTCGCTTCATGCGAAACACTTCCTGTGTTTATGCTTCCTGCACTCAGACTTACTATTTCTTCCCTGACGGCTAGCGTCCTGCCAACCGCTATTGATGAATTTAGCAAAGAACTGGATTACAACAAGCTGTCATAATTTAGAAACTTTCCAGCAAGGTAGTACAGATCATTCAGCTAGCACACAAAAAATCATAAATAACAACAGGTTAAATAATAACCTTCAATAAAAAGACAACCGAGATGACTTTAAAATTTATGATATTTATCACAAACAGGGTGCAATGACTGGCAAACACAATGGTCAATGTCGCAAGCCACCTTTTAGCCCATCTTAAACTGGCCAAAAGTTCCTGTTGCGGTGCTTTATGTTAGTCTTGGCGCAAAAGAACACCGCTTAGACCCTTCTGCTTAAGGAATTAGAAATGACCGACCAAATTGCTGATCACTACCTGAAAATCCTTTCAGCCATTGGAGAAGATACAACTCGCGATGGATTAAAGGATACTCCCCAGCGTGCTGCAAAGGCCTTTAAGTATTTAACCAAGGGTTATGATCAATCACTGGATGAAGTGGTAAATGGTGCTATTTTCGAATCTGACAATGATGAAATGGTAATTGTCAGAGATATCGAACTCTATTCGATGTGTGAACACCACCTATTACCATTCATTGGCAAGGCTCATGTTGCCTATATACCCACGGGTAAAGTAATTGGTCTTTCCAAGATTGCTCGAATCGTTGACATGTTTGCCCGTCGCCTGCAAATTCAAGAACAGTTAACCAAACAAATTGCTGACAGCATTATGTCAGTGACTGGTGCCAGGGGCGTTGGTGTCATAGTCGAAGCTAAACACATGTGCATGATGATGCGTGGCGTTGAAAAACAGAACTCATCCATGACTACATCTATGATGACCGGATTATTCAGAACCGACCCACGCACCCGCTCGGAGTTCTTAAAACTAACTAACCGGTAAAATAATAATGATCAGGGTTAAAATTCAAAATTTGCGACTGCGTACTTATATTGGATTCAATGAAGCCGAACAAAAAAACCGGCAAGATGTAGTTATTAATATTGAATTTTGTTACCCGAAGAATGATGCTCGTTTTAGCGATGACGTAACCGATGCGGTCAATTATCGAACCATTAGTAAACAGGTGATTACACTGGTAGAAGATGGTCGCTTTATGCTGCTGGAAAAGCTATGCCAGAGTATTCTTGATCAGGTTCAGGACAATCCTGGTATCACCAGCGCCCGAGTTGAAGTTGAAAAGCCTCATGCTCTCAGGTTTGCTGATTCCGTATCAGTTGCCCTTGAATACCAGAATCAGGCTTGACAGCCAGCGACTGCCGGGCAAGATTGAATTCTTTGCCCGGCATGCAGTCTTACAGTTTCATCCAGCCTTGCTATCCTGTAACTCAGGCTCTGAAGCTCAGGAACCCTTTCTATGATAAAACGCTCTCTGCTCCTCGCAGCTGTAATCTTTTCCAGCTTGCCTGTATTAAGCCAGGCCAAGCCGCTTGATATCGATGACTGGGTCAGCGATTTAAAGCCAAACCAGCGCTATTCTCAGTCCAGCCGGGAAGTGCTCCAGCTATTACGTCGCAATCATTTTGTAAATTTTGATCTTGATGACAAACTTTCTCAGCAAGCATTCGACGCTTACATCAAATCACTCGATGGCAGCCGTTCGTACTTTCATCAGAATGACATCAAGCAATTGTCAGCCTGGAGAAGCGAGCTAGATAATCAGCTCAGTCGAGGAAAGCTCGAACCCGCCTTTGAAATATTTAACCGTTATCGCAGACGCGTTGCTGAAAGACTGATTTTTTCGATTGATCTATTAGAAAACCAGTTCGATAAAATCGATTTCAAAAAAGATGAATCTTTAGTCATCGACCGATCAGAAGCCCCATGGGTTGCCAATAAATCTGAACTGCAAGATATCTGGCGCAAGCTGATTAAAAATGACATTTTGAGCTTGAAGCTATCTGGAAAGAAAAATAGTGAAATTCCAGAGCTATTAACCAAGCGCTATAAAAATCAATTAAAAAATAACAAACAATATCGAAGCGACGACGTCTTCGGCACTTTTATCAATGCCGTTACTCAAAGTGTCGATCCCCACACCAGCTATATGTCACCACGGCAATCAGAGCAATTCGACATCAGCATGAGTCGATCGCTGGAAGGCATTGGTGCCGTTCTTCAAAAAGACAACGAATTCACTAAGGTTATCCGGCTAGTTACTGGCGGTCCTGCAGATAAAGCCGGTGAATTAAAGCCAGGCGATAAAATCATTGCTGTCGGCCAAGGTAACGACGGTAAATTAATCGACGTAATTGGCTGGAGATTGGATGACGTTGTTCAGTTAATTCGTGGCAAGCGAAATACCATTGTTAGCCTACAAGTTACTGGCAGTGATACTACCCAGCCTCCCAAGCAAATTAATATTACGCGTAAAAAAGTTGAACTCGCAGACCAGATAGCCAAGAAAAAAATTATCACCGTCACTGGCGATGATAATCAGCAATACAAAATTGGCGTGATCGACGTTCCCACCTTTTATCACGATTTTGAAGCTTATAGAAAGGGTGACCCAAACTACCGAAGCACCACCCGCGATGTTCGCCGTCTACTCAACGAACTAAAGAAAGAAAAGGTTGATGGTTTAATTGTTGATCTTCGAAATAACGGCGGCGGATCACTAAACGAAGCCAACAGTCTTACCGGTTTGTTTATCCCTAAAGGCCCGACCGTTCAAATCAAAACCGAAAATGGTCGCGTGGAACAGCTACAAGATAACGATCGCAATGAAATCGCTTGGCGCAATGGCATGGCAGTATTAGTTAATCGGTTAAGTGCTTCTGCTTCTGAAATATTTGCCGGTGCGATTCAAGATTACAATCGCGGCTTGATTATTGGTGGCCAAACATTTGGCAAGGGCACCGTTCAACGGCTTGAACCATTAAAGAGCGGTACTTTGGGTCGGTTAAAACTCACCAATGCAAAGTTCTATCGTATCTCTGGTGATAGCACTCAGCACCGAGGCGTTTTACCTGACATAGCTTTCCCATCATTGTTTGATAAAACTGAAGTCGGTGAAAGCTCTCTGCCTTACGCACTGCCTTGGGATAGAATTAATCATTTATATTATATAAAACAGCCTCCACTGAAGCCTTTATATAGCCTGCTAAATAAAAAACATGAATCTCGAGTCAATGACGACCCAGATTTTCAGTATGTAGTTAACTTCATAGAATATGATCACAAACAGCGTAATCGGAAAGTATTATCACTAAATGAAAGCCAGCGGCAGACTGAAAGTGATTCTCGTACCGACTTCCAGCTTGAGTTAGAAAATACTCGACGCTCTGCTTTAGGTTTGAAAACACTAAAAACTATTGATGACATTGATAAAGATGATGACCGAGATCCTTACTTAAAAGAAACCGGTAATATTTTGGTCGACATGATTATTTTACAACGGCAACAATTCGCTGCGACCAATTCGTAAATATTTCATGTTAAAATAAAAACCCGCTAATTAGCGGGTTTTTTTATGCAATATTAGCGTCATCTGCAATTAACGATTGAAGACTATATCGGCATATAGGTGTTGGCTGAGGCCTACCGATATAATAGCCCTGCACATAATCTACTCCAATCTGTCGAAGCAACTCTAATGTTGCTTTATCTTCAACATATTCAGCGACTGTTTTCTTGCCGAAACCTCTGGCCACTTCCACCAACGCTCTTACCAAAGCCTGATCTTCTCGACTTGATGTGAGCTGGCGAATAAATGCCCCATCAATTTTTACATAATCTAGTGGAAGCTGCTTGAAGTAATAAAATGAAGAAAAACCAACTCCGAAGTCATCTAGCGCGAACTGACAACCAAGCGCGTTGATCGCTTCCATCATTTCTCTTGCAGATTCGATATTAGCTACTGCAGCAGTTTCTGTTAATTCAAAAATTAAACGCGAAGGATTTATCGATAACCGTGCCATTTCTTTTTTTAACAACGGCAGTAATTCAGGGTCTTGAATTGAATGCGCAGATAAATTAAGCGCAAGCCGTTTCGGCTCATCATATTTTCCTAGCCAATCTAGCGCTAGCTTTAACATATAATGATCCAGTTTACTGATCAGGCCACTTTGCTCTGCAGCAATAATTAAAGGCCCCGGAGGAAGAATTTGCCCATTTTCATCTTTAACTCGCATGAGTGCTTCGTAATGCAAAGGCAAATGACTAGCCAACGGCAGTATCGGTTGGAAATACAACATGATCCGATTTTGTTCCATCGCATTATGTAGTTTTTCTTTCCAAAACATTCTTTGTTGAATTTGTTCACGGCCCTGCTCACGGTGGTCAAATAAATGCCAGCGACCTCGCCCATTATGCTTAGCCTGATACATTGCAATATCAGCATGCGACATTAAATCTTGCACCGTTTCCCCATGCTGAGGAAACATCACAACACCAAGGCTACAAGACACTCTCAATTGAGGCCCCGCTTCAATCTGCTCGATGCCTTTAAGTATTTCTTCTGCAGTTTGCCCAGCGGCAGCGATTGTTGTTTCTTGAATAACTAAAGCAAATTCATCGCCACCGAGACGAGCAATTAAATCACTTTTTTTCGATTTACTCTTTAATAAATCTGCAACCTGACGCAGCAACAAATCACCTGTGTGATGACCGCAACTATCATTAATTTCCTTAAACTGGTCTAAATCAAAAACCAGTAAAGCGCCAATATGGTTATAACGCAGTGCGATTGCTAAACATCGCTCTAACTCTTCTTCAAAACGCCGCCGATTCATTAAGCCCGTTAAACTATCGTGACTGGCTAACCAGGCAATTTCTTCGCGAGCTTGTTTGCTTTCGGTAACATCGCGGCCAATTGATAATAACTGAGCACCATCCGCCATCGCCCAGGACAACCGAACATGTTGCCAAGAGATTAAACGGTTACCCAATTGAGGATGTATTACCTGACATTCATGTTCATATTGGCTACTTTGGTCTCGTAATAAGCGTTGTAATTTACCTGGCAACATTGAATCTGGCTGAGCCATTAATTCAATAAACAAGCGCCCTTCAATCTCTTTGCTCGACAATCCTGATAGTCGCTCAACAAAATGATTCGCTTGGATAATTCGCCCTGAAGCATCTTGCGCCAGTATCGCGAAAGGTGCTGAGTCCAATATCCCGTTAATAAAACGTTTTTGTCGCTTGAATCTTTGCCTTTGCTTGGAAGCTCTGGAAACATGCCGATACAACCGGCCATGCAACAGATTCATTCGATTAGTCAACTCGTTGGCAGCACCTAACAATAGATCTGATTCATCTTTAAAAGCCCCTTGATTGGCTCGACTTTCAGTGACTCGATCTAGCAGTTCGGTTTTTCCTTTAGTTAAATCGGTAATCAGTAGCGATATTTCCGAAATTCTGGCTAAAGGCCGCCATAACAGCAAAACCAACAAAATAAGTGAAATAGATCCCGCAGCAAGAACTGTTAACAGACTCACTAGCAAGTTTTGCTTTAAGCGACCAAATTGTTCAGTGACATCGTCGATGAGCAACAACCAGCCTTCACCTTTTTCAAAGCCAGGCAGCGGGAAACGGTGGATGTTATAGGTACGATTATCTTTCCAGTAATAGCTGCCTTTATCCAAATTAGATGCTTGCGGCCATTGATGACTGACTTCCAACAATAATGGCAGGGTGTGATGCTGGTGGGTCAAGCCAATTACTGACGCTTTCCAGCTAGAGAGTTCTCGACCAGTTGCTGCAGTGTCATCTACTAGCAGCACTAAATCTTCACTGAGTGTTTGCTGTAATTCCAACACCATCGACGTTAATGGCGAACCTAATAACATGACAATTTGCCGACCATCAGGCAATAAAAGTGGTATGGCTCCATAACGAAAACAACTGGCCTGACAAGCAATCCGACTCACTACCGATTCGCTTTCAGCCGCTTGATTGAGTATTTTTTCCAATTGCTGGTTAGCCATAGAATGGCTTTCTCCGGTCCATGCGAGCAGCTGGTTTTTCCGGTCATAGACAGATAACCAACTCAGCCCCATATGAAGCTGTAGATCCATCCAGTTATTCTGCAATACATCATTTGCCGCAGAAACATCTTTGCCTAATAAATTGGAGAGGCCATCAATTTTGGCGACTAGCGGGGCAAGCTGTTGAAAATCATTTGCCGGTGCTTTAAAAATTCGCTCAGCTTGTCGCCAGCTAGCAATTAGCTTTTGTCTTTGGCTGCTATGTACTTGCTCTGACAACCGCTGATTGTGGTGATACCCCAGCACCGATGCCAAACAGAGCATCAAAACACCAGTAATAATTAAGGCCTTCCATTTGAGACTAAAAATTGGCATTAGCTAATCATCAATCCTCAGGTAGGCCGGCGAAATCGAGACTTAATACCAGCACATTCAATTCAGTTCGCTTAAGATCCTGATAACGCGCATACCCAAGTGCACCAGGCGTTTCGCTGACAAACTTCAACAATTCTTGCGGAGAAACCAGTTTTAAAGGTGGTAAACGACTGCCAGAAAGTAGCTGCCGGTCTTGTAAAAATTTCAGCTGCTGAGGATACAACCGCAGCAATCGCTTACTAAAATCTGAGTGCATCTGGCTACGATAATTCAACATAGCCAATTTAACTGGCAAACCATTCGGCCAATGACTTCGCTGCAATCCAAAAAGAGAACGAGCAGCCGGAAGGGATAGCTGAATAACTTGAGTAGATGGGTGCGCAATTACTGCTACGGGGTCTTGCGCTTGCACATATTCTTCAGCACAAACAACCAGTGGAAGCCACAGCAATGCTGCAATAAAGAGAAAGCTAGGTTTCTTCAATGCGAATTCATTATTTTTGTAATAATTAAATAAAACTTAACACAAATACATCAATAAACGAACCTTCAGCAGCATATCCGATTAGCTAGATTAACGATTATTAAACATTGATATTAATAGCCACCTACCCCTTTTGCACCAACAATCAGTTCTTTCACCGCATTATATTCATGGATATAATACGGCAAACTAACAACAAAGGCAGATTTCAAATGCAGAACATCATGCTTAGCTTCCATCTTGTTACCGTTGTACTCGCATTGTTTTTCTTATTATCTGCAACTCTGATTGCCAACAAGAAACCCGCTTGGCTAGACAACTCGCTAATGATCAAACTACCCATGCTAAATAATGGACTAGTGTTATTATCAGCGATTTTCTTATTTTTCATCTTTAAACAATATCCCTTCGTAAACGATTGGGTCACTGCAAAGCTGATTGCCCTGATATTGTTCATTGCACTTGCTGCCATTTTAATGCGCAAGAAAATTTCTGGTAAACCGGGAATGATTGTTGCAGGTTGCGCCGTCGCTTGCTGGCTATATTTATACGCCGTTGGCAAAACAATGAATCCTTGGGTTTTCTTTTAGTAATACGAAAACTCATTATTGCGAAGTTGAAGTCTGATCAAAATCGCTAATCGAACGTTCAATGCACTCGGTTAGCGGCTTTGGTTTGGCAAACAAATACCCTTGTCCACCACCCACACCGATATTCTTTAATGTTCTCCATTCGGTTTCAGTTTCTACTCGTTCACCAATAAGCGTAACGCCGAGCCCTTGGGCAATATCTACCAAGGCCTGGATAAAAAACTGGTTATCTCGATTACTCTGAATATCTTTTATATAGCTACTATCCAGTTTTAAGTAATCGACTTGAATACTGTTTAAGTAGCCAAATGGTGTAAAACCTTGACCAAAATGATCCAACGAAAAACCAACCATTGCAGAATCTATTTGCCGTTCAGTCTCTCTAAGCTCTTCAATAAAATGTCCCGCAGCATATTCTGTCAATTCAAGAAGAATACGCGGCATATTCACTCTACGCTGCAACTGTCGCTTCAGCCAATCAACAAAGCAACGATCTGCCAAGGTTTGCCCAGAAATATTAACTACAATTGGAATACTTTTATCCCAATGAACCTGCTCCAGTGTTTGTAGCAATTGGCTTATAATCAATCGATCTACTTCTGATACCAACCCCATTCGAACTGCCATCGGCATAAATACTGCTGCAGATGCCAGCTTTTCGCTGCCATCCTCTAATACCAATGGCATTCGCGCAAAAACTTCATAATGCAAAACGCTTTGTTTATTAGCAGCAATTACTGGTTGAGCCACAATCTGCAAGTTTTTCTGTTCCAGCACTCGAAGTAGTGCACTTCTCCATTGACTACTACCTTGAACTAGACTGGAATCCAGTGTTTTGGCATCGTAACTAAACCAGCCGGAAATACCTTTTAGTTGGGCAGCTCGCATTGCCATGTCGGCTTCAGACATGATTTGCGTTTCATCAGCACCTTGATTGAACCAGGCTAAGCCTATATGCAATATTTCCTGAATATCAAACCCTTCTTTAGGTTCAATAATCGAACTATTTCGAATAATTCTTTCAGCAGTTTTTGCTGCATCATCCGCACTAATATCGACCAGTAATATGGCAAATTCTGAGCCACCTAAACGTGCAGTCACTGAACGTTCTTGTGGCTTAACTGACTCTGAAATCTGGTCAGCAAGTGCAATCAATAACTGATCGCCTGCTTCCCGGCCATGGGTTTGGTTGTAGGTTGCTAACTGGTCTAATTGAATCAATAAAACACAGCCACCATCGATGGTTTCTTGTGAACCAATCACGGCAGATAATCGACTTTCCCAAAAATTAACATTACCTAAACCAGTGAGTACATCTCGATAAGCTAGCTCGCGCAGTTTCTCTGTCATTCGCACTTCTTCAGAAAGCATCTTGCGTACTTTCTGAGCCAGCATATTCATCGCACGTACAATTTGTTTAAGGTCAATGTTGTTTGGCATGTCACTACATGGAGTAAAGTCACGATCAGCAATAGCAGCAGCTTGTGCCGCAACCATTCTTAATGCTTTTAGCGATCGGTATAGCAGCAATCCTGCTAGCACACTGCCACCAATCCATAGCACCAAAAAACTAATTAGCTGCCATCTCAATAATCGCCATAACTCTGCTCTTTCCGCCACGGGCTCAAATAAAAGCTCCAGCGTTTCACCCGAAGAAAGTAAGAGCTGCTGGCTAATTTGTGGCAATCCTAGGTAGTCCCACCACCATTCTAACTGGCCAACGCCGGGACGAAGATCAACCTCTGCTAAGACCGTGCTATCTGCCTGATAAAGGCGAACACGGCTGCCGGTTAACATAGGTTCGCTGATATCAACTAACCGAGGGAGCATCGCGACGGGATCAGAGCGATGATTTAGATAACCATTTAACCACTCTAATGCCTGGTGGTCTCTTTGATAGGCTTGCTGCTGAAGAAGGGTACGTTCCAAGCGAAAATTTAATACGCCACCGATTACCAAACATAGTGCCAAGAGCATGGTAAATAACAGCGTTAACTGGCGGGACAACGACATGGCTCCTCCATGAGCCGTAACATTTCCCTAAGTGTTAACGCTAAAAGCGCCGCTGTCTAAGTTGAGCATCAATCAAAGCACTAAAACTAGCTTCGAATACCAATCCCACGATTCAGCATCCATAAACACAAGCAAAACATTAATACCGTCAGAAGCGCAATTAATGACAAAGCCAGATAAGCATTAATATCACTTACCCCTAAAATGCCAAATCGAAATGCATTGACGATATATAACATTGGATTGAAGTGCGATACGGTTTGCCAAAAATCCGGCAGCATCTTAATCGAATAGAACACGCCACCCAAGTAGGTTAGTGGCGTCAAAATGAAGGTCGGAACAATCGATATATCATCAAATTTGTTAGCAAAGGTGGCATTTACAAAGCCACCTAATGAAAACAACATCGATGTCAGCAATAACACCGAAAATGTAATCCCCAGATTATGCACTTGCAGGTCGGTAAAAAACATTGATACGCCGGTTACAATCAAACCAACCAACAAACCTCGAAAGCAACCACCGGCCATATAGCCCAATAAAATTAAGTAGGCTGGCATAGGAGAGACAATCAACTCTTCAATATGTTTACCAAACTTGGCACCAAAAAATGACGACACCACATTGGCATATGAGTTGGTTACTACCGACATCATAATCAAACCAGGCACAATATATTCGATATATGAAAAACCATCCATTTGACCAATTCTGCTGCCTATCAAATTGCCAAAAATGACAAAATACAGACTCATGGTAATCACTGGCGGCAACAAGGTTTGTGGCCATATCCTTGTAATTCGATCAATTTCCTTGCGTAACAAGGTTAAAAATGCAGTTAAATTATCTTTAGCATTCATCAGATTACTTCCTGCCCTTTACCAGAACCATTATCAGAAGTAACCGGCAATGATTCTGCAGCATATTGCTCAGCATCTAGCCCCACCGTGTTATCTACGCCCTTCTCTACCAATCGTACAAATAATTCTTCCAATCGATTTGCCTTGTTACGCATACTTAAAATTTCGACACCAGCACGATTCAATTGCTCAAACAGTGGATTCAATCCGTCTTGCTTTTGAATCTCAACTTCAATGCCATGATCTACTTCAGACCAATTAAAGCCTTTTAATTCAAAGTTATTAGGCAGCGGCGACTTGCAGTCGAGTAAAAATACTTCACTATTTAATTTCGAAAGCAGTGTTCTCATTGAAGTGTTTTCAATAATTTCACCCTTGTCGATAATCGCAATATTGCGACAGAGAGATTCTGCTTCTTCTAAGTAATGAGTGGTCAAAATAATTGTGACACCTTGAGCATTAATACTCTCAAGAAAGCTCCACATCGAACGGCGCAATTCAATATCGACACCTGCTGTTGGCTCATCGAGTATCAATAGCTTTGGTTCATGAACTAAAGCTCTAGCAATCATCAAGCGGCGTTTCATACCACCGGATAATGCTCTAGAAATATCATCGCGCTTTTCCCACAAACCCAGTTGACGTAAATATTTTTCAGCGTTTTTTAGTGCTTTTTTTCGTGGTAACCCATAATAACCAGCCTGGTTAGTGACGATATCGATCACTTTTTCAAACTGATTGAAGTTAAATTCCTGAGGCACTAAACCGAGGCATTTTTTTGCTTTGGACAATTCGCTATCGATGCTATGTCCAAAGATTGAAACGCTACCAGCACTTTTATTTACCAGCGAGCTAGTAATACCAATCGTGGTCGATTTACCCGCACCATTAGGTCCCAGCAAAGCAAAGAAATCCCCTTGGCGTACTACAAGGTCTAGCCCTCGCAAAGCAACAAAGCCATTGGAATAGGTTTTATGTAATCCAGAAATTGATAATGCAGCAATATCATCCTGGTTAATTTCGGTCTGGTTGGCAGAACCAGAAACAGCAACGGTCATAAGCACTCCTACAAGCAGAAGCGGAATTATACGCTGTGTAGTGACAATTGTTCATAGATTCGCTGATCCACACCTGAAAAGCATTATTGCAGATTTGCAAACAACAACGACAAACTGCTCAAAGCCATGTTTTATCATTAACCCTGTATCACACTCGACTAATGCCCCAAATTGAGGTTCAGTGAATGCCCAAACACGCTCAGCTTGGTAACTTTGATCGAAAGATCTTGCAGATAATGCAGCAATCCAACCGGACAACTTCAAATCAAATCAACTTATCTCCAGCCTCGGTTCAATGGCGAATTAAGCGACTACGTGATCAAAAAGCAATTACGGCGGATGTCTCGGCTATCAATCGAAAGATGATTGGTCACGAAGTGACCTTCATTGCTCAGGTCACTCTAGAGCGAGAGTGGGCAGATTTGATTGATTGCTTCAAAAAAGAAATGAAAGCTAATGCCTGTGTACAGTGATGTTATTGCGTCGCTGGCAGATCAGCTTTTATTCTAATTGTTACTGCAGCAAATATGGCTGGTTAGGAAGCCTTCACCCAAGAAGCCTTCTTTGGCGACACCAATATTAGAGGCTTTCAAACTAACGTAGTGATCGAACCGATCAAGGTAGGGCTGTCAGTACCGATTGATTTGCTGGAAGATTAGCAAAAAAAAATCGCTCTACCTCGAAAAGGTAAAGCGATTTTAGAATATGGTGCACCCGGCGCGATTCGAACGCGCGACCCTCGGCTTCGGAGGCCGATACTCTATCCAGCTGAGCTACGGGTGCAAGCGCGTACAGCAGTACGCGGGCGCTGATAATACTGATCCTGCCCTGTTCTGTCCAGTGAGCAGACCCTTACCTAAAAGATATTTACCGCTAACATATTCAAGCCCAGCTTTTTAATGGTTATACTCGCACCCCTCAAACTTGACGCCTGTCAAACGAAAAGGTCTGCGAACGGGGGAGATCCGCGTCGCAACTTACTGATTCACTCAAAGACCAGGCCGTGTGCCAAGTCATTAAAAGGTAGCGTGATGAAAGCCAGACTGCTGTATATCCTTGCCGGTTCCCTTGCTATTTCGACTGCGGCATTTGCCGATAACTATCGTGATATGTCTGAAGAAGCTATCAATGCTCGAATCAAGCCTGTGGGAGAAGTCTACATTGCAGGCGAAAGTGAGCCAGCAGCACCTGTAGTTGCAGCCCCCGCAGCCGCTCGTTCTGGTGATGCTGTCTATAACGCAAGTTGCTTTGCCTGTCACGGCACAGGCGTAGCGGGTGCACCTAAATTAGGTGATGTTGCAGCATGGGCTCCGCGCATTGAGAAAGGGCTTGAGACCCTGACAACCAATGCGATTAACGGTATCAATGCCATGCCGCCTCGCGGCACCTGCGCTGATTGTTCAGATGACGAGATTCTAGCGGCTATCGAGCATATGGTTTCTCAAAGCCAGTAAGTAAAAAAATAATTGTGTTCTGTGCAAGTTATTTGGGTAAATCGTCATTCCCGCTAGAAAGTGCATGGATGCACTCAGTAAAGCGAATCAGGAGCCAAAGTCGAGAATGGCTGAACCCAGAGATAGGGAAGTTAAGCTGAGTCCCTTCCTCTCAATACGGGATGACCGCACTCAGCAACAAACCTTGCAGAATAAAAAAACGCCGCGACTTCATTAGAAGCCGCGGCGTTTTTTTATTTACAGGACAATGCGGTTAACGAGTACCGAAAACCACGATCGTCTTGCCCTTTACTGAAATCAAACCTTCTTGTTCCAGTGCCTTGAGCATTCGGCCAGCTGTTTCACGAGTACAGCCAACAATCTTGCCCAACTCTTGACGGGTAATTGAAATTTGCATCCCATCGGGGTGTGTCATTGCATCGGGTTCTTTACATAAATCGAGCAAAGTACGTGCAATTTGACCGGCAATATCTAAAAACGCCAATCGCCCAACTTTTCTACTAGCATGGGTTAATCGCTTACTAACTTGAGCACCTAGGTAGAGCAACATATCTTTCTGCTCAGCTAACAACTGCCCTTCCAACAAATTATGTAAATGCTTGTAACTGATGGATGCGATCACACATGGACTACGAGTTCGAACAGTGACATTGCGCTCTTCATTTTCAATGAAAACACCTGTTTCACCTATGTACTCACCTGCATTGATATAAGTAAGAATAAGTTCATTGCCATCATCATCCTCCAACACTACTGCCACTGAGCCTTCTACCACATAAAACAAGGTGTCGGCTGAATCTCCTGGGCAGATAATATTGGTCTTGTTTGGATACTTACGCTGATGACAAAAGCTGAGAAACTTCTCCAGCCAGTATTCTTGCTGCTTGAATTGCAACTTTATCATTTTGATTCCGGTCCCGTTTTGCTTCTCTCTCCGGTGTCTGGCCATCCCCGGGGAGCTCCTGATGTCAGTTTAGTTATAAATCCTGACCTCTCAAATGAATATTCTGATGAGAGCATCAATATTTTTTGTTATAGCACCCCCGATTTTTTAAAAACGGGCATGAGATTGGGCTTTAGAGCGAATCAACTAGAAAGTTAGCCAAACATATTGATCGCAAATTATTGAATAATAAATCGAGTAAATAGAATTTCTTCTACTCCGTAAGCTAATCCAGTTTCTTTTGTAAGCAGCTGTCGAACTTCTGCCAACGCTTGCTTACGCAAAATTTCCTTGCTGCCGGATTGCCTTAGTACGTCTTCACTCTGACCAAAGAGAAAGAACGCCAACTGATTTCGAACTAATGGTTTGTTGTCATATACCGTTTGTCTGGCAATTTCTCCTCGAGTCATCAGCGTTACCTGAATCTGCAGGAAATGCAGTCTGCCATCACCACCCATGTAGTTAGTGGTAAACGGTTCGGTCAATTCAACATAATCAATCTGATCAGTACCCGATTGTTGAGCCGTGACAGGAAGCGCCAAAGCAATTAGCATTAAGAAAGTCAGCAGTTTTTGCAGCATGAAAACCTCTAGGGACATCACAATAAAATCTATCAGGAAAAACTTACCTGATCTCCGTTCAGTCGCAATTTTAAAACTGCATTAGCAGATAAAAATTTGCCCACCGAATCACAACTTCACAAAGGCTATTAACACGCAATCGCCCAACTATATCTCTTTCGGATCGCAGGAAAAGCTCAGGCGCGGTGTTATAATCGCCAAACCTTATCTGATTGAGAAAATTTGTGACGCTGAATTGCCCTTCGCTGCACCTTGGGCACAGCCCTGCTGACTGGCGAACTGCAGGTTGCTGGAGCCAGCAGCAACTCCCTGCTCCATTACGAAGCTGGTTGCTGGATAAAGGGTCATTAACCCGGAGACTACAAGCTTATTCTGCCTGTGGTTTTAAGGTAATTCTGCTCAGCCAGGCCTGGCAGGGCATACTACAAGATGAGCGGCAAATTCTTGATATTCCACCGCGAAAGCGGGCTATGGTTCGAGAAGTACTTCTATGTGATGGAGAAAAGCCTTTGGTATACGCCAGAAGCATTATTCCAGATGCAACTTTTCGCGGCCCTGGCCGTTTTTTAACCAGATTGGGGAGTCGACCTTTAGGTGAAAAATTATTTTCAGATCACTCGGTAATACGCGGCCCTCTATCAGTGACTCGGTGCGATTCACGGCACAAACAATTTTGGCAAGCATGCTCAGCTGCACCAATTGACTTATGGCCTTCAGAGCTTTGGGGGCGCCGCTCGGTATTTAAATTAAACAATCAGCCATTACTTGTCAGTGAATTTTTTCTACCTGAGTTATTAAAAAACCAGGCGTAAATCGATTTATTTATCGATGTATATCCAGGAGATTTAACAAAAGTGCTTGCAAAGCGAATTATTGCGTATGGTCAGTTAATGCGTTTAGATCGGCCAGTTGGCAGTTTACTTTTATTATGGCCAACTCTGTGGGCACTGTGGATTGCCGGTAATGGAATGCCAAAAGCCTCAGTAGTTGCGGTATTTATTGCAGGCGTATTTCTGATGCGCTCAGCGGGTTGCGTAATTAATGATTACGCCGACAGAAAAGTAGACGGCCATGTCGAACGGACCAAAAACCGACCACTTGCTAGTGGTAGAGTGACTGGTACTGAGGCCTTAGTTTTATTCGGTCTGCTTGGATTGTTGGCATTAATTTTAGTATTTACTCAAAATACGCTAACCATCATTATGGCTTTTGCTGGTGCTGTTTTTGCCACGGTTTATCCATTTTTAAAACGCTACACCAACTTGCCACAGCTTGGCCTTGGCATTGCTTTTAGTTGGAGTGTTCCTATGGCCTTTGCTGCAGAAACCGCCACCGTTCCAATGATTGCTTGGTTAGTCTTTGTGTTAAATCTTATCTGGACCATTGCCTACGACACTCAATATGCCATGGTCGATCGCCCTGACGATTTAAAAATTGGCATTAAATCTACTGCGATCCTCTTTGGTAATTATGACCGGTTAATTGTGGGTATTTTACAAGCATTAACCCTTGCTGGTTTTTGGTTACTTGGCTGGTTGGAAGGATACGGCATTTATTACAACAGCAGCCTATTGCTTGCCAGCACCATGGTGCTATGGCAACAATGGCTAACCCGTCATTGTGAACCCGCTGACTGCTTTCGAGCATTTTTGAATAATAGCTGGCTTGGCGGTGTTATTTTCTGTGGCTTGATGCTGCAATATCTCGCTTGATTTTAAAAGATTAAAGTTTTAGTTATTAGTGAATAAATAATGGTCAATAAAAAACAGATGTACGATGTGATAGTAATTGGCGCAGGCGCAGCAGGTATGATGTGTGCTGCTACAGCAGCAGAACGCGGCAAAAAAGTTTTAATGATTGAACAATCAAAAAAACCTGGCCGAAAAATATTAATGTCCGGCGGGGGGCGTTGTAATTTTACTAACTTGTATACCACCCATGAAAATTTCCTCTGCTCTAACCCACACTTTGTTAAATCTGCATTATCACAATTTAATCAATGGGATTTTCAAGCGTTAGTGATTGAAGCAGGAATCAATTGGCACGAACGCGAGCATGGCCAATTGTTTTGCGACGATACCGCAGCAGATATCGTCAAACTATTGCTAGACCGTTGTGATAAAAGCGGTGTTGAACTGCTCAAAAACTGCACGCTAGAAAATGTCTCCGGCCAGCAACCTTTTGTACTTGATACCAACCAAGGTCAGCTAAATGCAAAATCGGTGGTAATTGCTACCGGCGGTTTAACTGTCCCCAGCATGGATTCAACTGATATCGGCCATCGTATTTTCCGCCAATACGGCCATAAAGTTATTCCACTGCGCCCGGCACTGGTTCCCTTTATTCTGCAAGAAGTTTCCAACGGCCCATTAAAAATCTTGGCCGGCATTAGCTTGCCAGTAGCGATTAGCTGCAATAAAAAAAGCTTTTCAGAAGCTCTGCTATTTACCCATAAAGGTATTAGTGGCCCTTCAGTACTGCAGATATCTAACTATTGGAACAAAGGAGATAGTATTTCCATTGATTTATTACCAGACGAAAATGCTGCCGATTGGCTAATGAATGCCAGAGAAACCCACCCTAACCGGATGATCTCCACTCAACTGGCCAAGCAATTTCCCAAGCGATTAGTCGAAGCATTAATGCCGCTGTGGAAAATCAGCGATGGGCCACTAGGGCAAATGAAAAAGCAGCTACAACAGCAATTAATTGATTGCCTGCAAAGCTGGGAATTAACGCCTACTGGCACCGAGGGCTACCGCACCGCAGAAGTCACCATTGGTGGTGTCGATACCGACGGCTTCTCTTCAAAAACCATGCAAAGCAAAAAAGCTCCCGGATTATACGTGGTTGGTGAAGTACTCGATGTCACCGGTCACCTTGGTGGGTTCAATTTTCAATGGGCCTGGAGTAGCGGCTATGCGGCGGGCATGGCGATCAAATAATGGTTCGCTCGAAACAAAAGTAATCCAAGCGACTTCTTTTTCTACCATGCAATGTTCATAGATATTTTCTGGTTCAGTCTTTAGATAAAAATTCTGATATAACAGACCTATCTTTTGCTGTTGCATAGCAAGTGCAGCCCATTTCAGGGGATAGATTCACGATGAACCAAGCCAATTTTTTTTCTCGTGTTTCACTCGATCGTACTGGAGAGAAACGCCATAACCAGCAATGGCTGGTCAAAAAATTACTCGATGAGAAAAGCCTCTTCTATTTATGCCACGGTGAACAATGGCTCGGCATACCTGAAAAAGGTTTGGTTGCCTGCTTTCATCAGCAAGTAGCTAAATTACTTAAGCATTTAGATAGCTGGGTATTTCTAGGCACCGTTCCTTGTAGCTCTGAAACAGACTGCTGCCAAGAAGGCGCGCTGAGCAAAGGGGAAATTGCAGAGTTTGCGTTAGACATTTCACATTTAGACCTAAGCGACAGTGAACTGGAAAAACTACCGGGAGAGTGGTGTTATCCCAGAGAGCTAGCTATGGTCAGCAGCGAACGCCAGGGCAGTTTGCTGGCAATGGCGTCCACGCTTTTACATTGGCACAGACGGCATCAATTTTGTGGCTGTTGCGGCAACAAAACAACGCTTGAAGCCGGTGGCCATGAAATCCTCTGTAGCAATTTGGACTGCCAACACAAAACCTATCCCAGAATTGATCCATCGGTAATTATGTTGGTGCATGATCAAACCAGTTGCTTACTTGGTAGACAAGAACAATGGCAAGCAGGTAGGTTTTCGACCTTAGCAGGTTATGTAGAGCCAGCAGAAAGTCTAGAGCAAGCGGTTGCTAGAGAGGTGATGGAAGAATCTGGAATAAAAATCATCGATCCGATTTATCATTCTTCTCAACCTTGGCCATTTCCTAATTCTTTGATGCTCGCCTTTACCGCTACACCGGTTAGCAGGGATATTACTTTGCATGATCAGGAATTAGCAGAAGCTCGCTGGTTCACCCGCCAAGAAATCGTCGATCAATTAAACAGCGGTGAATTAAAATTGCCGCCCACCATAGCAGTAGCCCGCCAGCTTATCGAAGATTGGTTTAATCAAGGCTGGGATACTTCTCTTTCAAATATTATCCAATCGGTAGAAGCTGAAAAATCATGATTCAGATACCTTTGTCACAGATTCCAAAGGAAAATTTATCCAGAATGCTAGAAGAATTTGTCACGCGCAACGGGACAGATTATGGTATGCAAGAATGGTCACTTATGCAAAAAGTACAGCAAATTGAACACCAGCTACAAACTGGCCTTGCTGGTATCGTTTTTGACCAAGAAAGCGGCGAAGTTGATATATGGCCAGCGGAACGAATTCCAGCTGAATGGAAGCTGGCTGATTGAGCAATCTACCAAGTAAAATGTAAATTCTAAAAATCAGTAGAATTAAGCTTGCTCGATTAAGAAGTGGCGACTAGTTTTAAAAGTCGCTACTCAGTGTGTTTTATACGAATATTGCTTGAGCGGTATTAAATCTGATGTGCTCATGACGTCAGACAGCAGTAATTCCAGCTTGATCAGTTGCTATTGAGTACTTTTGTAGCGATACAAAAATAATAATTAAAAGAATAACAATAATGAAACTAAAAAATTTCGCTGTTGTTGGCTTATTTTTCGGCATGTCGCTTGGGGTTCTGCTGTCACCTCAACCTGCCATTGCTGGCCAACCCATCATGATCAACAATCCAAGCGATGCTGCTTGTTGGTATAGCGATACTGCTGAAAAAATATTACGACTGGCACTGGAAAAAAGCATCAGTGAATACGGCGAACCTAACATCCAATACACCCGGGTTTCCTTACCTTTGTCTCGGGCAATGCTTGAGCTGCAATTTAGTGACAAGCTAGATATTCAGGCAGCTCCAGCTGCAGACCAATGGCCTGCTAGTAGCATCCCGATTCCTATCCCGGTATTTCAAGGGCTCTCTGGCTATCAAAAAATCTATCGCAACAACATTGGTCCTTCTCTGTCGTGGGTGGATCGTGCTGAACAATTACGTTTAAAAACTACCGCCATGCAAAGTGGTTGTGGAAAATTACTCGGCGATTTATTGGTCAGAAATGGGCTAAAAGTGCGGCGAGTTTCTGCTGGTGCTTCACTCAAATCAATGGTTGAGCTACAAAGAGTAGATTTAGTTGTCAGCCCTGCCATTGTTCCAGCTATGACTACAAAAGTAGATATAACCCATACATCGCAGGTGATTGCCGACCCTAAAATTATGCTTTATCTGCCTATGCCCATTTATTTTTATGTCAGCCAAGAAAAACCTGAACTAGCTAAACGTGTCGCACTAGGCATGCAGCGAGCATTGCAAGATGGATCAATGGATCGATTATTATCGCCATTACGCCAACAAATCATTAAAGATTTAAATGGCCGAAGATTGATTTCCATGAAGAATATAAATGCACCTGAAAACTTACAAATAACTGGTTCTGCGCTACCCGGCTTAAAACCAGAAAAAAGCCAAAGCGGATATTCACAATATGCGCACTATGACAAAATGTAATTAAATTTTTTAATCTAAAATAAATAAATTTGTAATCGACTTATCTGACTAAAGAAATTTTAACACTAAAAATTTCAACAGATTTCTAACTATACGGCCCGCCAAACCATTATTAGAAGATAAAACAGACCCACGACGATCTCATTGATTTCTGCTACTCTGCTGCCTTTGCTTTAGCCAGTCAATTACCTGTTTATGAAGCCTTCAATACTTGATTCCGACCTCACTCGCTACGCCGGTAAGCCCCGGTTAGATCACGCTCGCCGTGAAGCCCCTAATCTAACAATTCAACTAGATGAGTGGGATGATGAAGAACAGCTTATGCTGTCGGAAGTGGTCGAGAAGGGACAAACTTTTGAACAGGATATCCGTTTTATCAAGGTTCCAGACGGCTGGCATTTTGAAGCAGAGTGCAGTTGCCCAATAGAGGTTAAATGCCTGCACATTGTGGCGGCCATTCTCGCTTTTTCCGGTGATAGCAAACCAGCACCAGTGACTAGCTCAGCAGCCGAGCCATCAACACCAGAAACTGCCATCGTAGAAAAGCCTGCACCGACCATGCAGCTTAAGGCTAGGCCGAGCGAAGTCGAACCTGATTGGGTAGCGCTATGGAAGCAAAATCTTCAACAACGTAAGCCAGATGGCGGGCTAGATAACCAGCCCAGAACCGCAGAATCAATTGTTTATATCTTGCACCAGCAGCGAGACCGAAACGGACGCAGCCTAGAATTTAAATGTTATAGCGCCAAAAGAATGAAAGCAGGTGGCTTCGGCAAGCCACGTCCATTCGATTTAAGCTCGATTATTGCTCGACCCAACCATATGGCAACGCCATTAGATTATCGAATTGCCCGCTGTGCATTATTACTCGATAAGAATATGACCATCGCAGGCCATCAAGGCCGCGAGCTGATTCGGCTGATGTTATTAAGCCAGCGGTTACATTTGGAAAACCCGCTCAATCCCTGCTTACAGCAAGGCGGCTCAATTATCGGCAAGCTGGCATGGCAAACCAACCCCCAGGGAAAAGTCGCGCTAGTTCCTGAGCACAAACCTGCTAGTTTTGTGTTGCCGACTGAACCACCGATTTATATCGACCAGCAAAATTTAACCTGCGGAGAAATGATCTCAGCACCCGGTTCAGCTGAAGCAGAACAATTGGAAGGTGATTTAATTGCGCTATTAACTAATTTACCGCCAGTTCCAGCTAGCCATCAGCCAGCATTAGAAAAAATGCTGCAATCACAATTAGCTGAAAAATATTCTCGCTTATTTTCTAAGCAGCAAGCATCGCGCAAGAAAATCGACCGGATTCAATTTCAGTTATTCGATGGTGATGACGCTGCTCCGAACACTTTTGATTTAGCATTAATTGCAGAGTTAGATGGACAACAACAAGATTTATTGCCAGCGATTCAGTCATGGATTGAAAATGAAGAAGTCAACGGCCAACCACTTGTGCTGGATATGGGGCAAGGCAATCTGGCAGAAATTGCACTGGATATGGTTGAGCCGTTAGCCGCAACGCTAGTCGAGCTGTACAGTCGAAATGGCGACTACTCGACCACCAACCGGCTTTCGATGGATTCCCGTGATGCGGGCCGA
The DNA here is from genome assembly GCF_003097315.1 of Pelagibaculum spongiae. NCBI lineage: Bacteria > Pseudomonadati > Pseudomonadota > Gammaproteobacteria > Oceanospirillales > Pelagibaculum > Pelagibaculum spongiae. The sequence goes on from NZ_QDDL01000002.1 coordinate 399,158, forward strand.
CTCGCCGATTTACAAAATCTGGCGCAGCAAAATAACCTGGCAATTGATTTACCTGAAAATCATTCAATGTTTGATTTAGCAAACAAATTGAAAGATTTTACAAAAATCCAGCCGACCAAAAAACCTAAAGGTTTATTAGCAGATTTACGTGATTATCAGCAGCAAGGTTTAAACTGGCTACAGTTTATCCGACAAAATGGGTTTTGCGCTATTTTGGCTGACGATATGGGCTTAGGTAAAACCTTACAAACCCTATCACACTTACTCATAGAACATTGGGCTAAACGATTAAAGCAACCTGCATTAATTGTTGCACCCGCCAGTTTGTTACAAAACTGGAAGCGAGAAGCTGAAAAATTTAGTCCTGATTTATCAGTGTTAGTCTGGCATGGCGCGAATCGTGAAAAACAACGACAAAAATTAAAATCTCAACAAATCATTGTCACCACCTACGCCACCCTTACTCGCGATATCGATAGCTTCTCAGCAGAGCAATTTAGCTGGCTAATTCTTGATGAAGCACAGAACATTAGAAACCCTGACGCTCAAATGACACGAGCGATTAAATCATTAGGAATTAAAAATAAACTTTGTTTGACCGGCACTCCAATGGAAAACCATTTAGGTGAATTATGGAGTTTATTCGACTTCTTAATGCCTGGCTTTTTATATTCCAGAACACAGTTTGATCAGTTGTATCGTCAACCGATCGAGAAAGCCGCCGATCAAGTTCGATTCAACGCTCTGACTAAACGAATTGCACCTTTTATGCTGCGTCGTACCAAGCAACAGGTAGCAACAGAGCTTCCACCAAAAACAGAAATATTGCGCTCGGTTCCTTTAGAGCCAGAACAGCAGAAACTCTATTCGGCATTACGCGCCAGTACCGAAAAGCAAGTAGGCGAATTGCTACAAAGCCTTGGCTTAGGCCGTAGTAAAATTCAAGTGTTAGATGCCTTAATGAAACTGCGCCAAGTTTGCTGCGACCCTAGATTATTAAAAAATGCTGCAGTCACTACCAGCCAATCTGCCAAGATGACCATGCTATTAGAAATGCTGGATGAAATGCTAGCGGAGGGACGCAAAGTTCTACTGTTTTCCCAGTTCACATCAATGCTTGATTTAATCGAACAAGCACTAGAAGCACGCAAAATTCGCATGTGTAAACTAACCGGTGCCACCCGTGACCGACAGGGCCAAGTAGATAAATTCCAAAATGGTGAAGCAGAAGTATTCTTGATCAGCCTAAAAGCCGGTGGTACAGGATTAAACCTAATTGCCGCTGATACGGTAATTCATTACGATCCATGGTGGAACCCAGCGGCAGAAGCACAAGCCACCGACCGAGCCTATCGAATTGGCCAAGACAAACCGGTGTTTGTTTATAAGTTGATTACCGAAGGTACAGTAGAAGAACGGATTGTTGCACTTCAACAACAAAAGCAGCAACTGGCAGAAGGCGTACTGGCCGGCGGTGAATTAGCCGCTAAAGGCTTGGCAGGCAGCCTTGATCAACAAACCATCCAAGACTTACTTGCTTAAATTAGATCCAATTAAAAAGGCTTCAGTATTGCTACAGAAGCCTTTTTAACCAACTTATTTTAAAAATATCAATCTTTCTGTGAACGCTGTTGGTAAATTTTAAACCAAACAAAGACTCCAAAAATAAAAATAAATAGCAACATCATATTTCCTCCACCTGAACTGGTATGTGCGTCAACCTGCGTGTTTTCATCAGGATTTAGAGGCAACGGTGTTCCTTGTGGATTGATAAAACTAGACAAACCGTCAGCTTCTGTTGATGCTGCGATAATATCGGGATACCCATCAGCATTGATATCTGCAACGGTGAACTTGCTTTTTTCAGGTAATAAAAAAGCGAAATCACTAAATGCTAAAGAACCAGAATTATTAGTAAATACAAACGCCATATCTTCGGTTGTTGAAATGATTATATCGCTGTCAGTATCGGTATCAAAATCTGCTATTTCAATACCGGTGATTGGTTGAGTTTCAATCATCAAACTCGGTGTTGCGGCCAACCAAGGGTTAGCACCGACATTAGTAAATAGATTAATGCGGCCAGACTGATGAATATCAGCAGAATCAGAATCTAGCCCATGAATCGGATCAGTAGTGGCACTTGTAATAATTAGATCTGAATAAATATCACCATTCAGATTTGCAGCAATTGCAAACTGGTCAATTCCCGATGCATTTAATGTCAAAGGCTCTGCTGCCAAAGATGTTAAAGCATTGCTATTTCCATTATTAAACAACACTTCTGGCGTATCAAAACGACGTGGGAAAACAGCGTCAATTTGATTGTCATTATTAAAATCAGCTAAGGCGACTGAATAACTATCTAGTTGAGAAGTTATGGTCGATGAGGCTGCTTGCAATACACCGTTCTGATTTTCGAAAATAACCCCTCGAGCAAAAAAACCTGCAGCGGTTACTAATTCAGGATAATTGTCATTATTTAAATCAGCCAATTGAGCATTTCGAATCGTATTCGATATTGCGACCCCGACGCCCCACTCTGCAATTGAGCTTTGCAAAATATAGCGATTATTCTGTCGCTGATATTGTTGAACAGCACCATCATCAGCAACCAATAATATTTCAGCAATATCATCATTATTCAGATCGCCAACAACAATTTTTTGAGTTTTTTGATAGCCAGCCAGAGGTTCTCCCTGCGTCAAAATGCCCTGCCCATTATTGATATACCAAGTTGCTTGCCCGAAACCTTCAGGTGCCACAAGAATATCTAGGTCACCATCCCCATCGGCATCCGCACTAGCAATACTCGATGCCGCTGTTCGGGTAATTTGTTGCGAAGCAGTCTGTGCTGCAGCCGCAATCACATGAATTATTTTTTGGTTTTGATTGTTACTAGAAAGCGCTTCTCCTGAAACATTTGGGATCACCAGAGAGCTTTCAATCGGACCCGTTGAAGCAGGTGTTATTGTGATCGTTACCGGATCTGAACCAAGCGTCTCGGCAGGCGTACAGCGAATAGTTACTTGACCAGACTGTTGCCAAATGTGATCAGGAAGAACGGGGAGACAACCACCTGCAATACTAGTGATACTAAAATCACCTTTAAGCGTAATTTGTAATTGCTGGGTAGTCACGCTAGTAGATCCGTACAATTCACTTTGCGGATATTGATAACTTAAGCGAACAGGTTGGCCGCTTGCTGCATAGGCTGGAACAGTTTGGATAGCAATTCGATCTGCTACTGCGCCATGACTATCTACATAAAATGGATAATTCCTACCAATCCCTAAAGAGCCGTCCAGAAATAATACATTTCCTCTATGTCGACCCACTGAATTGTTGGTAAATGTCAACTCATAACCAGACACTGAAGAAGTAGAAAAACCATCTATCGCTTGGAATATTAGTGGTCTCGGGTTTTCTCCATCAGCATCATTTGCCGCAAGGATATAGCTTGCTTCAACATTTTGCTGTGTAATGAATACTGGCAATGATTCCGTCAAAATAACCGGGTCATCGACGGCATTTACAGTAACCTGAACTGTACCATTACCAGTATTCCCGCTTGAGTCTGAAATTTGATAGGTCAGCGTATCATTGCCATTAAAATTTTGATTCGCTTGGTAAACGATCTTCCCATTCTCGATAGCAGCGTAGCCACTACCCGGTGCATCTAAAATAGAGAGAGTTGCTGTTATCAGTGATGAGCCAGCTTGTGGCACATCATTCTCTAACACGTCTAGAATTGCGGGCGTATCTTCAAAGACTATAACTTGATCTGCAGTAACTGATATTGCATAGCTATGGGTTGATGCTGCAGCTAAAAGCAGCACTAACAACTTGGTAGTACTGATGTTTTTTGAAAAAAACTGAAACATACCGATTTCCTGAAATATTGTTAAATTTTGAGCCTTGATAGATAAGCTAGCTCAGTTTATCCAGGAAGATGGCATTAGATTTTGTATTTGTGCTATTAGCCACATTGAATATTAATTGTTTTTTTAGTCTGTGCGCAAAGAACATTTAACGGCAGTTTAGCCTTGCTTCAGATGCAAGAGATTTTAGATAAAAAACTATCATTAAGAAACAATAAGCTTAACTTGCTAAATTAATGATTTTTTCTTTTATTACTGATTAATTTTATAAACACCATCACAGTTAGCATTAAAATAAAAAACAACAAAACATTACCTATCACGCCACCACCAGTTATTGGCCCATTCTTCTTTTGAACTACACCTTGATTTTTCTGCTTTTCTCTCAAAGTTTGGGCAGTTTGTTCTAGAATCGCTTGATCGTTTTCTGCGCTAGCATCACCCGGATATGCCTGACTCAAAGCCTCGGGAGCAGCTTGGGCGTGAACACTGAACGACAATCCAAGGTTGATTGTTAGTGAGAACATAATCAAACAGGCTAGCGCCATGTCAGTCAACTTGCTTCCATGCATAGTTAATGTCTGTTGAATTGAAGTTAATAGCAATATAGCCAAAGTAATTTCAGATGCAGCATCTTCAAGTGATCAAACACAAAAACGGCCAGCTTGAAGCTGACCGTTTTGATTCGTGTTAATCAAAATTCATAAGGAACTGAAATTAAATTACACCCAACTCTCGTAGCCGTTCTTTCAAATAAGCATCGGCGGTATACCGATCAGATAGCTTGACCGCTGGACGAGGATGCAAAAATAACGGTAACGAAATTCTAGAGCGATTATGGTTGGCACCTTGCGGGTTAATCACTCTGTGGGTTGTAGAAGGGAAATAACCGCCAGATGCTTCTTGCAGCATGTCGCCAATATTCACAATTAAATTGCCAAAATCGCAGGGTACATCTAACCAGCCACCTTCTTTGTTCTTTACCTGTAAGCCGGGTTCGTTTGCTGCAGGCAAAATGGTAATCAGGTTGATATCTTCATGGGCCGCTGCTCGAATAGCACTGGCATCTTCATCACCTATCAGCGGTGGATAATGTAACACTCGCAGCAAAATTTGATCACTGTCTTTAATCATTCCCGACAAAGGCTCGTCATATAAATTGGCAACTTCCGCAGGAGAATGTTTTTCGATCCAACCAAGTAAGGTCGCAGCAAATGCAGAAGTTTGCTGATAATAAGTATCTAATTGCTGGCGTAAATGCTCTGGGCACTGGCCCCAGCCGTAGTAATGGAAGTATTCCTTGATGTCTTTAACGCTCTGCCCTTTAGCCGTTTCAGAAACTTCTGCAGGAAAAAAACCATCCTGAGTGCCTTTGTTATACACAAAATCATGCTTGGCAGTACTGTCAAAAAATGCTTGCCAATTTTGGTAAATCGCATCAACTATCTCTTGTGAAATCGGATGATTTTTTAGTACTCCAAAACCCGTATTTCTCAATGATTCAACAAAATTTTTTTCAGCATTCTTTGAGGTGAAATCTACAGCTTTAAGTTGCATAACAATGTCTCTTTCTAAATTTAATTATTGTCTAGTGAAAATATTCTAATCAGCAGAAAAACGCGCTTTCTGCTGTTACAAAGCTAATGCCGAATACTGAAAATACTCGATAGCAGCTAATTTACACTAACCCTGCTTGCTTACCTAAAACAACGCGGGATTTAGCCAATCTAGCAAAGAGATGTTTTGATCTCTAGCACTTAACAAGCAAGTCTTTGACCAACGGACTAGCGCATGCTTTATAAGGACAATTATTGATCATAGGACTTATCAAGCAAAGCTGTGGATAACTCGGGGATAGCCCTGTCAGCAAAAGATCACTGACAGGTTAACTATCTGTATTTACACAGCTAGATCGGCTTTACTTCAACTGATCAAAATTCAACCAAACGGTTCAGTATTAACTCGCCACCGACTGCTGAACCTGCGCACACTGATGTGATTGAAACAGCGGAGAAACCTGATCAAACCAAGGCTGTGCCTGCTCTAGCTGATGCGCCACACTAAATAACAACCCTTCGTTATTTACAGCGGCCATCAATTGCACACCGATCGGCGTATTATTTTGATTCCAATATAAAGGCACTGACATCGCTGGCGCACCAGTCAAATTAGAGAGCTGGGTAAAAGGTGCTTTGCTCAGCGCGTCATAAGACATCTGCTCTAGCAATCCAGCTTTAATTGCTAGTCGTGGAATACCGGGAATTGCCAATAATTTCATCGAGAGTTCTTCGGCCTTTGACGGATATAAACTGCCTACCGGCTGTGGAGCATCACCCAAAGTAGGGGTTAATAACAGATCATATTCTTGATGGAATTGGCCCATTTTTCGGCCCAACAAATTCCAACCATTAATTGCCGTGACATATTCACCAGCAGTTACCGTTTCACCTAATCGTGCTAGGGCTCTGGTAGTAGGTTCTAAATCGAGCTGCGAGGCAGGCAAATTAAATTGCTGGCTTAATCTGCGCACTTCTGCTGCCATTTGCCCCATATACATCGTCAAATAACCATTACGAATTAAATCACCATTAATATCTGGCTCAACTAACTCGACATGATGGCCGAGGGCTTGCAACAACTTTGCAGTGTGCTCCACTGCATCAATACAATCTTTAGCCACCGGGCTGCCAATCGGCGATGTAACGGAAAAGCCTATCTTTAACTGCTTTGGCGGCGTTCCCATTGCTGCCCGCCAGCTATCAGGCCGTATTGCAGTAGGCCAACCATCGCCAGCGCAGCTAGCAGCAGAAATATCTAACATCGCTGCGCTATCTCGAACCGAGCGTGTCAGCACATGCTCGACCGCTGCGCCCTCCCAGATTTGACGAAAATCTGGACCAGTTGGAATCAAGCCTCGACCCGGCTTAAAACCAAATAAACCACAACAACTGGCAGGAATGCGAATCGAGCCACCGCCATCACCACCCGACGCCATCGGTAAAATACCACTGGCAACTGCCGCTGCAGAACCGCCGCTAGAACCACCTGGGGTTAATGACAAATCCCACGGATTACGACAAGCACCAAAAGCCTTTGGCTCAGTAATCCCCATCAAACCCATTTCTGGGGTATTGGTTTTGCCGAAAATAATCAGTCCAGCCTGTTGCCAGCGCTTAACTAGATCTGAGCTATGGCTACTTTGAAAGTTTTTTAATGCATTACTACCATTGGTAATCGGGGTGCCTTTCAGTTGAGCCAACAGATCTTTCAACAGAAAAGGAACGCCACTAAAAACACTACTTTGATTAGTTTGCGGCAATGCATTTAACGACTGGCTAGCAAACTCCGGCAAGTCACGAATAATGGCATTAATTTTCGGATTAACCTGAGCAGCACGAGCGCGTGCTTCATTCAACAATTCTGCTGCAGTGATCTGCTTTTTGGCAATCAATTGTGCAAGACCGATAGCGTCATACTCGGTATATTCTGCAAAGCCAGTCATAGTGGGTTCCTTAGAATTATTTTTGGAAACTGAGACAGATTATGCCGCAAAACGCATCGATTGAATTGACCGATTTGTTAAAAAATACTCATTTTATTTTTACTGCCCATATGTGCATCAAATTTATAAAACCCGTAGGACATGAGACTGCCCAGACTCAAATCGTTATACTTGGCAGCATTCAATATTAGAGTTTTTCCAGATATGCCACAGCTTATTTTTCAGCATGACGATTTCTATCTATTTCACAAGCCTCACAACCTGTCATTCCATCAAGATGGTGATGTATCAGGCATGTGCCAATTGGTAAATCAACTCACTAACGAAGCCTTGCTTCCAGTACACCGGTTAGACCGAATGACCTCTGGCCTCGTTTTATTTGCCCGCAATAAAACTGCTGCTGCCGCACTTTCAAAAGGCTTTGCAGAGCGCACAGTTAAAAAATGTTATCTAGCAATTTCTGATAAAAAGCCCAAGAAAAAACAAGGACTGGTAAAAGGAGACATGGCGGCGGGTCGTCGTGGTGATTACAAGCTATTACGCGCTCAAGACAACCCGGCAATTACCCGTTTTGAAAGTAGCTCGATAGACGAAGGCACTCGGCTATATCTGCTGAAACCGGAAACTGGCAAAACGCATCAACTTCGGGTGATGATGAAAAGCATCGGCGCACCAATTCTGGGCGACAACCGCTACTATCCACAAACCGAGCAATCAGCACCCACAACACCAACAGATCGGGGATATTTACATGCCTGGATGCTGCAATTTGAATTTGCCAGTCAGCCATGGCAATTTTTCTGTCGACCACTAGCTGGCCAAAAGTTCTCAACCGAAACTTCAATTCAGAAAATTGATAGCTGGCAAGAGCAGTTAGCCGAAGCTAACGCCCGGATTTTTTAAAGAAATTGTTTCTAATCAGGTGATGGGAAATCTTTGATTGATTCCTAGACTAGCGATAACGATTATAAAGCCACTCGCAACTTAACAACGATTGCCTGACTAAGAGCAACGGAAACATCACCATGTCTCAACTAGATACTACAACGACATCAAAGCGAGCCCTGTGGCTATTTCTGCCAGTGGTTTTGAACTTTGTAATTATTGCGGCACACTTTTTACGCAGCGGAACACTCTGGATGTCAGCATTGCTGCTAGCTTGCCCGTTAATGCTGTTGATTCGACATTGGCTAGCCGCCCGATTCATTCAACTGATGCTGTTACTAATTTCTTTCGACTGGTTGCTAACTACTGCCTATATCGTTAACGAACGCATATCTTTTGGTTCGCCATGGCAGCGAGCGGCAATGATCCTGGTTGGCGTTGCTTTATTCTGTTTCTTATCTTGTTTTGTTTTTATCAATCGATCGCTAAAAGCGCGTTATGGCTTAGGTCGCAGTTAAAAATTTATTATTAAATACGACTAATACTCAAGCACTTTAATATATAGCCATAATATTAAAGTGCTTGAGAACTTAACAATTTAGCCTTGTAATTCTTCAACTATATTTTCTGGCACTTCTTCTGGAAAAAAATTAATTTCTGGTTTAAATAAATCTACCCAACCACGTAATGGATCTATCGGTTCTGGGGCTTCTTGCAGTGTTTTACGAATTGAATTGCTCATTAAATCCCGTAGCCATTTATGTGCCGGATTGTGGTGCTGACGACTGTGCCACACTAAATGATAAGCGAAAGGCTCATGGTTAACTGGCGGTTCAACCAGTTTTAATCCGAGTGTTTGTGCTTGTCGTAATGCTAAGCCACGTGGCATGGTTACGATTAAATCACTATTGGCAGCAATTGAAGGTGCAGCGGTAAAATGCGGCAATCGCAATACAATGTTGCGTTTTAGCCCTTGCTTGGCCAACTGTAAATCTATGTGGCCACGACGATCATTTCCTGTAGTAATTAAAATATGTCGTGCATCGCAATATTCATTTAATGTTAATTTTTTGCTTGCCAGTGGATGGTTGTAACGCATCACACAGACAAAGCGATCTTCACCTAAAGTTCGAGCATATATTTCTGCGGGTATCTGTTGGTCTAATGTTGCAAGAATCAAATCAACTTGACCTTGTTGCAATTGATCCATCATGTCACTACGACGTGAGACAATCTCAAAATTCATCCCTGGTGCTTCTCGGCTGAGCTCCGACATGATATTTGGCATAAAAACCTGAGAACCAAAGTCATTGGTCAGCACTCGAAATGAACCGCGGGCAGTACTTGGATCAAAGGTGGGAGATGCCAACAATTGCCCCACACTATCAAGTGTTTGCCCCAACTCTCCAACTAATGCTTCTGCCCTAGCTGTCGGCTTTAGGCCTTCGCGAGTACGCACAAAAAGCGGGTCGTTAAAAGTCGCGCGCAATCGTTGCAAGGTTCGGCTCATCGCCGATTGGGTAATCCCCAATTCAACCGCAGCTTTGGTGACATTATGAGTCTTAAGTAGTGCTTGTAGAGCAACAAGTAAGTTTAAATCTGTAGTAGCCAGAGGATGCATAATGACTCCTAATCATCTGGCGAATGATGCTAATGCATTGGGCGAATAATCGAAAGCCCTTTATGCTGCACACCTGTTAAGTGATTCAACAACAAAAAGGTTGCCGCATGAAAATTCTGATGATCATGACCTCTCATGGCCAGTTAGGAAACACTGGAAAAAAGACCGGTTTTTGGTTGGAAGAGTTTGCCGCCCCTTATTATCAATTTATTGATGCTGGCGTCGAAGTTGTTCTGGCCAGCCCTGCTGGTGGTCAACCACCGGTTGATCCAAAAAGCGTATCAGAAGATCTTCAAACTGACGCAACTCGCAGATTTGAAAAAGATATTGATGCCAGAACCATGCTTTCCAATACTCGAAAATTATCTTTAATCGTGCCAGATGCATTCGATGCTGTATTTTTCCCTGGCGGTCATGGGCCACTGTGGGATTTGGCGGATAACCCAGAAACAGCACGATTAATAGAATATTTTTATCAGCAGAAAAAACCAATTGGTGTTGTTTGTCATGCGGCAGCTGTTTTATGTCAGGCCATGGATGGCGACCATCCCCTAGTATCAGGTAAGCGACTGACTGGATTCAGCAATTCTGAAGAAGCTGCTGTTGATTTAACTTCGGTTGTTCCTTTTTCAATTGAAGACCGCTTAATTGAATTAGGTGCTAGTTATTTTAAAGCGGATGACTGGACGCCATATGTAGAAGTCGCTGCAGGAATAATTAGCGGGCAAAACCCTGCTTCTTCCGATGTAACTGCATCAGTATTAATGGATGCCGTACGTGGAGAAGTTGTTTAAATTCATCAAGTAAAATGAATCTAACATACTGATCGCTATATTTTTAAAATTTCCTAGTGGAAATGATCGGTAAATTCAGGTTAATTTGTAATTTCAAATACAATTACCTGCTTCGCCTAACCGTAATTTCTGGGCTGTAGTTTTTTGGGTATAGATGAATAATTTTCAATTTTATAATCCAACACGTATTTTGTTCGGTGAAGGACAAATCGCCTCTGTTGCAGACAACATCCCCCAGGGGAGCCGTGTTTTGTTTGCTTATGGCGGCGGTAGCATTCACAAAAATGGTGTTTATGATCAGGTTAGAAAATCATTAGAACAGTTTGAGTTTTTTGAATTTTCTGGAATAGAAGTAAATCCTTCTTTTGTCACGTTAATGGAAGCAACTTCTCTAGTTCAGAGAGAAAATATCGATTTCATATTAGCTGTCGGCGGTGGCTCGGTGGTTGATGGCGCTAAGTTTATTGCAGCTGCATCAGTCTACGAGGGTGATGCTTGGAATATCATGACTAAGCCGAATCAGGTTAAACAAGCACTACCTTTAGGCTGTGTTTTAACCCTGCCGGCAACTGGCTCAGAAAGTAATGGCAATAGCGTAGTTACTCGCTATGAAACCCATGAAAAGTTAGGTTTTTTCAGCCCATTAGTTTTCCCGCGCTTTGCAGTACTTGATCCAACCACCACCTTGACCTTGCCGCAGCGCCAGGTAAGCAATGGTGTTGTTGATGCATTTGTTCATGTGATTGAACAGTATTTAACCTACCCGGTTAATGCACCGATACAAGATGGATTTTCTGAAAGTTTGCTGAAAACCTTAATTAGCGAAGGGCCGAAAGCGCTGGCTAATCCGAATGATATTACGGTACGCAGTAATATTATGTGGAGTGCCACTTTGGCACTAAACGGGCTAATCAGTAGTGGCGTGCCACAAGACTGGGCAACCCATATGATTGGCCATGAGCTGACTGCGCTACACGGCGTTGATCATGCCGTCAGCCTTGCGATTATATTGCCACCACTATTGCAAGAAATGACCGAAGAAAAGCATGCTAAGTTGCTGCAATACGCAACGAATGTCTGGAATATTGATTCCGGTGACGACGCTTCAAAAATTGCACTAGCCATTGAAAAAACTCGTGATTTTTTTGAATTGATGCAGATTAAAACACGTTTGTCAGACTATCAAATCGGCAAACATGATATTCCTGAAATTCTCGGCCAGTTAGAAAAGCACAATATGATGCAACTTGGTGAAAGAGGCCAAGTAACCTTAGATCGCACTCAAAAGATTTTGTTAAACGCTTTATAACTAAGTGCCTATTGGGAGATAAAAATGCTTACTTTGCACCATTTGAATCAATCTCGCTCAAAACGCATTATCTGGATGCTAGAAGAGTTAGGTGTTGAATATCAAATTAAAGCTTATCAGCGAGATGCAAAAACATTTTTAGCGCCAGTGGAATTAAAAGCGATCCACCCATTAGGCAAATCGCCGGTTATTGAAAATAACGATCTGGTTCTGGCTGAATCAGGTGCGATCATAGAATATTTAATCGAAAAATTTGACGCAAAAGAAGTTTTCGCTCCAGCCAAGAACTCTAAGGAATATGCCCATTACTTACAATGGTTGCATTTTGCAGAGAGCTCAGCAGCATTTCCATTATTAATGGATTATTTTTTAAAGAAAGATGCTTCTCAGTCTGAATTTTTAAATGGCTACGTTGCGATGGAATTAGAAAAAATTCTTAGCTATTTAAGCGATCATTTACAGCAACAACCATGGCTAACCGGACAACAATTTACCGGTGCTGATGTATTAATTTCATTTATTTTTGAAATTGCATCATCCATGGGATTATTAGCAGACTACCCAGTGCTTCAAGATTACTTAGCTCGATTGAAACTGCGACCAGCAGCCATCAAGGCTGAACAAATAGAAGCTGAACACTAGGTATAAATAGATATAAACAATCACTAGTGATTGTTACTGAGCATAGCCAGAGCTAAAGGAATAGATCTGGTATAAAAAAAGCAATAAGTGTAAACCCGTCGTGAACCGATACTGACTACCCGGCCAGGTAGCTCAGCATCGGTTTTTTTTTGCCTGAAAAATATCTTTAGGATGTAGGTTTGATAAGCCTTCGGCGCAATCAGACATTTTTGGAATGTACTGCCAGATGTCTGATTTCGTTAACACTCATCAAACCTACACAAACCGCTACAAATTTACGCCGCCTTAGCCAATTCCGGTTGGCTGATTTCAGCTTTCGACCGAATCAACATCAGCAACAGCGGTGGCAAGAAGATAAAGTCAATGAACAAGGCAATTAAAATAGTCGCTGCAGTAAGAATACCGGCATCTGAATTCATACCAAATACCGAGAATGCAAGCACACCAAAATTGGCAACTAGAATAATCGTTGTGACAAACAACGCCACGCCCACTGTCTTAAATGCATAACGAATTGCATCGGCAGTATCCAGCCCTTGCTCTCTTTGTGCTCGTAAGAACTTGCTCAAAAAGTGCACCGTATAATCGACCACAATTCCCATGGTGACACCGGTTACCATCGACAATCCTAAACCAACTTGACCAAATAACATGCCCCACAAGCCAAAACCAACTGCTATCGGTAGCATATTTGGTAGCAAACTAATCAAACCAAACTTGGCTGATTTTAAAGCCACTGCCAAAATGGCACTAATCACCAGCATCGCCAGAAAAGCCCCTTCCAACATCGAATACATATTGTTGTAACTGATGTGAGCAAACATCACATCGGAGCTTGAACCTTCGTGATACATAGTTTTTGGTGCATTTTCATTTAACCAGCTTTTGGCTCGTTCTTGCAGACCTAACAATTCAGAAGTAGGCAAATTCTTCAAGGTCGCAGTTAAGCGAATGGATGATTTATCAATGTCTATTTGATTGTTTAAATCCAGGCCAAATGGCAGTGACATTTCATACATTAACAAGTACTGAGCGGCTAAATCTCGCTGCTCAGGCAATTGATAATATTCAGGCTGCCCAGCATGCATATTCTGGTTTAACTGCTTAAAAGTATCAGTAATTGTTTGAACATGAACCACTTCAGACTGACTACGATACCAATCGGTAAAAGCATCAACCGTGGCTAAAAATTCCGGGTTGCTAATGCCGCCTGATTCACCTGAACTGAGCGAGTACTCGATAGTTGCCAAACCGGTTAAATTCGCTTTGGTGTAATCATTCACCTGTCGAATCAGCAATGATTCATCAAAATACTCAGCCCAATTATCATAAAGCTTGTTGGCAGGCATAAATGCCACCGTTGCAATAATCAGCACTAGACTTAATGGCAGCAGCTTTTTGCTATGGGCAATCACCCAATCGGCAAATACTTCCATGGAATGACTAGCTTGTTCATCGCGGCCACTGACTCGAATCGGTAGAATCATCATTAATGCCGGCAGCAGGGTAATCGACATCAACCATGCGACGGTCACACCAATCGCTACTGTGTTTCCAAGGTCGTGGAATGGCGGTGTATCAGAGAAATTCAGCGATAAAAAACCAATCACTGTTGTGATACTGGTAATAAATACTGGCGAGAAGTTAATCCGCAAACTTTCAGCCATGGCTGCCCTACGATCTTTACCATTTCGCAGCTGCTGAAAAAATGCCACCAATATGTGAATACTGTCGGCCACCGCCAAGGTCAAAATCATGGTCGGCGCATTGGCCAGCGGCGGTGTTAGGTACAAACCCATCCAGCCAGCCATTCCCATTGCCATGCCGATCGAAACAAAAATAATCGCCAAACTACCTAAAGTACCGCTGATCATGGTGATCCAGCTGGCACCCGAAGCAATAAACATATAAACCGCAATACACAAAACAGCCACGGCAAACGCAACCGGAACCAAATGCTTGAGATCCCACATGGTGGCTTCTTTAAAAGCATTATTGTTCATAATCTTGCCTGTCAGCCGGAACTCAACATCCGGGTATTTGGCAATAAACTGGTCTCGTAATGCCCGACTCGCTTTCACCACTTCTGGCTGCGTCCCGAATTTATCTTTCTCCGGTAGCTGAACCGTAACCAAAATGGCAGTAATTGATCCCTGCGGATTAATCAATCGCTTGACCAGCAACGGCTCATTGGTTGCGATATTTTTTATTTTCTGCAGGTCTGCATCGGTAAGTACTGCCGGGTCGTCAACCAAACTCGCCACATTAAGGTCATCTTCCAATGCCTCGGTATGTTGATAGTTGGTAATCGAATCGACACGCAGTGAGTAAGGAATTTGCCATGCAGCATCTGTCAGCTGATGAATAATACTCAAGGTAGGTTTGCTGAAGACCTGATCATCTTTGGGAGAAATGACAAACAGCAGGGTGTCACTCTTGGTATAGGTCTGCTGCAAATGCTCAAACGCCTGCATCTCTGGATTTTCACTAGAAAAGAACATCCGGTAATCGGCGTTTGGAGTCAGTGGAAAACCCCCTAAAGTTGCGGCAAACAGCACCATGCACAGGCCAAGCACGCTATAGCGCCAGCGCAGCACCGTGGATATAAAAGACTCCAACATATCTATTGCTCTTATTGTTATTTTTATTGTGGTTGTGTTGTTTTGCAGCGGGCATAAACGAAAATTAATGCACGTGCATTAACCGGCATTATTAGGGAGAAGTGTTTTAGGTGCAAGGGATAAGGTAAATTGCCAGCGTCGGTTGCACGGAGCATCCGTAGGCGCGACCTGCAACTTGACCATGGTGCGATAAATACCAGCGGTTGATATTTAGCAAAACCAAATTGACATATTGTTTGCCGGGCATTTATCGCCAACCTCGAAAGAATGAATAAAAGAAGATGATTGTTTGCCCACGTAGGTTGCACGGAGCAGCCGTAGGCGCGACCTGCAACTTGACCATGGTGCGATAAATACCAGCGGTTGATATTTAGCAAAACCAAATTGACATATTGTTTGCCGGGCATTCATCGAAAGCCCCGAAAGTTGCAGGTCGCACCTAGCGCACCTAGCGCACCTAGCGCTCCGTGCAATCTACGTATTCTACTTTTGCAACGCTTTAACCTTTCTTCGCTTACTGCGTAAATCTTTTTCCAGCTCACTGAGTTCTGAGTTGATTGCATTAACTGAGATATGAATTTCCATCACCGACAAAGCCAGAGATAGCAATAAAAGCACTAGGCTGAAACCAAATACCCACTCACCTAGCAACGCTTGATCAATGAAAATTAGCAGCATAGTGACCACACAAAAGAAAAAGCTCAATGAACCCATCAATTGCATACCACGGATCAGATTAACCCGATAACGCAGTTGTTTAATTTGCTGCAGAACCATTGCCGAGCGAGTGTCGGTATATTTGTCTTTCAAACTGCGCAACAAGTTGGCAATCGTCAAAAATCGATTGGTGTACGCCAGCAACAGCAGCGAAATAGCCGGGAATAATAAGGCGGGGGTCGTAACGTTAATCATCATGGTTTATCAAAAGTCTGTTCTGCAGCAATGATAACCGAGGTTATCTATAAAGACTTTGATCAAATAACCACTCAGGCTGAGTTGCCAAAACGCAGATTGCAGCTTTATACGAAATTTCGATTTTAATTTGAGTAACACCTGTGCTGCCAAAGAAGGCTGTACAGGTGTTTTTTGAATAATATGGTTAACTATTTGATGCAATGGTTGCTAATCAATGGCGCTTCATTAATCAAATATTGCAGATCAAAAATAATGTCTGCTGGGAACTCTGAAAAATCCTTACCCGGCTCTGAATTACTGATGCGAATCTTTAACTCACGAGCACTCAGAGTAGATACCAGTAGCTCCTGAGGCTTACTGACCACTAGTTTCCGCCAACGATTATGCGTCCAACTGACCAAACCTTGAACTTGCGTTAGCTGACCATCAATAATGAATTCTGTCGTAAACCCATCACCCACCATGCTTCTAAGAAAGGTATCCGTTTTGCCGTCTTTGCAGTCAAAAACCAATTCGGGCTTGATACGATCTTTATTTTGGCAAAGCACACCGGGGCTTTGGCAATTAGAGTCCATTCGACCTTCAAGAACCAGAGACAACCCAACCGAACCATCTGGCTGGTCTTCGCCTAAAATCACCTTGATTGGTGAGGTCAAATTAGCGATTCGACTCTCTAAATTTTCAAGACGGCTACGCAGTTGGCTATTACTATCCATGAGATTAACCAGCTCAGCTTTATGCTGCTCCAATAGCACTTCACCTGCTTCAATCACTTGCTTGTCATTACAAAGTGATCGTTCGCTCCAGCATGTTTGTGCTGTAGTGGCAAAAGATGCTGTCGACAGTAAAAGAATCGCCCCGAGACTTTTCAACTTCATAACCTGCTGATGTCCGTGTTATTGCTCATCCAAGTAACTCCAATCATAAACAAATCGCCACCACAAGAAACCCCAGTGAAAGCAGTCTGGCACGAATGGATAAAAAAAGTCGGGGGGAGGATCACAAAGAAAGCTAAGCAAAACAAAGCGGATAACAAGTTGTTTTTATTCGTCTAATGATTGGTTTGTTATTTTTGGGTTTGATATTGCTACGGCTCAATTGATTCGAGCCGTAACACATTATTCGTGGTAATTTGCCGCAAAATGTCTCATTTTCTAACTGGAAAATAGCTGCATAGCCATTTACCTAATCTGCATTAAAACAACCAGTTCCAAAAGCCTTGGTTCAAGTCATCCTTACATTTACGATACTGAGCACCGTAAGTGCTGGCTTGTCTTTTTACCTTCTTGGCCACCTTCACCAGCCAAGGTTTTTTACGATAGCTTTTGTTCTTATAGCCACCCCAACCTTCGTGATAGTTCAGGTATTGACCATAAGCGTCCCACTTTGAAACACCGTTTATTTTGTGAGTTTTGTTCATATACCAGCCGACAAAATCCATTGCATCATCAAAGTCATCGCGATCGGCACCCCAGTTACCAGTTTCTTTCAGATAGTCTGACCATGCGGCACTTTTAACCTGTGCAAAACCATAGGCAGAGCTAACCCGGCCCCATGGAATAAAGCCCAGCAAGTAATCTTTCGGTGGCAAAGCATCGCCACGAAAGCTCGACTCTTGCTTGATAATCGCCATCGGAATTTGTAACGGCTGACCCCATTTTTTCTGGCTATCCAGCGCCGCGGCGTACCAGTCTTCATTTTCTTCAAAAATCGTACACAGATTATTCGGGTTACTCGGTCGATAGTTTCCACCACAACCGGTCACCAGCAAAACGCAGATAACCAGTATTAGAGAACGCAGCCGCATATTGTTTCCTTCGGGGTCTATTCACCACAATTTTTGATTGCCGGAACTGCCAATCAATGAGAGAGTCAAAACAATTTCACCAATAACAATAATAAAACACAATGAAACACCTCAAGACATTATTCATTCCTTTATATATATCACTCGCTTTTACCGGTTTATTACTAGCAGGCTGGAAAATCGCTGACACCAGCAGCAGTCTTTTTGCTGCAATGGCCCTTGCCGCCATCGCCGCACTGCCGATAGGTTTTTTCCTTTCGCTTTATCTCACGCCTCGCGCTCGAACCGATAGCCAGCTAAAACCCCTACAAACCGCCTCAGTATTATTAACCATTCCGGTGGCAATTTACCCTGACTGGACGATAGCTTTTGCCGCTGCAGCGATAAATATATCCGGTTATTTATATATTTATTGGTATTCACAGCTAATGCGCCCTCGCCCAGATGTCATTTCTGTTGGTGAAACCTTACCTTGGTTTGAACTGACCGATGCTGATGGCAATAAAGTCACCAGTTTACAGCTTGCCAATAAGCCCAGCTTGATGATTTTCTATCGTGGTAACTGGTGCCCGTTGTGTATGGCGCAAATAAAAGAAGTCGCCAAAGCTTATCAGCAACTTGAATCCATGGGGATTCGAGTGGCCATGATCAGCTCACAACCGGCTAACCATACCAAAGTGCTGTCGGAAAAATTCAAAGTAGATTTCGACTGGCTGATTGATAACAATAACCAAGCTGCTCAAACGCTTGGGCTGGTCGATGAAGGCGGCACACCAGCGGTGTTTCTGCTGCAGGGCCACCGCGCCGATACCGCAATGCCAACGGTGGTAATGACCGATGCAACCGGCAAAGTGATCTTCGCTGATCTGACCGATAACTACCGCGTTCGGCCCGAGCCAGAAACCTTTATTGCAATTTTTCAGCAGCATTTGGATGCAGGAAAAGCTGCTTAGGTTTGTAGGTTGCAGCAAACTGCGGAGTTATTTGCTGGGTATCGTCATCCCGTATAGGGATGGCGGGAATGACCGGTGCCCCAAATTAACCTCGCGGGTGCTTCTGGCGAGAATGACGCGCGGGCTAGCAACATCAATCGAGTAATAATTTACAAGAAGAGGTACAAACATGATCCGGGTAATTATTGAACGCTGGGTAGATCCCACTTTAGTTGAACCACTGCGCCAACAGCTCGTTGAAATTCGTCAGCAGATTGTTAACAAACCCGGCTACCTTTCTGCCGAATCATTCCAAGATATGGATGACCCTGGCCATTGGATCGTGATGTCTAAATGGTCATCACGCAAAAATTGGCAAGACTGGGCCGACTCCAAACAACGGCAAGAACAACTGGCATTGATTGAAGCGCTATTGATAAAGCCAGAGAAAATCACCGTGTTTGAACCGCGTTAACTCCACATTTAATTGTTGGGCACGTAGATTGCACGGAGCGCTAGGCGAGACCTGCAACTTTCGGGGCTGGCGATAAACGCCCGGCAAACAATAGATCGGCTCGGCATTACGGTGGACATATCAACCGTTGGCGTTTGTTGCACCATGGTCAAGTTGCAGGTCGCGCCTACGGCTGCTCCGTGCAACCTACGCGGGCAAACAATCACCTTTCTTCATTCTTTCGGAGCTTTTGATAAACGTTCGACAAACAATATGTCGGGCAAACAATCATCTTCTTTTCTTCATTTCCTCACAAAAAAACTCAAAAAAATCCTAAAGCTTTTACCCCCTTGGCCGTTAACAGGAATGAACCACTTGTGATTGTGATTTTCCCGGAGCCAGGTCCTCCGGAACCATCGGAGGAAGAAAAAATGGCACAGGTAATTAATACCAACGTAGGCTCACTGAACGCACAACGTCAGTTGAACATGTCCCAAAAATCCCAGCAGACTTCTATGGAGCGTTTGTCATCTGGTTTGCGTATTAACAGCGCAAAAGACGACGCAGCTGGCCTGGCGATTTCTACCAAGTTTGACTCACAGGTTCGTGGCCTGGAGCAAGCTAACCGTAACGCTAACGACGGTATTTCTGTAGCGCAAACTGCTGAAGGTTCGATGCAGGAAATGACCAGCATCTTGCAGCGTATGCGTGAACTCGGACTGCAATCAGCGAACGATTCCAACAGCTCTGAAGAACGCGGTTTTATCCAGCAAGAAATGGATCAGATGACCGAAGAGCTGGACCGCATCTCTGAAAACACCGAATTTAACGGTGCCAAATTGCTCAACAGCGAACAAACCAAGAGCTTTCAGATCGGTGCAAACTCTGGCCAAACCATCGATATCGAGCTGAAAGATGTGAGCTCTAAAGCGCTGGGCTTAACCAACACCGATGCCAAGGGTGATTTAAACTCAGGTCGAGTTGGCGGTGGTGAAATTGGCGCTGGTGATGTCAATCTGAATGGCGTTGCCTTAGGCCCAATTGCAGATATTTCAAAGAATCCGGATGGAACCGATGCAACCCAAGGTGTAACTGCTAAACAGGTTGCTGCTGATGTTAACTCCAAGTCTGCCGAAACTGGTGTCACAGCTGATGCTTATAACACAGTAAAAGGTGATAAGGATGCATCAGGTGTCGTTCGAGGGCTAACCATTAAAGTTGGTGGTAATAATGAAGTTACCATTAATTCAGATAGCAAAGAAGAATTAGTAACTAACATCAATGAAAAGGTTGCTGGAGTTAAGGCAAGTCTGTCGGATGATGGTGAGCTGGTTCTGAGTAATGATAATGGTGACGACATTAAAATTGGTGGTGGTGTTGCCGGTTCAGGTTTAACAGAAAAAACAAATCACGGTTATGTCTCACTAACTAGCCAAGATGGCTCTGACATTAAAATGACCACAGGTAAAAGTGGTACTAATGCAGACGTTCAAGCACTTGGTTTTAACGTATCGAACGGTGCAGATAAGCTGGAAGGTTCAACTGTCGATGCTAATACATTTACTGCAAAAAAAGACGGCGTTACTGGCGGTGAAACGTTAACCATTAATGGTGCTTCTATTGGCAGCTCTGTAAATGGTTCTCTGGCTGCAAAAGTTTCTGCAATTAACTCTGCAAGTTCTGATTCCGATGTGACAGCCGATTTCCGCTCTGAAGCAAAGCTGGATCTGGGAGCGGCAGTCCAAGACAAAACCAATATAAATGGTAAGAAATTTGAAATCAATGGCAAGGAAGTCGCATTAAGTAATAATTATCAAACTTCAACCGTTGCTACCGATGCTTCTAACAATGCAATTAGAAAAGCCAACGCTGAGCAGTTGATTGAAGATATCAATGGTACTGAAGGTCTGGGCGTTACAGCGACACTCGATGGCAACAGCGTTGTGCTTACTGCTCAAGATACTGGTAAAGAAATCACCCTGAAAGATGGTGACATTGGCTCTGCAATGAATGCCAATGTTACCGGCACTGCTGCTGGCATAGACGACTTGGCAGCAGAGACAAAATCAGCGCTGGGTTCAATACAGCTCACCTCAACTAAAGGCGAAGACATTACCATCAAAGGTTCTGAAGATGGGTTAAAAGCTTTTGGTCTAAATGAACAAGGTGGTGACGATACCCAAGTACAAAGCGGTCTTGATGTGACTTCAGTATCTGGCTCAAACGATGCGATTGACCGTATCGATGCGGCACTGGGCAAAATCTCAGAAGCACGTGCCGACCTCGGTGCCAAGCAAAACCGTTTGAACAGCACCATTAATAACAACGCTAACGTTCAGCAAAATTTATCGGCCGCCAACAGCCGAATTAAAGATGCTGACTTTGCTAAGGAATCTTCCAACTTGAGCCGTACACAGGTACTGCAGCAGGCTGGTACTTCCATGCTGGCCCAGGCGAACCAATCTACTCAGAGTGTTTTATCACTGCTGGGTTAATCGGCCGGGTTATAAAATAGCAGATTTGGCCTTGGGCTAAATCGCCAACAAGACCAGATCTGCCAACCAGGCCGGGACCCGAAAGGGTTCCGGCTTTGGTCGTTTTAAAAGAACAAATTCATAAACGCTTTTTGGTTTTTTTGAGGTGTAAAAATGGCTTCTGTCGCGGGTGTTTCAGATCTGTCTTCGTCATTGCATAGTACGGCTTCAGTGGCAGTAAAAATTGCCACGCCACAAAGTGCCCCTGTTGAAAAAACCGAGCCGGTTGAAGCGATCAAAAAAGTTGAAGTCGCCGATAAAAAACCGGCTGAAATTGATCCAAAAATCCTCGATCAGGCGGTGGAAAAAGCCGATCAATATTTCAGCCAGCAAAAACCTGCATTAAGCTTTAAAACCCACCAGGATACCGGCCGCACGATTATCAAAGTGACCGATAAAGAAACCGGTGAGTTAATCCGACAAATCCCATCTGAAGAAATGATTGAGTTAGCAGAAAAGCTAAAAGATATGCAGCACGGCGATAGCGAAAAGGGATTGGTGTTTAATGATTTGGGGTAATTGCCAACCGACCTATCGTTCGTCCGGCGTTTGTTGAACGCACACCCCGTAGGTTGCACGGAGCTAAAGGCGACCTGCAACTTGACCGCCACGGATGGTGAGAATGCCGAAAAATGTCGGGAACATTTTTGGTGTCCATGGTGCAATTGATTCCAACGGTTAATGTTCGAATTTATCGAGCAGCAACCGACCTATTGTTTGCCCGGTATTTGTTGAACACCCGGTATTTATGGCACGCCCCGAAAGTTGCAGGTCGCGCCTACGGCTGCTCCGTGCAACCTACGCGGGCAAACAATTATTTTCTGTTGATTGAATAGAATTTACCCACCGCAATAAATCGCTATTTCTCATTTAACTTACTAAAAATATCGTATTCTAAAAATATTTGATGACTTTAGTCACTAACTGTCACGTCTCTGCGGTAATTCATCACTGAATATCGATAAGATAACTTCATCCAATTTTTCTGACTATCAGCGAGGCAAATACCTGCTGGTAGCCAATATCTTTATTTAAGATTCAGTGGAGCAGGATATGTTGCAATTAGCCGGAAAACTCACCCATTTTGCCAACCCTAAAGCAGGCGCAGAGCTGGAATACAGCGAAGCACTTCAGCAAATTATTAGTGTTGCCAAAACCGAAAAGGCCGCTGACGATATTCGTCGTTGGCCTCGTTATGAAGTGACCCCTTTACACACATTGTCTGATATGGCGAAAGACGCGGGCTTGGGTAAGATTTGGTATAAAGATGAGTCCCAACGCTTCGGTTTAAAAAGCTTCAAAGCCTTGGGCGGCGCTTATGCAGTGGCCTGCCAATTACAAAATATTCTTGAGCAAAAACTGGGCGCTCGCCCAAGTATTTCCGAACTGTTGGATGGTGCTCACAAAGAAATTCTCAGCAAACTAACCGTCAGCTGTGCCACCGATGGCAACCATGGCCGTTCTGTTGCTTGGGGCTCACAAATGTTTGGCTGCGCTTGCATCATTTACATTCACAAAGATGTATCTGAAGGCCGCAAAGCAGCGATGCAATTTTTCGGTGCTGAGGTAATTCGCATTGATGGCAACTACGACGATTCGGTTCGCATGGCCGATAGCGAAGCCAAGAAATTTGACCGGGTGATTGTTTCCGACACCAGTTATGAAGGCTACATGGAAATTCCTAAAGACGTCGCTTTAGGCTACACCGTGATGCTGGATGAAATTGTCACTCAGTTGGAAGGTGAAATCCCAACGCATATCTTTGTTCAAGGCGGTGTTGGCGGTTTAGCTTCAGCAGTGTGTGGCTACTTCTGGGATTTATGGGGAGCAAAGCGCCCACGCTGCGTGATTGTTGAACCTGAGCTAGCCAACTGCCTGCAAGAAAGTGCTAAAAAAGGTGAAATGGTGACCGTTGAAGGCGACCTTCAAACCTTAATGGCTGGCCTGGCTTGTGGTGAAGTATCGGTTCTGGCGTGGGATATTTTGGCCACTGGTGGCGATGACTATATGACGGTCAGCGAAGATGCCGTGCCTGAAACCATGCGTTTATTGGCCGAAGGTTATAAAGGTGATGCTGAAATTGAAGCTGGTGAATCTGCAGTGGCAGGTTTGGCAGCATCTGTAATTGCTGCACAGCAACCTGAATTCGCTGAAAAGCTGGGTTTATCTGCCGAGAGCCGTGTTTTGGTCATTGGAACCGAAGGCGCGACTGATCCAGAAGTTTATGAGCAGTTGACCGGTAAAAAACCTGCTTGATTGATCGTGCGGGGTGAATAACTCACCCCGCATTCCGAACCGACCTATTGTTTGCCCGGTATTTGTTGAACGCTCCGAACGTTGCAGGTCGCGCCTACGGCTGCTCCCAATCAATGTTAAATGGCGTTTAACTCTCTGCCCTTAAGGTTTCCATCAGGCTCAAGCAGTTTTTCAATCGTTCTGCTGAAATCTCACCTGCTTCTAAAGCGGCTAATAATGCACAGCCTGGCTCATGCTGGTGACTGCAGTTTCTAAAGCGGCAAGCGCCCAGAAAGGGTGCGAATTCTTTATAACCATCTGGCACAGCTTCTGGCTCAATATGCCAAATACCAAAGTCACGAATACCGGGAGAGTCAATGATCTCACCGCCTTCTTCAATGTGATATAAACGCGCGGTGGTGGTGGTATGTTGGCCCAGTTTGCTGTTGGTTGAAATGGTATTGACTCGAATTTCAACACCCGGTAACAGCGAGTTAACCAATGACGATTTACCAACACCTGACTGACCTACAAACACACTGTTTTTACCAATCAGCATTTGCTTGAGATGGTCGAGCCCATTTTCAACATGGGTGCTACAGCTGTGGACTTCATAACCAATTTTTTGATAAATCGATATTTGCTCCATCGACGCTTCAGCTTCAGGCAAATCGGTTTTGTTCATCAAAATCCAAACCGGAATACCGGTCGCTTCAGCAGCAACGAGGTAACGATCAATCAACAAGTTTGATGGCGTAGGCAGCGGAGCAATCACCAAAATAATTTGGTCGATATTAGATGCCACCAGCTTTAGCTGACCGTGCCGGTCTGGCCGAGACAACACCGAAATACGCTCTTCAAGCGCTTCAATAATGCCACCACCGTGGTCTTCATCAGCACGCCAGAGCACGTTATCGCCGGTGACTAATGAAGGTAAATTTTGTCGCATTCGACAGCGATGAATCTCTCCATCAGCTGCTTCAACATCTAGCTGAACACCAAAGTGCGAGATCACTCGCCCAGATTGCGCATCGCCCAGTGAACCATGATCGACTTTATCTTCGCGTTTTTTTGCCCGATCCAATCGTTCTTGCTGGATTTTCTCGGCGCGCCAAGTTTGGCGACGGTTCAGTTTGCGTTTACTCATCCGGGGGAATCACTACTCATGCTAGTATCTTGTGAGGACGCAAGCTTACCACTGCCTCAAGCGCACACAAGTTGGATATGCCAATGACAGATGATCGACTGATCTGGATCGACCTAGAGATGACTGGGTTAGAGCCACAACAGGACAGAATTATTGAAATTGCCACGATTGTCACCGATGCCGATCTGAATACGATCGCTGAAGGGCCGGTTATCGCAGTGCATCAAAGCGATGAAATTCTGAGCAATATGAATGACTGGTGCATTGAGCACCACGGCAAATCCGGTTTAACCGAACGGGTTCGCCAAAGCCTTTTTTCTGATGCGCAAGCCGAAGCGAAAACCATTGAGTTTTTGCGCCAGCATGTAAAACCCGGTACTTCTCCTATTTGCGGTAACAGCATTGGTCAAGACCGACGTTTTTTATATCGCTACATGCCCGAATTAGAAGCTTACTTCCATTACCGTTATTTGGATGTCAGCACGCTAAAAGAATTAGCCAAACGCTGGAAGCCAGAAATTATGGATGGTTTTCACAAATCGGGAAGCCATTTAGCAATGGATGATATTCGTGAATCTATCGCAGAATTAAAATATTACCGGGAACATTTTATTAAATAACCGCACCGGCTTCCTGCCTCCTTGCGGAATACATTATGTCCTTATAAATAACCGCACCGGCTTCCTGCCTCCTTGCGGAATACATTATGTTCTTATAAATAAAAAGACCGGAGTAAAATCCGGCCTTTTTTTAAAATGCGTATTTAAAGGTTATTGCGCCACCAGAGCTTCGCATGTCAGCAGATTTGAAATAACCATATTCCCAACCGACGCCCATTCGCTCACCTTTAATCATCAAATCAAGCTTAGCTTCTGCACCAAACTGATTTTTGATTCCTATCCCCTTGACCGAAGACCCGTCGCTATAACGGATGTCCATCTCAACATCCTGGTAAGCAACGCCTATTGAAGGCTTTATATGTAGGCGACGCCAAATTTGAAAAGTTTTACTTCCAAGCAGTGAAATGCGTGATGTATCAACATCTACTTCATCACAAGTTTGGCCGTTATTAAAAGTAATACAGAATAAACCGCTAAAGGCTTGAGTAATAGCATTGGTCCCTCGCATATAATTTATGCCCAGGGAATAATTATCGGAAAATTTCCTCTCAAGCCCTATCTTAAAACCTATCGCATTCTCACCATCATCGATAGTAGCTACGGAATTAGAGAAATGGATACCATGGCCAGAAATACCAGAATCTACCTGCCATTGATGATCACTTGCAAAAGCAATAACAGGCATCAGACAGAGAATGCCTGACAGTAATTTTGTCTTCATTATATTTAATCCCACCCTGTGTTTTTATTAAACTTGGCACTTCGAGCAGAAATAAGTATTTCGCTGCCCTAGGCGCACTGTACTTACTTCATTGCCACATTGGTAGCATGGCTGGTCAGCTCGACCATACACCAACAATTCTTGGGCAAAATAGCCAGGTTTGCCGTCAGGGGCGTTAAAGTCTTTGAGAGTAGTACCGCCTTGTTCTATTGCTCGTGCTAATACACTCTTAATTGATTTAACAATTAAAGTGGCTTCGCTTTTAGTGATTTTGCTAGATGAGCGCCCGGGATAAACCCCTGACTCGAACAACGCTTCACAGGCATAAATATTACCAACACCCACCACCACTTGATTATCCATCAATAGCTGTTTGATGCTACAGCGACGTCGCTGGCATAATTCATATAAATATTCAGGGTTAAACTGTGGATTATCGAGCGGCTCAGGGCCAAGTGAAACCAGCAATGGATGCTGCCCAGGATCGTTTTCAGTCCAGAGCACCGCACCAAACCGACGCGGGTCGTTTAAACGTAAACAGCGGCTAGATTCCATAACAAGATCGAGATGATCGTGGGGTTTAAGCTCTGTATTAGCAGGAACAATACGCAAATTTCCTGACATTCCAAGATGAATCAGCAATGTGCCGTGTTCAAACTCAATCAGTAAATACTTGCCCCGGCGAGATACCGTGCGCACCACTTCACCAACCAGCTGCATGGGTAAATCTGAAGGAATAGGCCAACGCAAGCGCGGGTTACGCACAATGACATCAACAACAGATTGGTTGACCAGCCAAGGTTCTATTCCTCTACGGCTGGTTTCGACTTCCGGCAACTCAGGCATTTGGCAAACACCGCTTTCGCTATATGGCTTTTAGACCGAGCCATATTAACACCATAAAAAATTGCTTCAGCTGGCAAAAAGCGCTGACCCGATAGTCGGTTGATATTGCAATAGGCCGTGAAATCCTTCCATTACAACAGCCGCAAACGCGCGGCTAATTGGTCTGACTGAATTAGATACAATTGATCCATTAACTCAGCTTGAAAACTACCCGGCCCTTTTGCCTGACTGGCAGCCAACTCACAGGCAACTCCGAGCAAGGCAATTGCCGCTGCAGTCGCTAACCATGCGTCATCGGTGACCGTTAGGAAAGCACCTACCAATGCACTGGCGGTACATCCCATCGCCGCAACTTGGCTTGAAAGCGCATCACCATTGGCAACTTTCAACACTCGTTCACCATCAGTGACCAAATGAATATTATCAGTAAGGCCACTAATGCAAAGCACGCTGGAACGACGACTGGCACAAGATAATATTGCGGGTAATAGCTGATCAAGATCGGCCTTAGCCATTTGCGCTGGCGTTAATTCAGGCTCGCAGTCAGCACAAAGTGCAGCAATTTCTTTCAGGTTGCCACGAATTACCTTAGGAGAAAGTCCTGCTAACTCTTGGCAAGTGTCCATCCGATAGCTACTGATATCTGCACCATCAGGATCTAATACCCAGGGAATATTATGCGCTCGAGCGGTCATGGCAGTATCAACCATCGCTTCGGCCCAACCTGAAGACAGGGTTCGAATGTTGATGACTAACGCTTGGGAAATTCGGCAAAGCTCCGAAGCTTCTTCACGGCTATGCGCCATAATCGGGCTAGCACCCAATGCCAACAGTGCATTAGCAGAAATATTCATCGCCAAATAGTTGGTAATATTATGAACCAATGGCTTTTTTGTTCTCACAGCAATTAACAATTCCGATAACTGCTGCTCAACCGGCGATTCAAATGATTGCTGCGGTGAAGTAGAAACTGTCGACATAGCGCCCCTCCGGATCTCCATTTCTACTTTTAATTCTTGCTTTACAAGCAATTAGTAGAAATGGCTAGTTATTATCAAAAACCATTCATCCGGAGCAGTAAAAGACGCTCGGGCTATGTTTTGGCTTTTCAGAATCCGAAGTCTAAGCAGGCACCTAACAGTTACAATGATCGAGCGCTAAAAGTATTCAACTAACTGCTTATTGGTTGTACATTTCGCTGAAAAACTGGCTTCGATAAACTATCTGCAAGCGAATAATACTTAAGTAAGCATATTTTAATCCCTCAGCCTTAAACTGATAGCACTAATTCACCAATGTTAATAAAAGCGGACGTACCAAGTTCTTCAAGTTTGAACGGCTTTGCATCAACTCGCTGGGGTCTAAATCTCCTTGGTCCATCATCTGCTGCAAACGATCTCCTTCTATTTGCATGACTACTCGACCATCCTCGGCATCGAGTACCCGCAAACAGGGTTCTCTTCTCTCTAACCAGGCATCAATAATAAACATTTGAGTTATCTCGTTTGGATTAACTCAAATGAGAATAATTATTATTCGCGTAGATTGCCAGTCATCTCTCTAATATTTTTATCTTCTATGACATCGCCTTCGCTAATTAGAATTTTCAACATCCTTAATTTCTAATCTAAAAAAAGTTGCCAGTAATATTTTATGGCTGATAGAGTCTGAAACAAATAAAAACAACAGAGAAAACAGTCATGAACCAAACAAAAAGAGCCATGAACCAAACAAAAACAGTCATGAACCAAACAAAAAGAGCCATGAACCAAACCAATGGCAGCAAACTCATCGTATTACTCAAGACTTCAGTCGTTATGCTTAGCAGCAGCTGCTTATTGTCAATATCTATCTCTGGCACCGCCACTGCTCAAGTTGAGCTATCCCAAGCTTTCAAACAGCAAATTCTCAAACAATCTGAACAACAAATGCTGCAGTCATGTAAAGATCGAACCTACCTAACTTGCACCGGAATCAGCGCTAAAACGTGTAGGCAAGTTTCTAAGCAAATTATCAGTCAGTGCTTAAGCCCGATGCTTAACAAAACTGCCACCAGTTTTTCAGAAGAAGGTTCAGCCAAAGCAGAATTAGAAATGGAAAGCTGTACCGATAAGCTCATTGAGAAATTTTCTTTAAATAAGCAAAAAATGGAACAGTGCGACCCGATTCAACAATAACCTGCGGGCAGCGCTAATCAACAATCATGGATAGATTCGGAAGCATCCAGCTGATTTGTTAGAATGGCCGAATAAATAGTATTTTTAGGCCAGACAACATGCGGCTGGATCGTTTTCTCAGCAATCAAACGCCACTAAGCCGCAAGGCTTTACGGATTCAACTAGCCACTGGCCAAGTCTTGGTTAATGGTAAAATTATTCGTGATGGTCAGTTTGAAATCGACGATTTTTGTACCATCCAGCTAGCTGGCCAGCTATTACCATCGAAACCCGCCATGTACTTCATGCTAAATAAACCGATTGGCCATGTTAGCGCCACAACAGACCCGCAGCATCCAACGGTCAATCAATTATTTCCGCCATCATTGGCTAGCCAATTACACTATGCAGGGCGGCTTGATCGCAATACTTCGGGGTTAATGCTAATGACCAATGATGGTACTTGGTCGAGAATTTTAACCGAACCCAACAAGAAAATTGCTAAAAAATATTGGGTTGAAACTGCCAATCCGATTTGCCAACAAACCCATCAATTATTTGCCGATGGGGTGCATTTAATGCCAGAAGATATCACTACTAGCCCGGCACAATTAGAGCAGATCTCAGCCAACCAGGCATGGCTGACTATTTATGAAGGGCGATATCATCAGATAAAAAGAATGTTCGGTAAAATGAATAATCCGGTAATTAAATTGCACCGGCATTCATTGGGAAATATTCAATTAGATTCATTGCTGGCTGCTAGCGCTTATCGAGCACTCACCTTAAATGAAATACTCGACAGCTTACCAGAACAGCAGAAGGCGCTTTATACGCAGCTAAGATCGTGAACCGTTTTACTACAAAACAGCTTATAGTCGATTCAATTGATTGCCCATTTTTTGTAAATGTACTTGCACCGATTTATCGCCAATTAAGTGCCCAGCACCCACTGCAAAGAAGAAGCTTTTGTTTGGCTGCTGCCGCATTTTTTGCGTGATGCGCTCAGCCATGGTTTGGTTGCGTTGTTCAATCGCAATTCGGTTAAATTTCTTATTAAACTGCTGATTATCACCCTGCCACAATAGCATTTGACGATTTAATTCAGTGGCATCACCAGACAGCCAAGCTGTTTCTATTTGAGCAATCGGGTCGATGTTTTTAGATTCAGCTTGGTCTAGAACATCTAAGGTATCTTTCAGCATCTGAATTTGTTCACGGGTTGATAACCGATCAAAAATTGACAACTGCTCAGCGAATGTTTCCAAGCCATCTGTTTCTTTTCCTGCCGCTTTAGCATCAGTCGCCAGTTTCATATCTAAGGCCATTAAACCTGGATATTTAAGCTCATCACCAATAGTGACTAAGGTGACTGCAGCAGTCCATATCTTGAATTGGTTAAGAATGTTAGCTGACATTAAACTGCTAATTTTCTTCATTCGACTATCTAACTGACGCCATAACTTAGTGGGCAGCAGTTTCTGTAAATTTTGCCCGGCTGGAAGTTGTGTTGCTTGCAAAGTAGCCGCCAGATCAATTGCATCAAAATCTATTTCTGTCACTAAAACATCAGCATTTTTTATCGCACGATTAACAACAGGCGGTAAATCGTTCACTTGTGGGCTTCGCACATGAATCGTTCCAAAGACCCAGGAAGGTTTCGCTGAACTAGCCGATTCAATTTTCCACAAAAAAGGCTTGGCTTGCACTGAAAAAGCCAACATCACACTTAGTAGGGTTATCCAAACTAGCTTGATCAAATAATCAGATTGCAGTTGCAAAAAAACTGATCGCTGTACAAAAACTAAGCTATTGATTGTCGGCATTACTGTTCTCTTAGAGTTTTCAACTGAACTTAAAATACATTTAAAATATTTATTCAACAAATCTGAATAGTTGTCTGTTATGGCCACGATAGCACTGAAGCGCCAATTACTATCTGGCTAGCCAATGATACATATCGCCCACAACAAAACATCTAATGCTAAATTACATCGATCGATTCACTGCTTCAACGACACCTTTAATCACTCATGACATCAATTATTCTAGATTGTGACCCAGGGCATGATGATGCCATCGCTATGATTTTGGCGCTGGCCAACCCTCAGCTTAATGTTTTGGCCGTCACCACTAGCGCCGGTAATCAAACGCCAGATAAAACGCTGCATAATGCGCTGCGCCTGCTTACCTTACTCAATCGATCTGACATTCCTGTAACGGGCGGTGCATTAAAACCTTTAGCTAGAGAGTTGATTATTGCGCCAGAAGTACACGGTGAAAGCGGTTTGGATGGCCCAAAATTACCTGAACCAACCTTCCAACCTCAGAACTGCTCGGCCACCGAACTGATGGCTAAACAAGTTCGTCAGTCTGACCAACCAGTAACGCTTGTACCCACTGGGCCATTAACCAATATCGCCATTTTTCTAACCGCTCACCCAGAGCTACATAGCAACATTGAGCGGATTGTTTTAATGGGTGGTTCTGCCGGGCCAGGCAACTGGACAGCTGCTGCAGAGTTCAATATTTATGTTGACCCAGAAGCAGCAGATATCGTATTTAAAGCAGGCATTCCGATTGTCATGTGTGGCTTGGATGTAACCCATCAGGCACAAATAATGGATTGCGATATAGAACGTGTCAGGGCAATAAAAAATCCAATTGCCCAATGCGTCGCCGATCTGTTGGATTTCTTTATGATCTATCACCGCAATCCGAAGTGGGGCTTTGAAGGTGCGCCATTGCACGACCCATGCACCATTGCTTGGTTGCTCAAACCTGAACTATTTCAGTCTGTAGATTGCCACGTAGCGATAGAGACTAGCAGTGAATTAACGGTAGGAATGACGGTGGCTGACCGATATCAGCTAACAGATAAACCTGCTAACTGCACTTTAGTTACTGATATCGATCGGCAAGGGTTTGTTGATTTGATTGTGGAAAGCTTGAACAACTACAGCTAGAAACTATCGTTAGCAGTCGATCAGGTCACGTCTGAAAAGAAAGGCGTGACCATTTTTCCATAGCATCTACATTTAGTCTTAAACAAATGTTATTTCTGGCAAGATGCTATGGGAAAAAAATATATATTTTGGGATATTGATAAAACATTACTTTGTTTGTCGGGGGTTACTGATACGCTGTCATCGGATCAACAAAAAAACTTATCATCTGATACTACCTCAGTAAAAGTAGGCTGGAATGATCGTTTAAAAACAGAGATACATGCAAGTTTTCAAGCGCTGTATATTGAAGAACATAAAAGATTTTTTATTTCTATTTTAGAATTATGCAAAAAAGGAAAAGCTGAAGTTAGAATATTAACAGCATCAATCTATCCTGAAATTGAAATTCTTTTTGAGTTAAACAATAAATTCTTAACAAAACCTGTACTTGATTTGAGCCAAAAACCTTATATTAATCGCAACTCATTGGGTGGTGCGTTTAATATCATGTCTACTGTCGATGACTTACTAGTTGGTGATAATAAATTTTTTTCAAGCCAAAATGAAATATTTGGAATGGAAAGAGATGGATGTACTATTGAAAATAGCTCCTACCATTTATTATTTACTCACAAACCAATTGGGTATGACACCAGAAAGCATTATCCCGACAGATATTATTCTGATTGATGATGAACCGACGCATCGTGATTGCATGAGTAAAATGGGTTATCGATCTATTGATTCAACACTACCAAATTATCCTGCAGAGTTAGTGAAACTACTAGAAGAAATTCGAGCGGTGGATATTTAGCTTTTAAACACCCGCCCCAACCGAGCTGCATTTCCAATCACCACCAAAGAGCTAATCGGCATTGCTATTGCGGCAAATAAAGGTGTAATTTGCCCAGTCACAGCTAATGGCACTAACACAATATTATATGCCAGTGACAAGCCAATATTTTGTCGAATCGTAGTCATAGTTGCTTGTGATAGTCTTCTGGCTAGCGGTAAATCAGCTAATCGATTGTGGCTTAAAATAATATCGGCGCAGTCCATAGAAACATCGGTACCAGAAGCCAGAGCGACACCGACATCGGCACGCGCTAATGCCGGCGCATCGTTAATACCATCGCCCACCATTACTATCTTTTTACCATTCTGCTGACGTTTCTTTATTTCCGCATCTTTTTCTGCCGGTAATACTTCGGCAATTACATAGTCCATACCACCGAGTTTTTCAGCTACTGCATCTGCGACTGGCTGACGGTCGCCACTTAACAAACTCACACTAACTGCCGCCGACTTTAATTGTGATAAAGTCGACTTAGCATCGCTGCGAGGCGTATCACCAATCAGCATTAAACCGACAACCCGCTGGTTTTCAACCAACCAAACATCGGTAAGAGCTTGCTGACTAGCTGCTTCAGCTTGTTGCAACATATTATCTGGCAGACTGATATTTTGCTGTAACAACCACTTTCTTGAGCCAATTTTCAACTCACTTTCTTTAAAATCAGCACTAACCCCCAAGCCCTGAAAAGACTGAAAATTAGTTAACTCAACATCAATTAATGATTTTTTTAATTCACTAGCAGCTGCTACCACAGCCTTAGCTAATGGGTGCTCAGATCGGCTTTCTAGCAACCCTGCTTTAGTCAACAACGTGGGTTTATCGACACCATCTGCGACGATGAACTGATCTAATTTGGGCTCGCCACAAGTTAAGGTGCCGGTTTTATCAAAAATTATTTCATCGGCCGATGCGAGGTATTCCAACGCAGCACCGTGTTTAATTAAAATACCGTTTTTGGCACCTAAGCCACTGGCGACAGCAACCGCCATTGGCGTTGCCAAACCAAAGGCACAAGGGCAAGTAATGATTAGAACTGATACCGAAGCTAATAGTGCAAACTCGACTTCTGCTGCGGTCATATTGCCGCTAAATAACCAAAATGCGAAAGTGGAAAGCGACAATAAAAGCGTAACAGCAACAAACCATGGAACAATTTTATCGGCCAGCATCTGGATCGGTGCTTTAGATGATTGGGCTTCTTCTACCAGTGCAATAATTTTACCTAATGCGGTGTCTTTTAAAGTGCCAGTAATTTGAACGGTTAAACTGCCAGAAATATTTTGACTGCCTGCAAACACGCTATCGCCTGTTGCTTTGGTTACTGGCTCAGATTCACCCGACAACATCGATTCATCAATTTGCGCCTGACCATCGACAATCATACCATCGACCGGCACTCTACCACCGGGTTTTACCTGCACTTTTTCGCCAGCAGATAAAGTGCGAACTGGGCGAATCTGCTCTGAATTATCATCAAGTAAAACACTGGCGACTCTTGGCTGTAAATCCATTAATCTTTGGCTAGAAACCACCGCATTGCGCCGCGATATAGCTTCTAAATAACGCCCTACCAAAATAATAAATACAAAATTAACTACGGTATCGAAATAAACATCGCCAGTCGTACTCTGAGTAAAAGTAACAAAACTGGAATAACTCCAGGTGGCCAAAATACCAATAGCGATCGGTAAATCCATGGTTAAGCTAGCGGTTTGAATACTGCTCCAGCCGCCACGTAAAAATGGCCAGCCTGAATAAATCATGCACGGCGTGGCTAGCGCAAAACCGACCCAATGGAACAGACTACGAAATTCACCGTCGTCAGCACCGGCAAATAATGCAATTGATACCCACATTAAGTTCATCATGCAAAAGGCAGCAAAACCTAACCGGAGTAAAAGGGTTTTATTGGCTTTTTTAATTTGACCTTCAGCTTGTTCCGGATCAAACGGTGTCGCGCTATAACCAATACTGGACAATCGTTTTATAATATTTGATAACTGAGTCTGTGAATTATCCCAGCGTAATTTAAGCCGACGGCCACTTAAATTAACCCGTGCCTCAACTACGCCGCCGTCTTTAGACAAGCTTTTTTCAATCAACCACACACACGCGGCACAATGAATGCCTTCGACCAACATATTAATTTCACGCTGATCATTCGCACCGTTATCTGTAGTTTTACTATCGACCAGGTAATCCTGCTGAATTTCTTCCAGATCAAACAACTCGGTATCTTGAGGTGGCTCTGGCGGCGGTGAAAGCAATTCTCCGTCTTGGGTTCGCTGATAAAAACCCTTTAAACCTGACTGGTGAATAGCTTGGCAAACCGCACTACAACCATGACAACAAAAAGCACGTGGCTGGTCTTCAATCTTGACTATGATCGGTTGCTTTGGGTTAGGCGAACCACAGTGAAAGCAGTTTTTAGCTGTTTGAGTAGCGTAATCGAGTGAAACTTCAGGCTTTGGCATCAGATAATCCGCAGGAAAATCAACAGAAAACAGCTTTGATTATGTAGGTTTGATAAGCCACGCAATCAGACACTTTTGTAACCTATCGTTAAATGTCTGATTTCGTTGCATGACCCACATATAGGTGGGAAATGCCAAAAAATGTCAGGAACATTTTCGGCCTCATCAAACCTAAATATAGAGGGCTCTCACCCTTAATTCTTATTGAACCACTTGAATCCGATAAGGTTGGTTCACCGTAGCATCGCCTACTTGTACTTCAGCGATCATGTCCCACAAACCTGGCAGTGAGAAGGTGACATCAACCCGCCATAGGCCGTTATCGGTTTGAGTCATTGGCAATTCAAAATCAGCGTTTTTATCTGATGGCCGATAAACAAATAGCACGCCCTTACCGCCTTCTACCATTTGCTGGCTGGCTTTATCCAACAAATTAACCGTGATAGTGGCGGGCAGATTCTGTTTTAGCAGCGGTACATTCATTTTTAATAAATAAGGAGACTCTGCTTTAGGCTTTAACAACTCGTCAGAATAGCGCTTACCGGTTTCATAGAAATCATCGCGAACCAGTCCCGGCGAAGTATTAAATGCCAGGCTGATCATAAAAATATTCACACCTAAAACGGTCAGCAGCAGCCCCATCCAAAACCATAGCCAAGGACTTTTCCAGGCTGGTAGTCCGCTTTTACTCTTATTTACCGCAGTCACAGCAGAGATTCCTTATTAATACGTCAGATACACAGCGGGGTCAGATTATACCTGACCCCGCGTGAGACAAAATATTTTTAACCGATCAGCTGTCACTTGCTCATAGTTTGCTTAATTGTTTTGAGCATCAGCGACGAGGCCCAGCAAAAATCGAATCGTGGCTTGCAGCTTGCTCTGGTTTACCTTTGGGGTACACCTCAAAAGTAATATCTTGCAGTTGTTCTTTAAAGGCGCTGCGAGGCGCACGAACAAACACTCGAACCGGCGTGACCACAGAAGGTTTCGCTTCAATTACCGCTGGGTCTAGCGTTATTTCTGCGCCTTCAAGCCCTTTCAGTTTCACTTCAATCGGCAAAATATCTGTGGTTTTATTGATGATCTTAATGACATATTTGTTTTGAATATCACCATTAGATTGCATCACAAACATCGGCGTACGATCGTGAACCACGTTCAATTCCAGGTTGCTTCGAGTTACCAAGCCATAAGCCAAATAAGTGACAAATAACAATATGGTGGTGGCGTACATTAATACCCGTGGCCGAATCAATTTAGTTTTTTGATCACGGGCGATCTCGTTCTCTGACGCATAGCGAATCAAACCGCGTGGTTTATCGATCTTATCCATAATCTGATCGCAAGCATCAATACACAAGGCACAAGTAATACAACCTTCTTGCTGACCTTTACGAATATCAACGCCGGTAGGGCAAACCGCAACACACTGGCCACAATCGATACAGTCACCCTTGTCATTGCCGGCCGAATTCTTTTTCAGCTTGCCACGTGGCTCGCCACGCTTGTAATCGTAACTAGGAACAATACTGTTATCGTCCATCATTACGCCTTGAATTCGCGCATAAGGACAGAGCCAAAAACATACCTGCTCACGCATAAAGCCAGCCAGCACATAAGTACCTAGGGTAAAAGCACCAACAATTCCGTAAGAAATAGGATGAGCAGTGAAATCAAGCATCCGACTTAGCAAGTCACGGGCATCGGTAAACCAAGCCGCAAAGCTATAACCGGTTAGCACTGCAATCGCTAACCAAAGCACGTGCTTAATTACTTTTTTACGGATTTTAGTAGCATTCCACGGCGCTTTTTCTAGCTTGCGGCGCTGGATATGGCTGCCTTCTAGCTTTTCTTCAATCCAGGTATAAACATCGGTCCAAACTGTCTGGAAACAGAAAAAACCACAAAACACTCGCCCGGCCACTGCGGTGGACACCGCCAACAGCACAGCAAAAAAGCCCATGACAAAAGTAAACATCCAAATGTCTTGCGGCAAAAAGGTCATGCCGAAAATATGAAATTGTCGCGCAGGAATATCAAACAACATTGCTTGACGATCATCCCACTGCAGCCATGGGCCTATGAACAGCACCAGCCACACCGAAGAGGTCAAATATTTGAAGTTGCGAAAACGGCCGCCCATGCGCTTAGCATGAAGGGTTGAACCGCCGGTATTCACTTCCCAGAAATCATTCTCTTCATAAAGACGGGCAAGCTCGTCTTTATCCATTACCTTTACAGGTTGCGCTTCAGTCGAATCTGACTGTTTTGCAGTGGGCTCAGCGGACATTTCTACTCCTTTTCTGCACAGAGATTTTTTTGGTCAAAACAATTTTAACCACAGCATTCATAGCGAATGGGCAGATATTCTCTATGCAATTAAATAGTCCCAGCGAAACACTTTCAATCGAGCAACCTCAATAAAGAGTGCCGATGGGGCTTATCGGTTTTACTTTTCCTTACGATCACTATCTTGGTTCATTTTGGACAGGATGAACCAGCCAAATGCTCCAAAAACACCTAACGAAATACCAACAGCGACAAAAGAACCCCAAAATACAGCGTCCATAACCTTCTCCTCATCTGAATCATTTAATGAAAACGCCTTTTCATTACAACTTTCAGGGCTATCTATAGCCTTGATAAAAATCAATCTTTTGCATTTCGTCAGTAAGACTTTTTACAAAAACTGGCGATAAGAAGAACGGCGTTAGTCTATCAGGCTTAATTGATTTCTAAAGGGCAAGATTTGTTCCAACTGTCATAATGACAGAAAGAAAAAACTAACAGTTTGATTTTATGAAGTTTTAACAGGAAAACTAAGCGTTGTAGCCATTGAAGATATTATTTTAGCATTGTATAACGATATATCGACACCAAATAGCAAGACTAGCGATATATCGCCACCTCTTGATCTATCGCAAGTCGTTTCATTCTTGAACGAAGAGTACTAGGTGGTAAATCGAGAATAGCCGCAGCACCTTGCTTGCCAGCAATCACACCCTGAGTATGCGCCAATACTCGGCGAATATTTTCTCGCTCGGCATCTTCAGCGGTCATTAATGGCATTTTATTCGGCTGGCTTACGCCAGATAATTCAGGCGAAACCAGTTCAGGGATATCCAACACCTCACCACGGCTAATAATTGCCGCATGCTCTAGTACATTTTGCATCTCACGAATATTGCCCGGCCAATCATGGGCAATCAGCCGCTGAATACTCTTTTGGCTAACCCCGTTAATTCGACGACCTAATTTTTGCGCTAACTGTTGAACCAGCGCACTGGCTAACAATGGAATATCTTGTTTACGCTGACGTAACGGTGGAACTTGAATGGGAAATACTTTTAGCCGGTAAAACAGATCCATTCGAAAAAGCCCCAGACCGACCATTTTCTGCAGGTCCCGATTGGTCGCAGCAATTATTCGTACATCCAATTGCAACGTTCGGCTGCCACCGACTCGCTCCATTTCCCGCTCTTGTAAAATCCGCAGCAGTTTCACCTGGGCATCCATCGGTAACTCAGCCACTTCATCCAAAAATAAAGTGCCGCCATCAGCTAATTCGAAGCGGCCTTTGCGTTGCACGGTTGCACCGGTAAAAGCCCCCTTTTCATGGCCAAACAGTTCGCTTTCTACCAAAGTGGGTGCAATCGCGCCGCAATTCACTTTAATCAGCGGCCCAGTTGCCCTGCTACTTTGTTGATGAATTGCCTGAGCGACTAATTCCTTGCCCACTCCATTTTCACCGGTAATCAATACACTGGCATCGGTTGGAGAAACCTGATCAATTTGTTGCCTTAACAATTGCATTGCCGGTGCTTCACCTAGCATCGGTTGTTCTGGCTGTTGGCCAGCAACTTGAGCACGTAAGCGATTATTTTCTTGTTCTGCTTCGGCTTTTAATCGCTCGATCTGCTCCAAGCTGGTTTTTAATTGCTGCTCATGGGTCATTCGTTGCGACACATCGCGAAAAACCGCGACTGCCCCCACTAATTGATCATTTTCAAAAATGGGCGTGGCACTATATTCCACCGGAAAACAGCTACCGTCTTTTCGCCAAAATACTTCTTGAGAAATATGATACGACTGGCCGTCGTGCGCGGCTTTAAAAATTGGGCATTGATCTAGCGGATAGGGTGAACCATCAGCATGGCTATGGTGATGTAAATGATGTATTGACTTATCCAGCAGCTCAGCTTCACTCCAACCCATCATGGTTTGTGCCGCTGCATTGGCAAAGGTCAGCCGCCCTTGCGCGTCTAGGCCATACACACCATCACCTATGGCGTTTAAAATCAAACTTTGGCGATGCAGCAAACTGGCGAGCTGTTGGGAGCTAGAACTAGGCATAACGAATAAGTCCAAAAAATCAAACATTGACTTACAAAAAGAAACCTATCAATCATCCAATAGGATAGAGCAGAGCAAAGCTATTTTTCATTCATGAGGCGTGTTCAGTCAAGATCTGCAAAGCCCTAAATCGATTTTTAATCAATTCAGTTGAGTTATCCTTCATTGTATCCGGCATAAAGCTGTTTTTAATGAGCGATTCTATCATTGGGATTTTTTTTCCAATCAGCTTAATAAACGCTTCAACTATTTTTGACACCACGCCAAGCCTCTCTGCAAATACTATGAAGTCATACCCTGTGTAATAGCCATAATACTGGTAGTTAATTAATAAACTATCATCTTCACCATTTGCTAAAAGATCCAGAGCTAAATACCCCTGCCCTCCAGTATATTCTTCACAAAACAGACAATCATAATTAGGTGCGAGCTTATCATAATAGTGAGTTTTACTACTTTCAAATCTTATAACACTGAAATTTTTAAGATGAAGATCATCATTCCCGATTAAATAAGCAAAAATAATTCTATTTACGTAGTCACTGGCAACCAGTAAGTTATTTCTAGTGACTTCAAGCAGCGTTCTTCCTGCCTCCTCATAAGAAAGAATGTATTTAGATTCACTCACAAGGTTCATACACTGCAATAAATCTTCTTGATGATGCTGAATTACGATATTTTTTTCATTTAGCTCTCGATCAAAACGCTTACAGATATATGCGTACTCACCATCAGTAAATTTTGCAAGCGCGCAATCTGCTGTTCGAAAGCCTAGAACATTGCTTATTTTCATCGCAGTATGCTCATTTTCCGCAGCATTAGGAAATGCTTCAGGGCTAGGCTTCAGTATATAACGCCCTCCAACATCTGTTGGCTTAAAAGCATCTTCTTTAATAATTAGCGATAACTTTTGCTGAACGCCTGAAATACTTATTCCTTCAACATATTTTCGGCCATTTTCAAAAAAATCCTTACGAGAAAACGGCAAATCAAGACTAGCTTTGCTCCCATCAACAAATGATTTTAACTGAGCAGAATTTGCTCCCGAGACACTTTTAGTTCTCAAAGGTTTCAGACTTACCCGGCAAAACTCACTCATTTTAACTCCAAAATTTATTTCTGGTATGGTAAAACTGTTACAGCGCCCACCAGATCTCTACCATTTTTAATCAGTAATCCAAAGCGATCATTTTCATCAATTTTTTGTGTAATCGACTGCAATTTACGCATCCATCCTTCACTAACTAAATTATCAAAAAAAGCTGGCAACTGAGCGTTCAAAAATGGTTCCTTTTGCAACGGATAACAAAAAGCAATTGGAGTCCCAGAAATTAAATACCTTGAGTCATACTGAAAGGAAAACCCTGTATCTAATTTTGTTAAGGTTCCTGCCAAAACGCCCCGATAATACACACTAGCTTCTTTGATAATATTCCCAATTAGCTTATCCATATTTCAAGACCTAACACTCCAGCTACTTTTAAAATATTTTCTAACAGAACCTTGGGGTTATTGGCTTCTATCTTACTGATAGTTGAATAAGAAACCTCTGACATATCTGCGAGTTCTTGCTGATTAGCATCATGCTGAAGTCGTTTCTTGCGTATAAGCTGGCCTGCTTTCTGTATAGAAACAGCTTCAGAGCGTGTTTGTATCAAAGACAGTTCTTCCTGGGCACTCTCTAGCCTCTCTTGCAGCTCTGCAAATAGCTCTGCTGTCGAGAGCTGCGTCAAATCTTGTTTTCCCATAAGACCTACAACGTATAACATATTTGATTACAATGAAGAATATATGCTACAGAAAACATTTACAAGAAATTATCTTCTATAAAAACTATCTTGTCATACATATGATCAGTATATATGCTATAAGATATATCTCTCCAACAAAACATGCCAAGACATATATATGATTTGCTATAAAACCAAAAAATATCTTATAACACATAAAAACACCTACCAGTGTGCGTCAGAAACTTGTAATCGGGCATTGATCTAGCGGATAGGGTGATGTAAATGATGTATCGACTTATCCAGCAGCTCAGCTTCACTCCAACCCATCATGGTTTGTGCCGCTGCATTGGCAAAGGTCAGCCGCCCTTGCGCGTCTAGGCCATACACACCATCACCTATGGCGTTTAAAATCAGGCTTTGGGATGCAGCAAACTGGCGAGCTGTTGGGAGTTGGGGTTGAGACTGGAGTCAGACATAGCAAACAGATTTAAAAGAACACACAGGCATTGTCGGCAGCGCAGCAAATTAGTCAACCTATCCTGCACCACAGGCAACAATTTAACCGAAGTCGCTTTCTATTCGTGAATTTGATTGAATAGCATTACTCAGCATACTGTTGTGATTCGCATTAAGAGCAACATTGCAGACAACACAAAACCCAAGATTTAAACGCGACAAATCAACCGCTATATTTTTAAATTGCTTCAATAACCACGGTGACCCAATGAGCGATATTTTCCATAGACAACTGATTCAATCTGACGCAGCTGCAATGTATGAATTATTCAAATTTTCAATTGAAGCATCTTGGGCAAACTTGGGGATTACACCAGAAGAACTTGATCATATGGGCGCGCCATATTTTGAAGCACTAATTCAAAACCTAGAACAAATGCAGTTGGGAATATTTATTGGCACTTTTAATATGGAAAACCAATTAATCGCTTGCGCCGGATTTACCAGAAACGAGCGCCTTTGCAGCCGCCATACCGCTAGAGTTATCGGCGTAGTCGTCTCTAGCCCAATGCGTGGAAAGGGTTATGGCTCATCACTTTTAAAGCAAATCATTCAAAGCTGTGCGCTTAGCAATATTGAACAATTGACGATTGATACAGCCGATACCGGAGCCGGAGCAATAAAACTCTACCAAAAATTAAATTTTAATTTATATGGTCGCGAAGCTTCAGCAATCCGTTACGCGGAAGAAACTTATGACCGGCTGTTGCTATGTAGAGAAATAAACGCATCCGATGCATCAATAGTTTAATCTAAGAGTTAGGCCTATGGTGCCTACCAAATACAATAAAAAAATAAAATGAAAAATAAAATACCTTAAATATTAACAACCGCCGCAAATTAACAACTTGCGGCACTTAAAAAACCATCCAATAAAAACAATTACGAATGATTAACAAAGAAAACTATTTTTTCTCTTTGCGGATGGCTTTTAACCCATTCACGGAATTGCTTAACTATAAATAGATCTTCTTCAGAAACAACTTGTAATAAGCGTTGTTCGCGCGCTGAATCCAACTCTTGCTGACGAACTTTTCTCTGCCATTGCTCTGTGAAAACTACTGGCATTTTTCGTGACAATTCCAAAGACTTTAATAGCGCCCATTCGCCACCGTCTAGCCAGGCTTCATCGCAAGAAGTGCATAAATCTAACCGGTTACTGGTGCATCCTGAGACTTTAAATTTAGTCATCAGCTTTTTGCACTTAGGACAGGCTAACGCTGCAGATGTATCGTTTACAGAAACATCTGTCGTGATGTTGTCTTGCTGAGGATCTTCAATATCAGTGATTACATCTGAAGGCTGCAGTGGCGTTCTTTCCGCCCAATCGCGGTAATACAATAAAGAGACCAACGCGCCGCCACAATCTGTACAGCCCATGGCAGCTAGGCCTTGTTCTATTTTGGTAGCGCGTAACGAGCGCGACTTACATTTCGGACAATCCATTGAGTCACCTCTTTTCAAAACAACAAGTAGTCTTCTACAACGGCCTAGTCAATGAATCTATATTGCCGAAACAACAGCGTAATCTCCAGTAGCTAAATCACAATTTTTCTGGGTCGATAACCAAAAAACTGCCTGGTATTTACTGCACCCGTATCAATCATCCCAACGCTTTTCAGTTCAATGTTTCGGCAAGCTGCTGCAAGCTATCGACGGTGATTGTTGGTTGAAACTCCCACGGATCAAATACCGCATGAGTAGTGCGCTGCAACCAAGCAGTTTTCCAGCCACAAGCGATTGCACCTGTGACATCAAATGGGTTACTAGAAACCAGCCAGCAGTGTTCTAATGAAGTTTCACTTTCAACTAAAAAATGCTGATAAACCGCAGGGTCTGGCTTAAAGGTTTGCACACTATCTGCACTGACAATACCTTCAAACAAATGATCGATTCCAGCTGATAGCAACAATGCTTTAACCGCATCAGCCTTGCCATTAGAAAAAGCAAACAAACGAAATTCTTTTTGTTTAAGAACTTGTAATGATTGTTTAACATCAGAAAAAGCTGGCAGCTCTCGATAGCTATCAAGTAGCTGTTTTTTCTCAGCATCAGATAAATAGCACTTATGTTTTTCACAGCAATAATCTAATGCCTGCGAAGTGCACACTGAAAAATCGGCATACTGCTTCATTAATCCGCGGCGAAATGAATATTCCAGCTGTTTTTCACGCCAACTTTGTGAGAATTCAACTGCTTTATCGTCAATCATATGCCGCAGTAATGAAACCACGCTATGGGTGTCAATTAAAGTGCCGTAGATAT
Source organism: Pelagibaculum spongiae (assembly GCF_003097315.1). Taxonomy (NCBI): domain Bacteria; kingdom Pseudomonadati; phylum Pseudomonadota; class Gammaproteobacteria; order Oceanospirillales; genus Pelagibaculum; species Pelagibaculum spongiae. The sequence continues at coordinate 443,928 of NZ_QDDL01000002.1, forward strand.
CAAAAGCCAAGGTGGTCTTCATGCTGTTTCTCCTGAGAATTGCCTGATCAATCTGTTTACTGACAATTCTATTTAAGGTTATACTAGCTTTAAAAACAAAAAAAGGGAGGCAGATTTTCATCTGACCTCCCCTGCACTTCAGGTTCTATTAGTTAGATTTTTTATTAAATCACTAACCATTTACTACCTTAGTTTTTCCACCAGCATTAATTGAAATAGACTTTGGCTTCATTGCCTCAGGAATTTCCCGAATTAATTCGACATCCAACAATCCATTTTCCAATTTTGCATCAACAACCTTTACATGATCTGCCAATTGAAAGCGGCGTTCGAAATTGCGTTCGGCAATTCCTTGATGTAAAAATTGTCGCTTTTGCTTTTTCTCAGACTTCTTACCAGAAACAGTTAACACACTGCGTTCCATACGAATATCAAGTTCTTCTTCAGCAAAACCACTGACTGCCATAGTAATTCGATAGCTATTTTCGTCGAGCAATTCAATATTGTACGGAGGGTAAGCTGGGTTGCTTTCACGGCTTGCTGTATCAAGCATATTCAGCATGCGATCAAAGCCAATAGCGGAACGAAACAGGGGAGAGAAATCTACAGTTTGCATGGTCAAATCCTCGTAAAGCAATCTGATTAAATAACCTTCTCCATAAATGGCAGAAGGATTGTTTGCAGACCCGTAATCGGCGTCTGTGATTACTATATAAGGATAACTTTTTTCTTTCCAAGGGCTTTAAAATGATTTTTTTCAATTAATTTATTAACGCCGACATGTCTTATACAAAAAAAGCCCGGTAACTATTGATAATTACCGGGCTTTTAAATATGGCAACAGGGCTTAATTTAACTTTCTAAACCATCAAGATACTTTTCAGCGTCCAGTGCGGCCATACAGCCAGTACCGGCAGAAGTAATCGCCTGACGATAAACGTGATCCATCACATCGCCACAAGCATAAACGCCTTCAATAGATGTTTGGGTCGCATTGCCTTCACTGCCAGACTGCACTTTGAGATAGCCATTATTCATTTCCAGCTGACCTTCAAAAATACCGGTATTCGGCTTATGACCAATCGCAATGAAAACACCCGCCAAATCGACATCTTTAGTTTGGCCAGATTCAGTGCTCTTGATACGCATGCCGGTCACGCCCATCTGGTCACCCAGAACTTCATCTAACGTGTGATTCCATTCAATGCTGATGTTGCCATTTTCAGCTTTCTCGGCAATTTTATTGCGCAGAATTTTTTCTGAACGGAACTCATCACGACGGTGAACCACCACGACTTCTTCAGCGATGTTGGACAAATACAGTGCTTCTTCAACCGCAGTATTACCACCACCGACCACCGCAACTTTCTTACCGCGATAGAAAAAACCATCACAGGTGGCACAAGCTGAAACGCCTTTGCCTTGGAAGGCTTCTTCGCTTGGCAGACCCAAATATTGAGCGCTAGCACCAGTGGCAATAATTAATGCATCGCAGGTATAAGTACGATCATCACCTTCCAAGCGGAAAGGACGCTGTGAGAAATCTACCTTGCCAACCTGATCAAAAATAATCTCGGTCTCGAAACGTTCTGCATGCTGGCGCATCCGCTCCATCAAATCTGGGCCTTGAACACCGTCGTTATCACCAGGCCAGTTATCGACATCTGTAGTCGTAGTCAGCTGACCACCCATCTGCAAACCGGTTACTAACACCGGATTTAAATTGGCTCGCGCAGCATAAACAGCGGCAGTGTAACCAGCTGGGCCAGAACCCAGAATCAGCAGTCGAGCATGCTTGGTTTCGCTCATGGATTGAACACTCCAGAATTTTAAAATTGCCACAGAATACACGGCAGAGAACTATCCGCCTAATCAAATCAATCAATGGCTTTTATTGGAAAAAACTATTCAAACAGAGCGTTCGATAGCAATGATCTTCCAACCGATAAATGGTGATTATCTTTGCGGAATTGAACTGCGATGGGAAGGTTTGCTTCGTTTTTCTTGGTACATCCGGTTATCAGCAATCGTAAGCGCCTGCTCTACATTACCCATACATTCTGAAACCAATGCGGTGCCAGCACTTAAGCCAATTTGTGAATAACCTTGCTCTCGAGTCGAAGCTAACGCCAAGTCCAATCTTCGCCTAGCTTGCTTGGCATTTTGAATCCCTAGTATCGCAACGAACTCATCACCACCGGTTCGGTAGAGTCGATCTTCAGCTCGAAACATAGTCTGCATCGATGTAGCAAACACCTGCAGCATTCGGTCACCTTCAGCATGACCAAGACTATCATTTACCCCTTTCATACCATCAAGATCTATCGCCATAATCAAATGATCCTGAGTATGATCATGCTGCCAAACCTGCCGTACAAGATGTAAATCTTCTTCCAGTGCTTTACGGTTCAGTAAATGAGTTAGCGCATCAGTTCGTGCTTCAAGCTTGGCAACCTCTGCTTCTTTTCTGCTCTGCAGCGATTCTTTAGCTACTTTGGCAAGCTGCTTACCTTGCTCTCGACTAGTAAGCTTCTCACTTTTATGCGCTTGTTTTTGCTTTAACCACAGCTGCTGCTGACGACGGAAAAAAGCATTGCCCATTAAAAGCACCGTTAGAAAAACCAAGGTTCGATTCAACCACCATGCACTAATCATCCATCGATCGGCATTATCAAAAGTCGCCAGTGATTCTGACACGCACCACAGCATCACCGGCAATAATGATAGGTGCAATGGACCTGGATCTGGCAGACCAGACATATCATAAGCACTTCGAACCCGGGACAACCAAAGAAACTGAGCTCCCAATAGCAGTGCGGCAAATAGCCAGCTAATGCGAGGGTCAATCACTAAAAATGCACTAAATACCAGCAAGTGTATCGGCAACATAAAATTACCAGCGCGCACCAACCATTTTGACAAAGCCACTGGCTTACCTAACACCCGGCAAATCCACACTACAATCAATGACCAGATCGCCAACAACAGCCATTGGCTAGCGACTGCTGGTAATGCCCAAGGAAATATTAAATGCTGCTCCCGTGTTGCCAGTGTCAATAATGGCAGCATCATTGCGACAAACAATGCGTATCGCAGCATCAAACTCGGTGTACTAAACAACGCGCCATAAACCGCCATTCCCAGCAACAAACCATAAACTAGAAATTCAAAATCTGGTTTGGGTAAATTTTGCGGCAGAAGCCGGCTATCAACCATTCTAAAATGAATCTTTTGCTGCGAATTACTTTGCATCGAGATCAGTATTCGATATCCATACCCTGCCGGTAATTCGAGATAATAAAAGCCTTCACTGGCTTCCATCAGAATCAACTCATCACCTGACTGGTAATAAACTTTTAAAGAAAGCGGACTGGAATGCTGGGGGACCAACCAAACAGGCCGCACTTTGCCTGACTGGTTACTAACTAAAACAGAGAACCATTCAGGCTGGCTTGGTTGCAGGGTGATCTCTCGAGGCAAGTGGTTGGCACCAGCAATAACAGAAGGCGCACCTTGTGCATGTGGCTTTTCAATTAAATTGAAGAAACGGGTGATGTCACGAGCCACCGATTGGTGATCGAGTACCAATAATTGCTCCGGTGCAGCCCATATAAATGAGCTAGACAGCAGCAATAGCAAGCCACACAGCAATCGCGGCATTTCAGTCCCTTGTTGAATTTATTATTATGATTATTCCATTTCAGCCAGAGACGCTTTGACGACTTCTGGCAGAGGGTTAATCCGTAACCCTCTTCAGCCTGCATAATAAACAACCTTTGCGCTGTGATCACCCTCTGTTTTTAGCAACTTCTACTCGATTTCTTCCAGTTTCTTTTGCTAAATAGAGTGCTTGGTCCGCTCGTGAAAAAGTACCGTCTACTGTTTCGCCCTTCACAAATTCAGCACAACCAATTGAAATGGTGACACTAACTGGTTTGTCGTGATAACGGAAGTCCGAGACTTCAACCAACTCGCGAATCGTCTCGGCAACTACAGCTGCTTGTTTTATATCGGTGCTTGGTAATAACAAAACAAACTCTTCACCACCATAACGGGCCACAAAATCACTTTGCCGCAAACGACCACGCAGTAACTTACTAATGTATGTCAGTGCTATATCACCTGCCTGATGACCCAGTTGATCATTAATCAATTTAAAGTGATCAATATCACACACCAGCATTGAACAGGGTTGCTGTGAATTTTTCCAGCGGCGATATTCCAAAGCAATACGCGCTTCATAGCTTCTCCGGTTTGGCAGGCCAGTCAACCCATCTAGTTCTGCTTGCTCTCTTTGCGTTTGAAGCTCTGTGCGTAGTGAAACAGATTCTTGTTGCAGTGCCATTAAACGACGATGAAATTCTTTACCTTGTTCCAGCATAAAATTTAATTTTTGTTGTAGCTCTTCAACTTCATCCTGGTTTTTACGATTACGATGCACTTGCCGCTTTTGCAGCTGGTCCATCCCAAAAACAATTTTATTCAACCGATCACTAACCTCAGTTTGCAATTGATGCATTCCAGGTGTTTCTTGCAAAGTCACCTTAATACCATCAACTTCTCGTTGAATCAGGCGGCCCAGTATTTTTTGATCAGCTAAAGATTTATCTCCACTCTCTAAATAACGAGATTGCAGGTCGAGTAAAATTTCTAGCCTAGAATTTACCGATGCTAAAAAGCTCGCTAGGTTTTCCTGTTCATCTTTATGCGCATCAAGCAGCAGATCAACCATTTCTTCCAGCAAGCCTGGCAACCTTCTCAGAGATGGTTCTTGCTCCAGCTGATCTCGCAAAGTATCACCATGATGTGCTAACAATTTAGGCATGCTTAGCTCATCCATCAGCCTTAATAGCTGATTGAGAATACTTTCTGGCAGTGACGCATCTGCAGGGTTATCGGAGTCAATTAATTCGCCATGCTCATTCCGCTCAGGTTCTTTATTAAGCAATCGTTGCCAAAAACCTTGTTCTTGCTCTTGTTCTGGCGCCAATTCGGTCAATGACTCTTTTAAACAATGCGCCAAGCTGGTTAAAAGATCTGGCATTTCGCTGCAAGTCGCAGCATCAACCTGAACGGCTAACTGCTTTAACCGACGACGCATTTTAAAAGACAGTTTAATTGACTGCAGCATGCCAATCATCGATGCCATCTTTTGGCGAATGGTCAGATTGCGCTTGCCCATCCGCTTTTCGTAAGCAATCAACTCATCCGCACTTACATCAACCCAGAGAGATAACCGATTAACATCCAGCTTCTGCCCAAGAATTTGCTTAAGCTCATCGAGTTGCAAAGAAAGCTGCTGATCATCAGTTTCAACAGCTAGCATCACTCGTCTGAGTGATTTACACAGCAAATTAATTTCTTTTTTCCACTGCTGCTCTTCTGTTTCAAATTGCTTCAGCTGTTGTAAATATTTTCTACGCCAATTTTCTGTTGGCCGAGTTGTTGGCTGCATCTTTCCCCCGCAACTTCTGGCGGCATAATTATTAATGATGGCCTAATGCTGATCAACACTACTTTAAAGTCAGTTTAAGGCTGACTGGCAGATGATCAGATAATCGCCAAGGTAAGGCCTGATATTCTGCCACTTTCAGAGATCCCTTAACCAGTATGTGATCAATAGAACGGACAGGAAACCAACTTGGATAGGTATGCGGACAACCCGGCAGATAAAAACCACCAGATTTCAATAACTCATGCTTATATAAATTTTCTGCAGATTCATTGAAATCGCCCATTAACAGGCAATCGGGATAGGGTTTAAGTAGCTCGAAGAGAAAATCTAGCTGTGCTTGACGGCTTTTTTTACCTAAAGAAAGGTGAACAATTGCCACTGTTAGGTGTATCCCACAAAAATCGATACTGGCTAATATGACACCTCTTCCAGCAATAGGTCCAGGTAGGGGATGATGTTGATAATCAAGAATTCTTGAACGGCTTAACAAGCCATTACTATGGGCGGCAACCGGCTTTTTTATGGTGCCGATATGCCGATTTTTTTGCACTCGCCAATGAAGAAAACCCGCTTGCTTGGCTAAATTTTCAACTAAATTGATCTGATTACTACGATAACTGCCTGCATCGGCTTCTTGTAAGCCAACCAGATCATAATGCTTGAGAATTTGAGCGATTTGTCGCAAGTTCCGATGACGTTTTTCCCCTGGCAGCATATGTAGCCAACTACTTAAAAGGTAATCCGACAAGCTGGTACTGGGAATACCCACTTGAATGTTATAACTCAAGACATTCAAGTGGGTCATATTATATTCCCCTGATTTATTTATCGACTAGCTCGCTTTGGTTAGCTTTCGTTCATTACGCACTTTTTCAATCAGATAATTCATCACTCGAAAATATACTGAAAAATCACCTGTAATTGCCGGTGAAGTCTCATATCGACCATCAATCACAGTGGTTGGAACGCCTTGTAAACCATAAGATTTAGCGCGTTGATTCGCTTTATCTAATTGTTGCCGAACCACGATTGAATTCATAGTGCTACTAACTTGTTGCGGTGTTTTGCCAAAGCGTTGGAAGAAGGCGAGTACTTTTTCTTCTGTTTCCAGACGGTTCTTCTTCACTTGAATTTCATCAAAAAGCGCTTGGTGAAAATCTTCACCTAAACCCAATGCTTTACCTGTGTAATAAACTGCACCATGCAAAATCCACAGCTTGCCGAATAGCGCGGGGGTTTGTGTGAACACGACATCATCAGCAAGGTTTTGTGACCACTTATGAATTCTCGGCTCCAGCTTGAAGCAGTGCGGACAGCCATACCAAAAGAATTCTGCCACCTCAATTTTCTGGCCTAATGGGCTTGACTGATCAGGCTTTGGAACCAGTTTGTAGTGTTCACCTTCTTCAAAAGCCTCTGCCAGTACTAGCGAGCTGAAAAAAAATAGTCCAAGCACCAATAAACGCATTAGTGAGTTCAGCCACGACAATGGCAGTAGAAAGTGTGAATTTTTTTTATACATTATTATCATCGCCTATTTATTGATAAATAAATCAATACTGAATTTTAATCTTATTGGTGATTGGTTTTGATAGGGATTTTATACGGCAAACAAACATTCTGCTGTGGATTTTAAGTAAAAAATTTGCAATATATTGTCACGTGAGAAGCACTTACACGGAAAATATCGTGCCAGCATCCTGCTTCTTTGCGAAAACCATTACATCCCTGTAAATATCGCACCAGCATCCTGCTTCTTTGCGAAAACCATTACATCCCTGTAAATAAAAAGCCGGACGCTTTAAGGCGCCCGGCTTTCTACAAACTTGATGTCAGATCGAGCCGACTAGTGCAAACCCTGCACAAAGTTGGCGACTGCCTGAATTTCAGCATCAGATAACTTAGCAGCTACCGAGCGCATCATTTTATTTGGATCGTTATAACGCTCACCACTACGGAAGGCATTTAACTGCGCCGTCGTATAATCAGCATGCTGACCAGATAACGCTGGGTAACCTGCAGAAGCAATACCACTTCCATCAGCTAGGTGACATGCCTGACAAGCAGCAACACCTTTAGCAGGGATACCGGCACGCCAGATCTTCTCACCCAACTTCAGATTTTCAGGCTTGGCAGAGCCTGGCTTGGCAGTTTGCTTGGAGAAGTAAGCAGCCAAATCTTGTAAATCTTGGTCGTTCAGCGGTGTAACCATTGGCATCATGGTTGCGTTATTACGCATTGGCTCAGTTTGACCTTCGTGCATCTTGAACTGAGTCAGCTGCTTGTAGAGATATTTCTCATGCTGACCGGCAATTTTAGGAAAGCTCGGTACCAAACTATTACCATCTGGTCCATGGCAAGCAGCGCAAGTTGCAGCCTTGGTTGCACCAGCATCGGCATCTCCACCGGCCATCGCTGGTCCGGCACCTACAATCATCAAAGCAAGAATCAGTTTTTTCATCGTACAACCTGGTTTAGTTATCTGGCTGTTGGACAGGGAACAGACACATCTTACTGCATCATAAACTCTATCGCGGCTCTCAATTCTGTATCGGAACAGCTAACACACAGACCTTTTGGCGGCATGGAACGCCTACCTTTTTTGGCACTGACCACTAACTGTTCGATACTACCTGCAGCTTCCAACCTACTCTGCCAGCCATATTTGCTTCCTTTTCTGGGAGCACCAGCAATGCCGGATGAATGACAAGTAGAGCAGTGTTGTTTATAAATCTGAGTCGCTGGTTGAGCAGCAACTACAGAAGGCATCAGCATAATAACTGATAGGCTTGCAATCTTCAGGTGTTTCAATCTTTGATCTCGAAACTATTGTTATCTTGCAGCAGGTGGCACTTTGCTGTGGAAGAAAGTGTTAAACTTGCCGCCCAGTTGCGTCAAAGCGCGCTGATTATATACCCAAATCACCTCAGGTTGCAGATTCACCTGTGAAGTGATTTGTCTATACATCAAACTTTTTGAATTCAGGAGCAGATCCGTTGAGTCAACAGCCAACTAACCCAGCCAATGGTAACTGGTACCATGGTGCCAGCTATCTGATTAGTGCGGCAGAGCTATCCCAGCTGCCCGAAGATACCGGCTTCGAAGTGGCTTTTGCCGGACGTTCCAACGCAGGCAAATCCAGTGCGATAAATACCATCTGTAATCAGAAGAGTCTTTGTCGTACTTCGAAAACTCCAGGTCGTACCCAGTTGATCAACCAGTTCGAACTGGATGACACGCATCGACTAACCGATTTACCCGGTTATGGTTACGCTAAAGTTCCTGAAGCGATGAAAAGGCGTTGGCAGAAAACGCTCGGCGAATACTTGGAAACTCGCAAGTGTTTACAAGGCGTGGTGCTGATGATGGATATTCGTCATCCAATGAGCAGCCATGACTTACAAATGTTGGAATGGGCTCGGGCTTGTAATATGCCAGTTCATTGCCTGCTAACTAAAGCTGACAAACTTAAGCGCGGCCCAGCAAAATCCACTTTGCTACAAGTGCTGAAAGAATTGAAAAAAATGTCCCCGTTGTTCACAGCGCAAATGTTCTCATCAAGCAAGCGCGATGGCCTGCCAGAAGCCTGGCAAAAACTGAACGAGTGGTATCAAGTTAATCAGGATTAATTTCCTGCTATTAACAATCTATTAGTGGCGATCATCTGTTGATCGTCACTGAGTTATCTAAAACCGCACTTGCCGCTGCTTTACCCATCATTCCACTTTGAAAAACAACAAACACCCGACAACAAACACTACTTTTGCGGCAAAAGCTATTGCACAATAACCGCCAGCAAAGCAGGCATCCGTCTGACTTTTTGTCTATGCAGCCGGTGAACACTGTTTGAAAAATCTCCGGCCAGCAATGCTTGACTAGGAGTTATCTATTGAAAACAAAATATTTGGCAAAGTTAATATCTTTATTCTTTTGTAGCCTGCTATTGATGAGCTGTACTGCAGCAAAAATTCTAAGCCAAGCTGACTTTAAAAAGCCACAAGCAGAGTTTGTTGATTACCAAATCACAAAAAAATCTCTTTCAGGATTTGAAGCTGTCATTAACCTCAAAGTCTTTAATCCCAATACTTTCGGCATTAAAGACTTATCTCTAAACTATCAGCTTGCTTCGGAACATGGTGTGATTTTCCGTGGTGATAATGCAGCTATAGCGATCCAGCCTCAAGCAACAACATATCTTTCTTTACCAATAAAAATTCGCTACAAGAGCCTTCTTAAAGTTATTCCAGATTTAGCTGAACCCATAGTTTTCAGTCAAGATCATTTACTAGCGAAAGCAACTGTTGGGTTAAACTATGCACCCACTATTTACAATAAAAAAGAGCAAGGCGGGCTTTATCTAATAACAAACAAAATTACCAAAGAAGTAAAAATACCGCTACCAAAGAAAAAAATCGATAAATTTAAACGGAAGTTAAAAGATAAATTCAAGAAACTTTTTTAATTTTCAGAGCAGCAATCATCAATCGTCATGGCCTGGAGTAACCAGGCCAGCGATTTAAAAATTCTTCATAGCATCGGAAATACGGTTTAAAAAGGCTTTGCCACGTTTTTCACCCGCAGCGACTGCGCTATATAAAGAAACCGTTTTAATTGAAACAAACCAGCTAGTACAGGCACGCATCGTCAAGGTAATGAAAAATCGACCCGGATTACCAATTAAAGCCATTCGCCACCAACTTGCGCCATAGGTATTAATAAAAACAATCTTTTTAATCTCGGTCAGCAGCGGAACAATCGTTCCAGAGTCAGTAAATGTTGAAGCGATTTCTGGTAACCAAACTCTATCTAACCAGCCTTTGAAAATTGCCGGTGCGCTCATCCACCACACAGGGTAAATCACCACTAGCGCTTGCGCCCATTGCAGTTGTGCAACTTCTTCTGCAACCGGGGTAATATTATCTGGCGTATAGTGCTTTTTATATGCATCTAACGGCAGTGATGGATCAAACCCATTTTTATATAGATCTAATTCCTTCACCTGATGCCCTTGTTGCAACAAAGCTTGGCAAGCGGTTGTTTTTGCTGCTTGGCAAAGGCTATCAGGGTCAGGGTGTGCAATAACAACTAATACTCGCAACTGAGTGGCTCCATTCAATAATTGCACTCATTATAATACTCACTTGCTAGCGCAGCTCTGATCAACAGCAAACTCGAATCAGATTCGATAGATCAAGCCACTTTTCAATAATTGATCAACCAACTGCTGTAAATCGCTATCGATAGATTGAGGTAGCGTAAGTTCGATTTGGCTAGCAAGGTTTTTTACAAAGTTGGCAGATTGAGAATCAGCCTGAATAATTTTTAATTCACCATTAATAAATAAATTTAATGTTGCTGTATTTTCTGTATAGGCAATTCTTACTTGCTCATTTCTTCGAACGACTTCACCTGATCCACAGCTTTGATCATCAGATTCAGCGGTGATTTCTGAATACTTGGGTTCAGTAACAAACTCTCCAAACCATTGCGCTAGTTTTTCTCGATCATTCACTTGATCAAGTATGATTTTTTGCACACGATCTAATGCTTCATCGGTAATTTGGCCGCTATTAGTTTGCAAGGTTAAATCAGCATCGGCATAGCGCTGTTCAGATTTTAATTGTTCACCAATAAAATCAGTGAAACCATGTAAAATTTCATTAACTGACGGCGCTCTAAAACCAATTGACCAAGTGGTACTGCCATCTTCCAGAGACACGCCACTATGACCGACTCCAGGAGGCAAATACAACATATCACCCGGCTGTAACACAACACTTTGTTCTGCTTTCCATTCTGGCAAAATCATCACCGGCATATTAGGTTTGCGCGGAGAATCTTCACCGTAAATACCGCCAAATTCCCAGCGACGAGAACCAGAGCCCTGAATTAAAAACACATCATAATTATCGTAATGTGGCCCCACACCACCGCCAACAACTGAATAACTAACCATTAAATCATCAATACGCCAGCGGGGTATGAAATTAAACTGTTCTAATAACTCGGCGGCTTCAGGCACCCAGTGATCAACTGCCTGAACCAATAAGCTCCAATTTTTCTCTGGCAACTCGGCAAAGATAGATTCCTCGAATGGCCCCTGTTTTAACTGCCAAGTATCTTGCTCTGGCTGATGTAGCACAATTCTTGATTCAACCATTTCTTCACAAGCCATCCCAGCCAACTCATCAGGAGATAATGGCAGCTCAAAATCACTAAACGCATTACGAATCAACAATGGTTTTTTATGCCAGTATTGCTCAAGGAATTGTTGCTGGGAGAGACCTGAGAGAGAGAGTTTCATGGGCATGTTTTTCAAAATTGACATCACTTAATAAACTGCAGCAAATATAAAGCGATGATAACCAATTGACAGCGCCACCGATAGGGTGCGATTTCCTTGGTACGATCTAAAAAATACTCAGTCCAATTCGGGAATTGTCGGCCATTGCACCGCCTTGATTGAACCTGGTAGCTGATCTGCATGATTTTTTTCATCATCAGATGATTCCAGACGAACTAGCTGGTTGACCATTAAATGGCGAAAAGATTGCGGGAAATAATGTGCATAATAATGATAGGCCGTCACTGGAAAAACAGCATTATTCCAAGGATCACAAACGACTGCAGATTCGCCCCAATTCCAGGGCTCAGCCAGACTAACATCACCATCTCGACCAATCACTAAAAAAGCATGACCAAACTGCGCCGGTGAACGATAATTCACATGAAGTAAATCTAACGGAAATAAGTTAGATTGTGCCAAGAATAAAAACGCCGCTGCTGACATTTCGCCACAATTACCAACACCACTTTTCATTGCCAAGGCTGCATGAAATCGCATTTGGCTTAAACGAAAAGAACGGGGAACCCGCCAAGTTGAAGATAACTGATGCTGTTCGAGTAGCTGGTTATCATATTCTGCAAACCAACTTTCATTTCGCTGTCGAAGTTGACGCTTTTCATCACTGGCAATTCTTGACCGGTCCAACAGCATTGGCCGGTGAACACCCGTCAAATTAGTCGAACTGGCAATTGCACGACGAATATGTACGCAAGCCAAGCGAGCCATCATCAAGTTAAAACTCAAAGACTTCATGCGGTTCCATCGCATAAGAAAATATAAGATCTAGTGTAGTGTTAAAACAGAATTTGTTCTGATTGTGCTAAGAATAAAAATGCTGCTGCTGACATTTCGCCACAATTACCAATACCATTTTTCGTTATAGACTGATCAAAATAATTTTATCTAAGGAATGCCAGACCTTACCTTTTTAGCGAAGATCTTCGGCATCTGAAAAGCAATCAAGAACACACGTGGCCTGATTAAACACCAAGATTACAACGTCTGAACTCTGACATTTTTTCATGCGTTTGAACTGAACAAATCGACCATTCAAGCTGAATAGATTTTATCAAGAATGGTATCGATAAATTAGTTTAGAGTAGGAATGCTCAAACTGATGAGTTGTTCTCTATGTATTGAGAAGTCGAAACTTTTAATATTAAAAATGCTATTTTTCGCATAAGAATGAGCGAAACCAATATCAAAATGGCCTAATCGAATATATTCGGCATCTGCCAAATCTGCTGCAAGGTACTTATTTTTGAAATAAAAAATTATAACTTTAAACAAATACCTTGCAGCGATCACTTTTAACACCCACAAAAATCGAGGCGTTCTGCTGATTACGAAGAAGTAACTATTCTTAGTTCGTCGTAATAACTAGCTCTGGAGTGAATGCTTGATTTGATTTGTGTATTTCTACGTATGCTTCAGAATCAATGCTCAATCTAAAAGAACCCAGCGAATCATCAGCACTCAGTAATGAAGTAACATCAATATCTACCCATTGCTGATGTTGAGCTTCGCTAAAAGACTCTTCGATGGTTACATCGCTTGTAGTCGTAGGTTGAGTACTCCATGTTACTGTTTCTTCATTCCAATCATTAACGGCTTTAACAGATAAATTTATGTTATTACGTAAACGTTTAAAATTAAGTCGCAATGTCGCCTCGAAAGGAGACTCCAAATTGATGTCGCTTAAATCAAATTGTAACAGCCCATTTCGAGTATATGTAGGATCACCACTTGTTTTAACAACGATGTCTGGTGAACTTATCACGCTGTTTTGTGAGCTTCCTCCACGAACATAAGTTCCTTTGTTTGGCGCTAAAGTTTGTGTTGATACTACAGACTCTGGAATAGGCTTAACACTTGCTGTTAATGTTAATGATGGCGCATAAGAAGATTCTGATGCATATAAAGATGTATATGTATCAAATATTTCATTACTTATTGCAATAGAGCCCGTAAAACTGCCATTTGCTATAAATGGCGACATATCTACATAAATCCATTCAGCTGAAGTTGTTTCAGGTATATCAACAAAAATACTCGTCCCATCATAAATCTCGGGCTGATTATTGTAAGATATATCTTCTGTAGACCAATTATTCGCTGTTTCCCTTATCTGCAATCGTCCAGCAGCATTCGACAACTGAACTTTTATCTTTAATGTCAGTATATTTTCATTTAATAATTGCCTGTTATCAAAGTCAAATGCTAAATAACTGAGGCGAGTCCATGTAGGGTATGAATCTTTTGCGACCAATTTTTCTGTATTATAATTTATGTCACTCGTTGAACCAGCTCTTACATACACATCTCTTGAAACATTGTATTGAGTAGTTATAGGCTCAAGTTGCTCACCTTCATAAGCACAATGCTGAGGACGCGGTAAACCTCTTGGTGTACCGAATGCACTCACGATAATTTTAAATTTGTTATTTTGTTCACAGCTTTGTGTTAATTGCTGAGATTGAAGTTCATAATTAGAATCGCTCGTAATTATTGCATAATAAGTTTCACCTGGTGTATAACTTTCAGCACCTGGAAGACTTGCGCTTGCTCTTTGAATATGATGTATGCTACCAACAGCTACAGTCAGATCACTGTCATCGAACAATTCAGTTTCACACGTTTCATAAGCTTCTGCCGAGACATAGGTGAATTCTTTAAAGTTATAATCAATCAGCGCATTATGAGTAATTTCAAGCTCATCATCTCCATTAACATCAATAGCTTGACAAGGGAGGTCGTCAATGTCGTAAGTGAGCGATTCTCCGAACGATGCTGCTGAAAATAGTAAACTCGATATGACGAGTCCTTTTAGAAAGCGTTGACTAGACATACATTACTCCATTTATACTTATTAATTGCTATAGTTCATCGTGAGTGTTTTTTAACTTTCACTAGAAACTCCTGATTAACCGTCGCGTTATAACTAAATTTTAATTGGCAGCCAATTCAGCGATATTTAATTACTCCTTATGATCTTTTTAAAGCAGTAAGTTTTTTTACTCGACTCAGTGGTTTTTCTGTCTTTATATCAGCGAGATAGACCAGCCAAGCAGAGCCAGGCATTGCTACGAGTCTTGCAAAACGCTCTCAACATTACAGCAATAATTTGGTAACATTAAGACGCTACATTCTTTCTTTTGTTGAGTCACTTACCTGTCAATTAGTCACTTTTATATAGTTAATAATACAAATGTAATTAATAATATTATTATTAGTTGCCTTTATATTGTTGCAATATTTCTTAATAGATTAAATGGCTCACTGATAAAGGTCAATCTTTTAATAAAGATGACGCATCATCAAAAATCACATTGCTTGCATTAATTTTTGGAATTATTTTCACTGGAACGCTTTGTTGAACGGCGCTTCAGCTCAGATTCCTGGTGCTGTTTAAAGCCATTGGGCTGAACTAGATTTTAACAAGACAAAATATCATGGAAGCTGATGTTGCAGGATAGTTCAATCAATCATGAGACACATTTTGATATTAAATTAGGTTCTTCATTAGGGGAATAGAGAAATAAAGTCTCTTGATGTAAATCGTCATGAGCGAAGCGAATAGCGACTTGTTAACGAAATGTCACGCTTCGCCAAAGCCTGTGGGTGACCTGTGAGAAGGCATAGAATAATTATGTATTTACACGGCCCTTAGGTGCTATTTGCAAAAAATATGCGAAACAAATATTACGCATTTCTAGTGCTCATAAAATAACAAATAAAGCGAATAGTGCCGAGGTGGCTATGATGACCTGAGTGGTGGTTAAATTTAAAGTATCGTGATGTTAGCAGGAAAATTATGTAAGGCCACGCAAAAGATAGTGGATTGTTGTGGAGTTAAAATCTGAAAATTAAAATAATATCACTACTTTATCACGACAAGCTTACCATGTAATCTCTTAGAAATTGTTCGATTTTATTTGTGTGAGATAGTTTGTTGAAATTTATACTAAAAACCGGAAATAAGTAAAACAAATATTTTAACTTGTTCAGCAAGCATGGCACTAACAAATCGACCACTCAAGCAGAATGAGTTTTATCAAAAATGATATCGATAGATTAATTTAGAGTAGGAATGCTCAAACTGATGAGTTGTTCTCTATGTATTGAGAAGTCGAAACTTTTAATATTAAAAATGCTATTTTCCGCATAAGAATGAGCGAAACTAATATCAAAATGGCCTAATCGAATATATTCGGCATCTGCCAAATCTGCTGCAAGGTACTTATTTTTTAAATAAAAAATTATAACTTTAAACAAGTACCTTGCAGCGATCACTTTTAACACCCACAAAAATCGAGGTGTTCTGCTGATTACGAAGAAATAACTATTCTTAGTTCGTCGTAATAACTAGCTCTGGAGTGAATGCTTGATTTGATTTGTGTATTTCTACGTATGCTTCAGAATCAATGCTCAATCTAAAAGAACCCAGCGAATCATCAGCACTCAGTAATGAAGTAACATCAATATCTACCCATTGCTGATGTTGAGCTTCGCTAAAAGACTCTTCGATGGTTACATCGCTTGTAGTCGTAGGTTGAGTACTCCATGTTACTGTTTCTTCATTCCAATCATTAACGGCTTTAACAGATAAATTTATGTTATTACGTAAACGTTTAAAATTAAGTCGCAATGTCGCCTCGAAAGGAGATTCCAAATTGATGTCGTTTAAATCAAATTGTAACAGCCCATTTCGAGTATATGTAGGATCACCACTTGTTTTAACAACGATGTCTGGTGAACTTATCACGCTGTTTTGTGAGCTTCCTCCACGAACATAAGTTCCTTTGTTTGGCGCTAAAGTTTGTGTTGATACTACAGACTCTGGAATAGGCTTAACACTTGCTGTTAATGTTAATGATGGCGCATAAGAAGATTCTGATGCATATAAAGATGTATATGTATCAAATATTTCATTACTTATTGCAATAGAACCCGTAAAACTGCCATTTGCTATAAATGGCGACATATCTACATAGATCCATTCAGCTGAAGTTGTTTGAGGTACTACAGCAAAAACATTGACGCCATCATAAATTTCGGGTTGATTGTTATAAGATATATCACCTGTAGACCAGTCTCTTGCTGTTTCTCTGATCCGCAATAGTCCAGTCGCGTTCGATGACTTAACTTTTATCTTTAATGTCAGTTTATTTTCATTCGATAATTGTCCGTTATCAAAATCAAATGCTAAATAACTGAGGCGAGTCCATTCAGGGTATGAGTCTTTTACAACTAACTTATCGGTATTATAATTTATGTCACTCGATGGACCAGCTCTAACATAGAGATCTTTTGATACATTATGCTGAGTTGTTATCGCTTTAGGTTCGCAGTGTGAAGGTTCAGGTGAAGTTCTTGGCGTATTTACTTCATTCACGACAATTTTGAATTTGTTATTTTGTTGACAGCTTTGTGTTAATTGCTGGTCTTGAAGTTCATCATGAAAATTACTTGTTATTATTGCATAATAAGTTTCACCTGCTGTATAAGATGCATGGGAGTCAGGATCAGAATCATTTTCGTCCACTTCTTGGATATAATGCGTAGTGTCATAAAGTAAATCTATAGTCCGAGAATTGTCGTCTATCAATTCAGGACCACACATTTCATAGGCTTCTTCCGAAACATAGGTGAATTCTTTAAAATTTTGATTAGGCGCATTACGAGTAATCAAAACCACATCATCTGTATTAACATTAATAGTTTGACAATGAAGGTCAGAAATATCGTAAGTAAAAGCTTCTGCGAACGACGCAGAAGAAAATAATAAGCTAGAAACTGCCAGCCCTTTTAGAAAGCGTTGACTAGGCATATATTACTCCATTTTCACTGATTTATAGTGGTATAGAGAATAAGGTAAAAAAAAGATAAATCAATAATTAATTGAAAGATAAAATAGTCGATAATTTAAAAATAAATCAATCAATAAAAGATGCAGGTTGATACGTGGAAAAGCAAAGCGACAATACTTTGCTAACAAACAAAAAACAACCACAAAGCTAAAGCAACAAAACAAATACTTTTATTTTAATGTGTGCTTTAGATACCTTCTAATCGACATTGTCTGCACATCCGATACAATTAAAAACATTCAAGTTTTACTCTCTATTTCATTCAAGCATTCTAGTTGACCGCAATTCTGTATTTAAGTAGAAATCTAAGCTTATGATAATTATCGAATATTAAGTATGCATCGTTGAGCCCAACCAGCCTCGAAGATTGTTAAGCGAAATACGTCAATGAAAATTTTCTTCAGCAGATTGTCTCGCTCAACCTTGCCTTTGATTTCGTGACAACCCTTCTATTTGCCATAGTTGTACTGTGAGTCTTTCTTAGTTTCATCAAACTACCATTGGAAAACCCCAGTTAGCGGTTTCATTATAATTATATTTTAATTTATTATTGTTTTTCTGGTAAAACTGTACTACTAACTCCTCAGCATTTAATTACTTCATGTAATTTTTCTGAACAATAAATTCCTTTCACTCGACGCTGCAGCTTTTCTGTCTTGAGATTAGTAAGGTGGATCAAAAAGGCCAAGCTACTGCTACGAGCCCTGCAAGATGTTCTCAACATCACAGCAGCAGGTTGATAACACTAAAGTGTCACTTTCTTTCTTTTACGTAAAATTAGTTATTTGCTAATTAGTCACCTTAATGTTGCCACATTATTTTTTGATAAATTAAATAAGCCACTGAAAACAAAGCTTTCAAATAAATCTGACATGCCGTCAAAAATTACATTACTTGCATTGACAGCCAGGATTCTTTTCACTGGAATGCTCTGTAGGGCAACGTTCTATCGCAGAAACGATGGCCTATTTAAATCCATAGAGCCGAACTAAATTTTAACAAAATAAAATATCATGACAGCTGATGCTGCAAGCTAGCCTAATCAATATTGTGACATATTATGATATTTGGTTGGATTCTTTAATACTATATGATACCTACAAAAAACAAGCGAGACAAATATTATGCATTCCTAATTCTTATAAAATATAAAGCGATTGGTAGTTATATTAATGGCTATTAATTGAGTTCTAGTATCACAATTAGACACGTATTGGCAGGCGCGTTTAATGATACTGCATCTTTTATAGATCAAGCAGAAAAGGTTACAAGCCAAAATAAAATAATGAGTCAGTTACGAACGAACCAAAAGATGTTGAGCAACAGCTGAGGCGTTTCATTGCGAGACTATTTTACTCGTAGTAAGAATGTTGAAGCAACGATGGTCATTCGAGGTAGAAAATCACAACATTGACAGCACGATTGTATGTGAAGGCATATAAAAAACGCTATTTTATTGCGGCATTAAAATATGAAAATAAAATAGAATGTCAGTATTTGGTTGTGAAAAATCTGTCGTGGCACTACGCAGATATTGCTCGATTCTATTTACTAAGGTGGTTATTACAGATTTCCATTCAGGTTTGGAAGGCACACGATGGTTAGAAAGAAGAATCAGAGCAAGGCCTGATTCTGATTCTGAGTCTGTTATGCGAGCATTTGTTGTTACTGTATCCTGAGCAATCGGCAAGGCTTAAAAACTAACAGCTCGGTTTGCCTGTTAGTTGTTTGATAGCGCACCTTAAAACAGAAGCTTTGATCTATACCGTGAAGTCTGTGATGAATGCAAAAACCTTAGATATTGCATTAAATGATTTAATTTTCGGTCTGGAACTAGTGCTGCTTACACGAGAATCAGGTCGACATATGGCGGGCAAAGATTTAGGCAATCAAGAACCAAAACCGTCTTTAATTCGCCATGAAAAACATGTGGCATGATTTGATTAGTCATTCAATCACTCAAAACTAAAGTATCGAGCAATAGTTGCTGGAACGGTTTTATAGATATTGAAATATATCACCTGACCAAAGAAACGATAAACTGCATTTGCGCCAGATTTGATTGCCCAGCTCTCTTTAACTGACAGCTCAAAACTTATTATTTCAACCTTTATCGCCAAAGGCTTCCATTTCGAATGGTTCAATATCTAACTGCAAATTTTTGGCCGCAGGACTAAACTGTAGCGATTTATCGTCAAAGTAGATCAATCCGTTAGCATCTTTCCAAGTGTAGATTGCTGCCGAAGCACACTAATAGAACTCAACAGCAACAAGCTAGGCAAGGCAGCGGAAGAATAATTAACCGGAGAAACGATACATTTAATCAAGGCTTCGGTAACTAACACAAGACTTAATAGGCTGACTAAATATATCCATAATATCGACGCCATAAGTCATGTTGTAGATGCAGTTATTCAAAAACTAGGCATTCCCATGTGGATAGACCCCATACTTCCTTGTTCGGGGTATCCCATTATTAACTACAGCATTTTTATCCCAACTGCCTCAGCACATTAACCGGTGGCGTTTGTAGCGCTTTACGTGTCACCAATTGGCCACTAATTAAAATCAACAATACTGAAGCAATTGGTGAAATCACCCACCAAATGAACTGCGGTTGAAATTCAATTTCAAATATCCGCTGATAAAGCATCCAAAGCACGGCCTGTGATGCCAATAGTGCCAGCACGCCTGAAATCAGCCCGAGCAATACCAGCTCAGTTCGAAATATTTGGCCAACTTTTGATAAAGGTGCGCCGAATGTTTTTAATAATGCACCAAGTCGAGCCCGATCACTGCGGCTAGATTGTAATGCCGTTAGCAACACCATTAATGCCGCCAGCAATACAAAAACCA
The DNA here is from genome assembly GCF_003097315.1 of Pelagibaculum spongiae. Classification (NCBI taxonomy): domain Bacteria; kingdom Pseudomonadati; phylum Pseudomonadota; class Gammaproteobacteria; order Oceanospirillales; genus Pelagibaculum; species Pelagibaculum spongiae. The sequence goes on from NZ_QDDL01000002.1 coordinate 464,455, forward strand.
TTAGCAGCTCAACCGCTAAAGTCACCTGCTGCAACATGCTGGTGACTTGGGCTAGTATTCGACTGATATCGAGTAATGTAACTGTTGGGAATTGCCTAACCAGCGAGCTATATGCTTTTTCGGAAGCTGCTCGTTCAGTAGCATTGGTTACTTCAGGCACATTAAAACTGGTCATCATATTAACTGGCAATTGCTCAATTAATTTAGGGCTGAATAACAAGAAGAAGTTTGGCTTCATTCGCCCCCAGTCAATTTTACGTAAGCTAGAAACTGTCGCATTAAATTCAATGCCACTAGCACGTAATGTCAGCTGATCACCAATCGATAAACCTAACCAATCCGCATAACCTTCTGCCACTGAAACCTGGTGTTGATAAAGCGGACTTTCCACCGTTTGAGTATTATCTTTTGATCCTGATTTACTCGTTTCTAGTTGCTGCAAAATATCTTTAGGCGGCCATGCGCCAGCAACAATTTCATTGCCATCGGGCAGCAGTTCGCTGGCACCAAACATTAAATCTCGGTAAGTTTTGCTTTGCTCACCTTCTCTAGAGAATTCTGATATTGGCGTGCTATTTACTTCGATAATTCGCCCTGGAATCATCGGATATAATGGTGTTGCCTGATAATTTCGTTCGGCAATTGCGGCAGCAAAGTCATCTGCCTGCCAGCGCTGAATATTTAAGGCGAACTGATTTGGCGCATCAACTGGCAAGCTTTGCTGCCAATCTTGTAACAAGCCTGAACGGACTTGCAGCACCACTAGCATAATCATCATTGGCAATGAAAAGGATAAAACCTGAGCAGCGGTCTGTTGCTTATTTCTCGCTAATTGCTGGCTAGCCAAACGCCAGTTCAAACCGCGATTTTTTAACAAGCTGCTGGCGGCTAGCACACCGATTAACCAACTGAATAACTGCATTAGCAACCAAATGGAAATTAACCCACCACCACAAATAATTAGCGTCAGGGTTAAGTCACCGCTATACCACCAAAATAATCCACCCAGCACTAACAAAGCCGACAAATAAGTTAACCAGCTACTGGCCGGCATTGGCGCTAATTGACGGCGCAATACTCGCAGTGGCGGCACTGCACCTAAACGGAAAAAGTGAGGACTGGCAAACCCCAATAATATTGCAATACCGGAAACAAAGCCGGTAACTAATGGTGCAATGCCTGCCGGAGGCAATTTGGTTGGTAATACATCAACCAGCAATTGCACCAATAGCCAATGGGCGCTCCAGCCAATGATTAATGCGATGCCGCTGGCAATCGCACCTAATACAAAAAGTTGGCTGATAAATAATTGGTTAATCTGCTTACGACTAAGCCCCATGGTGCGTAATAAAGCGCTAGTGTCGTAATGTTTCAGTGCAAAATCTCTTGCCGCCATACCGGTTGCAACACCGGCTAATAACAGTGCCAATAACGCCGACAAGGAAAGAAAACTTCTGGCTCGATTGAGTGAGCGCGCCAAACCGCGATTACCATCTTGCAGATTTTCCAGCTGCTGGTTATCGGCTAATTGGCTTTCGGCATAATCAGAAAACTGTGCAACGGACTGAGCATTACCTTGCAGCAGTAAGCGCCAGCTAACCCGGCTACCCGGTTGAATCAATCCAGTAGATTGAATATCGCTAAGATTGACCATTACTCGCGGTGAAAGGGTATAAAAATTGCCACCGCGGTCGCTTTCTTGCAATAAAATACCACTGACAGTGAATGCTGACTCACCCAATTCAATCGGGTCATCCAGCTTAATATTCAGCAAATTAAAGAGCCGCCGCTCCAACCAGACTTCACCGGGTTGTGGCCCACTATTTTTTATTTGCCCTACAGATGTGTCGGCACTCTCAGCGACCTCCAGCTTAGCTGCCAGCGGATAGTGATCACCCACTGCCTTTAATGCCGACAGCGACATTTCTTCACCGGCAATTACCACGGTGGGAAATTGCAAGGTAATCGCACTATTTAAACCCAGTGCATCGGCCTGCTTTTGCCAGTGATCTTCAATCGGGGTTGAAGACTTCAAGCGCAACTGGCCACCGAGTGTTTCCGCTGAGCGATCCAGTATTGCGCTATCGAGCCGCTCGCTGATTAAAGCAATGCAAGTTGCCGAAGCGACCGCGACAATAATCGATAGGCTAAGCAGCCATAACTGGCCAGATTTCCACTGGCGCAATAGCAGTCGCAATGACATTTTAAAATTCGACCAAGCATTCATAAGTCAGCCTGCGTACTTATTGAATCAGTAGTTTGCAGAGCTTGTAAGTAACCACTATCCATCACTCTTTGATGCTGACAACGGGCAGCCAATCGCTCATCGTGAGTTACTAGAATTAGAGTGGTTTGCTGTTGCTGATTTAACCGAAATAACAGCTCGGTGACTTGGTCACCATTTTGTCGATCTAGGTTGCCGGTAGGCTCATCGGCAAAAATAATTCTAGAACCACTGGCAAAAGCTCGGGCAATCGCCACTCGCTGCTGCTCACCGCCAGATAGCTGATTCGGGTAATGCTCGACTCGTTCAGCCAACCCTACCTTCTCTAACCAGCTGGCTGCTGTTTGCCTGGCTTGGCGGGTGTTATCAGACTTCAGCTCCAGCGGCAGTAATACATTTTCCAATGCGGTTAAGCCGGGCAACAACTGGAAATTCTGAAATACAAAACCAATGCCTTTGGCCCGAACTGCAGAACGCTGGTCTTCATTTAGTTGGTGCAATGGCTGGCCATCAAGCCAAACCTCTCCTGAGCTGGAACTATCCAGCCCGGCCATCAGTCCCAGTAGGGTCGACTTACCTGAACCAGACGGGCCGATAATGGCGAGGCTTTCGCCATAGTTGATGTTCAGGCTCACCCCTTGCAGTATGTCCAAGGAATGATCGGCCACTGCCACCTGTTTGCGGAGATTAACGACTTTGACAGCAAAATTTTCCATAGCTTCCATTTTCACAACTATTAGCTTCACAACCATCAGATTCACAACCATGGTAAGCCTGAGTGCCAGATTATTTAGATTTCTTTTGATTTCTTTGCTACTGATTGGTTTCAATTCAGCCCAGGCAGAGATATCGGCAACACCCGCCAAAGCTAGCTTTTCAGAAAAAGGTAGCCTTGCAAAAACCTCACAACAAGATCAACAAAAGAAACTTTTGGTGATTGGAGACAGTATCAGTGCAGGATACGGGATTGACCAACAAAAGGGATGGGTGGTTCTACTAGAAAAGCGAATCAAAAGTGCAAGTTTAAATTGGAAGGTTATCAATGCCAGCGTTAGCGGCGATACCACATCCGGCGGATTGACTCGCTTAAGCAAAGCATTACAGCGAGTTAAGCCAGATTTATTATTGATTGAGCTGGGCGGCAATGATGGCTTGCGCGGCACACCGACTAAATTGATCAAAGAGAATTTACGGCAAATGATTCGTCAAGCTCAAGACAGAAATGTCGACGTTGCCATTTTAGAAATGCGTATCCCTCCTAATTACGGCAGAAAATATACCGAAGCTTTTCACAATCTTTACCAAAAACTGGCTAATGAAGAAAAAATTTCATACATCCCGTTTTTTCTAGAACAGATCGCACTGAAACCAGAACTCATGCAAGCCGATCGAATTCACCCAACCGAGCAAGCGCAACCATTAATGGCTGAGAGTGTGTTTGAAACAATTAAGCCGCAGTTAAAATAAAAATCCGCCAGTGCATTCACACTGGCGAAAAACTATCTCTACAATAACTCTAGAATTTTTCTAGCAAGTCATTTTTCTTCAAATAACTTACTACTTTAGAAGTTTTCTCCAGAGCAGATGGGTTTACCGATAAACGTTTATTAAGCTGCTTTTGATTCGCAACAAAGCCAGGTGATTTTTTATATAATACTGGCTGAACTAACCAATTTCCGGGCATCGACTGCTGAGCCTGCACCGTTAGCCGCTCTTGATACTCCATTTTTTCCAGTCGAGCTATCCATAGTCGATTTTCTGCAAAATCTAACATTGGAAGGTCATTTGGACTATCACCACCAATCAAGAAAGGCCGTTCTTTGCTGATATATTTCATAATGTTGGCAACCTTACCAAAGTATCCAGTAATTGGATAAACTATCTGACTGGTTAATTGATAGTTGGCTAATTCTTTCTTATTCAAGCTTGCATATTCTGAATTGGATTTTACTAGCAATGGATCTTTGTAAAGCTGTCCATCACGTTTATCCATCAACAAAACACTCACGCCAATCACATGATCCGCAGCAATTTTAATACCTTCGCCAAATTGAGCTTCCAACACTGGATTAAGGTTTTCTAAAACCATCCACCGAACAGTCCAAACATTTGAAGCTGAACAGACGTACACATCGTATCCATTTTTAATCAACGTACCATAAAGCTCAACCATTTCTGGATAAAAAAATGGCATTCGATAGCCATGAGTTTTACTTTCCTTCAACCCACTATTAAATTTATCTTTAATAGCCATATTATTGGAAAAAGCGGTTTTGCTGAAAGGAATTATCTGATCTGGCGACATGCCTGACATTATTTGCACCACCCAAGCATAACTATTAGAGTAAGGAGTAGATTCTCCCTTTTGATGCTTAGTGGCAGATAAGAAAGCTTCATAAAAATCTGGTAAATTTCCAACTGTATCAATTGAATATTTTTTACCATTCAAAGTAAATGGTGGCGTAATGCTTTTGGGTATATTCTTGGTAGACAGGCGGTTTTCACCAGCCATTACCGCAAATGTCGCCTCACCAATATCTCTGCTGATGGTTGTGTTATCAAAATCAAAAACAACTTTCTTACCTTTAAATGCATTTTCAAAGATAAGCTTTTCAAGCCTGGCTTTAACTACAGGGTTCCATCCATCTGATTTCAGTTGAACATCAGCCCATACTACCGGGCTAATTAAAAAAGAAATGATTACCAGGGCTATATTTACAACTGCTGATACTTGAAAACTTAACTTCATAAGTACTCCGAAACACTCGAAACAAGAATATGATGCAAATAGGTCGAATCATATTCACTCATTGAGTAGAAACACCATTCTTTATATATCTTTTATTTTGGCCTATATGCTTTGAGCAACTAACTTATTAAACATTTTAAAAAGCTTTTACAAGAGAAATATTAAACATACTAATAAACATCACCATTGCGTGAGCAAACTTTGATGCTATGCAATACGATCTAATCAGCAAACCATTAGAATCCAACCCGAACCAGTCTTCACCAAGCAACCTTATGACAATCTGCATTCGAACCTATCAGGGCAGCGATTACTCCGAGTTAGAGCGAGTCTACAATCTGTGCAAACCACTTGAGCTAGCCGGTGAACATGAACCTTACCAGCTAGAGACTTTTGCCGAAGATGGCCCAAGACGATCTATTATTTTTGAGTCAGATATCTATGTTTGCGGCAATTCAGAAAAAATGGCTGGCTTTGTAACCATCAAGCAAGAACAAACTCTGCAGCAGATCGGTTGGCTTTATGTTGACCCAGAATTTCAACGCATGGGTATTGGTCAGCAACTATTGTCACATATTATTCTTCAGTATCCGGGCGATCTGATGTTGAATATTGTGCCATCGAATAAGCCAGCATTGCGGTTATACAAAAAGAATAATTTTGTAAAATTCAATTCATTTTCAATCAATTTGTCAGGGCGAAAATTAACAGTTGATCAAATGAAACGATCTATATAAAAATTTAATTCAGAACTATTTACGGTGAACACAATGAAAAAAGCTTACTTCGGTATTAAATTTTATCCCGACAATCAAAACCGTCCATTAATTGATGCGATTTCAGCTGCATTAGAAGCACAGAAAATTGAAACCTTCTGTGTTGCCCGGGATCTGGAAAAATGGGGTGAGATTCAGTTTACCAACCAGAATATGATGCAGTTAACCTTTGCTGAAATCGATCAGTCTGATCTTGTAGTGATCGAGATGAGTGAAAAAGGTGTCGGTTTGGGTATTGAGGCGGGTTATGCCGTTGCTAAAGGCAAGCAACTGATACTGCTGATACAACAGGGGATTGAGCTAAGCGCCACCATGGATGGCATTGCTGACCGGGTCCTCTACTACAGCGACCCATCGCAAATCGTCATTAATATCTAACGGCTAAGGTATATTTACTCACTAGCTACTTGCTAACGGCAGGTGCTTATCGTTCAATAGCACCACTTCGCAACAGTTATCTCGGCAACTCAACGAGATCAAACCGTGCCTGATTTGAACCATCACTTTTCAAGATTATTAAATGAAACTCTATATTTATATCGATCAGTTTGATCAAGATGAACTGGAACAAGACATCATCAACTCGCTTTCCAGTTGGGTTGGTTCAAGCAAAGGCAGTTATCAACTGGTCAATCTTCGCCCGGAAGATCATCCAGAACTGGATTGCTGGAAGCTGGGGATCACGCTGGAAATCAAAAAGAAGATTGAGCTGAAAAGTCCACTGAATTTATTATATTCATTGGCCAAGAAGCACAAGCTGGATTTTGTCATTGGTATTATCGATAACAAAAGCGGTGATGAAGAAGATATCTGCTACTTTGGCCATGAAGAAGGGCGCCCGGATCTTTATGAAATAGGCAGTTACCTTGGCATGTAGCTTATCTTGAGCTATTTTTATGTTTCTGTATGCTCTACTGAATTAGTAGAGCATTCTTCGCATAAAAATGGATTTAATGTGTGGCTAGTATTTTTTGACCTAGACCAAACTCTGATTTGTGCAGCACATGAATTAGGTCGTCTCAGCGAGACCCAGAAAAAAAACCTTAATCAATCGATTAGTTTTCAGGTTAAATCTCCTACAAGTAAAAAGGGCATTGTCGAAATAACTACCCATCCCCTCTACCAAATACCGCATTATATTTTTTTCAAAGAGCTTTCAAAAAAAGAAGACCATCTACTGTTTTTTATGACAGCAGCCACTTACCAACCATCTTCAATAACTCAAATGATAAAAAGTTTTTTCTCTATAAGCGACCAAGATCTTTCTAGTTATTTCGAAAAATCGAATATTATTAACAGAGAAATGCTAACCTATTTTTATAAAGAAAGAAGGAAGAATACGAAAAAAACCGTAGCTCTAAAGAAGAAAGAAATGATGTTATACTGGATAGAATTATTTGAAGATCCACATGAAGCAGTTTCTACTTTAGCAAGCAACCAAACAACTTTTCTAATCGATGATAATCTTGATAATTTATTAGCTGCTGAAAATTCTAGCATCAACTACATTGATTCAACTAAGGCTGCATACCAACAATACCTTAAAATATTACTTTCGAAAATACCTTAAAAATATTCCAATCCTCTCAATAATATCATACTCTGAATTCAGCCCAAGTAATAATATGCGCTATGAGTTTGATAACCTGCCACGATTGTGGCTTACAGCAACGCTTACCACCAATACCTGAAGGCACTCGCGCTAGCTGCACTCAGTGTAATCGTTCGATTTTTTCAAATCATCGTGACGGTTTAAATCGTTTGCTAGGCTACAGCTTTAGCGGTGTGGTACTGCTGTTTCTTTCGTTAGCCTTTCCTTTTATGTCTTTGGTCGCCAATGGCCAACAACAAACTATGTCTTTGTTTAGCGGTGTCATGGACATTTGGTTGCAAGGCTATCCATTCCTTTCGATCATTGTTGCCATCTCTATTTTCTGTCTGCCCGCCATTATCTTGCTTCAAATTATTTATCTTTTATTACCAGTAAAGCTTGGCTTTAAACCACCAAAAGGCAGCCAGGTTTTTTATCGTCTATTAGAAAAACTGATCACATGGAGCATGGCTGAGGTCTTTTTGATCGGCGTATTGGTCTCACTGGTGAAGCTGGCTTCGTTGGCAGATATTATTCCAGGGTTATCCTTTTGGGCTTACTGTGGTTTCAGCATTTGCTTGGTGATGGTGCTAGCTACATTAGATAAAAATCAATTAGATGATTGGCTGCAGCATCAAATTCACCGCCATCATACCGAAAGGCCTGTTAATCGTTCCAAAAGTCTCAATTTTTGCGGCGCATTATTATTAACTGCTTGTATCTTATATATTCCAGCTAATTTCTTACCGATTACTACCACCCATTTTTTTGGCCAGAAAGATGATTCGACTATTCTAGGCGGTATTATTACGCTATGGCAGTTGGGCTCATATCCAGTTGCCTGCGTTATTTTTATTGCCAGCATTGTAGTGCCTATTGCCAAGATTTTGTCTCTAACTTATTTGTGCCTGAGTGTAAGGTTTTCCAATCAACGCCGACGCCATCAAAGAACTACGATCTATCGTATTACCGAGCTCGTCGGTCGCTGGTCAATGATTGATGTTTTTGTCGTCGCAATACTGGTTTCGCTAGTTCAGTTTGGTGGACTATTGGCATTTAACCCTGGCCCTGCCGCAATGGCATTTTGTGCTGTGGTCGTTTTAACCATGCTGGCAGCAGAAAGTTTTGACCCCAGAATGATCTGGGATGAACCACCTAAAAATTCATCAGATAAATCCAATAAAGAGAATTCAGTTTGAGTGAGATAACAGCCACAGCAGCAATCAAACAAGGCCGACGTTTTTCTGCGATCTGGATTCTACCGCTAGTATCCATCGTGATTGGCATTTGGATGGTCGGGTATCACTTATCCAGCCAAGGGCCAACAGTTGAAGTTACCTTTGCCTCAGCCGAAGGCTTAGAGGCGGGTAAAACCTACGTTAAATATCGCAACGTAAATGTCGGCCAGGTTAAACAAGTCAAACTCAATAGCACCTTCGATGGCGTGAACGTAATCATTCAGATGGAACCAGAAACTGAAGCATTATTACGCCGAGGTAGTGATTTTTGGGTGGTTCGTCCTAGGATAGATGCGGGAGGTATTAGTGGTTTCGGAACTTTACTGTCCGGCGCTTATATTGAAGTCAGCCCCGGCTCAGGGGCTTTTGGCGAAACCAAATATCCTGGCTTGGAAAACCCTCCGATTACGGCGCCTGGCGTACCGGGCATTCGAATCACTTTAAAAAGTCTTAAAGCCGATACTTTAGGCATAGGTGATCCGGTGCTTTATCACGGCTATCAAGTCGGTCAAATTGAAACCGCTGGTTTTGATATCGACAAACAAAAAGCCGTCTACCAGTTATTTATTAGCGCGCCTTACAATCAATTAGTCACCAGTAATTCTCGGTTTTGGAACGCCAGTGGCATCAGTTTCAATGCCAGCACCGAGGGCATTAGCTTTCGTACCGGTAGCCTACAAACGCTATTACAAGGTGGGGTAGCTTTTGACCTTCCTGAAGGCGAAGCAAAAGGAGATCCGATAGCGATGGGGCGTGAATATCACTTATACCCGGATTTCGAAAGCATCCATGATCGCCAGTATCAGCAAAAACTAGAGTATGTACTGTTATTTGATGAATCTGTACGTGGTTTATCAGCTGGCGCACCAGTGGAATATCGGGGTGTTCGTGTTGGAACTGTAAAAAGAATTGCATTAGAACTAAGTGCACGCAGCGCAATGTCGATGGTTGAACAAACTCAAGCGATTCCAGTATTAATCACCATAGAGCCTGGACGGTTGGGAGAAGGCGACACGGCTAAAGTTGCTGAAGCTTATGCCAAGGAAATTACTAAAAGCGTTGGCATGGGATTAAGAGCATCACTTAAGTCAGGCAATTTACTCACTGGCAGTTTATTTGTTGAAGTGAATTATCACAGTAATGCTAAGCCAGCACATATTTCGAATTATCAGGGTTATATGGCTCTTCCCACAGTTAAGAGCGGGCTGGAGCGCTTGGGTGATCAGCTAGATGGCATGATTAGCAGAATGGACCAACTGAAGTTGGAAGAAACGCTCAGCAGTATTGAAGTAGCGATGAATAGCGCCGGCAGCAGCATGGACCAGTTCAAAGTCACCATGATGTATGCTGAACGATTTATGGATAGCAAAGAGTTTAAGGCATTGCCTGATAGTTTGGATAAAACCATTACCAGCTTGCAAAAATTATTGAATGATTATTCTGCTGATGGGCAATTATATAATGAGCTAGAAACCACCATGAATCAGTTGAAAGGGCTAATGTGGCAATTACAGCCGCTCATGCAATCACTACAAGAAAAACCAAACGCTATCATTTTTGGCAAAGACCGCAAAGCTGATCCATTGCTTTTGCAGGAGCAATAAATGCGCATATTAATTTTATTTTTCTCACTATTTTTGTTTGCTTGTAGTAGCGTGCCCGGCAAAACCTTTTTACTATTACAACCACCGCAGCAAGCTAGTGCAATTGAAATCACTCACCCGGTCAAAAAACTCAATGTTCAATTGAGTGAATATTTAAATCGACCCGCATTAGCAATCGCCAATCAACAGGGCGAAATTTTATTCAGTGAGCAATACCAATGGGCAGAACGGCTAGATATTGCCTTAGCTGATATTTTGCAACAGCGAATTAATCAGCAGTTTTTAAACCGGACTTCAAACCAGAAATACCGGTTACAGGTTTTTATCCAACGCTTTCACAGCATCAAGAGCAGCGACCCTGAGCTAGCTGCAAACCAAATGATTTTGAAAGGCGAATATTTATTGTTTTCTGATCAGGGTGATTTGTTGGAGCAAGCTGGCTTTGCTTTACAACAGTCGCAGCAAATTGAAGATTACCAAGATATAAACCTAGCGATGCAAGATCTAATCAAACAGCTGGCTGAGTTGATCAGCCAGCAGATTATCGAACTGGGAAAATTTAAGTAACCTACAATCTAAATCATTGCATTATCAAAGGGCGCTGAAATGGGATGGATTCCAAAGCAAATTCACTATATTTGGCTAGGAAATGCTATCCCCGCTCGATCTCTAGCCGTAGCTAAACGTTTTCAAGCACTAAATCCCGACTGGATTGTCAACATTTGGTCAGATGCGCCTCTTACAATTGAAAAAACAAATACCGAATATGACATGAACATCAAATGGTCATTTCGTCATTTAGATTCATTGTTTGACTTGAACAATGCTCTTGAAAAACAACTTTATCAAATATTTGTAAGAGAAAGCTCGGGGCATTTCGTAAATTATGCCGCAGCATCTGATGTAGCGCGCGTATTAATACTATATAAAGAAGGTGGAATTTACTCAGATCATGATGTTTTCTGCCTTTCAAAAATCCCCGAACTATTTGCTCCATCAGGACTACTAATTCCTTCTCTCGATGAAAGTTCAAGCGTTACAAATGCTCTAATAGCAGGATGTCAAGGCAGTCTCTTGCTTAACCTTATGCTCAAAAAAATGCAATTTTGTTATTTTGAAAGTAAAGAATATGCGCATTTAGCTTGGAGTGAAAAACGACCTTTTGCTACAAAAGGCCGCTTAGTTGCTTACAATCTCAGAAAAACATTAACTGTTATGATGACCGGCCCTGGGATGCTAACTGATGTACTTACGCGGCCGGGTATGCCAGTCCAAGTTGACTATGAACAGTTTAATGATGACTCTGATTATTACGTACTAGACCTAAGCCTCACGCTTCCACTCAATCTTTTTAAAATCTATTACGCCAATACATGGTCTCATTTAAGTCAACAAACTTTTGGGCAATCCATTCGTTAAACTGCAAACCAATAAAGCAATCCAAAACCAGCAAAGAATCGGCCGGTCACTGGCGGTAGCTTTTGCCGCTGGCCTTCTGGTTTGAGGAACTCTTTAAGCGGCGCAATTAGCAAAATGAGTGCAGGCAATACCATCCAGAAACGCGGAATCAACTCATAAAGCGAAAACACAGCTGCAAAAGGCGCAATTGCCAGTATTACGAACAAAATTCTTGCCGGCAATAAGCCGATTCGAACAGACAATGTGCCAATCTGCTTCGTCTTATCATCTTCATAGTCACGAATTTCATTGGCCAGCAAAATAAGTGAAGCAATCAAACTAACCGGCAATGAAAGCAGGAACACCCTTAAAGACCAGTCACCGCCCATGGCCATCCATGCGCCATAAACCATCATTACTCCAGTGAAGATAAAAACCCCCACCAAACCCAGTCCACGATGTTTATAAGCAATCGGTTTGGCGGTATAGAACCAGCCACCAGCCAAACCGATAACGCCCAGCAAAAACAGTTGCCAGCCAGTTAACCAAACCAGCCATAAGCCAAGCCCTGCAGCCGCTACAAAACAGCCAACACCTAGCCACAGATTGCGTTTTATGGCGTGTTTTGCTTGATCGGTCAAACTGTGGGTTTCGATATCCCGGTGGTCATTGATCAGGTTAACCCCAATTTGTGCGATCACTGCAGCAAAAAAAATCGCCAATGCGCGCCCGATATCCTGATAACCTGCTTGCCAGGACAAACGAATTCCCAGCCCACAAACTACCAAAGCTACGATCAACGAGAAGGGGCGAGCAGCCCGCTTGAGTAAATATTTATCCATTAAAATCGTCTATCACTTGCAGCAATCAGCCAGATGCAGTGATTATACCTGCAGTCTTAACACGCTTGCTATGTCATAATCTGGCCGCGAAATTTTGGGAGAGAGTAATGAAACTGTGGTTTGCACCTGTTGCACTTGCGTTATCCATGTCTCTAAGTGGCTGTGCTGCTGTAGTTTTAGGTAGTGCTGGTGTCGCTGCTTATGAAGTTCAAAAAGATGAGCGTAGTGCTGGAACTGTTTTAGATGATGCATCTATTACAGCCACCATCAAGACCCGCTTGTTGAAAGACAAGGGCGTCAATGGACTAGATATCAACGTTGATACCTTTGACGGCGGTGTCACCCTATATGGTTATGTCGACAGCTTGAAAGTTCGCGAGCGAGTGACCGCACTTGCCTGGAGCGTTAAGGGTGTTGATAAAGTGATCTCAAAGCTGGTTGTGATTCCACCGGCCGAATAGGACATTATCGATCTTGCTAGCAAAACTTTGTTGCCCGCCGGATTATCCGGCGCTGGCAAAACTGGCCGTTGAATACCCCCAACCCTCGGACCCTGATCATCCATCGCAGGTGCTATTGTGCCTAGATGATCAGCAACGTCTGGTATTACGCCAATCTGGGCCTAAGGCGCCTGGAGATGTATTGGTTGATTTTGTTGGCGGCTCACAAGGACATCGCCGTAAATTTGGTGGTGGCAAAAGCCAGCAAGTTGCTAAAGCCTGTGGTTTGCACAAAAAGAAAGATCCATTAATTCTTGATGCAACCGCTGGGCTCGGTCGAGATGGCTTTGTGTTAGCCAACATTGGCGCCCATGTTATTTTGTTAGAAAGGCATCCCTCAGTCGCAGTAATACTTCAGGATGGATTAGACCGAGCTGCTGCTTGTATTGAAACTGCAGAAATAGTCAGTCGAATTTGTTTGTACCACGGCAGTTTATTAGACGCACAATTACCAGAATTCGAGCAGCCAGATATTGTCTATCTTGATCCGATGTTTCCCGAGCGTAAGAAAAAAGCCGCAGTAAAAAAAGAGATGGTGTTGTTTCATAGCTTGGTCGGCTGTGATGAAGATAGCGACCAGTTACTGAAGCCTGCATTGGCGTTGGCTAAAAAACGAGTAGTGGTCAAAAGACCAACCCATGCGCCTTGGCTAGACAATCAAAAGCCTTCTCTAGAACTCACGGGGAAATCTTGTCGCTTCGATATTTACTTCACCGCCGAGTAGTGATTATTTTTTCTGTAAATATTTTAATATCTGATTACAAACCTAGATATAAAAAAACCTGCCAACGCAGGTTTTTTTATGATTATGATTCGTAAATTTAATTAAAAAACAATTCATTTGATTGCTTTTGGTAAGTATTTAAGTTTACTAAACCATTCTAAATTGAATCTACATCCGATTAATTTAAACGAACACGATACACTTCTGATAGAGATATTTTCTTTTCTCTGGCTAACGCTAAAGCGGACTGAGTTAGAGCCATCATCCCTTTACCCAATGCGTAACCTTCTATGTCGTAAGTTGACGCACCTTTAAGCACCATACCTTTAATAGCAGAATCGATCTTGAGCAGTTCATAGACCGCCATACGACCTCTAAACCCAAGCTGGTCACATTCATCGCAGCCTCGACCGATATAAAAAGTTTCATCCTCGGAAAGATCAAATGTTTTTCTAACTGCAGGAGATACCTGTTCAACAGCCAAGCAATGGGGGCAATTAACCCGCACCAGTCGTTGCGCCACTACACCTAACAGGCTGTCATTCAACAAATAAGGTTCTATGCCGATCTCAAGTAATCGTGTAATCGCCGATGCAGCAGAATTAGTGTGTAATGTCGTTAAAACCAAGTGACCAGTTAGAGAACTTTGTACTGCCATTTTAGCGGTTTCTTTATCCCTAATTTCTCCAATCATAATCACATCAGGATCGTGGCGAAGTATATGGCGCAGCGCAGTGGCAAAGTTATAATTTATTTTACTATTTACTTGTATCTGCCTGACACCTGCCACCTGATATTCAACAGGATCTTCAGCTGTAATAATATTTAATTCTTGTTCTTTAATTTGATCAATAGCAGCGTATAAAGTGGTCGATTTTCCTGACCCAGTAGGCCCGGTAACTAAAATAATGCCAGAGTTTTGGTGGATCATATCAACGATCGACTCAAGGTCATCCTGCCGAAAGCCTATTTCGTTAAGCGGTTTAAACCCGGCCTGTGTATCTAGTACTCGAATAACGACACTCTCACCCTGACTGGTCGGAATAACCGAGGTTCTTAAATCAACCAGCTTTCCATGGCGACGTACTCGGGTATTTCCATCTTGCGGCAATCTATGTTCTGCAATGTTTAATCGACCTAGAATTTTAATTCGACTGACCAGTGACGGCAACAGTCTTTTGCTTAACTTTCTAATTGGAACCATTTGCCCATCAATTCTAAAAAACAGTTCAATTTCATTTGGCATAGGGAAAATATGTATATCGGATGCCCGTCGACGAACTGCATCTGAAATAATACCATTAACTAATCTAACTGTTGGTCGATCAGTTCCTAAAACTGGATCAAAATCTCCGTTCGCATCCTCGTCGTCTGCTGATTCGAGTTCATCAATCATTTCTTCATCATTTAAAGCACTATAAAAACGACCGATTGAACGAGTAATATCTTCAGGTGTCGCAACCGCAACCTCAATCATCTTTCCAAGAATAAATTTCAGTGTTTGTTGTGTTTCATGATCGGTTGGATCTGCCATTGCAATAATTAAGCGTTCATTATGATGCATGATCGGTATTAGGTGGTGTTCAGAAACAAAAGATTCGTCTAACAAACCAGTGGCACTAGTACTAATAGGAAAATGCTTCAGTGAAACAAATGGAAGGCCTAGGTTAGCCGCAAGCGCCTGATGAACCGGAACGCTATCTACCATTTTTTTGTCTAATAAAATCTCACCCAACCGCCGATGTAATTGACCCGTTTCATCTTCCTGAGTTTGTAACAGCAATGCATTTCTAAGCTCATCATTAGTTAATCGACCCGCTTCTAACAACAATGCGCCCAAAGGCTTGCCTGGCTGCTGCAAACCAAAATCCAAAGCAGAAATTAATTGATCGGGTAATGTAATAATTTCCTGAGAGTCAATCGAGGAACCTTTGTTCGGATTATTATCAACTAGGCTAAAATCTCGAATCACTGAACGAGGAATAAAACCTCTAAAAACTTTATCATCACGAATATGAAAAACATGCAGACAAGACTCTTCATCAAGCGCACGTAAAATTGGTCCGGTATATCTTTGCCCATCTCGAAAAACCAAATGTAATGTTTTTCTTGGCTCTTGATCAAGGTCGCCACTTTCAGGTGGTAGCAAGCTTTGCTCAAACAATAAGCTTCGTATTTCAGAGAAACTTAATCGATAATTTTCTTCTTGATAAATTAATGATATTTGTTTCATGCTGAAGTCGATTGATACAAGCTTCGCTTTAAAAGGCGATTGAATGGTGCAACCGTTCATTCCCAACACAGTAATTGATGCATGCAGCAATGGCACATCAGTTCCGAGTTCAGCAGGTGCTGCTGGCCAAGCCATTGCCAGATCAGTTTGATCATTCATATAACGGGTTCCCATAGTTGATTTCAACAGTATAGGAGGCAACCCGCCAAGCCGAGTAAAGGTTAGGTTTTTGGTGATCGAGACAGCCGATAAGACAGCGCTTGAATATTCGCCATCAACTGACCATTTTGATCCTTCACTTCAGTTATATAGGTGTTAATTCTATTGTGATCGCTGATCCGTCGGCATTCAGCAACCAGCTTGCCTGCTGAGGTATTGGCCAAATAGTTGATTGAGACTTGCAAGCCAACTCCATTACTTGCCGTCGAATTACACGCATGAGCTAACGCAAAGTCAGCTAAAGCAAAGATCGCTCCACCATGAACTGCTCCAAAGTGATTTTTGTGATGCGGCGCAACCTGCATTGATACTCGCGCATACTCACAAGCAACTGACTCCAGCTCAAACTGATTATGTATCGCAAAAGGATCATCACCGTAAAATGGATTTTCTGCTACCGATGGCACCGTATTATTTTTCATAGAAATCACCAACGTTGTAATTTTTTACATGATAACCAGCGGGATAATTTAAGTCACTTGCTGAACCATCGATAACGCTTCATTGCATTTAATAACTTTCAACTGAACCTTACTGTTTGTTGCCGCAATATCGTATTGGCCAGTTTTATTTGAGTCCTGATCTACCACCACACCAAACCATTTAAGCTTGTTGCAAATTTTATCTCGAATCTGAGGAATATTTTCACCAATGCCGCCGGTAAATACCAAAGTATCTAAGCCATTTAAAGCCGGTAGAAGCGCTGCAATCTCTCGAACAACCTGAAATATAAAATGATCAATCGCCAATCGGCAGCGTTCATTATCTACTTCAAATAAACTGTTAATATCAGCACCAATACCTGACAGAGCAGACCAGCCGGAGTCTTTAAATAACATTTTTTCTAATTGATTCGCGCTATAGCCATCAGTTAGTAGTTTAAGAATAATACCTGCATCTAAACGCCCCGCCCTAGTCGACATTACCGGCCCTTCAAGGGCGGAAAAGCCCATACTGAAATCCTGACTCTGCCCTTGATGAATCGCACACACACTCACACCACTGCCTAAATGGGCAATAATAACTCGCTGGTTAAATTGTTCCGGCTGCTTATCACAGAGCTGTTTATACACATGTTGATATGACAATCCATGGAAACCATAACGGCGAATGCCTTGTGCACGAATCGATTCAGGTAAGGCATAGATTGTTTTGTAGCTAGGCATATTCTGGTGAAACGCAGTATCAAAGCAGGCATATTGGTCGATATCTTTAGGCAGAATCCCTTGAAATAACCGAATCACTTCAAGCGCTGGCGGCTGGTGCAAAGGCGCTAAAACAGATAACTCGGTTAAATCTGAAAAAACTTGGTTATCAATTTTCACTGCCTGAAAATACTTTTCACCACCGTGAACAATTCGATGCACCAATCGATCGGGTAATAAATCAGCTTGTGTTAATTGCTGCCACACCAAAGTAAGCAGTTGCTTAAGCGGTGTGCTTTCTGGAAATGTTGTCACTTGTGGTTGTAGTAGGCATTCAGAATTTACTTCAGTTTTCAGTTGAATCGATGAATTATTTAAACCGTTAATGGTGATTTTCACCAATCGTTCAGGTACTTCATCGTAAGACCGATACAAGCTAATTTTAAGGCTTGATGAGCCAACATTTAACGCAAGAATTTCCATAGTGTTTCTATTTATTTTTATGATGATTATTGTTTATGAAAAATTCATATATTTAGAACTGATCTTGTTTATAACGGCTAACTAAGCTTGCTACTGCACAAGAATAAATTCTGGTTTGCAGGCTATCAGAACGACTGGTTAAAATAATCGGCACCCGAGCACCCATCACCAAACCGGCAGACTGAGCACCACCCAAATAACACAACTGCTTGGCTAGAATATTACCGGCCTCTAGATCTGGGACTAACAAAATATCCGGCTCACCAGCAACGGGGGACTGAATGCCTTTAATTTGTGCTGCCTTGGCAGAAATTGCATTATCAAATGCCAGTGGGCCGTCGACAATAGCACCAGTAATTTGCCCGCGATCTGACATTTTACAAAGTGCTGCTGCATCAATTGTTGCAGGCATACTGGGTTTTACTTTTTCAACAGCAGCCAGAATGGCAACTTTAGGTTGCAACAGGCCAATGCCCGCTGCTAGATCAATCGCATTTTGTAAAATATCTCGCTTAACTGCTAAATCTGGCAAAATATTAATCGCAGCATCGGTGACCAGTAATAGCTTGTGGTAATGCTCAGCCTGCAACACAAAAACATGGCTAACACGGCGATCGGTACGAATCCCTAGCTGTTTGTGAACCACCGCCCCCATTAACTCAGCCGTCGCCAAGCTGCCTTTCATTAATGCTTGGACCTTTTGCTCTCGTGCTAAAGCAACAGCAATTTCCGCTGAAGCATGGCTGTGCTCGCAGTCAATAATTTCAAACCCACTAATGTCCAGATCAAACGATTCTGCAATCTGCAGCATTCGATCTTTAGGACCGACCATAATCGGCTCTATCAGACCAGCCTTAGCAGCTTCGACCGCAGCTTCTAGCGAATATTTCTTCATTGGATGTACTACCGCAACCTTCAGCGGCGGATTACTTGCTGCTTTTTTTAACAGCACATCCAAAGTAGATGAGACTGGCTCTGAAATTTCCATATTTCGCCTTTATTATTGTTTTTACGAAAAGAATGAACATCATTTGCCGATTTTGTCGTGAAATGAACAAAAAAGAAAGTTTCATAACAAAATGTCATATAACTTTCTTTTAGCAACACCACAGTAACCATCACAGTTAAGAGTGTCCAAACTTGTTGCGGCAACATCGATGCTTGTTTACGAAATACATTTGGAAATAACAAAAAAAACCCGCGATCATTTCTGATCGCGGGTTTTAATTTTTCAACAATTTCAGCAGGCCATCAAACAGATTAGTGTTTGATATTTAGCGTAAACTAGCCTTCTTGAATCGTCGCAATCTGGCACAGCTTCTGGTAATCGTTGATGCGTACTTCTTTGCTCTCAACCGCCAGAATACCTTGCTTTTGGAAACGGGTCAGAACACGACTTACCGTTTCAACTGCCAGACCTAAATAGTTGCCAATCTCAACACGTGTCATAGGTAAACGAAAAGCAGTAGTCGATAAACGACGACGCCCGTTACGCGTTGAAATACTTAACAATAATGAAGCGATACGTTCTTCAGCATTCTTCTTGGCTAACAGCATAATTAACTGCTGCTCTTCACGAATTTCCTTGCTCATCATCTGGAAGAAGTGACGCTGTAGACCAGGTAGTACTTTGGTTAGCTCTTCTAAACGGTTAAACGGAACTTCACAAACTGTTGTTGATTCAAGTGCCTTAGCAGAATTCACGTGATGGTTGGTATTGATGCCATCCATACCCATGATTTCACCCGGCAAATAGAAGCCGTTAATTTGTTCTTCACCAGACGGTGTAATTGAGTAGGTCTTGATAGCGCCGGTTCTAACAGCATAAATTGCTTTGAACTCGTCACCACTACGGAACAAGTGCTGACCTTTCTCAACGCGTTGTCCCTGTTTGATAATTTCGTCCAGCCGATCAAGGTCCTCTGCCTGGACAGCCAAAGGCAAACACAGGCTGCTTAAGCTGCAGTCACTGCAAGAAGCTTTAATCGTGCGGCAGGATCCTGCCTTATGAACTTCGGTCATTGCTAGCGCTCTCGTAATTCCAGGCGAATCCCCGATCCTAATAGCTTGTTTTTATTAATCAAATGAAACATTTGTTATTACACTGCTATCAGTGGTCTGCGGGTGAATCGCAGTCGCCGTTTCGAAAAACGGCTCGTTATGCATAAGTCCCTGATAATTAGATAGACAGCCGCCGCCAGAGTGACTTAAACAAGTATCAAAGCGGCCTGCCAATTACTGCGACCTCTCAACAACAATATTGGCTGGCTGAAAAACTGAATCGCAAAATCCTTTGCTATTCCAATGTAGTTTGTAGGATTGTAAACCACTGCCGTTCGTAACCGAACATGCAAAGGTATATTTTGACCGTGATCAAATTACTCGACATGATATAGATCATATTCTGGAGTATTGGCCGGAAGATTGTCAGCTAATGCTCAAAACAGTTAATCATTTCCGGCAGACGGCAATCAAAATAGAACAAAGGGCAAGCTTTAACCTCTCAATGTTTTGAGTGGTTAAAACTTGCCCTTATCGGTCGCTTTTTTTTAGATGATTTTTGAGTAAATAGTATCCTTAGTTGGGACCTGCTCACTCAAACGATTCATATTATATGAATCAAATGCCATGCAAATAGTTCGGATCAACAACCGGCCTTTATCGGTGACTTGAATCCGCTCTGAACGAATTTCCAGCAAACCATCTTGCTCCATACCACGCAGCAGTGCCAAAGACTCTGAAAAATGCTCAGCAAAGACGATGCCATACTTGCGCTCAACCTTGCCAATATCCAGCGAAAAATGACAAATCAGCTCGGTGATCACATGGCGACGCAATCGATCTTCATCAGTCAGTGCATAACCACGCTCAATCGCCAACTCACCTTTTGCAAGGTGCTCTTGGTAGGTTTCAATATTCTTACTGTTCTGGAAGTAAGTGTTATCAACCTTACTGATTGATGAACAACCCATCGCAATCATGTCAGTACCACCACAGGTTGAATAACCCTGGAAGTTGCGCTGCAGCTCACCGTTATTCTGTGCCTGACAAAGCGGATCTTCTGGACGAGCAAAATGGTCCATACCGATATATTGATAACCGGCATTGTTCAGTTGTTCGATTGATTGCTGCAAAATTTCTAGGCGAACTTCTGCCGATGGTAATTGCGATTCATCAATCTGTTTTTGCACCTTAAATAACTGAGGCAGATGCGCGTAATTGAACAAGGAAATTCGATCTGGGTTGAGATCAATGGTTTTTTCTATGGTAATCCGGTTGGTTTCTAAGGTTTGCAATGGCAAACCATAGATCAGGTCCATGCTCAAACCATGGAATTGGTTATCGCGAATCGCTTTAACTACGCCACGAACCATTTCTTCACTTTGAACCCGGTTGACCGCTTTTTGCACCGCCGGATCAAAGTCCTGAACTCCTAGGCTGATTCGGTTAAAACCAAGCCCACGCAATAGCGCAATGGAACCCGGACTGGATTCACGAGGATCCAATTCAATCGAATACTCACCGGTATCATCATTACGCAGATTGAAATGCTTACCTGTTTTATGCATTAACAAAGTCATTTCACTGGAATCGAGGAAGGTTGGCGTACCACCACCCCAGTGCAGCTGGATCACTTCACGGCTGTTATCATACAACTGACCTTGCATTTCGATCTCGCGCATCAGCTGCTGCAAATATGGCTCTGCACGGCGACGATTAGCGGTGATCACCTTATTGCAAGCACAGTAGTAACAAACCGTATTACAAAACGGGATATGGAAATACAGTGAAAGCGGGCGCGCACTAGCATTACTGCGACTAACAGCGGCCAGCATATCTTCCTGGCTAAAGTCTTCTCTAAACTGGATTGCAGTTGGATATGAAGTGTAACGCGGACCGTTGATGGTGTAGCGCTGAATCAGCTCACCATCCCATTGTATTTTGCAGCTCATGACTGGCTTGACTCCTCGTAAGCGTCCCTATTCGGATCGTGAGACATCTAAGGCTCGTTCCTGAAGCCTTCTATTTTGGCCGACAAATCTCATGGTTATATCACTTTGTTTACTTGACCTTGATGCAAATCAATCACTTGATTAAATTACAAATCAATCAACAACAAGCTTACCTAGCTTCTTCCATTGAAAAATTAATATTTTATGCTGCAAATCAGGATGTTAAACATCATCATTCTTGGGTTTAGCCACCAACCGTTAAATATCATAATTTTCATTAATGATATTCAATCATTAAAACAAAAGCTTATAACCAGAAAGAATCTTCACCTTTGGCTAGCGACTCATCACCGAATCACCAACAGACAATTAACTCAACTGATTAAAGCTGCATACTGCTTACAACCTGATCATCTGAAATACTGGTCTGCTCAAAGCAAGATTTTTGCAGAGTTTCACCTGATTCAATGATTCCTTTTTTATATTAATTTACCAAGCGCCAATCTTTTGTGGAATATGAAAAAGGTTGTGAAAGTTAGTTGACAGCTCACCGGAAATATCAGATAACTTCGCCAGATTTATTCAGGAATGTTGTATTACATGAACTTGTCCCACCAATATTTTTACTTTTTTGGTTGGTTTTGCTCCCATAGCGGGCGCGAAGGGATGGTTTGTGGTTAACATAAACTGAATTGAACAATTCCCGAAGCCCGCTCACTGAGCGGGCTTTTTTTTGCTTTGGAGAAAATCATGATCGTTGTATTAAAGCCTGGGGCAACCAAACAAAGTGCCCAGCCGCTGCTGAATAAAATTGACGCGGCCGGGCTGAAATCGCTTTATTTGCCAGGTGTCGAGCGAATCGTCTTGGGTGCTATTGGAGATGAGCGTATCCTTGCCTCACTGAATCTAGATGCGGATCCAATGGTCGAAAGTGTTAAGCCGATTCTCAGTCCATATAAATTGGTTAGTCGAGAAGCACACCCTTCATCTTCTATCGTAAAAATTGGCAATACCGAAGTCGGTGGTGACACCTTTACTGTTATCGGTGGCCCTTGCTCAATTGAAAGTCTCAATCAATCACTTGATATTGCCCGTGTGGTTAAAGATGCCGGCAGTCATGTCTTCCGTGGTGGTGCTTTTAAGCCTAGAACCAGCCCTTATGCCTTTCAGGGTTTAGGCGAAGAAGGTTTAAAAATTCTTCGTAAAGTCTCCCAACACACTGGCTTACCTACCGTAACCGAAGTCGTTGATGCTGGAGATGTCGGATTAATCACCGAGTACGTTGATTGTTTGCAGATTGGTGCCCGCAATATGCAGAACTATCGCCTACTCAAAGAGGTCGGCCAGGGACGAAAGCCGGTGCTACTTAAACGCGGGCTATCAGCCACATTAGAAGAAACCCTGCTAGCTGCTGAATACATCTACCACGAAGGCAACCATCAAGTGATTTTGTGTGAGCGAGGTATTCGCACTTATGAAACCGCGACCCGCAATACTCTGGATTTAAATGGCGTTGCTTGGTTGAAACAGCGTAGTCATTTACCGGTTCTAGTCGACCCGAGCCATGGCACGGGTGTTCGTGAGCTAGTGATTCCAATGAGTCGTGCGGCGGTTGCAGTGGGTGCTGATGGCATTATTGTTGAAACCCATACCAATCCGGCAGAAGCCTTATCTGATGGGCATCAAGCGCTCACTGAAGTGATGTATCAAGAGCTAATTAAAGAGATCATGCCGATTGTTCATGCGATGGGTAAAAAGCTATAAACCGTTTACTCAAAAAGGATGCTTCGAGCGTGGGCTTTATCAAGATTCCATCTGCATCAGACGTAGCAGATGGAATCGTTTAATTATCCAGAAACTGCTGCGTATTAAATTTTTCAGATAACGCCGGTAACTGGGCAATCAGTAAGTCGATACTGGTGGGGCTTGCTATATAATGGCCTTGCGCAACATGACAACCCGATTGATTCACTAGCTGGAATTCTTGTTCGGTTTCCAAGCCTTCAATTAACAGCTCAACACCCAACCCCTGCATCATTTGATTCAGAGAGCAAAGCAGCAGCTTGCCCCGGCTAAAATCTTCCAGCTCCTGTAAGAAACGGCAATCGAGCTTTACTCGAGACCAAGGTTTACTTACCAAGAAATTCAGAGAGCTACCACCTGGGCCAAAGTCATCGAGTACTAGTTCAAATCCCTTGTTACGACACATAGCCAAAATCCCTGGCTCAAGTCGCTCTGCTTTTCGCGCTAAAGATTCTTTCATTTCCAGCATGATTTTCTGCTGCTTCAAGCCGGTCATTTCTAATTGACGCTCTATTCGCTGTAAACGCTCACTAGATAGCCGATGTAAATTAATGCATAGCAGCCAATCTGCCGGCCAACGTCTGGCCGTTTGCAAGGCTTCATGAATTACCCACTCTTCTAGTTTTTCAAGCAGGGCATGCTTTTCTGCTAAATCCAATAATTCTTCTGGTTGAATTTCGCCATATCGAGGATGTTCCCAGCGCAATAAGCACTCAATCGCCACCAACTCTCCAGTTTTCATGTTTAGTTGTGGTTGGTATGCAAGCTGTAATTTGTCTTCTTCAACCGCATCAAATAAGTCTCTAATCAGATCACGTTTACGTTCCAACTGCTGATTTAATTTGTCTTGAAAGAATTGAAAAGGATGATCATTACCGGCCGCTTTTGCTTGATACATTGCTAAGTCAGATTGAGTCATCAGCTGCTCGACCGACTGACCATTTTCTGGAAACAAACTGATGCCGCAACTAACGCTAATACGACAAGATTCATCACCTAGCTGAATTGGCTTATTAAGGCAAGCACACAATCTGCGGGCTAAAGCTTCAGCACTGACCTCGTTATCGAGCATGGGCTGAATCACTGCGAACTCATCACCACCGATGCGAGCGATCAAATCACTCTTTCTCAGTTCGCGGCGAAACCTGTCAGCGACTGCCTGCAATAGTCGGTCACCATGACTGTGGCCAAGGCTATCGTTGATATCTTTAAAACCATTCAAGTCCAATAAATGAACTGCCACGCCACCATGATAGCGAGAGGCCTGCTGTACTTGTTCTTCTAATCGCTGCCTGAAACAAGTGCGATTGGCTAGCCCGGTCAAACCGTCCTTTAATGCTCGGCTTAAATTGGTCTGCTCTTGTTTGCGCAGGTGATAAACCAATATCGAGCCGAATAATAAAATCCATAAAAAATCTGCGAACAATAAAGTTTCCCAGCGTCGCGCTTCATCTAACCTGCGCTCAATTTGCAGGATCTGTCGCTGCTCTAGCGCTAAGCGAATTCTAGAAAGCTGCCGACTTGCTTCCAGCAAGTAACTTCTCAACTGATCTCGATTAATTTGTAAATTATCGGGGCCAGTCATTAATCCATGTAAGTTTTTTTGCAGTTGAATAATAGGTTTTTGCTGCAGGCTAATTGATGATTTCTCTACAGCGATCATTAGGGAAGAAAGGGTCTTTTGATAACTTTCCAGTTGATCTATGAGAACAATGCGGGGGATTAAGTTGGATTTATAAGTATTTAACTGGCGATGCATTGCTTGCTGGCGGCCGCTGAGTTGTTGCAACTCAACACCTAATGGATCGTTACGCCAATCCAATCGGGACATGCTGTAATGCAGCCCCCACAAACTACCCACCACCAGCAATAAACTGAGCAAAGTCAGGGTGATTAATAACACCTGAAATCGGTTAATTCGAAAGGCTATTTGACTGTCCAGAAGTTCCCTCTCCCGCCAGCAGCATGCTGCTGATCAACCGGATCGTCCTTGATCCAGTGAAAATTTATTTAATTACTGCCCATCGTAGATATCGTGTGCGTAATCATCAAACCGAGTAAAGCGACCTTGGAAGGTTAGCGGAACCGAACCAATTGGGCCGTTACGCTGCTTACCTATGATGATTTCTGCCTTGCCGCGCTCCGCTGTTTCAGGATTGTAGACCTCATCTCGGTATACAAACATAATCACGTCAGCATCCTGCTCAATCGCACCTGATTCACGTAAATCCGACATCACAGGGCGTTTATCTGCACGTTGTTCGAGTGAGCGGTTTAGCTGAGAAAGCGCAACTAAAGGGCATTCCAATTCACGTGCCAAACCTTTTAAAGAACGAGAGATTAAAGAAATTTCTGCGGTACGGTTTTCATTCATACCAGGCACCGACATCAACTGCATATAGTCGACAACAATCAGACCTATCTGACCACCGTTTTCACGGGCAACTCGCCGAGCACGAGCACGCATTTCATTCGGCGATAAGCCACCTTGATCATCAATATAGACTTTTCGTTCTGAGAGCATGGCAACCGTGCTGGTCAGCCTTGGCCAATCATCATCTTCCAGTTGACCTGCTCGAATCTTACTTTGATCAATTCGCCCTAGCGAAGATAACATCCGCATGGCCAATTGCTCTGCGGGCATCTCCAGCGAGAAAATCAGAATCGGCGCATCCTGCCCCATTGCAACATTTTCAGCGAGATTCATCGCAAAGGTGGTTTTACCCATCGATGGGCGACCTGCCACAATCACCAAGTCACCTTTCTGTAAGCCTGAAGTCAACTCATCTAGGTCGGTAAATCCGGTAGAGGCGCCGGTAATCGAACCCTCGGTATTAAACAGTTCATCGATTTTGTCGATGGTGCTCGCCAATATCTTTTTGATTCCCTGCGGGCCATCGCCTTTTTGGGTACTGTTTTCAGCAATGTTAAATACCTTGCTCTCAGCAATATCTAAAAGATCGTTAGTTGAACGGCCATCTGGATTAAACCCAGCATCGGCAATTTCTTGCGCCACTCCAATCAACTGACGAACTACCGAACGCTCCCGTACGATATCGGCATAGGCAGCAATATTGGATGCGCTAGGTGTGGAACGTGCCAGTTCACCCAAATATGCCAGTCCACCGGCTTGCTCAAGCACACCGTCCCGCTCGAGGGTTTCAGATAGCGTGATTACATCTAATGGCTGCGATTGTTCGGCAAGCTTAGCAACCGCCTGAAAAATCAATCGATGATCAGTGCGATAGAAATCATGCTCTGTTAAACGTTCAGAAACTTCATCCCATGCATCGTTTTTCAGCATCACGCCACCCAGAACTGATTGCTCAGCTTCAATGGAATGAGGTGGCGTTTTTAACATAGCCAGGTCGGTGGGCGCTGACGCTGAACGGGCTTTATAATCAGTTTTCATAGGATGAGGGACTGTAAAAAATCCAAGGATCGATTCGGTTGGCTATTTTGCCACAAAAAAAGCCAAGTTAATCTTCTATTTTGTTACAAGCTCGGCCACAAAAAGATCAATTCGGTCGTCCCTTTTTCCAGTTGCTAGGGTCAATGGACTAATTGATGATCACTTTAATTCACTCTAAAAACGTCAAACGTCAAATTTCTATTGCAGTCGTAAAATGCACCTTTTTCATCGACATTCTGGTTTCAGTACCGACAACACCCGGTAATCGCAGTAATTTTTCTGAAAAAATCTTTTCAAATGCGGCGTTGTCTTGGTAAACCAATTTAATTAGATAATCTGAACTACCGGTCATTAGGTGACACTCTTGAACTTCAGTTAACTCCCTGACCGCTTCTTCAAATTGTTCGAAAATTTCTGCCGACTGATGAGACAGAGTGACAAAAACAAATGCAGTACATTCCTTTAGTAATTTTTGTCGGTTAACCAGTGCGACATATTTCTCTAAATAACCTTGCTGCTCGAGACTTCTTACTCGACGTAAGCAGGCGGAAGCTGACAAACTAACTTTTTCTGCTAATTCAATGTTGGATAGTGCTGAATTTTTCTGTAGCAAATTCAGGATCTGACGATCACGACGGTCCAGTTCAATTTGGTTGCTCACAATTTAATTCCGCTTAAGCCGCTATTTAAACAATTATATTGCATAGCAGCCAAACAATGGCTGCAACTAAGCAAGCAAATCGCTCCATTCAGCACCCATAATGAAGTCATAACATCACAAGCTGAAAGCCAGATACATATTTTTAAGTTTGTAGCTGGTGTTTTTATAAATTGATCCTATTGGAGTGCTGCAAATGTTGATCGGTGTACCAAAAGAAATTAAAAACCACGAATACAGAGTAGGCATGACCCCGGAAAGCGTTGGTGAAGCGATTGTTTCTGGACACAAAGTTATCGTTGAAACACTCGCAGGTAGCGGTATCGGTGCTAGTGATCAAGACTACATCACAGCCGGAGCTGAAATTGTTTCCACAGCAGCTGAAGTATTTGATCGTTCCGAAATGGTAGTTAAGGTTAAAGAGCCACAAGCTGTTGAGCGCGCCATGTTAAAACCAGGTCAACTGCTATTCACCTACCTGCACTTGGCACCAGATCCACAGCAAACTGCAGAATTAATGAAATCTGGTGCAACTTGCATTGCCTATGAAACCATTACTGCCAATGACGGAAGCTTGCCATTATTGACACCTATGTCTGAAGTTGCCGGTCGCTTATCTATTCAAGCCGGCGCTCACGCACTAGAAAAAGCTCAAGGCGGTCTAGGTTTGTTACTCGGCGGTGTTCCGGGTGTTGCGCCGGCAAAGGTAGTCGTTATCGGCGGTGGTATCGTCGGTACTAATGCTGCTGAAATGGCAGTGGGCGCCCGTGCTGATGTGGTGATCCTTGATCGCTCTAAAGCAGCACTAAAGCGTTTAGACGCCCAGTTTGCTGGCCAAGTAAAAACGGTTTATTCAACTCGTGAAAGTCTGCTCAAGCATGTATTAGATGCAGACTTAGTAATTGGCGGCGTATTGATTCCTGGCGCAGCGGCACCGAAGCTGGTAACGGCTGAAATGATCAAGCAAATGAAGCCAGGTTCAGTTGTAGTTGACGTTGCGATCGACCAAGGCGGTTGTTTTGAAACGTCTCACGCCACCACCCACCAAGATCCAGTTTATGTAGTTGATGAAGTGGTTCATTACTGTGTTGCCAACATGCCTGGTGCCGTACCAAAAACATCTACCTATGCATTAAATAATGCCACGCTGCCATTCATTCTAACTTTGGCTAACAAAGGCTGGAAGCAAGCATGTGCCGATGACAAGCACTTGTTAGAAGGCCTGAATGTACACGACGGTAAAGTGACCAATTTCCATGTTGCAGAAGCATTGGGACTGGAATTCCACACACCAGATCAGTTTGTTTAGTTAGTTAATACTTCATACTAATTTTTCCGCCAGCTGTTTTATGCTGGCGTTTTTTTGTATTCGACTCTAACTATATTTATTTGCACCTCGCACTGATAGAACGTAGCGTTAAAACAACCTAATATATTGATTAATAACTCAATAAAAGTAAGCCATTGTTTTTAAAAAATTATATTTTCTTAGATCAACATATCTTTTTTAATCATTGCAATTATTAGCTAAACAGTAGAAAATGTTTTTGGAACTCCCCCTCTTACTTTATTTGTTATTAAATATTATGAATGTTCTTGCCAGAATCAAAACACCTAAAATACTAAACGAGTGGCTAGATCGTCGTCTCGAAAAAGAATTATTGAAATTAAAATACAAACCCGTAGAAATTCAACGAATTAAGGCTCTTTTAGACGCAAATAAAGGCATGTTAATTATGATGCCTATAAGTGATATGTATGTAGAAAAGGTCAGTGAAGATCGCTCAATCAAACTTGCTCATCGTATTTCTGGGGATGCATTTACTCAGAAACCTAGTTTTCTGAGTAAATTAGCAATAAAATCTTTTAGAGCCTTTCATACGCCTATTTCAGTCGCTCATGTGCATCATTGCTTATTAATATATTTCAAAGATGAGCTGGTATGGGGTTGTCCGATTACAGCACACCCATTAAAGCCATTAATTACGCCACATGAACTTGATTTAAATCGTGATCCTGATGAAGTAGATAATGCGCTATTAGATGCCATCGACGCAAGGCACACGCGCGACGACTTAAGAGCTGGGTAGAGGCATAAACCGCCTTAAATTTAAGTAATGCTTTCTGCACTGAGCGATCAGTTTTACTTATGCATAAAAAAACCGCCAACTGCAAAACAGATGGCGGTTTTTTTTATTGCGTTACTCCCGAAGGAGCAAGCAATTAAGCTTCTTCTGGTACGATAACCAAAGTCACAACTGCAGACACTTCAGCGTGTAATGCAATGCGAACTTCGAATTCACCAGTAGCGCGGAAAGCACCTTCAGGAAGACGAACTTCCTTCTTGGCAGTTTCAGCACCTGCTTCAGTCAATGCAGCTGCAATTTCAACTGTACCTACTGAACCAAACAGCTTGCCTTCGTCGCCAGCATTGGCAGCGATGGTAATATTTTCCAAAGCGGTCAGCTTATCAGCGCGTGCTTGTGCAGCAGCCAATTCGCCTTGAGCTTTAGCTTCCAGTTCAGCACGACGGATTTCAAAATCAGCAACGTTTGCTTCATTTGCAGGAACCGCTTTGCCTTGTGGCAGCAGGAAGTTACGACCGTAGCCAGCTTTAACGTTTACTTTGTCGCCCAGGTCGCCCAGGTTACGAACTTTCTCAAGTAAAATTACTTGCATTGTAATAACTCCTCGCTCTTAGTGCTGGTCGCTGTACGGCAGCAGAGCCAGGTAGCGGGCGCGCTTGATAGCGGTAGCCAGCTGACGCTGATACTTAGCTTTAGTACCAGTAATACGGCTTGGTACGATCTTGCCAGTATCAGTAACATAATTCTTCAGGGTAACCAGATCTTTATAATCGATCTCGGTAACGCCTTCAGCAGTAAAACGGCAGAACTTTCTGCGACGGAAAAAACGAGCCATGGTAATTCTCCTGTAGATTATTCGGCAGCTGCTTCAGGGGCAACTTCAGCGGCAACTTCAGGAGTAGCTTCAACAGCTACTTCAGGAGCAGCTTCAGCAACTACTGCAGGAGCAGATTCTTCAGTCTGTTCCTTGCGCTCGCTACGCTCTTCACGGTCTTCACGACGAGGTGCTTTTTGAGCATCACGCTCATCTTTAGCTTTCATCAAAGGAGAAGCTTCAGTGTCAGCGGCCTTAGTCTTCAGAACCATGCTACGAATTACTGCATCGTTGAAGCGGAAAGCATTTTCCAGCTCAGCCATTGCTTCCAAACCACATTCAACGTTCATCAGAACGTAATGTGCTTTGTGGATTTTGTTAATTGGGTAAGCCAGTTGACGACGGCCCCAATCTTCAAAACGGTGAATTTGGCCTTCGCCTTCAGTGATGATCGCTTTGTAGCGATCAACCATTGCAGGTACCTGCTCGCTCTGGTCCGGGTGAACCATAAATACTACTTCGTAATGACGCATATACGCTCCTTACGGGTTAGACAGCCCCGCAGTAAGTACCGCTGGGACAAGGAGTCTCTACCACGAGGGCAGAGGAAGGCGGGGATTCTATGGCTAAAAGCCCTTTCTGGCAAGGTTTTTTACTTGATTTCAGACACTTTAAACGCCCGGTCATTCAAGCGGCTTGATTTACTCTGCTCTGGTGGCAATCAGGATTTAAAATCGTATGTATAGAAGAGCAATCAATAACTCAACAAATGCCAGTATGGATCGAAGCGGCATTGCTTGAGTTAGAGGTTGCGTAAATTTTTATACGATGCACTCATTGCATGCTAAAAATATTGTATCTCGAATGGAAATAGATTGTCTAAGTTCGGCATTTAAACAGTGCAAAATCTAGTTTAAGCAAATTATTGAATAAGCTACTGCGCGGCAGAGGCTTTATTTTATCTCAAATATAAAAGATTGTAATCATTGACATATAACTTAAGGATAAGTGAATACCTATGTCAGAAATAGTCGCTCAAAAAATTATGTCGCTTCGAAGCATGTTGATTACCGAACTAAATAATTTAGGCGTAAGAAACATGCTACCTTTTAAAAATTTTCTTCCAGAACCCTCTAACATTGAAGAATGGCCTGATGTTGTTTTTTGCTGTGCATTAATTGTTAAAATAACTAATCAAGTTTTTTATGAGACAATTGTAAAACATAAATTACCCTTAACATGCAATGCTAGATTTTTAGATAGCACCGAGTTATACATAGACACTTGGTCATACAATAAAGATAAAGCACAAAAGATTAAAGTTATTTTTTCTAGAATTACAAGATTAATTATTAATGTATTATTCCCTATTGAATCGATATCAAGAAAACCTGGCGTTAAGGTTATACATAGAATATGGGTCGGAAAAACTCCGAGCCAGGATATACTCACCAGCATAGCTGCGGCTAATTTGAAGATTCAAGCATTTTGGCCTAATTCAGGATCAGCGAAATGCTATTTATGGACAGATTGCCACGCATTATTAAACAACTCTAGGAATACATACAACTTTGAAGTTAGGCATATAAATGAATTGTTAAATATTTCTAGCTTACAAAAAAATGATCCGCGGTTATTTGAAACCACTCGCTCTTTAGTTAATTTATTTATCGGTCGATCTTTTTTTGCTCATGCTGTTGATTTATTAAGACTACTAGCTTTGTACAAATATGGAGGATTATATCTAGATTTTGGCTTTATTTTTCCGCACGTGTGGCATGGCCTTTCAGAAATACCTTTTCCTTATCAAAACCAGGGAAGAGAGACAAACCAACACATCGAGGCTCCAATGATTTCTGGACACTGGTTTGAGCCAAGCGAGAATGATTTTTTAGTCACAAGAGCGCCTGTTCTTCAAGGTTCTTTTCACTTTGACTCTAGTGTATTTTCTGAAAACACTGCGGATATAGGGCAAACTCATTATGGCATCACAGGGTTAGAAAACGGTATGCTTTATTCTGGGAAAAAAGAATCTCGAGATATAACTTTTGCTCTTAAGCAAATTTGCAGCCAAACAGCAGGATTTAACGATATTACAAAAAGATATCCTTTGTTATTAGACAAAAACCATCATTTTAAAAACCTTCATCTTTTGATGGATTTAGAGCCACTGGCGCACACGCTAGTGAATTGTGGGAGGCTTGCTAAAATACACTTTAAAGTGTCTTTAAATTATAATGACATACCATACCCGACGCCAAGCAAATTCCATACGCAAGAAGGTAGATTTTATTGTGTATATTTCGAAGTAGATAAAAAGAGTTTGTTCATAGTTGATTTTACTAGCAATGCGAAGAACCCTTATGAATTAAAAAAACATTCCTCTTATTATTATCCGATTTTTCAGGTTAGTAAAAAACTTAACAGTACATGGGTTTTTGAAAAAACAGATAAAAAGAGCAGGGAAATTTGATTCGATGAATATTGCAAAAAACCACTTGAAAAATCAAGTGGCTGCCCAGAAGAAAAATCTAATTAAAATCAGACTCTAGTTCCAAATAAAATTTTCTTAGCCGCTTCTTTTTTGCGCCCGGCATCCATACGGTCAACCGAAGCGGCCATCAAATCAGAAACAGCACGCTTAAACTCGGCACAACTTAATACCGGTTTACGAATCGCTGCAGCCCAAGTTTTAGTAGTCCGATGCCGTCCAAAACTATTTAAAGCATCAGTAACACACTCCATCTTTTTTCTACGACAGAAAGATCCAACGTTGCATTCTAATACTGCTTCTAAATATCCTGTAAATTCTCGACTGCTCATCTTCATAACTTGCCCTCCAAAATTCTAAGATTATTGTCGGTAAGTAAGCAAAATCTAACCGGAATTAATCCACAAAGCAGCTTGGGACGGTCATTTGAAAGGATATAGTTGTGAACAAGTTGTCAGGATATCGCTGAATTGTGGACAGATTGACAGCTTTGAGGAATGGCAGTGACTGGAATAACGACTGGGAGTGTCTGGTATGTTGCGAGACCTATATGGGGACGTAAATTACAAAATCAAACCCCAAAAAAACTGAACTATAATGAACTTCACAGTAAAAATTGAGTTAGGGCTGAAGTGCTTGCAATCGACGTTTGTTAGCGAGATAGTATTGATAAAGATCAATACCGGATGAGCTCTCGCTGCTAATCTCAGAGTTAAGGAAACAGAGAGGAACGAACAATCATCCGATATCATCTAGAGGTCTAACAAGACCTTATGTAAGCTGCGCATCTCTTGCATCGATTATTAGCGCAGAATAACAACATTGGAGGTACTGCTATGCAGAAAGCGTTACAGGTGGTTTTCCGGGGCATCGAACATTCAGATGCAGTTGAAGTTAATATTCGAGAAAAAATGGGTAAACTCGAAAGATACTGCGATTCCATCACCTCCTGCAGGGTAGTAGTTGATAAGCCGCATAACCGGCATAGTAAAGGTGAGCTATACCATATTACGATTGATCTCGCCGTTCCAAATGAAACGATCGTAGTTGACCATGACCAACATGACAATGAGTCACACGGCGACGTATATATTGCTATCCGCGACGCATTTAATGCAGCAGAACGGCAGCTAAAGAGTTCAGCAGGTCGTCAACGTAAGAACCTGCGAGATGAAACACTGCAACCAGTTGATCCAATAGATCTGGAACCTGAGCCAGCAGCGCTTTAGCCACAAAGTTTAGCCGAAAGGCAATACGTCCTGTCCCATACAGGGCTATAAAACCCCCGCCAAATTGAGTGGGGGTTTTTCTTGGTCAATAGAAAATAAATTTAATTTGGTTATCGGCAATCATTACTTAATTAATATTGTTGATTACCACATAAAAAATTTCCTATGAATAAAAATATTAACCAAGCTAAAATTCAAGAAAAAAAAACGAGCGACCTATTCGGTGCCCGTTTTTTTTGTTGATATGACTTTATTTCGATCGATTACTTTACCGTATATCGATTTTTAATGTATCTGGTCTTCAGATAAATCAGCGTCACGATCCATCTGCTCATTTACTTCCAGCCACATCGCATTGATGATGCCGAAACTGCAAGCCAGTAAAACACCTAGAATCCAGGCAAAATACCACATATTAATATACCTCTGTACTAGCTCGGCTAGTAAAGTGAATGGCTATTAGCCTGAACATGATCGACCGTCACCCGACCCCACATTTTGTAATAACACCACAGGGTGTAACTCAAAATAATTGGCACGAATATCATAGCAACCCAGAACATAATAGTTAGGGTTAACTCACTGGAGGTTGCATCCCACATCGTCAAACTGGAATTTGGATTGATCGATGACGGCATTAAAAATGGGAACATTGAGAACCCAGCCGTCAAAATGACACCAGTTTGTGCCAGCGAAGTACCCAAAAACGATAGTGCGGGTCGTTTCACCAAAGCCATTAACAATGCCAGCAAAGCTCCGGCATAAGCCAGCGTCGGCGCAGCTATCATCCAAGGATATTGAATGTAGTTTGCAAACCAACCACCCGCGACCAATTCTACTTCTTTGGCTAGTGGGTTTGGATTAGCTAAAGTCGACGGCATACTGACAATTTGATAACCATCAATACTGCTCCATAACCAAAAACCCGCCAGCGAGAAGGTAGCAATTAACACCAGTGCCGCCAGCCAAATGACTTTACGCGCTCTGTCTGCAATCACTTTGTCGGCTCGCATAAACAACCAGCTCGCACCATGCATGATGGTCATGCTTACTGCGACTACACCAGCGAGTAGCGCAAATGGATTTAATAAACCAAAAAATCCACCGTCGTAATGGGTACGCATTAAATCATCTAGATAAAATGGAACACCTTGCAATAAATTACCAAAGGCTATGCCAAAAATTAATGGTGGAACCGCACCGCCAACAAACAAACCCCAGTCCCAGCTTTTTCTCCAACGAGGGTCATCAATTTTGCTTCGATAATCAAAACCTACCGGACGGAAAAACAAAGCAAATAATGCCAGAAACATTGCAAAATAAAAGCCAGAAAAAGCCGCTGCGTAAACCATCGGCCAGGCAGCAAAAATTGCGCCACCTGCTGTCACTAGCCAAACTTGGTTACCATCCCAATGCGGGGCAATGGTATTAATAATAACTCGGCGTTCCTCGTCTGTTTTACCAAGGAATGGAATCAGCGCACCTGCCCCCATATCCATGCCATCAGTTATCACAAAGCCAATCAGCAGAACACCAATTAAAACCCACCAAGCCAGCTTGAGCATTTCATAATCCAAAACCATGGTTTATCTCCTCAAGCTTTCTGTTCAAAGTGATAACGACCGGTATGCAAACTACTTGGCCCTTTACGGACAAATTTCTGCATCAGGAACACTTCGATAATTAATAAAATGGTGTAAAACAACGTTAATCCAGCAATACTCAGCATTAAATCATTTGCAGTTAAATCTGAATTAGCGATTGCGGTTGGTAAAACTTCTGCAACAGCCCATGGTTGCCGCCCATACTCCGCAACAAACCAACCCATTTCTATAGCAATCCACGGCAATGGAATACTAAACATTGCTGCTTTTAACAACCAACGTTTTTGTTCTGCAACATGTTTGGCAGAGAAGTAAAATGAAGCAACAAATACAAATAACATGATGAATCCGCAAGCAACCATAATTCTGAAACCCCAGAACATCGGCCAAACTTTTGGAATAGTATCCCTAGCGGCTTTCTTAATTTGCACTTCACTGGCATCAACAACATTTTCGGTATAACGCTTCAGTAATAAGCCATAACCTAAATCTTTTTTAACCAGGTCAAATGCGGCTCGATTTTCTAGCGTATCTTCACCACCGCGTAGTTTTGTCAATAAACCATAAGCAATCATTCCTGAACGAATTCTTAACTCATGGTCAATCATCAAATCTTTTATGCCAGTTACTTCCTTATCAAGAGACCGAGTAGCAATTAAACCTAACGCATAAGGGATTTTAATCGCCGCATGGGTCTCCATATTTTCATCATCCGGAAAACCAAAAGCAGTAAAGGCCGCCGGTGCTGGATGGGTATCCCATTCTGCTTCTATTACTGCGAGCTTGGTTTTCTGTACATCACCCACTTCGTAGCCTGATTCATCACCCAGCACAATCACCGAAAGAATAGCTGCTGTACCAAAACTGGCAGCAATTGCAAACGAGCGGCGAGCAAAGGGCAAGTCACGGCCTCTGAGCATGTAATATGAAGAAATACTCAAGACAAACATCGCACCGCAGGTATAACCAGCAGCCACCGTATGAACAAATTTCACTTGGGCTACTGGGCTAAATACCAAGGCTGCAAAACTGGTCATTTCCATTCGCATGGTTTCAAAATTAAATTCGGCACCCACCGGAAATTGCATCCAGCCATTGGCGATCAAAATCCACAATGCAGAAAAGTTGGTTCCGAGCGCCATCAACCAGGTTCCAGCCAAATGCTGATTTTTGCTCATTCGGTCCCAACCGAAAAAGAACATGCCGACGAACGTCGATTCAAGGAAGAAAGCCATTAAGCCTTCAATAGCTAAAGGTGCACCAAATACGTCACCTACATAATGCGAATAGTAAGACCAGTTAGTTCCAAACTGGAATTCCATCGTCAAACCAGTTGTTACACCTAGCGCGAAGTTAATACCAAACAGCTTGCCCCAAAATTTAACCATATCCTTATATACTTGCTTGCCCGTCATCACATAGACGGACTCCATAATCGCAAGCAATATAGAAAGGCCGATAGTCAGGGGAACAAACAGAAAGTGATACATCGCAGTCAGCGCGAACTGAAGTCGCGACAGCTCAACCACCATGTCGGTCATGCCAATTACCTCATTAATAACAAAAACAAAAAGATGCATTGAAAAGAAATTTTTACGTAAGCAGCAAGTACTTAAATTGGCGACATTCTATATCAGTCACTACTAAAGTTCGATGCTGTTTATAGTACGGTCGCAACAATAAGCAGCGCAATCATTTGATTTTAAACTTGTTTATATCGAATGATAGAATTATTCAATCAATGACTTAGCTAGTGGCTATGGTCAATTAGAACGCTTCATAACAGATCACTTTTGGTTATTGCTACAAATATTCACTCATTTAAACATGAAAAACTGAGTGATTTTATCGGATTTTATTCTGCTATGCTGAGACTTGTGAAAGTTGGCAACTAATAAGGATATGGACGCCTGCTATGCGATTACTAGTGATGGACCTAGATGAGACATTGTTTACATCTAAAAAAAGAATTGAGGCATCAAGGCAAGGAGGATTATATCACGGTACAGCGATTAGCCCATCTCAGTTATCTAACATTGGGGATAACTGTACTAAATTATTTCGCTTCGACAATGGTCACTATTCAGGAAGAATAGTTTATCCATTGTACCCAGTTTTACATAAAAGACTTTTTGCTTCGTTATGCCTGCAGCCACATAAATCATTTCACACACATTCTGATTTAATCGAGTCAGATACTATTGTGATAATATTAACAGATGGACACTATGATATTGAATCGATAAGACTCGCTTTAACGGAAACTTTCGGTCTATACCAAGCATTTAGAAATATTTATATTTTCAATTATTATAGTTTTTTTACTCCCGATAAAATAATTAGGCGATCTTTGAGTGGTAGCGGCGATCGATATCTTTCACCTGAACAAAGTAAAATAGGAAAAATAAAATATTTTTTAGACGTACAAGATATAAAAAGCTGCGATGTTACAATTGTTGACGACAACCCTTTAAACCTGCTTGCTGCTCAAACATTTGGATATTCTTTCATAGATTCTTCTGCCGCTGATTATTGCTCGAAAATGCATAGCTATTTAGGGCAACTCGCCAAGACAGCTAATTCACTGCTTTCAGGACAGGTAATCCGAAGATCTGAAAGCATGCCACTATTAACATCTTTTAATTTACTTGCTATAGAAGACAGCTCATCAGAAGCTTCAAGTGATGGCTTTGATATGATACCAGACGATTAATTAACCATACCTACTAATTCACAAGAAAACATTTCAAACTAAATTAAAATCAAAAATATCATCTTTAAGTACTAATTTAATTTTTACAGCAGATAATTTATGGCATCTAGCACCTAATTTTTCATAATCCTCTTCTGTTAATGCACCCTCCAATCGTTCTAGCCGCTTCAAATAGTAATAGCCATCAAACGAATAGATTTTATCACCCACAATAGGGTAGCCAAGCGTAGCTAATTGAGCTCGAATTTGATGCTTACGGCCTGTGAATAAAGCACATTCAATCAAGGCATAGCCATCTTCTCGTTTGAGTACCTTAAAACCGGTACGGGCCTTCTTTGGTTTTAAGTAAACACCGTCATAATCATTGTCGAGTGTTTGTTGGCTGATTGAATAAACCTGACTGCGAATTTTACTACCTGCTTTTTCAACCAGAATTGATCGATAATCCAGCACATCCCACTCAGGAGCCCCCCAAACTTTGGCGTGATAGATTTTTTTAGTAATTAATCGTTTAATTTTCGATTTATATTTTTTATCTGCCCGTTTGTTTTTTGCAATTACCAGCAAACCAGAAGTTTCAGCATCTAACCGATGTAATAAGTGTGCATCTCTAAAAGGCGTTTGCCGGCGAACTAACTGAATGAGTGTATTAAACAAGTTTCGTGTGGTACGGCTTACTGGCAAATTTGCTGGTTTATCAATCACCATCAACTGCTCATTTTCCCAAACCTTGCGCCATGAATTACAGGTTGTGGCTTCAAAATGATCCAACATCTTCAAAGTCACTTGCTGGCCTAACTCAAGCTGCAAATCCTCTCGACATAGTCGCTGATCCACCAATACTCTCGATTGTGACAGCCATTGCTCGGCCGTGCCTTCCACCACCTGATTGAACTGTTCTGTGAGAAATTCAATCAACCTTTGTGATTGGAAGATCTGATAACTGACAGGAAACTGACAATGGTACATAACAACTTGGCTCTGCAATCAATCGTGATAATGATGAGAAGGTAATGAGAATTTTAGACGTAATGGTGGCCGAGAAAATTCATGATGATCGATCTTGGTGATAACACTTACTTCAGCCTTACTAGCAGCTTACTTTATTTACCCGCTGGATAACCTTTATCTGATCAAAAAACAACCAGATTGATAAAAAGCGCTACAGCCAAGCTATATCAGCAAGATGTAAATCCATTCATAGTTGTCACACAGGCTATCCACTGACTTATCCACAGGAATAGTGTACTAATCAACCTGCTAGACCTGAACTCTATAAAACTATTCACAGACTACATCTAGTAGAATCAATATCGATCCACTACTAAATAGACTTGCCACATTACAGGCTGTGAATAACTTAAATTATTTACCCAATATCAAGCAGCATAGATAATTAGCTGTTTACTCGAATTAAAAAATAATTAATAACAAGTTATTCACAGGGTAATTCACACCGCTGTTTTGGCAAAAATTCTTCAACGTCACAGGAACAATCCACCAAGAAAGCAAATATGATCGACAAACTTAAAATTCGATACCTTCCCTCGCTTTAATACCGGCCCGAAATGCATGCTTCACATCGCGGATTTCACTCACCGTATCAGCCAAATCCGTTAGCGTTTGCGGACAACCACGGCCGGTAATAATCACACTTTGTTCTAATGGACGATTAGCAATTGCTTGCACCACTTCATCCAGGTCGAGAAATTTATTGCGGAACATATAGGTAATTTCATCTAACACCAGCAGATAAATATCCGGGTCTTGTAAGATCCGTTTTGCTTCGGCCCAAGCACCTTCAGCAGCTGCTTTTTGCCCTGCATGATCACCTGACTCCCAAGTAAAACCGGTGCCCATTTCATAAAATTGTACGCCGCTTTGCTTGCGCAGCATTAAGCGTTCACCTGTTTCTTGCCGGCCTTTGCAAAACTGAACCAAGCCTACCTGCTTGCCATATCCCAACGCCCGAAACGCAGTTC
Source organism: Pelagibaculum spongiae (assembly GCF_003097315.1). NCBI lineage: Bacteria > Pseudomonadati > Pseudomonadota > Gammaproteobacteria > Oceanospirillales > Pelagibaculum > Pelagibaculum spongiae. The sequence continues at coordinate 504,927 of NZ_QDDL01000002.1, forward strand.
CGTAAGCTGAGCTGGTTTTTCCCTTACCATTGCCAGTAATCACAATAGTGACACCGCGCTCTTCAGTGGCCTTAGCGATTTTCTGATCGACAACTTCTTTCGTTCGTTTCATTCGCTGATCAAATTTTTCAGTATCGATTTCTTTGCTCATAAATAACCTATCAAAATAATTAAAACATGATCGATTAGATCATCTCTATTCCATTAAGATTTTCAAAACAGCTATCTTTCGCTGTTAATAAAAAATCTTTCATAAAAGGTGAAGTTAACTGTTCTTCACGTACTGCAGCATATAATACACTCCACAATCCATTTTTCTCAGGTGGCTTCAACCGGCGAGCCTGAACATAGCCTCGCTGTAAATATTCATCTAATGCCCAGTTAGGCAAAGCTGCTACGCCACGATTACTCGCCACCAACTGCAACATCATCACCGTCAGTTCTGACGTTCGTAAGCCAGCTGGTTCAACATCTGCTGGCTCTAAAAAATGACAGAAAATATCTAACCGCTGTCGATCAACCGGGTAATTAATTAATACCTGATTTTGTAAATCTTCCGCTTCGATCCATGTTTTCTCTGCCAATGGATTACGTTCGCTTAATGCTAACAATATTTCATAACGGAATAATGGGATATAACTAATACCTTCAATTGGCGAAGTATCAGAAGTTACTACCAAATCAAGATCACCACGGATTAACGCCGGCATCGGTGCAAAATTAAATCCCGCCGATAAATCGACTTCAATATTCGGCCAATGCTGTCGATAATCATCAATACACGGCATCAGCCACTGAAAGCAGCTATGACATTCAATTGCAATGTGCAATCGTCCAGCCTCCCCACTGCCCAGTCGAGTTAAATCTCTTTCTGTCGCACGAACCACAGGCAAAATCTGATCAGCTAGCTTCAATAATCTCAAACCTGCTGTAGTAAATCTGGGTGGCCGTGATTTTCTGATTAATAAATCATTACCCAGCTTTTGCTCCATCTCCTTCAGTTGGTGTGACAGTGCGGAAGCAGTCAAGTGCAACTTATTAGCAGCTTCTGCCAAACTTTTGCTATGACGAATCGCTTGTAACGTCCGGAGATGGCGCAGCTCCAGCCGATCTTTGATCGTAGATACTTCAGGTTGAACTTTGTTCATGCTTTTATTGAAATTATTGAAATTGATTCAATAGTAAAACCACTAGACACTAGAAGGCAAGCGCCAGAAATTAAGTAGTCGCTCTGGCATAGCGCAAAATAATAACAGTACCGGAGAGACCATGAGCCAGAGCCAAGTAACTCAACCCGCCCAGGATAGCCTGCAGCAGTTAACACAGCTTTTGAGTAGTTATTCAGTAGCAAGTCAGCCAAGCGAAATAGCCACGATTACCGGGCCGGTCAGTTTCATGCGCCAGGCTCAACTAGAACTTCCGCTTGAAGAGCGGTTGAGCTATCTAAACCAGGTCGTCGATCAATATTGCAGATTTTTACAGCAACAAGCAGACAGCGGACAGCAATGGATTCGAATCAATGAGCCTGCCTTCACTGGCAACTTAGCGGCGGTATGGTGGGAAGCTTTGGAATATGCCTGTAGCCGTTTGTGTAGTGCGCCACTTAACTTATTAATTAGTGGTATTAACCAACCGGCAGAGAATCTCGATCGCCTATTAGATCTGCAAGCCGATGGCATCGAACTGGATTTTACCGGTCAACCAGCATTGGTAGATATACTGCTAGATCGACTACCTGCTTATAAAGTTTTATCAGCTTACTTCCAAGCACACACTACGCACTCAAAAATCATCGCTGCCAAACTGGAACAAGCGAAACAGAAATTGCCAGAAAGACTATGGATTAGAATTCTCTAAAGACTCTGACCCGAGCTATATCTTTAGTAGCCCATGATGCATTAAGTGTCTTGCAAAGGCTTAAAACAGGATGATAGTGAAAAAAATCTTGATTTAACTTTTCAAAATGATCGATTAAATCAGGAGTGTACTGCGTTAAGAAACCCTCAGGTTTATACGAAAAAGACTGCCTTAAAGTTCCGAAGTTTTTTATTAAAGATTCATCTGTGGTCACTCTTAAATCTTGCCAGAGACCGTGATGAATTGGCAAATAATCAAACAAAGCATGAAGGCCCGGCAGTCGATAATCAATCTTATCAGTTTCTCCTAACAGCTCCATTCTATAACAATGCAAAATTTTATATTTACCATTGAAATGTTCAGATTCAATAGCTTCTTTCATAAACTTCAGCATGTGACCAGTACAATTAGAATAGGGCTTACCAATATATATTAAGCCATTTTCCATCCCGCATAAATAAATTGGAACAGGCTTATATATTGTTGACATAAAAGAATCGAATCCGGTTGAAACTCCCTGTGGAAGCACACAAGAACGAGGATTAGTTGGTTGATTAAATTGAGTAAACCTAACATCTTCAGTGTTAAATGAAAATTTTTCACTTCGATTATAAAGATAAGAATCGATAACATCAGGAAGTGAAAAAAAAGTAAAATCTAAATATAATCCACCAAAAAAAATATAATATTAGTATTCTTAGTATATCGCATGCATGAGCATATTCTTGATGCTGAATAAGGCTATTAGCAAATATAAGCGTTACTCTAATTTCTTTATATTCTTTAGTAGCTATATCGTATAAATCATCTATGTTTCGTATTTCAAGTGATGCATGTTTTGCTATGTGGTCATACACACCATTCATTAACAACTGATTATTTGTCCATAATATATGTCTCGGATTCGCCAGTTTTCCTCCTGCTTTCAACCATTTTTGTGATAGCCTTTTTTCTGCAGCACATACTCTTGTAAAGGTATCTTCATCAGGAAGCTTTCCAAGCCAAATCCTATGGCTAACAGCAACGCCTCCATTATCTTTAGGAAGAAAAGGATCACCCGATATGTTTAAAACAAGATTAACTCTCCGGTAACTCTCCGTAATTATTTTTATAAAATTAAGTGTAATTTCATCTGAAACACCGGAAAAAAATTTTCGACATAGAACTGACGTCCGCATTATAGAAAAAGAATTTTGAAAATAAACTCGCCGATAAGAACCAGTTTTTATATACGATAAAAAAACTTTTTTCAATAAAACACCAAATATTATTCCATTATACCCATGTAATTCAAGGCTAACTATTTTACTAATAAAAGTATCTTTTTCGATTAGATCGAGTCCTTTTAGCACATCACCAACTTCAGACTTGAGCTTTCGTAGTTCCATTAATAAAGCTTCTGAAGACATTTCCATTGCTCTGTAACTTACAATATCATAAAGTATAGCCCAGCATTAACAACTAAAAAATCACCTCCATTATTTAGCTCTTTGTCGCATTCCATACTCTTACTTAGCGGCATAAAAAACAAAGTCATTTTTCAGTCATCGACATAGAAAAACTCCCATACATTAAAATAAAATTACATCATTAAAATCAACTTGATTTTGCCAGCCAAAGGCATATCCTAAAAGACATAAACCAACAGGAGATTGGGTGATGCTAAAGGTTATTGGTTGGCTTTTGCTAGGTAGCGGTTTGACGGTTTGCTTCGGTCATATGGGTTTACTGCCTGGGTTGTTACTGATCATTGTTGGTGCAATATTAGTGACCAAAAGCTTAACAAGTGATAAGACAGCTTCTCAGTAGTGACTGTTTTGTTTTAAACAAAACAACTACCAAGTACTCAAAAAACCTTATTTACGGAATAGCTTCGCATATTTAATTAATTTTTTTGAGCTTTTAGCTAGATTTTATCATAAAGTTATGTCTAATTAGTCGTTTAGGTATAATTGATATGAAGGTATTTTATCAGCTCGTCCTACTAATTAGCGCTAGCTCCTTAGCTTTAGTAAGCTGTGGAGGCAGTAGTAATAGCAGTAGCCCTTTACCAAAATTACAAATCAATCAAATTGAATCTGATAGTTTTTTTATTGTCAAATCTAATAACAACAAGTGTTACGAAATTGTCGCCACAGACAATTCTCAAGTCTATGATTTGCAAAAAAACACTTGCGATATTTACAATAGAAACCAATGGTTTTATCGCCAGACTTCTGAGCAACAATTAGTACATCATGCGACACAAACGTTGTTACAGTTCTCTGGTGACAATCCTCATCAACTGTCTTCCATAGCAGAGCCTTCCTCGCCATTAACACTCAATCAACAATTAGTGAATGAAAACATCTATCGAGCAACCACTGTTAGCTTACCTTTACCCATAGCAAAAAGTCGCTTTAGCTTCACTGGAAGCCCTGCATTATCTGAAATACTGGATACGATAAGCTATCAACAAGATGCAACCAACAATAATCTTGAAAATATCATATTGACCAGTAGAAACTTACCGGGCATTTCTTTAGCTTTTTCAATTGAAAACAATCAAAATTTAAAGCGCTTTAAGTTATTACAAAACAACAATAACTTATGTATCAATAGCTTTTCAGCAGTTATTGATAGCCTGAATGAACAAGAAATAAATGGCGATAGATTTTTTAATATTGTTGTAAATTGTAGTAGTGGTCAGCTGAATTTTACGCTTTCCAACGAACAGCTCGAACAGTCATTTCCGCCCCCTGAACAAGCACTCTCTTTCACACCGATTGCTTCAACTACAGATGCTTATATGTCGGGGTTATATATCACAGGTTCTGGTAGAACCATCCTGAATTTTATTCGTCAAAACCCAACCGTTACTCGCTTGATATTTATAGATCTTCCTGGCTCAGAAGACGATGAGGAACTTGCTCACTACGGTCCCTTTATTCGAGCTGCTGGCCTATCTACCCATATGCCGGCCAATGGCCAAGCATATTCTGGCGGCGTCGATCTTTTTCTTACAGGCACGAGTCGTACTTTTGAACGAGGCGGTATTTTAGGTGTGCATTCATGGAGTGGTGGCGACGTAGATGACGCTTCAGAACTTACAGATAATGACCCTCGTCATCAGCGATACATCAATTACGCTAATTCAATGTTAGGTAGCCCTACCGGAAGAAATTTTTATTTCTTTACCATTAAAGATGGCGTCGACTTTTGTATTATGAGCGAATCACAATTAACGACTTATTCTGTTATTAGTAGTGTTGTCATTCCTACGCCAGCAGGTGTGACACCTATAACTAGAATAGATCCAAGTTGCAATGACTAGCTTGTGATATCTGTAATATTTAAAGGCCTCTACCTGAAAATTAAAAAACAACCAGAAACGGAGTCATCATTGCAATTAATAGTTAAGTCTGCAGAACACTTTCGTTAGGCGTTTTAGTGCAGCCAGTGAATTATAAAATCACTGTGCGATGCATGAAAAGGTGCCAGTAGTTTTACTGCTGGCACTTTTTTTATTGATTAACCGTTATAGTTCGGTAATCACTTCTTGCTGGGATAAACGCGCCTTAGCTGCTTTATCTACCGTATTAAAATCTTCTTCTGAGCGATAACCCACCGCAGCAACCACCACTGAAGTTAAGCCTTTTTCTTTCAGACCTAAAAGCTGGTCCATTGCTTCTTCTGAAAAACCACCAATTGGGCAGCAATCTAGCTCTAATAATTGGCAAGACAGCATAAACTGGCCAAATGCCATAGCAACCTGCTGCTTCAGCCACTCACTTTTTTTGCCTGGCTCCATGCCTTCAGCGTAAGCACTCATCATTTCAAAGCGCTGTTGGTTAAGCGCTTCTCCACGAGTATCTGCAACATTTTGCTCAATCTTACGCACATCTTCAGCACCAAACTCAGTTTTGGCACAAAAAACAAACACGTGGGATGCATCATTAAATTTTGGCTGATTAAAATCCCAGGCAGCTGCCGCGATTTCCGATCTCACCTTTGGGTCAGAGACAATATAAAAGTGCCATGGCTGACTATTAATTGATGACGGACTCAGTCGTAGCGACTCTTTTAGAATATCAATCTTGGCCTGGGGTACTTGCTTGTTGGCATCGAATATCTTGGTGCTATAACGGTTGCTTAGCTGATCAATAAGGTCAAATTTCATAGTAACTCAATCCTGAAACGGAAAACTGCCTTATTAAATCGAGATTCAGCGAAAGAGGAAAGTATTAAGGTTGGAATTTATGATTGCCGGAGACAGCAAAAGACAAAAGGTGACAATCCGCCATATTTATTTTGGTTTTGATCAAAACCAAAAGCTCAATACAATTGACGACAGATTGAAGACACTACCATGACTAGTTGGTGTGCAATATCGCTTGCTCGCTTAAGCTCGAGAAGGGCCGTGGAAATAAATAATCTTTCTACGCTTTTGCGTAGGTCATCCTTAAGCCTTGGCGAAGCGTGACATTTCGTTGGAAAGTCACTATTCGCTTCGCTCATAACGACCTACATCAAGAGTATTTCTTTCTATATTTATAAGGTACTAATGAAATAAAAAACACCACTTCTTTGACAAAGAAATTTAATAGGAAATATTCGATAAAAAAGAAGCAGCATTATTTATTAATTTTCATAATTACAAATTAGACAAGTCAACTTCTACCGATAACGCATCGGTAAATTGCCCATTACTCGTGAACTCAGCTTGCGCCTGATACTGCAGAACATCTTGAGCCATTTGCGGCATTACAATAGCAGGGTTGCCTGCTAGCATTTGCTCGCCATTGGCAATAATTTCAGCAAAATTAGCTATTTTTCCACTTTTGCTAGACCAGCGTAATTCAGCCTTCATCGGGCTAACTGCTATTTCAGTATTTTCAGCAACCGCTTGTGCCAGCACTAACTCTGCAACTTGCAGATCTTGTTGTGCATTATTAAAACTAAAGCCTTGTTGGCTAAAACAATTGGCTGAATATTGCTGCTGGTTAACAGAAATCGCGGCTAAAGGTGCGCTCATATCATCACGAACCTTGCTAGCTTGCGCAGTGTAATTAAGCCCTGCTAATGCCGCTTGGTTAGCCGAAGTGGCATCGGTTTGATCATATAATGCACTTTGCAATGTTTCGGCCGTCAGATTTTGCGCGAAATCAGAATTAAAGGTGATCGTGGTATTTTGTGCCACTTCACCAATAATTTGTCCATTGGTACGCAGCACCCCACCCTCTTCAATCAATTGAACTGGCTGCTGCAGGTAATCACCGGCGCACAAGCTCATCGAATAACCATTAGCATTAACTTCAATTCGATAGATCGCTTGATTCCAACTTTGTAAGCTACCGGCAAGTGACCCATGCTCTGGTGAGCCATCCAGCTGACCATTTACCTGGCCTTTAACCAGCCACAAGCCACTTAAATTGGCGGTAGAAACCTGTTGGTCACCCGGAATATTATCTGGAGCTTTATCGGAAGAAGGTGCGTTACTGCTACTACATGCAACTAAAAATGAGCTGCATAAACTGACAAGTGCCAACTGGCGAGTAATCGAATTCATAAGCTTTATTATTTTTGTTAGAAGCGTTGGCCGATAATGAATAGCCAGCTAGCTGATTGCAATTAGAGAAAAAGCAATGGCAATATATCTGCCACGCCATATTCAGGTTTTCACCTCATTGATAGTAATTGCGTTTCGCGACTACTCACTGGTCGGCTAGGAATAGCTTTAGCCACAAGCCAGCTAAACTGGTGGTTGGAGATCTCGTTTTCAACACAAGAGCTTAATAACTATGGAACTTAACCGACATAACTTCCGAACCTTGTTTATGCAGCTAGGGCTATCTGACAACGACCAATCAATAGCCAATTTCATCGAAAACCACCGATCACTTCCCGCCAATATTCCATTAGAGGAAGCCGGTTTCTGGAATGCCTCACAAGCCATGTTTCTCCGGGAATCGGTGCAACTAGATTCTGACTGGGCCGAAGTGGTCGATCAGTTGAATCAGGCTTTAAGAGATTAAAAAAAACAACGGCTGGGAATTAGTGCCCATTCCATGATTAAAGTATCAGCAGATAACCTAAATTAGCGGCGAGCCAATCCGACTATTGGCGCGCTGTGCTGAGCATTTCTCTGTTATTCTGTGGCATCTACCAGCCGTCTATTTATCAATGAGTTGTCTCTATGTTGTTTGACCTTTGGCCTGCCATGATCGCCTTAACCCTACTGACTATGGCTCCTGGTGCTGACACGCTAATCGTGATGCGTAATACCAGTCGCGGCGGCATGCTTGATGGTACCGTGACTAGCCTAGGTATTTGCAGCGGTTTATTTGCCCATGCATTAGTTTCGGCAGCCGGTATTTCGGTTATTTTATTACAATCAGCAATGGCTTTTAGCCTGTTAAAACTCGCGGGGGCTGGTTATCTGGTTTGGCTGGGTGTTGGTAGCTTATGGCAAGCTTGGAAAGGCAGTAACGGTTTGAATATCGCCAGCGCTAATGAACATAGCTTTTCTGCGATGCGCTCATTTCGTGAAGGTCTGTTATCTAATGTATTAAATCCAAAAACTGTAATTTTTTATATGGCATTTTTACCACAATTTATCGACCCGACTGGTTCGGCAATTTTTCAGTCGATGGTGTTAGCTAGCGTACACTTTTTGATCGCTATGACCTGGCAAAGTAGCTTAGTATTAATGGTCAATAAAGCAAAAAACTGGCTAGCAAAGCCTTCGGTTAATCGCGGATTTAATACAATAACCGGTGGTTTATTGGTTAGTTTGGGTGTTGGATTAGCGTTAGAAAATGATTAGTTTTATTTAATTAATTCTAGACAAAACAATAGCACTAACAAGCACCTTTGTTTTGTCTAGAATGCTGCTTAGGTACAAATGTTATCAGTATGACAGCCTACTGTAGCAGCTCTATTTTAGGCTTTTTTAGATCCACTTCCGACAAAATAGCTTCCAGTACTGGCAAAGTCAGATTTCTCGCATCAGACTTTGCGACATCAGACTTTGCAATATCAGACTTTGCGACATCAGGCTTTGCAACATCAGGCTTTGCAACATCAGGCTTTGCAACATCAGGCTTTGCAACATCAGGCTTTGCAACATCAGGCTTTGCAATATCAGGCTTTGCAATATCAGGCTTTGCAACATCAGGCTTTGCAACATCAGGCTTTGCAACATCAGGCTTTGCAACATCAGGCTTTGCAATATCAGGCTTTGGAGCGATCGGAGTAGATTCTAACGCTATAATTTCTGCTGCAGAAACTAGCCCGAATATTTTATTTTCTATCTGACCATTACTACAATTTTTACGATCAATATTGACCGTTACATCACGAAAACCATCATTATCTACATCGGTAATTTTCAGCTGCTGAATGCTAGAAATTTCAGCAAGTCGCCCCTGAGAACTAGCACTCATTGCATCGTAGCAAATGTCATTATTATCACGATGGGGCTGATAATAATTCACTTCAATAATTTTATGTTTAGAGTAAACACCATTATTGATCACCACGGCAGAAATCGTTTCATTAACCAAACCTGATTTACTGACAGCAGCCCGAATTACCACCACCATTCTGTTCTGATCTTGGTAGATGCCATCAAACTGAGGTAGCCCAGAGAAGATTCTTTCTAGCTCATCGGTTTTAAGATCAACGTAATATAAACCATGGCCAATTTTGCCTGACTGATCCCAGTCGATAGCCACTACAAATTGTTTTTGGTTAATTTTGTAATACTTTGGGTATTCTAACATATCGAAGATTTTTGAGCTTTTAAGGAACCGCAATAAGCGTGGTTCTGCTTGCTCCATATCATTCGACATAAAGCCTGCTTTGGCATTCAGCTCGCCCAACCGTTGTTGATAGACATCTCGTAAACATAAGCGTGTATTACTGGCAAGCTGGCATTGCTCATTTCTGAGCTTGAGCCACGCTAACTGTTGCTGCCTTAGCACGGGTTGCTGTTGATCAGTGCTGTAGAGATGGAGCTGATTAAATAAATTGCTTAGTTGGCTGTCTAATTTAAAGCTTTTTCGATCATCACAAATTTCTTGTTCTATTTGATTCGTTACATTATTGCAATCTAAGCTGGCAGAAAATACTGGGCAAGATAGCAATAAACCCAACACAGCTAGCTTAAGACGTACCAACCTGAATTTCATAAAAGTCTCATATTTAATTGACTGCGACTTAAAAACAATATCAATAGTAATGTCTTGTTAGCCGAGCATACCTAAACAACACTTTAGATAAGCATCCAATATGCAAATTAAAACTGTCGTACCAAACTTACTTGCGGCTAGGATAATAAAGGCTCTGCCATAAACAACAATCGAATATTTTGTCTTAGCACAAGTGATGCGCTAAATGATGCGCCTTTACTGACCAACGAAAACAAATGACAATTAATTACTTTTAATCTTGCCAAAACAACAGATACTGGCTAAATATACAGCACTGTTATATATTTGGTCTCTGTTATGTCTGCTTCACATCGACCTATGAACTCCAATCAATCGCAATTCTCAGCCCCAGCGCCATCTTCAACAACTTCTGCGGCCAGTGCCATTCAACAAACTAGTCAGCAGATAGCGCAAATCCAACAAGCTGCCATCCAAACTTTGCAGCAGTACTTTGGCTTTGACCAGTTCCGCCGGGGGCAGTTGGAAATCATCCAGTCAGTGTTGCAAGGCAAGTCCGCTGCAGCGATCTTTCCCACTGGTTCTGGCAAGTCACTTTGCTATCAGATTCCAGCATTATTACTGCCAAATCTCACTCTGGTGGTATCACCGCTATTGGCCTTAATGCAAGACCAATTGAGCTTTTTACAAGCGAAAGGGATTGCTGCCGCTAGCATTGATTCAACCCAGACTCGGGAACAAACTCAGCAAACTATGCGAGATGTTCAATCGGGTCAGATTAAAGTGTTGATGATTTCAGTTGAGCGTTTAAAAAATGAACGTTTTCGAAATTTTATTCATCGAGTACCTATTTCATTATTAGTAGTCGATGAAGCGCATTGTATTTCAGAGTGGGGGCATAATTTCCGCCCTGATTATTTAAAATTGCCACAATATTTAAAAGAATTTTCAATTCCTCAGGCTTTACTGCTCACCGCAACGGCGACACCTCGAGTTATTGATGATATGCAGCAGAAGTTTTTTATTCATAATCATGACGTACAATTAACTGGCTTTTATCGCGCTAATCTTAAATTAAAAGTCCAATCAGTTGCCCAGCATGAACGGCTAGAAACACTCGGACAATGGCTAAGCGAACGTCAGCAGAAAAGCGGCATTATTTACGTCACCCAGCAAAAAACAGCCGAAGATGTCGCCAATGCATTAAGCAAGCGAGGCATTTCAGCGGTTGCCTATCATGCAGGCATGGGCCATGAGCAACGTGAGCAAATTCAGCGTGCATTTATGCACAATCAGCACCAGTGTATTGTTGCGACAATTGCATTTGGTATGGGCATCGATAAATCTGATATTCACTATGTCGTACATTACGATTTACCAAAATCGCTAGAAAATTACAGCCAGGAAATTGGCCGCGCCGGGCGTGATGGACAAGATTCAGAATGTTTAATGCTGGCTGGGCGGGATAATCTGCATTTACTAGAAAACTATGTTTATGGCGACACTCCTGATCAACATGAAATTGCTCAGATTATCGAACAAATTCAGCAGTGCCAGCAAAGCCAACAGCGCTGGGAAATTATGCTTCTTCCGCTGTCTAATACCACTAATATTCGGATGCTACCGTTAAAAACACTATTGGTGTACCTAGAACTAGAAGGCATTATTAAACCGCTATTTAGTTGGTTTGCTGAGTTCCGTTTTAAATTGCTGGTCGACCAGAATCAGTTGGAAACAAAATTCCAGGGCGAACGCGCTGAATTTGTCAGAGCACTATTCTCCAGCTCCAGCAAAGCTCGCGTCTGGTGGACGGTTGATTTCGATGCATTACACCAGCAATATCCCAGCGAGCGCTCAAGAGTCACGCTAGCTTTGGACTATTTCCAAGAGCAGGGTTGGATCGAATTAGAAACCAAACAGATGACCGAAGCTTTTGAGGTGTTAAAAGCCATCCCTGAGCCTGCAGTGCTTGCCCAGCGATTACGCGATATGTTTTTGACCCGCCAGCAGGCTGAGATTAATCGATTGCAACAAATGCTCAATTTATTCGAAGCCAATAGCTGCTTATCATTGCAATTAGCTGATTATTTTGGGCAAACGTTATCTACCAATTGTGGTCATTGCTCAGTGTGCACCGGGCAAACAACTGCGCTACAACCGCCAATTCAGCTACCCACATTACAAGCGGCCAATCTGAATAAAGCTTGCCAGCCATTGGTAGAAAAATACCAGTCTGTTTTTTCTGTTGAACCAACAGCCGTACTAAAAGCGCGTTTTTTAAGTGGCATTAGCTCGCCGCACTTAACGCGCATTAAAGCCCGCCAATTAAAAACCTATGCCGAGCTGGAACAATACCCATTTGATAGAATTCTGAAGGCCTTGCAGCAGTAAATCATTGCACTACAGCCCTAGCTCTTTGCGACATACCATAGATCTCTATACATAAATAATCCGGCGCTTATATGATAAATGCCGGATTATTTATATACGCTTTTAGCTCCCTTCGATTCGTTTCACTATCATAAGCACCTTTAACCAAAGTCATATTTCCACTCAGCTTTTAAATTCTTAATAAGCTTTACCTGATTTGTTCTTTACGGTATTAAAAAGATACAAAATAAAGTCAGCTTCTCTTGTTTGCGCTGCAACATAGCTCAAATCAACTGACTGGGCACTTCAAAATAAGGCTCAATATTGCTATGGCCTCCTCATTCGGCTTTGATCTAAAAGCGCTAGAAACCTTCGTTCAGGTAGTTAAAACCGGCAATATGACGTTTGCTGCACGTAATTTGGGAATGAGCCAATCTTCAATTTCTCAAAGCTTATCTAATTTAGAAACATCAATGCATGTCGAGCTATTAGATCGTAGTGTTCGGCCAATGGAATTGACCACTGCCGGCCGTTATTTCTTTGACCGTGCAACAACCATGCTCGATACCGCAAAACAAACTAGCCAGGATATGCGCAAAGCAGATTACAAATTGCTACGACATGTAAAAATGGCGCTCGTCGATTCAATGATTACTGCGGTTGGCAAGCCACTAATTGACGCGGTCAGTCAACGGACTCAAAACTGGTCAGTAATGACCGGGCAATCACATTTACACGCCCATATGCTAAATAGTCGTCAAGTCGACATGATTATTTCCGACGACCCACTCGATAGTATTTCCGATCTTGCGCGTCATAGAATTATAAAAGAGCCATTTGTGCTGGCTGTTCCTAATAATTATCATGGGCCACAAGAGCTGCATTCTGTATTACAGCACTACGACCTGATTCGCTACAGCAGTGGTTCATTAATCGGCCAAGATATCGAGCGTTATTTACGGCGCAATCAATGCGAACCCGTCGCCAGGCTGCAGCTGGATAACTCGTTTGCTATCGTTTCTGCAGTAGCCTCAGGAATCGGCTGCTGTATTACCTCGCCGCTGTGTTTATTTCAAAGCAGCATTAAACAGCAGCAAGTAAAACTGATTCCATTAAAAGATTCATGGTATCGTAATATCACACTAATCACTCGTCAGAATGAATTAGGTGATTTGCCTGGAATGATCGCCAGTGATTGTCGAAAAATTTTAAACTATAATTTTTTATCACAAATCACCGATGAATATCGCTGGTTAAAGTCAAAAATAATAATTTCTAATGATTAAATAAGAATAAAAATGCCTCGGCGATAAACCGAGGCATTTTAAGATAAACTATCCATCATTGCTGAAGAAAATTTAAAATCCAACGAGCCATAGTTAAATCGTCAACATCAGCATGCAAAGAATTAAGTGCTTCCCGTACCCGGTGGGCTGGAATGCGATCACGGCGAGCATTAGTTAATGCCGAAGAATAAGCACGAGAGAACTCGGGGTGCCCTTGAATACCCAGCATGCTACTGCCTATTTGAATCATATAATTAAGACAAAATGAGCTTTGCGCTAGCACTTGAGCGTTTTCAGGTAATTCAACCACCTGGTCTTGATGACTTACCACTAAATCTAAACCATTTTGTTGTGGTTTCATCCATGGCGTTTGCACCACTATCTGGTTAAATGAGATCCCAGCACCCCAACCTTTTTCAGATCGATCGACTTTACCACCCAGCGCCTTGGCAATTAGCTGATGACCAAAACAAATACCCACAAATGGCTTCTTCGCACGATAGGCTTTTTGTACAAAAGCTTCCAATGGTTCAAGCCAAGCTAGCGAGTCATTAACCCCATAGCGACTCCCAGTCGAAATATAACCATCGCAATCATCCAAGTGCTCGGGGTATTCTCCTATTCGTACATCATAAACCTGCCAAGTTAAATCATTCGAAATCTGGTTAAGCAGATTTTGAAACATGCATGGATAATTGCCAAATTCCAACTGAAGTGCTTCCTGCACATCGTCACATTGCAAGATACCGATCTTCATACAGTATCACCTTTTATTTAGTTCTATTTATCGACAATCTCTAACGGTAAAGTCGGAGCTGGCTTGAATCTAATTAGAGCTTTCCGAGTACCGCATCTTTTAAGATAACGGCATATTGTTCAGCGCTATATTGAACTGGATTACCACTCGCACTTGGATCTTCAGTCGCCATGACTGCTATTTTATTTAACTGGCTCTGGTCCGATGCTAAATCAGCTAGACCTATTTCTGACAAGCTATGTGGAATACCTAACTGCTCTCGTAAGGCCAAAACCCAACGCATAAAACCCTCAAAGCTACTATTTTCCAGACCTATGTATCGGGCAGTTCGTTCAATTCTTTCTTCAATAAATGCTCGATTAGATTGCAAAACATATGGCATTAAAATCGCATTTAACAAACCATGGTGCGCGTCGTAAATTGCTCCTAGTGGATGCGCCAATGCGTGCATACTGCCTAAGCCTTTTTGAAAAGCAGTTGCACCCATGGATGATGCCAGCAGCATTTGCATTCTGGCTTCAATGTTATTTCCATCAGCAACAGCGGTTGCTAAATGCTCCTTAACCAATCGAATACCTTCCACTGCAATGCCAGCTGCCATCGGGTGATAGAAAGGCGAACACAAGGCTTCGAGGTTATGCGACAACGCATCCATCCCAGTTGCTGCCGTTACTTTGGCGGGTAATCCAACGGTGAGTTCAGGGTCAAGAATCACTAATGATGGCAACATTTTCGGATGGAAAATGATTCTTTTAATCTGATTGTCCTGATCGGTAATAACCGATGCTCGCCCAACTTCTGAACCGGTTCCCGCAGTCGTCGGCACAGCAACAATCGGCGCTACGCCCGATTCATTTACCCGAGTCCAATTATCTGCGACATCTTCAAAATCCCATAAAGGACGATCTTGCCCCACCATTAGAGCAATCGCTTTTGCAGCATCCAATCCAGAACCACCGCCAAAAGCAATCACACCATCATGCTTTCCGGCTTTATATGCGGCTACGCCATCTTCAACATTTTTCCCATTAGGATTAGCTTTAATCTGGCTAAAAACACCACAATTCAAACCTGCTACCACGCAACTGTTCTGCGCTTGCTGCACCATAGGCAGTGCAGCCAAGCCTGGGTCGGTAACCAGTAGTGGCGCTGTTATACCGAGGCTTTTACAACATTCGGCCAATTCAGAAATTCTTCCGGCACCAGCACGAATTGAACTTGGATAATTCCAGTTTCCAGTCAGGTTTTGATAACTCATATAAAAATCTCGTAAAATATGCTTCGATTGAGATAAAATCTATTGTTGTATTTTATTACAGGCTAGTTTTTAAATGAAATGATTTTCCACGAGTTAACTGTTCATAACCCAAAGTAGATAAAGTACAGCCCTTGCCTGAATTTTTAACTCCGACCCAAGCCAACTCTGGATCAAGATAATCACATCGATTGATAAAGAAAGTACCCGTTTCTAACTGCTCACCTATCGCAATACCTGCTTCTATGTCTTGAGTAAATACAGAAGCTGTTAATCCAAATTCTGAATCATTAATTAACTCGATGGCTTGATCGTCAGAATCTACCTTTTGAATTCCTACTACTGGACCAAAAGACTCTTCGGTCATTATTCGCATTTTATGATTTACATTCGTTAAAATCTGCGGTGCCAAATAAGCAGTTTTTGGCTGATCCATCACAAAATCTTCAGCATTAATATGAGCCAGAGCGCCTTGGGCAATTGCCTCGGCTGTTTGTACACGAACAAATTCAGCGGCCTCAGCTTTTACCAGAGGGCCTAGCGTGGTAGTTGGATCATCCGAACGACCCAATTTATATTGCTTAATCAGTGCAACTGCTTTTTCAACAAATTGATCATGAATTGCCGCATCAACATAAATTCGTTCAATGCCACAACAAGACTGACCAGAATTAAAAAAAGCACCATCAATTGTCGTTTCTACTGCATGTTGTAAATTAGCATCAGCTCGAATATAAGCAGGATCTTTACCGCCAAGCTCCAATCCCAAGCCAATAAAGCGCCCGGCTGCAGCACGTTCCACCATCGCACCACCAGAAACCGAGCCAGTAAAACAAACATGATTCACTTGCTCAGCTTGAATAACAGATTCAGTGGTCGGGTGATCTAAATGTAAATGTTGAAATACTCCAGCAGGCAAACCTGCTTCAGCAAAAGCATCATCTAATCTTTCAGCACACAAAGGTGTTTGAGCCGAATGTTTTAGAACCACCGAATTACCCGCCATAATTGCCGGGATAATCGCATTAATAGAAGTTAAATAAGGGTAGTTCCACGGTGCGATGACAAAAACCACACCCAATGATTCTCGCTTGATATAACGACTAAAGCCGGGTTTATCTTCCAGCTTTACCGTCGCCAACGCTTGATCGGCAATGTCAATCATATACCGTGCGCGTTCTTCCAGACCGTCTACTTCACCAGCGGCATAACGAATTGGCCGTCCCATCATCCAGCATAACTCTTCTGCGATTTGATCTTTCTTTGCAATAAAAGCATCAACCATGGCATGGCATATTGCAGCCCTTTGCATTACTGGAATTTTTTTCCAATGTTTCTGTGCTTGCTGTGCCTTTAATAGCACCTGCTGTACTTGCTGGTCAGTGGCATAATCTCTAGAAACATAAACTGAGCCATCAATTGGTGAAATGGTATTTAACTGATTATTCATTATTTACTTCTCATCTTGAATATTAAATAATTAATGGATTAGATATTAAATGATTTCGAAATAACGAGACAATTCCCAATCAGTAATATGTTTGCGGAATTCACGGCCTTCCCACTCACGAGTTGCGGCATAGTGCTCAACAAACTCATTACCAAACATTTCTCGGGCGGCACTTGATTTTTTTAACGCCATCGCGGCATCAAACAAAGTATTCGGTAATGACAGACTTTCCGGATGCTCCTGCTCATAAGCGTTACCTTCAACCATTGCTTCTGGCTCTAGCTGATGCTCAATACCATAAAGCCCGGCACCCAAGGCGGCAGCCAGTGTAATATATGGGTTAGCATCAGCAGATCCCAGTCGATATTCCACTCGCTGTGACTTATCGCTACCCGGAATTACCCGCAATGCTGTGGTGCGATTTTCACAACCCCATGTCGCATCAGTTGGCGCCCAAAAACCCGGCACCATCCGTGAATAGCTATTAACGGTTTGAGCAGTCATCACTAATAGTTCTGGCATTAATTTTTGTTGGCCCGCAATAAAGTGCCGTTGCAATTTACTCATACTTAATGGCTGGTCAGGATCATAAAAAGCAGACTTTCCATTTTCTTTATGACGGAGCGACATATGTAAATGCCCCGATTGTCCTGGATAATCATTCGACCACTTAGCCATAAAGGTCGCCATCATATTACGCCGCTGTGCCCACACCTTAGTGAATGTTTTAAATAAAGCCGCTTTATCTGCAGCAGATTGCGCACTATCAACCGCTAAAGCGGCTTCAATGACTCCAGGCCCAGTTTCGGTATGCAAACCTTCAATTGGAAAATCCATTTGCTCCGATAGTTCTAACAACTCATGGTATAAATCTGCATGTACGGAGCTACGAATCATCGAATAGCCATAATTACCTGGAGTAATTGGCTTTAAATTTCTATAGCCTTTTTCTCTGGCAGATTCAGGGGTTTCGTTAAACATGAAAAATTCATATTCAAAAGCCGCATAAGAATCAAATCCCATATCTTGGGCTTTTTGCAACACGCGTTTTAATACATTTCTTGGGCAGACTTTGCCTGCTCTGTCTTCAAAATCACACAAGAACAGCAGCATATCGCCTTCAAATGGCACACTACGACAAGACTCAGGAATCACTTTAACCGGTGCATCCGGATAGCCTGTGTCCCAGCCAGTAAGCTTAATATCAACGCCTTCATACAACTGATCATCTGAATCCCAGCCGAGTACAACGTCACAAAAAGCAAAACCACTTTCCAACGATGAAAAAAACTTGGACTTACTCATGTATTTTCCGCGCATTACGCCGTCAATATCAAATAAACCTACTTTTACATGAGATAAATTTCTTTCTTCAACAATTCGTCGGGCGTCTGCAGTAGTCTTGACATCTCTTGGGTTGATCATTTTTCAGAAGCCTTTTTTTATTTTCGATTATCTTTAAATAAATCTAGTGAGCTAATTGCAGCAAGCTCCAGCTATTCAATCTATTTACATTTACAGAGCGTTTATCATTAAAGTGGTACCAGCCTTATCGTTATTTTGCTCCGACTAAAGCCGGTTAGATGAGAGGTCTACAAAATAGCGATAAGACTCATACCAAAAAAACACGATTAAAAAGCGTTAGCAAATATCAATTCAACTCTGCTTCTGCCTTGGCAATCGCTTCAAACTCTTCTTCTGGCGCTTGGGCAACTAGATGATGGCGGCTATAAAAAGCAAAGTAAGCCACCATAATCGCGTAGAAAACGGCACTCCACATGGCTGCTTCTTGACTGACAACAAAAGTCGATGCGAAAGCGATGATCGATAAAACAAAAGCAACGCCAGAAGTAAAAGTACCACCCGGTGTTTTATAGGGGCGCTCTAACTCAGGTTCTTTCTTGCGCAATAAAATGTGCGAAAGCGTCATCATGGCGTAAGAAATTGTCGCACCAAATACCGCCATGGTGATCATTAAATCACCTTCACCTGTCAGAGAAAGAAGAAATCCGATAATTCCGGGAACAATCAAAGCCATAGTCGGTACTTTATTGCTACCAGTCTTGGATAAAAAGCGAGGTAAATATCCCGCTCGGGAGAGCGCGAATACCTGTCGAGAGTAGGCATAAATAATTGAAAAGAACGATGCAATCAGACCTGCTAAACCCACTAGATTAACAAAAGTCGCAATGGATGAGTTTTCACCATAAACCGTCTGCAGAGCGCCAACTAACGGTGCGCCATGGTCTTTCATCGCATCGGCACTGGAAATACCTGGTGCTAAAAATAATACACTACCGCCAAAAATCAGCAGAATCACCATTGCGGTAATAATGCCTTTGGGCATGTCTTTCGCTGGATCTGCTGTTTCTTCTGCCGCCAGCGGAACACCTTCGACCGCTAGGAATAACCACATGGCAAATGGAATCGCAGCCCAAATACCAACATAGCCTTGGGGAAGAAAGCTACTGGCTCCAGCTACTTCAGTGTTCACTGCGATATCGAATAAATTAGCACTATCAAAATGCGGAATAGCTGCGACGATAAATACCACAATTGCTGCTGCAGCAATTGCAGTAATCACCATCATAATTTTCAGTGCTTCGCCGGCACCCCATAAGTGAATACCAATAAAAATGGCATAGAATGCAGCATAAACTAACGGGCCATTCAGCCCCAGCAATTCATTAACATAACCGCCAATAAATACTGCTATCGCAGCCGGTGCTATTGCATATTCAAGTAAAATTGCAGTGCCTGTTAAATAGCCACCCCACGGGCCCATTGCCCGGCGAGCAAATGAATAGCCACCACCGGCAGTCGGTAAAGATGATGAGAGTTCAGCAAGAGTTAATACTTTAAAGGTGTACATAATTGCCATGGCAATTGTTGCAATCAGCATTCCGCCGAAGCCACCTTGTTGCAAGCCAAAATTCCATCCAGCAAAATCACCGGAAATAACATAGGAAACACCCAGACTTGCGAGAAGGATCCAGCCAGCTGCCCCTTTTTTCAGCTGACGTTGTTCAAGATACTCACTAGAGACTCGCTCGTATTCTACCGAGCTGTTTGCATCTGACATGTTGTTGTTCCTTTTTATGCATGGTCAGCTCCATGCTAAAAAAGGTCAGACCAACTCTGCAAACAAAGATCGTTTTGAACAAAATGTTACTATTAGTTTTTTTAAAGCTATCGCTAACCATCTAAATCAAAAGTATTTTATCCGCAGCACCTTCAAGCCAATTCACCGTCCAACTGCTATCTTAAAGTGATCTTGTCGATTGATTAGTCTGGAAAAGGATCTTCCATGTTGAATCGTTACCTAGCTTTGCTGTTACTCGCCGTCAGTATTCTGCCACTTCAGAGCAGCGCTGCTGAGCCACAACTTATGCTGGCTAAACATTGGGATAAATCGATTGACCCTACCGGTTGGTTGATTAGTGAAAAGTACGACGGTATTCGTGCTTATTGGGATGGTGAAAAATTATTGTCCCGTAAAGGCAACCCACTTAAACCACCCAAATGGTTTATTAAATCAATGCCAGACTTTCCTATCGATGGTGAGCTGTGGATTGGCCGCAATAAATTTTCCCAACTAGCTTCGGTAGTTAAAAAATTCAAAGGCAATCGAAGCGAAAATTGGAAAAAAGTGCTTTTTATGGTGTTCGATGCACCAAAAAGAAAAGGCGATTTCAATTCTCGTTACTTTAAATTAAAGCAATGGTTTGGCGGTAGAAAAACTGACCATATTCGATTAGTCAAACAAACCCGTTGCAAAAGCCCTGAGCATTTGAAACGAGAATTGGCAATGGTTGAAAAGCGTGGCGGTGAAGGGTTAATGATTCGCCAACCGGAAAGCCAGCACATTGCCGGACGCTCAGGCGCCATTCTAAAAGTTAAAAGCTGGCACGATAGCGAAGGAACAGTGATTGGCTATGTAAAAGGCCGAGGTCAATTCCGCGGTATGATGGGGGCGCTAAAAATTAAAATGCCCGATGGAAAAACCTTTTCTTTAGGTAGCGGATTTAGTCGATTCCAGCGACAGCAGCCACCCAAAATTGGCAGCACTGTGACTTATCGCTACCGCGGCTTCCATGCATCTGGGTTGCCTCGCTTCACTAGTTTTGTACGAGTTCGACAAGACATTTAATTCTATTAAGTGATCAACATAAAAAAGCCCGGTGAAGTTTAATTCACCGGGCTTTTTATTGATTTACTTTAGCTAATGTTCTGAGAAATTTAAAATTATCCCGAACACTGTAGGTTTGATGAGTGTTAACGAAATCAGACATCTGGCGATATATTTTAAAAGTGTCTAATTACGCTGAAGGCTTGTCAAACCTACACGTAACGTAACATAAGATTAGACGCGCCTGAAACAGGTTATTTTTTATTTTCCACAATCCCAACCAGCGCTCCGTTAAATCTGAACCAGCGCTGCGACTAATCCAATCACACCGCCGAATACGCCGCCCCAAATCACCAGCCAGCCAAGGTGCTGTTTAATCATTTGTTGAACAATTTCTTTTACCAGCTGCGGTGTTAATTCATCTAATCGCTGGCTAACAATCGCTTCAATTTTTTCACGGGTACCTGAAATCATATCGGGCTGTTCTAATTGATTACGAACCAACTCGGCAAAGTCGTCACTCTGGGCAATATCAACCAATGACACTTTCATTTTTTCAATAAAGGGTTCGCGTAATGGTAACAAAGCTTCAGTACCGCCAAACATTCCCAGCATGCTACCAAATGAAGACTGTTCAACCGTTTGCAGCAATGCATCAAATGATGACGATAGATCGACTTTTTCAATGACGGGTTGCAAGTCAATATGGGTGGCTGCACCAGATTTATCAGATAAGAAACGGTCGATATTTTCTGCAGTAAAAAATTGCTCCATCATTAATTTGAAAATAGCGATTTTGAATTCTTCAAATCTGGCAGGAATAACACCTGAACCATACAACCCCGGTACCTTCTCAAACAGCATGTGAACGGCCAGCCAATTGGTGATCGCACCTGACAAGGCAAATAATCCAACAGAAAACAGTATTGGTTGATGCAAAAAATAACCCGCAGCCATCACAAGTGCTGCAATTAAATTAGTAAGTATGCTTTTATTCAATCCAATATTCCTCTGATTTACGATCAATTGATTTTGTTGAGAGTTAGTCTGCCAGCATTTTTTCTAGCAGAGCCGACTCAAACTCGGTAGTAGATGGCTATCAATATACGACAATCAGTGCGCAAGTGATAAGTCCCGACAACAGTTGTTAACGCTATTCTAGTGAAAATTGAAATTCAGGCAATTGATCAATCGATGCAGGGTCAATCTTTTTAGCTGTTTTTTGATTCGACCTATTTGGCAGCCGTAACCGCTAGGCGTAAAATCCGACATCTAACAAAGCAGTGACAAAGGTAGCAAATTGCAAGGACTACTACAGCGAGTGAATCACGCCTCGGTAAAAGTTGACGGTGAGATTGTTGGCCAATGCGGCAAAGGTTTAATGGTATTGATTGGTGTCGACAAGGGTGACACCGAAGCGCAAGCCAAGCGATTGGCTGAACGCTTGCTCAGCTATCGGGTATTTACCGATGACCAAGGCAAGATGAATTTGTCGACTGCTGATATTAAAGGTGAGCTGTTATTGGTCTCTCAATTCACTTTGGCAGCAGATACTAAAAAAGGAAACCGCCCTAGTTTTTCCTCGGCGGCACATCCTGATGACGCTTTGCAATTATTCAATCTATGCGTTGAGACGATTAAAAACAGTGGACTAAAAGTCGCAACCGGTCAGTTCGGTGCTGATATGAAAGTCAGCTTAGAAAATGACGGCCCGGTGACATTCTTACTCACCACCTAGCAAAAGCACCTCGCCCATTCTTAGCCTGCCTTCAGTCACTTGATAACTTACTGACTAAAGCGCTGGGTTCACTATTTCGCTTATTAATATTTGTTGGGTTATTTCGCCCGACTGCTGGAACTTCAGCTGTCGGGCGGCGGTCTATTACTTATCTCTAAAATAACAATCTCTAAAATAACCATTCTTTCGATGTGCTTTAGATCGAGGGATTTTAGATTTAGTTAAATGAGTAGAACATTAAATTGGTCTAACCAAACTTAATGAATAGCTGTTTAGAATAAATACCGATTAAAATTAAGCTAACGACCGCTAACAACAAAAACTTACCCTTTTAATACAACAAGAAAATGAAGATAGGTGGTTGTACACTGTCAAACGAGATGAATCGTCATCTTGATGTGCTGCATTTATATGCAAGCTTTGCTCATTGCAGTGGTTTTAGATATATTGCAGAGCCTTTGTCTGAATTTAGTCAGTGACAGAGTCAAAACAACAGGCCGTTATTTCACTGACAAGGGTGCTTATACCCAAACCACTTTGAGATGGAGAGGTGGCTTGGGTACAGACAATCCGGATGGATTCGGAACACAACATAATCGCATAAACATAATGAGTGAGCCGATACATGAAAAAGTTACTGATCGCCTTTTTGGCAATCTTCAGCCTGAATGGCCCTGCCTTTGCCGGCACTCTAGATGACATCCTAGATCGCGGCACGATTCGCGTCGGTTTCGATGCAGGCTACCAGCCATTCGAAATGGTAAATAAGAAAGGGGAATACATCGGCTTTGACATCGATTTTGCCAAGCAATTGGCTAAAGCGATGGGCGTTAAAGTTGAATTTGTTAACACTGCATGGGACGGCATTATCCCAGCACTGTTAACCAAAAAATTCGACATCATCATGGGCGGCATGACGGTAACTTCGCAGCGCAACCTGCGAGTGAATTTTGCTGACCCTTACATCATCATCGGCCAAACGATTGTGATGCGTAAAGAGCTAGCGGGTACCATCAAAAAGCCCCGTGATTTAAACAAGCCGCAGTACAAACTGGCAGTTAAGTTAGGTACTACCGGCCATGAAGCAGCTAAGCGTTATTTCCCAAAAGCACAAATCTTTGAATTTGAAACTCAAGATGATGCCAAGTTGGAAGTATTAAACGGCAAGGTAGACGCATTTGTTTATGACCTGCCATACAACTCTATCTTCGCTTCTCAAAATGAAGGCCGCGTTGCATTCATCGCAGAACCCTTCACTTATGAGCCACTGGCTTGGGCAGTTAAGAAAAACGATGCGGACTTCCTCAACTGGTTGAATAACTTCCAGCGCCAGGTTCGTGGTGATGGTACTTATGATCGAATGTATAAAAAATGGTTTGAATCTGATCGTTGGTTAACCACGCTGAAGTAACCATTTTCGGGGGCAGCTAAACCCTGCTCCCGAATTTATCGCCGATTATTATAAAGAATCAATTGGCAACTCTAGCAATTTAGTAATTTCTGCGAAATGCAGTCCTGGTGCAGGAAAGTTAAGTGTTTAAATCAAATACCCCGCGTGTCCGGCAAATGGAACGTCAGCCAAACAACTGGCTTTGGCACGGTATTTTTGTCGCTGTTGTTATTGCCTCATGTTATGGCTTTTTTAAATCAGCCCAGTCTATTGATTACACCTGGCGCTGGGAGCGACTACCTCAATATATTCTTTATAATGCTAACCAGGATTTAAACGCCGAGTTCGATGGCAATATTGTTGAACAAAACGGCCAATTGGTTTTACAAAGTGAAATCGATCCTGACCAAATTCAGCCCATCGAAAACGTTGAAGTCATTTCGGTCGATAATGGTGATTTGATTTTCGAAGGCGATGCTTTGGGCTATACCCAGAGCTGGCAAGCCGGGCCAATATTGCAGGGTGTCGGCGTGACACTAGAATTGTCGCTATACGCAGGTGTGCTGGCAATTGTTATTGGCACCTTAACCGGCCTAGCAAAAATTTCACCTAACCCGGCGCTACGTGATTTTGCCGGGCTTTACATCGAAATTATTCGTGGCACGCCGCTTCTGGTTCAGATTTTTATTGTCTACTTCTTTATTGGCACAGTATTAGATTTAGAACGATTTACTGCAGGTGTCATCGCACTATCAGTATTTACCGGCGCCTATGTGGCAGAGATCGTTCGCTCAGGCATTGAAGCAATTAACAAAGGGCAAATGGAAGCAGGCAGAAGCCTTGGCTTAACCTATGGCCAAACCATGAAAGACATTATCTTGCCGCAGGCATTTAAACAGGTGTTGCCACCATTGGCTGGCCAGTTTATTAACCTGATTAAGGACTCTTCACTGGTTTCAGTTATCTCAATTACTGACTTAACCAAAGCCGGTCGAGAAGTGGTGAGTTCAACTTTCAGCCCATTTGAAGTCTGGATCTGTGTAGCAATTATGTATTTCTTGCTCACCAGTTGCTTGTCTTTTGTTGTTCGCAGACTGGAGAAGAAATATGCCGTCTCAAGATAATCAAACGCCACAGCCAATTATTAGTGCAACTGGCGTAGAAAAAATTTATCCCGGCGGGGTTCATGCACTGAAAAATGTCAGTGCAGAAATTATTGAAGGCGAAGTAGTCGTCATTGTTGGGCCAAGCGGCTCAGGAAAATCAACCTTTCTTCGTACACTCAATCAGCTAGAAACCATCAACGAAGGCGAAATTATTGTTGATGGCATTTCACTCACCACACCCGGTGATGTGAATAAATTGCGCGAAGAAATTGGCATGGTATTCCAGTCGTTTAACTTATTCGCTCATTTAACGGTGCTAGATAACATCAGCCTGGCACCGATGCGGGTTAGAAAATTATCCAAAGCCGATGCTAATGCGCGCGCTAAAGAACTGTTAGAAAAAGTCGGTCTATCCGATAAAGCCGACAGCTTTCCTTCGCAGTTATCCGGTGGTCAGCAACAGCGAGTCGCGATTGCCCGAGCCTTGGCCATGCAGCCACGCATTATGTTATTCGATGAGCCAACCTCAGCACTCGATCCAGAAATGGTCGGTGAAGTACTCGATGTCATGAAGTCATTAGCCCATCACGGCAT
Source organism: Pelagibaculum spongiae (assembly GCF_003097315.1). Classification (NCBI taxonomy): domain Bacteria; kingdom Pseudomonadati; phylum Pseudomonadota; class Gammaproteobacteria; order Oceanospirillales; genus Pelagibaculum; species Pelagibaculum spongiae. The sequence goes on from NZ_QDDL01000002.1 coordinate 531,009, forward strand.
GACCATGGTGGTGGTCACCCACGAAATGGGCTTTGCCCGTGAAGTCGCGGATAGAGTGCTATTTATGGAATCTGGCGAATTGGTAGTGGAAGACACGCCAGAAGCTTTCTTTGGCCAGCCTAAGTCTGAGCGGCTGAAGAAGTTTTTGAGTCAGGTTTTGTAAGTTTTTAAATCCGACTTTGTTGGTTTCTAAGCAGCCTTTTGGGGCTGCTTTTTTAATGGTTACTTTAATAGCAACAATTGATCTCACTACCATCAATTAAAAAATTTACCGCATGATAAAGTGAGACAAAAACAACTTGCGGAGAAACACCACACAAAGAAATAGTAAAAAAATTACTTTATGACTGAGCGTTGCGCGCTATTGTTGAAAACCATTCACTGGTTGTTTGAGTGATCTTACCCGTTAAGCTTGACGCAAACCGATATTCAGCCATAGGATATAATTTTTCCTACAACCTAAACACCCAATTACTGGAATGTTGGAACGAGGGCGATGGCTGGTTACATGTTCAGTGTAATTTTTAGAAATAATAATTAAATATGTATTTTCCGCGATCGAACCATATGCTCACGTAGGTAATAAGCTCTCGCAGACCCCGTTTCTACGATTCCATTAAGTAACTCAAGGCATGAGTTATACATTTTTCGGTTTAATATTCCTCTATTCTCAACCTGTAAATAGCGCCCTATTACCATTTCCAAGTAATAAGCGGTATTGACTTGTTTACTGATAAGATCTGAATTACCAGCAAATTTTGAAGCTAATAAGTGGATACCTTTATCGAAGAAGACTTCATGAAATTGATACATTAATGATGCTAATGCTTCGAATACATGGCTATTGTTTGCAGATTCATTTGCAAATTCTAATAAATAATGTGCCCCACGTTTCATATCAATTTCTTCATTCTCATTACCTTGCCAAGGGCAATCAGCATACATCATTCCACGTAACAGCTGATTTAAATCATTCTGCAAACCTATATAACGATCGTTAACATCATTCAAAGCTATCTTATGTGCTTCTGGTGCTAACAAGCTCCAAAGTGTCCATATAGCATCATAATCATCCTCTTTTTCCACAGCGACATGATATGAAAGTGTTAACGAATAAATAAAGCTGGGTGCTTTTGAACAACCTAAGGTCAATAGATCTTTAAAGGGCATGAAATTACTATTCCTTGAAGAAATAACATGTTCGGAAAGACAGTCTTGCATCTGTTTTTTTATGTCGTGATTTATTTTTTCATCACCACTTGAACGATGGTTTTGATATTCTGTATCAAACACAAAATTCACTAACTTTTGAACAAACTGAATCTGGCTATCATCTATAGTGTTAAGTGGGACCATTAGCATAGGTAAATGAAGAAACCATGAACTGTGGCTTTCCAAAGAAATGTCATTAACTGCTAACTTAAAACGTCCCTCAAGTAGATTATTGCGAAATGTTGTTATGAGGCTATTCCAGTTTTCGAGAGCAGCTTTCAATTCATCACCTTGTAAATGATAAAACCTTCGCGCCATACTGTCTTCTCTTCGAAATCGGGCATACTCGACCATTCCGCTTATACAGCGAGATGCTAATTCAGAGTCTCTTGACCAAAGAAACTCTCTTACTCCTTTGGCGGCATAAGCATTAACATTTTGGTTTTCATGTGTTAACGCTGTAGCCAAAGCAAACTTCAAATGTTCTTCTTGTTCTGAATCAAGATCTAAATCAAATAGCTTAGGTAAGACAAATGCACAGGCACCAGAGCCATAATAATCAGTTTTATCATGGGCTATTGTCCCATCCATATTATCTGCGTGCATAAATATTGATTCAAGAATAACTCCTAGGCACCACTCTTTATTTTCATCACTCAAGTTTAAAAGATCATCACGAATACAAACGGCAGCAACAGTTGTAATTGTGCCTACAGCCATATTTGCAAAATTATGAATCTCATTTTTTTGAAGAGCTTTAAGTATTTCTTTTGCTGCTATTAATGCATCTGAGTATGAAGAGAAATATTTTTCTTCGAGTAATTTTTCTTCGAATAGTTTCCTTCCCCATAAATTTAAACTAGTTAGGGTGTTATCAATTGCATGTTTTTCATTAAATTCTTGTTGATCTTGTTTTAAATCTGCTGGAAGTTCAGAGGAGCTTTGAAGCAACACTCGATCGTTTTCTTTATCTTCAACGGCTTCCCAAGTTCTTGTATCAACACGGTGTACCATATACCGAAGATTTTTTTCATTACGAGTAGTCGCTTCGCTTATCAATTCATCAACGATTTTTAAGACTTCATCCCTTAGAGCATTCACAAACTGAAGCCTTGTTAATAAGGTTTCTAATGACTCTTTCCTCCAAGGTCTAAGCGCAGCTTCTCTTCTTTCCGCGATGTAAATTTTTGTCATTACATCTCTTTGATGATTAAAGAAATGCAATTCATTCCCTCCCATTTCTTGCGTCATTCGAATCAAATCTAAATGGTATAAATCAGCAGTTTTCAGTAAAGGAAATGCTGCTTTTCCTACTTTATTAGGGAAACCTGTCGCCACTGATGCTAAAACAGATGTGGGCATGACTGAGTTACTAGATCGTAGTAAGTAATCGTAAATCCAATCTATTTCATTATTTTTGCCACTCTTATCAATATATTCAACTAGCCAATTCTCTAGTGCCATAAGCCCGCACTGCAGCAGGTAAGGTAACGTAGACTGTCCTCGATAGCCTTTCCAAAGGTGAGGTGACGCATACTGCTTAACTATTGTGCCATCATTGAGTGTTATATCTACTTGCTTTACGACTGTTTCATAGGCATAAATAGTGTCTTCTTCATTATCATAAGGTTTAGCAAATTCAGATTCAGAATATTTTTGTGCCGTTAGGTTGCATAACTTAATAATAAAATCTAACGCTAGTCTAGGTTTTGATTGAAGAAGGTACTTAAAAGGCCCTTTAGAACCACTTGCAGGAAAAAAATCTCGTTCTCTATCTAAACCAAAGGATTCTTCAACATCTACTCGGCCATAAGAACCATATCCAAATTCATCTTCTTCTGGTTTTTGCAATAACCATTCGTGCAATGAAAGCTTAACAACAAAGTCAGGGTTACGTTTACACAACATAGGTACATTAGTGCCTACAAGGGCCAAACTTGTCAGCTCGTCAACATAGCTTAATCTTCTTGGCTTCACCTTGGATATGAAAACATCCTGCTCCATTAATTCATCAAATTTTTCTTTAACTACTGTTGAAACTTTTAATAGAGCATTAAGTATTTTTTTTCTTCGCCCTTCATCACGATAAGAATCTTTAACCTGTTCAAGCAACCATAAACTCAACAAGCCAACCTTGCGAGACGCTTTTGGCAGATCATCATATATATTAATGAGACCACACCATTCATTTATCACCTCAACAACTTGATTACTCATAGAGTTGCTCAAATCGTGCTTAACTTCATAAATAAAATTAAACAGTGCTTCCCAACCATTACCATAGGGTTGTAAGAACAAAGACTTTAACATCCCTGATTTTTCATCTTTAATCAGTAAGTCGTTATATAGTGAGTTTGGTCTTTGGCAGGTTATTCTGAGAATAAAACAAAAGCGGATCAGTAGCGCACAATCATCTTTTAGAAGCTGAGACTTTAGAAAGTAGAGAAAGCCTTCTGGCGAGCTATGTTGCATGATCGCTGCAATAGCCTCGTCCTTCCAGTAATTTTCTACACCATCCGTGGTTAATACTTCTTCAACAAATTCATTCGTTGCATCATCAGATTTTAATTTCCTATATAGCCATAACCTAAAGGCCCTACTGATTGCTGGTTCATTACCAATAGTTAATAAAAAATTAACTAAGTCATGTGAATTTTCAACGTACTCACTCTCAATGTATTCTTCTAAGGCCCAATCCTCTAATACATCGTGCATTGGACTGATAGTGGCAGACCTCTGGTCACGGTGAATTAAATGATCTTCTTCCAATTTCGCAACGACTTCAGGATCAAACTCACGAGCGCTGATACCAAACAGCATTTTTTTCGCACGTTGTTTTGCAATATTAATGAAGGTTGTTCTTCGTTTATCCGGCATTCCTGACTTTCTATCTGTCTCTTTTGAAATCACTGTTGCCCAAACAGTATTTCTAAAATCGACTTCAGTATCACCAGATTTAAACTGTGCGCCATTTCCAATAGCTCTTACTGCAATCTCGATAAAAAATGGTACTTTAAGTAATTCAACTAATGAATCATTAGATACTAATTCTTTTAGTTCAGGTATATGATCACAAACTTGTTCAACTTGCTCCGTAGTAAGCCTCTCTATATTTACACTGTCAAATTGGATAGCGCTAGGTTGAAGATAATTAAAAGTAAGTTGTTGATATGCATAATCACGGCCCGTAGCAACAATAGTCCAACCCGCTTGTCCTTTTATGTATTGAAGTAAATCCAAAAATGCATCTTGATAATTTAGCTCTAAAACTTTTTCTAGAGATTCAATAACAAGTATTTTTTCTTTAAGTAACGAGAAGTACCCTTCAATCTGCCCTAACGTGGAATTCATTCCGATAGATGTAAACACATCATTAAGGTGGCTCTTATCTAAATCTTCAGCTCTTAAATAGAAAACAGGAACATCTTTACCTTTCGTTGAGATAAAGTCTTTTACAACTCCTGATTTTCCAATACCTCTAGCACCAGTAACAAAAAGAAAGTCATTCACACCGTATAGTTCAGATATTTTTGCTAGCTGCTCCTCTCTATCTACATGAAAACCATTAATAGTGTTCGATATTCCTTCAAATATATGGTCACCACGCTCTTTAAGCTTTAAGAAATCATTTTCAAAATTTATTTTACTTGCCGGCTCAAATAATAATTTAACTTCTTTAGGCGCATTATCTTGAGTTAGAGTCCCTGCATTCTGGTTAAATTCTTGAGCACAAGTCACTAATTTAGACAAAACAAGAGATGGTAATTCATCCGAGTAACATCCAATCAAAGAGCACAGCAAGTTTGCAACGACTGAATATTTGGCATCCAAGTCGAAAGAAATTAACTGAAAAGCTTTTAAGAAAAGCCATAATTCATCGTCAGTAATTACACCCCCTTCGTTAGCACTGGTTAATTGTGCCCTGAATATGTTTAGCTTTTTAACCTTTGCTTCACTAGTAAAACCTTTGGTTTTTGATTTTTTAATAAAATCTTTTGAATTTGATGAATATTTAGCCCACTCCAATATAGGAAGAGTATTATTAACTTCAAGTTTGGGTAACGGCCCTGTTATTAATGCAATTGAATCATTTTCAATATTAAAATTAGTATTTTTAAAATCTTTCCATGCACTGTTAATAACTTCAGCGAACATTGAATCAGTAGATCCACTTATAGTAATTTCGTGCTTAATCTGAGCAAAAAGCTGACTTTGGTTATTTTCTTTATCAGTCGCAACTAAAACAAAGTCATCCGTATTTACGCCATCATATTTGTTCTGAAACTTTAACTCTTTTGCCCTCATATGTTGTGATAAACAAGGAACACAAGACTTTGTTAATAGTGACAGTGCAAAAGCGGCTTGAACTCTAGTTTCAAAGTTTACACCGCCTCCCCCAGTTGAAAATGGATTACTTTGTTGTTTTACGTCTTTTCTCATTTTGTTTCCATAATTTTAAAACAGAGCCCAACAGAAATTGATTGTATCTTGAGAAAACTGTGGTGAACGAATCGGCGCATAACCAGCCTGTAGATTAACGCTATCCAGCCCCAAATCTGGCAACAACATCACGCAGCAAATCTGGCAACAACATCACGCAGCAAAGATGAACTTCAAATTCCAGATAAAGCGATCTCAGCTCGGCTTTGTTGTTGCATTGGTTGCGTATATTGCCGGATTGTCGGTCTATTTACTATTGGATCGATCAATATCAAGTAGCCTGTCCATACCATTGAATTTTCTGACGCTTTTAAACTCAAGGCATACGCTATAGAGAACAGTAACCGCTACGCCTTACCTTGCTTTTGCTATGACAGCATGAAAATGGAGGTTTGTTTAACCGATGACGTTATCAGCCGCAATTAAATTAACTCGGAGTTTTAGGGAAGGTTTCACTGAAACTCATCCGCTCATGGAAGTTGTGTTGCCAAGTCCTTAGGGATATTTTAGGGGCTCAGAAACTTTAAATTGTCCCGGACACTGTAGGTTTGATGAGTGTTAACGAAATCAGACATCTGGCGGTACATTCCAAAAGTGTCTGATTGCGCCGAAGGCTTATCAAACCTACACGTAACATAAAGTTAGGTGCTTCTGAAGCGGATTATTTTTCACAACCCTCAAGTAATAATCACCTGAATTTATCTTTCAAACTATTAATGAATAGTTTCGTAGGTCTTAAATAGATTCTTAATTCATTACTACTGTTATCTGATAAATAATATTTCGCAGCAAACCATTCCCCTGCTCACTCAACAACCACAGCAAAACAATAAAATTCAAAAAAACAGTTATCCAAAATACGGTTTGGAATTCTTTTTTACTCGATTTATGTCGCAATGTTTTTTGCGCGATATAGCCACCCGGCCAACCGCCAAATAAAGCCAGTGTATGTAAGGTACTTTCCTGGGTTCGCCAACGACCGGCTTGCGCTGCTGATTTGTCTATCGCATAAAAAACAAAGGTGATAAAACTGGCAGCCAAATAAAATAGTCCCGCCTGCCAAGGTAGTTGCACGGTATAAATCGTATAGCTCACCATGGTCAGCAAAAGCGCAATCGCAACCTCTCCCCACCAGTTGGTTTTATTTGATCTGTTTTTGGCTAAATGGGCTCGCGATGCGGCTTGATTGAGGATTTGAGAGAATTGAACATCGACTGCTGAATATCGACCTGATGACTCTTTTACTTGCTGATAAACAATCAAGTCGCCGTCTGCTGGTCGCTTACCATGGCGATTTGCGAAAGCCTTAATGTGTACAAACACTCGTTGACCACCCGATAACGGCTCAACAAAACCATAGCCTTTTTGATCATTCCAGTTAGATAGCTTTCCCTTTAATCGCATTACAAGCCTTTGCCGGCATCTTATTATTTCTCGATTATACCGATGCATCGTCATTAAACAAAAACAACACAGCCCTTATTGCTAGCATCAAATTTAAGGTGGCATTAGCTACCCTGCATTACATAACTTCAGTGACAGCGCAAGCAGTCACAACAATAAGTCATATCAGGGCGGGTTTCCCACAGCTTCTAACTCCGCCTTAAGGTTATGAGTTTAAAGAATGCGCAGATGCCCCTAGAGAATAAAAGATTGATTCAGGTCGCTTGCCATTAATGCCGTTCCCCCGTAACTTGCCATTACGGTTTTTTATTCATGGCTATGATTGATGGCAACAACAGGTATGACAACTAACAAGCAGGAAGCTTCTTTTAAGTTTGCACATACTGCGGTTGGACGTTTTAGCCATGACTACCGCTATTTCTGGTCTTATTACTTTTAGACCGGGCCAGCAGCTACTACCTAAAAGCTGGCCTGCAAACAGGGCTGGCGATAAAAATAACTATTCACAATCCCACTCTAAAATTGCAGGCCGGCACTGATTAATAAATTAAGGTTTATACCCAAACCACTTTAAGGTGCAGAATTCAGCTGGAATTAAAAACGTTTTTAGGCAAGGCATTGATTGAAGCGAATGGTTACTCCCTTTTCAAAATCAATAACGCAGCATAAAACGTTTTTAAACCAGCCCTCCGGGGATCTCTGAGAAAAACATGCTCTTCGTTATCTCTCTTTTTAAGGGAACACCATGAATACAGAGAGCTGCCTTGATCATGATTCTCTCAGAGATCCTGAACGCACATCTTGAAGTGGCTTGGGTATATATAGGAGCCCGACGATGCACAACGCTCAATCCGACATCGCCTCCCCCAGTTCTTCAAATGAAGAGAGGCAGGGATTCTCATCTCGTATAGGATTTATTCTTGCCGCTGCAGGCTCTGCAATTGGTCTTGGAAATATCTGGGGTTTCCCAACCCAGGCCGCCCAAAATGGCGGTGGCGCATTTCTACTGATTTATCTGATCATGGTATTTATTCTGGCTTACCCAATGTTGGTGGCGGAATTAACCATTGGCCGGTTGTCTCAGAAAAATCCAATCGCTGCATTACGCAATTTATCCGACAATCCCACTGCGAAAAATTTCGCCAGCCTAAGCGGTATTTTAGGCGTTTGTGCGCTGTCTTTAATTCTTAGTTTTTATGCGATTGTTGCCGGCTGGCTAGTCTCCTTTATGCTGGAACCAATTTTTAGCCTGCTTGGCATGAATGCAATTGCCGATTGGTTAACCGGGTTTTCAACCAGCCGTAACTTAGTAATGATGCTGGTAATTATGCTGCTGACCATTCGAGTGGTTCAGGATGGCGTGAGTGCCGGTATCGAGCGCTGGTCAAAACGATTAATGCCTGCGTTACTGATTTTGCTGGTTTTATTGTCGGTTTATATTTTATGTCAGCCAGGCGCAATGGAAGGTTTAGAGTTATATCTGATACCCAATTTTAGCCAGATCAACGCCGATTTAATGGTCAGCGCAATGGGCCAAGCATTCTTCTCGCTCTCATTGGGTGTCACCGGCATGATGGTGTATGGCAGCTACTTAGCGAAGAAAGAAAACTTGCCAGCGACTGCGGCAATGGTTGCCGGGCTAGATACCTTTGTTGCGATTTTAGCCGGCTTATTAATTATTCCTGCGATGTTTGTTGCTCAAAAAAATGGCGTGACGATTTATGCTGAAGATGGCTCGTTACTGTCGTCTGACACATTAGTATTCACCGTGCTACCGGCAATGTTTAATACCATGGGCTCAGTCGGACCTTTTATTGCGATTGGCTTTTTTACACTGCTGACAATAGCCGCAATTACTTCAACCATTTCGATGTTGGAATCACCGGTCAATATGGCTTGTGAGCAATTTAACCAGCCGCGCAAGAAAATGAGCTGGTTAACTGGCGGCGTTATTACCCTGATCTCAACCATTATTGTGTTTAACTTCGGCAGTTTGTTCGGCCTGGTTATCACGATTACCACGGTTTATGCCCAGCCAGCATTAGCAATGGTCTTTGGTTTGCTGTTGATGTGGGTGTTAAGGCGAGACCGTTTGCTGAAAGAACTTCAGCAAGGCAATCCAGAAATCGAAAGCAGCTTGTTCTGGAAGATCTGGCCTTGGTACGTCAAGTTCATCTGCCCAGTAATGATTCTGGTGGTGTTTTTTAACTAAAATGGCTTACAGGCAAACTACTACAAACCGGTTATAGATTCAGGCTCGGCTTTATGCCGGGCCTGATTGTTTTCTGCCCAAGCATTTTAGTCAGCCTACAATCTCTATTACCCAGCTTTTTACGTGCAAGTCAGGAGTTATGTTTTATGGCAATTACCATCAATCTTGAAGGCCTTGAGTCTTCAGCGGGCAGCTTACAAATTCGTCAACACCGAGTATTAGTTGATCGACCGGAAGAAAAAGGCGGTACTGATCGCGGCCCTATGGGCGGTGAATATCTAGTAGCGGGTTTGGCGGGCTGTTTTTATAGCAACTTAGTTGCTGCCGCTGAAGCCAGAGCAATTGACTTGAGTAACATTCGGATCCAAGCCAGCGGTGAACTCGATGGTATGCCAGCCAAGTTTACTTCGATCAAGCTGACCGTTAATGCCCAAGGGTGTGAGCATGGTCTACTGGAAAAGCTATGCCAATTGGCAGAGAAGGGATGCATTGTTGCCAACACATTAAAAACGGCGCTCTCAATTGAGATCGCCGTTGTTTAATCAGCAAAACTGATTGGGATAAAAGCTTCCTACGGAAGCAATGGATCAGTTTCAGCTAAAGGGTGAACCACCGGCTTTGGGAGGAATATAACCTTCTTTCCAAGGCTCAAGGTGAATACTTTCTAACGCCATACCACCCATAGTCATCCAGCCTTTACGGCGCTCTTGGCCATCACCAGAAAACTCAAATTCATACAAGCGCCCAAACATTAAACGGCCGCTCTTTTGGTCTCGCTGTATCCAGCAGCGCTGCTGGCTAACAGTTGCATTTAGCAGCTGCAGGTTTTCTTTGTTGCAAACCTGTTTGGCCAAATAAACTGCATGATCCTTGATCGCGATCGACTTCCAGATAAAGCCAACGAAACCGGCGACTACAAATAATACCAATACTTCAAGTAGTGACACGGAACCCATTCCCCAAATATTTGAATAGTTAACAGATCATTTGATTAGAGATTGAAGGAAAAATTCCCTTACAACAACCATAATTTTGCTTACGGTCAATATTTTAGCTTGGAAAGTTTATGCGCGCGCTAGTTTGTCTCTTGTTGCTTAGTTTTAGTTTGTTATTAAAAGCCAGTCCTCTCAGTAAATTTTTAAACGACTCAACAGTAGCATCAGACTATAGCCACCAACTTTCCCAGCAGTTTAATTTTCCAATCTGGTTAATTGAAAGGCCCTCTGCACAGCTACTTGAACAATTAAATTTACCGCAACACCCGCAAAAGGAAAGTTGGCTCGCCCGCTACCAGCGCGGATTGTCCCAAGCAACTCAGGCTGGTTTTAGCCTGAAAATTCCCGGTGAATACTTACCTTGCATGATATCTCTACCTGGCAGCTACCAAAGCCATGTTGAAACACCAGCACTGATTGAACTGCTAACCGAATATCCTTACAACCCTTGGCAAGGCCAGGCAGAAGCATTTAACAAAATGGTATTGTTCCATGAAATTGGCCACTGCTTTGAAAATTTGCCCGACAGTGCCAGTGCTGAACGCTTTGCTGATTTATTTGCCGTATTGATGTTGGGTGCCAGTGAACATACGATGCAACGACAATTAAATGGTCGATTTTTTTCATTACTAAAAGGTGATCAACAGCATTTTTCTAATCTTGCACTGCAAAAAATGTTTCAGGATATTGCAACTCAGTATGAGCCGCTTCCTTTAGACACAGTGGTTTCATTGGCAACCCGCTATGCCACCCAGCAACAAGAGCTCAGCCAAGTCGACCGATGGGTAGAGTATTTACGGCTTCACTGGGCAGTAATGCTCGACCAACAAGATTTGAATATTATTGGCAATGACACTTCAGATGATATGGAAGCATTGCGCGATCAATTTATCAGCCGCTATCAACAAAATTTACAAATAATTTACCAAATTGATGAATCGTTTGATCCCAATGATTATCACGAAATTAAAAATTTAATCATTAGCATGGCGCAACAAATGTTATCGGTTCGCTTACAGCGTGGTGAACTGGAAAACCAAGTACAGCAAGGACTTTTTTTAGCAGATATTAATTTGTTATTTACTAGCTATGGCTTTACTCCCATCAATATAGAAGCCAACATGCCATTTAAAGAAAAGCTCAACCGGTTAATGGCGGCCAATAACAGTTATCTGGCACCTGAAATACGCTTGCCAATTCGATTACTAGAAAATTTAGAAGATTAGTTTTTATATTTTTACTTACATACCGAAAAACTTAACCATTTGAGAAAATTCATAATTTACACCTTCAAAAATCACATTTTTCGACTCATGCCATATCAGCAATTGAGTCGAGCATTAGAATCTGACTTAGTGTCAAACTACTCAAGCTAGTGTATATTGCGTCTTTATTTTTTCCCGGTGTCTGGAAGCAGCATGCAGCGCACTATTTTTGATACTCCCATTGTAAACAACATCTTCCGTGGTTTATCGCGCCTCGGGCTCAAACTGGCTGGCTGGAAACTGGAAGGCAAAGCACCCGCCTCTGAAAAATACGTGGTGATCGCCGCGCCTCACACCAGCAACTGGGACTTCCCACTGACCATTGCCATGGCTTTCCTATTCGAGATGAAAATCTACTGGATGGGCAAAGACGCTTTGTTCAACGGCCCAATGGGACCGATGATGAGGTGGCTCGGCGGAATACCGGTTGAGCGCAAAGCAAAACATGGTTTAGTACAACAGGTTGTCGATCAATTCGCTATTCACCAGCAACTGATCGTAGTGATTCCACCAGAAGGTACTCGCAGTAAAGTATCCAAATGGAAGAGCGGTTTTTACCACGTCGCCCATGGTGCCAGCGTACCGATTGCTTTGGGGTATCTGGATTTCCAGCGTAAACGTGGCGGATTCGGCCCTTTGTTTGAAACCACCGGTGATTACGAAAAAGATTTGATAGAAATTCAGAAGTTTTACGCTGAAATTAAAGGCAAGCGGCCTGATCAGTTCTAATAATTTAACTGTCGAATTAAAAACTAAAAAGCTTCGCATTATTGCGGAGCTTTTTATTTCATTAGATATTAATAACCGAAAATTATTTGTTGAAATTTACGACCTAACCACAAGAATCATTCTAAGGCTTGGCATTATGCTAACCGCTTTATGTCTCGACAACTTCACAAACCGATCTGCTTTTTCTGCTAGCGATGAGCCCAAAAATATTTGGGTGTATTTTGCAATCAACTTTACCCTCAGCAAGTCACCGAGTATCAATGCTGTTTGTGCAAAACAATCCACTTGGGCGCTAATACTAGGGGTTATAGTCCTTTCTCGTTCATTAATGCTGCCTAGGCTAGAACAGCTAGCAAACAGTGCTATTGACCATCTAAAAAACATTCTCACCCAACCATATTGAGTTTCTTGTCAACTATACTGCACGTTATAGCTCAGAGATGGTCAAAAGCGGCTGATGCGGAGCGGCCATACTTCTCAAACAGCCCAACCCGATTGATACGCGCTGCACATAGCAGTTTAGTCTCGGCTCACAGCAGCATTACTTGAAACGACTCTTAGATAGCTATTTGGCTCAGCCATAATTTATCTGAGATCTATTAATCAATTCTTAATCAGGCAGCTAATCAATTTATGTATCCTCTAGCTTACGACATTGCCAAAGACTTTCTGGAAAGACACACCGGTGATAACACACTCATACAATTCGAGCAGGTAGCACTTGAAGCTGAAAGATTTAGCTGTTCAGAAAGAGTCTATCGGCGGGTTATTACTCAATTAATCGATTTAAAAATTATTGAAAAAAATGGAAGAAATATCACGGTAAAAGATATTGATAAACTTTTACGGTTTATTCATAGCCACGAAAAGAAATAACTGCAAGAGAAACAACCTGAAATAAAACAAACAACTATGTTTTTGTAAATTAAATAAGCGTCCGATACTTAAAGATCGCAATCGTATTATTTTTACAGTATTTTCTCGTCGATTAACGATATTGGCGGCTGCAAAACTATGAGCGATTAAAGTTTACAAAGCTTTTAGTCTATAAAAAGCCTCGTATTATTGCGAGGCTTTTTTTTCATTTTAATTAAATGACAAACATTGATTACTGTGCACGAACTGTTTAGTAGCACTACCGGAAAAGCACTAATCACCAAACCATAGCCAACAAACAATACGCAGCCGCAAGTGTTACTTACCCTTAGCCAGCGCATATTGCTCATCAACAAAGAAGCCGTCACGGTAAGAGAGGCTAAATAGCCCGCAGCTTCCATTTCCACTGCTAAAATGTCCATTTTTTCATGGCAGCCAATTTCTTGGGCTTGCCACCATAGAAAAGATCATTTGAAAAAATATTACCGTAACGAACTTGCAGCCCCAGATGATCTGCTGCTTGCCAACAGTTTTTCAGCGATTCAAAATCTGGCGTTGCACTGTAATCATAACCGGCAAAACGATCCCGATTAGTCGAAGACGCAGTACTAGCTCCGGTGGCAACAATCAAATCTCGCAACTTTATATCGCCCGCAACACCACCACAGCTACCAACACGAATTATGCTTTTTACCCATAAAAATGGATTAATTCATGGGCATAAATAGCCACTGAAGGAATACCCATTCCATGACCCATCACTGAAACAGGCTTGCCTTTATAAGTACCGGTAAATCCCAGCATATTTCGTACATTGGTCACTTCTCGCACATGTTGCAGATAGGTTTCTGCAATATATTTTGCACGTAGAGGGTCGCTAGGCATTGGTACTGTTTCTGAAAAATTGTCAGGCTGAGCATTGATGTGGGCGGTCATAATTCTCTCCAGTCGAACTACTATGGCTTAGGCCAGAGAAACTACTGGACAGTAAGTAGGACAACTGTCCGTCTGAAAAAATTTATTCAAGTGATTAATATGACAATAGAACGGCTTGCAAAACAGGGTCATCAGCTGATTTGTCAGTGGGTTAACCAACAAGACTTTGCCAGAAAAACATTTGATACCGGAGATTTTTTGTTACGGCAGGGCCAATTGAACAAACATCTTTTGTGGGTTGAGCATAGTGTCTGTCATGTCAACTATACTGCAGCAAATGGTCGCCGATTTAGTTATGGCAAAGCGATGGTTGCAAACCGCTTATTTGGTGAGATCGAGTTGCTCACTAGTGGTCCCAACCAGTTTGACGTCCGCTGTGATAACGAAATATCAGCGATTTTAGTACCCGTACCTGAGCTAACAGCATTACTTTAAACGACGCCTCAGATAGCTATTTGGCTCAGCCATAATTTATCTGAGATCTATTAATCAATTCTTAATCAGGCAGCTAACCAATTTATGTATCCTCTCGCTTATAACATCGCTAAAGATTTTCTGGAAAGACATATTGATGATAAGCCTTCAATACGGTTTGACCAAGGGCCTACCGAAGCAGAAAAATTCAGTTGTTCTGAAAGAGTTTATCGACGAGTTATTACTCAATTAATTGATCTGAAAATCGTCCAAAAGGATGGCAATGAAATTCTGGTAAAAGACCATGACAAACTTTCTAGGTTCATTCACAGTCATGAAGAAAAATAAAAAAAATGCCGAGTAATTAACTCGACATTTTTATTTTTCGCACTTAAAACAAATCGGCTTTAGCCGCCAAAACGTGCTTTATATTCACGGCGACGTGCATGCAACAATGGCTCGGTATAACCGCTAGGCTGCTCACAACCTTTGAATATCAGGTCGTATGCCGCCTGGAAACCAATGCTATCTACAAAATTTGGCGCCATATTACGATAAGTCGGGTCATTGGCATTTTGACGATCAACCACTGCGGCCATCCGTTGTAATGTTTCCATCACCTGAGCTTCAGTACAAATGCCGTGGCGCAACCAGTTAGCAATGTGCTGGCTGGAAATACGCAAGGTTGCACGGTCTTCCATTAAGCCGACATCGTTAATATCTGGCACCTTAGAACAACCAATTCCCGCTTCAACCCAGCGCACCACATAACCCAAAATACCTTGGGCATTATTGTCCAGTTCATTTTGAATCGTTTCTGCAGTGAGTGAATTTCGATCCTGTAGCAGCGGAATGGTTAAAATATCATCCAGCGAAGCAGTTTCACGCTGGGCAATCGATTTCTGCAGATCAAAAACATCAATCATGTGGTAATGCAGCGCATGCAAAGTAGCTGCGGTTGGCGAAGGTACCCAGGCAGTATTGGCGCCTGATTTTGGATGGCCGATTTTGGCTTCCATCATCATCGCCATATTATCTGGAATCGCCCACATGCCTTTACCGATTTGCGCTCGGCCACTTAATCCACAAGCCAAACCTGTGTCGACATTCCAGTCTTCGTAGGCATTAATCCACGGCTGTTGCTTCATTTCGGCCTTAGGCACCATTGGCCCAGCTTCCATGGAAGTATGAATTTCGTCACCCGTACGATCGAGGAAACCGGTATTAATAAATACTACGCGTTGCTCGGCTGCTTTAATACATTGCTTGAGGTTTACCGTAGTGCGACGCTCTTCATCCATAATACCGACTTTAATGGTATTAGTTGGCAGCTGGAGTACGTCTTCAATACGACCAAATAACTCATTGGCAAATGCGACTTCTTCCGGGCCATGCATTTTTGGTTTTACAATATTAATGCTATTAGCACGAGAGTTTGCCAGGTTGCCAGTACGCTTTAAATCATGCATGGCGATTAATGAAGTCATCATGCCGTCCAGAATACCTTCTGGAATTTCATTACCATCAATATCTAAAATCGCATTAATAGTCATTAAATGTCCGACATTACGAACAAACATTAATGAACGACCATGCAGTGAAATTTCACCGCCATCTGGCGCAGTATATTGACGATCCTGATTCAAAGTACGAGTAATGGTTTTATCACCCTTACTGACTTTTTCAGTCAGGTTACCCTGCATCAATCCCAGCCAGTTGCCATAAACCACAACCTTATCTTCAGCATCAACCGCTGCGATTGAATCTTCACAATCCATTATGGTGCTGAGTGCAGCTTCCATTAAGACATCTTTAACGCCTGCAGCGTCACTTTGTCCGATTACAGTTGATGGATCTATCTGGATTTCGAAATGCAAACCATTGTGCTTAAACAAAATAGCCAAAGGTGCTTCAGGTTTACCCTGATAACCCGCTAATTGGTTGCTATTTTTTAACGAGGTCTGCTCGCCACCTTTTAGTTTGATATTCAATTGGCCGCGATGAATTGAATAATTCACCGCATCTTTATGACTACCTGCTGCCAAAGGAGCTGCTTGATCAAGGAAGTTACGCGCGTATTCAATAACCTTAGCGCCACGCTTGGGGTTATAACCCTTACCTTTTTCTGCGCCATCGGCATCAGAAATAACATCGGTGCCGTAAAGCGCATCATACAAACTGCCCCAACGTGCATTGGCGGCATTCAACGCATAACGCGCATTCATTACCGGAACTACCAACTGTGGCCCAGCCAAAGTAGCAAGCTCAGCATCTACGCTTTCAGTGCTGGCTGAAAAAGCCTCGCCCTGGGGTAACAAATAACCAATTTCCTGCAAAAATGCTTTGTAAGCGACTGGGTCATGACCCTTATCCGCCTGAGCACGATGCCAGTCATCAATTTGCGCTTGCAGCGATTCACGCTTTTCCAGCAACTGGCGATTACGAGGTGCCAAGTCTGCCAATATAGTGTGAAAACCTGCCCAGAATTGATCTACAGAGACGCCGGTTCCAGGAATAGCCTTCTCGTTAATGAAATCGAAAAGTACCTTGGCAACCTTCAGGTCACCTACTTGAACGCGTGTTGTCATAATTATTAGCCTCTTGTTCTTGTCACCCGGCTTGTATTTAACTAACCAATACAAGCTGCAGCGGGTTGGTGCAGGACACGGCAAAACTTGCCTTGAACTGAAAGAAAACCTGCGTCTTCCGGCATCCTGCCAGAATCAAACACTCTGCATCAGCTTTGATGGTTTTAGACTGAAGAATTAAAACTTTCCTTGCGTTTTCAACAGCGATTCACTGATGCTAGAAATTATTTCACATCATATACCGCTTGGCTGATAGCGTCATCGATTGAGCTACAAATGGCCATTCATTTAAAAAATATGCGGCATTGATTAGGTGAATTTCTTTAAAATACAACCACGTCATATGATGGTTTTATTACGAGGACAAATAGCGACTTTTACTAGGTCAATTAAATATCAGAAAGCCCGCTAGAACAAAGCAGCAAATGAACGCCGGATCGAAGAAAAGAAGTTTCAGGGGATCAAAATGACTGCAGAAAAAATGGTTGTGCTTAATGATCAGCTCAAGCCTTCACCATCCGAGAAACTGGCTAGCCAATGGGCTGATAACCCTCGCTGGAACAAAGCTCAGCGCACCTATTCGCCACAGAAAGTCACGCAGTTGCAGCTCGCCCAGCCATTCGATTTTTCCACCGCCAAAGCCGCAGCAGATAATTTATGGTCGCTACTAAACCAGCCAGAATTGATTCACTGTGACGGCACATTGTCTCCCGAGCAAGCACAACAGCAGCAAAGATCGGGCAAATTATTAGCCTATCTCGCTGGCTGGCAAATCACTGCTGACCAAAACTTCGGTTTTCCTCTATATAACGATTTCACCCGCTTTCCAGTCAATAGCATGCCTGGCATGGTGCATCAGTTATCACAGACCATCGACCCGACTACCATGCCAATCATTGCCGATGCCGAAGTCGATTGTTCTGGGGTGTTAAATGCTTATGAGTTAATGCGCTCATATATTGAAGCAGGTGTTGCCGGGGTCCATTTTGAAGATCAGCTAATGGTGCTGAAACAGTCAGGGCACCATGAAGGACGAGTATTATTGCCAACCCGTGAAGCGGTGCAAAAATTGGTTGCTGCTCGATTAGCTGCCGATGTTGCCAATAGCAATACCCTAATTTTTGTTCGCTGTGATGCGCATAGTGCAGCACTGACTACCAGCAATAGCGACCCTGCCGATGCTCAATTCTTAAGTGGCACTCGAAATCAGGAAGGTTATTACCATACCCAAAGCAGCATTGAGCATGCGATTGCCAGAGGCTTGGCATATGCCCCATATGCCGATGTGTTATGGCTAGAAACTGAACGCCCGGATTTATTACAAGCCGCACAGTTTTCCAAAGCCATTCACAAACAATCCCCTGGTAAGTTACTGGCCTATAATTGCGCCAATGACTTTATCTGGGCCGATCGATTTAACCAAACCCAAATTGCTCAATACCACAAGCACCTGCAATCTTTAGGCTATAAATTATTATTCACTAATTCTGATGGTTTTAAGTTAAAAAGTGTTTCAAAAAGAAAAATAGCCGCGCCCGCTTTTAACCAGATGCCGAATGCCTTGGCTAAAGCACCTCAGCAAGCAAGAATCTAATTTTTCATAAAAAACATCGAGATACTCTTCAGCGACCAGAGTGATTTTAAGTTTCTTCAGGTTCAATTTGGCCATTACTAGATGGTATCAATATGACCAAGGCAATCTGGCACAATAGTCTATTCTATTTAAGATCTTGGAAATAAATAATCTTTCTGTGACTTTTCGTAGGTCATCCTTGAGCTTCGGCGAAGCATGACATTTCGTTGGCAAATCGCTATTCGCTTCGCTAATGACGACTACATTGAGGGTGTTTGTTTCTTTTTACGCATCTTACTCAAGCAAATAATTCAGTTACAAAAGATTAGTTTCAATCTTAAACAAACTGAAATTGTAAAAATGGAAATCGATAAGTGAAATTTATATTCTTTGACTTAGATGAAACCTTAATCGTGACTGAAAGTAGATTGCATATGCTATCGGAATTCCAAAAAAAAAGGAGTACCCAACAAACTACAATAAAAATAGCTAAAAAAAATTTTTACATTCTCTACTATCAGCTCCACCATATGGTTTTTCAACATTTCTACTGCAACCAAAAAGATTTTAAAGTATTCATCATGTCGAAATCTAAATATAAAAAACCTAAAATACGAGAAAAAATAAATTTATCTTTTGATACCGAGTTATTTACTTCTGATTTTAAATACATGCAATCCGAGGCAACAGAAACTTTTGAAACGGTTCCATGGGTTGATTTAGATTATTTAGGAAACATTAGAAAAGAAGCTAAGATTCAATCAATTATTGAATTTTTATACAACAAGAAACTCACAGATGTAGATTGTTTCTTGGTTGACAATCATCCTAAACATTTAAAGCGTGCCCATAAATTAAATATTACTGTAATTGATTCATCCGCTCCGGATTATCAACCATCTCTTACTGAGCTCGTATTCGGTGAAACCAAGTCGTTCACGAAAGACGAATGGTAAAGAAGCCTCAACTAGCCAACCTAGGTAAGATACAAGATTTGATAAAATCAGAAATATCATCGACTTGGTTATTACGGGTACTTCATGATTTGCCAGTTCTTTCAGGTTCAGCTCTAGTAAGCCTTCAATTGTTTCAGATACAGTCTGGACACTACTAGATAATATTAGAATTGTGGCTGTAAGCTTTGATTTTAGAGAAAAACTCATCTGATTTATTGATATAGCTGAGAAGCAATGCCAAGCTAAAAACTACAATTAATCAGTGACAGAAGAATTTTTGAATAAAACATTTGCTTTCAATCGCTTGTTTGATTAAACACTGGATCGCTTCAAACTATGGATAGAGTATTTATTGAATGAATTTTTTCTTCTTCGATTTAGATGAAACTTTGGTCGTACATACTGGGAGGATTGAAAAACTATCGCCCATTCAAAAAGAAAATTTGAATACAGAGGTTTCATTTTCCATCGAAAACTTAACATTTCATCCTCTTTACCTTCAAAATCATATTGTTTTTTTTCAGCATATGCTGTTTAATAAAGATCTATTTAATATAGTCATCATTACAAATTCTACATATGTACCAGAATTAGCAAGAGCAATGTTAAATTATTTTTTCAAAACAACTCTATTTTCAGAGAACTACAGTCATAGCGGGCAAGATCCAATTAATCTAGTGCATTGGATTAGCAAACGCAATTGGCATGAGCATAATAGCAAATCAAAAATTAATGAGATTATTTATTACTGCAACGCAACATTTGGTAGTAAATGGCCGATAAATTCCTTAACTTTAATTGACGATAACAATTCGAATTTGGTCGATGCATTTAAAAATAAAATAAAAGCTGTACATTCAGCGAGCAACACATACGTTGATTTTTTAAAATCTGCTAATGGTCTAGTCTATAACCAACTAATTCAAAAAATCCCTAACCAGAAAGCTGATTAGGGATTTTTAAAAATACTAATTTAAGTAAGATTAATTTAAACGATCTACATCTTCTCAACCACGTTAATACCCAGCAGGCTCAGGCCTTGCTTTAAGGTATCTGCCGTGCGCTTACATAGCAGCAAACGGCTTTGTTTCACATCTGCGGCCACATCATCTTTATTCACCGGACAGGCTTCGTAAAAGCTCATGTAGCTACCCGCTAATTCATAAAGATAGTTACACAGCATGTGCGGCACGCCTTCTTCTGACAAAATTTCCACCGCTTCTTCAAAGCGAGCCAAATTCAGTGCCAGTGTTTTTTCCTGTGGTTCAATGATTGAAGGGGTGCCGGTCAGGCTAGCCATTTCAATGTCCGCTTTGCGGAAAATACTGCAAACACGGGTGTAGGCGTAAAGCATGTAAGGTGCGGTGTTGCCTTCAAAGCTCAGCATCGAATCCCAGCTAAATACATAATCACTGGTGCGGTTTTTCGACAGGTCAGCATATTTAACTGCACCCATGGCAATTGCCTGGGTAACTGCTGCTTTTTCTTCGTCAGATAAATCGGTACTTTTTTCTGCAACGGCCTTAGCTGCCCGCACTTCTGCTTCGTCTAACAAGTCAGCTAACTTAACGTTTTCACCACTGCGGGTTTTAAACGGGCGGCCATCATCACCCATCATCATGCCAAATGGATGGTGTTGTAATTGGGTTTCCGGCTTGGCAAAACCGGCTTTACGAGCAATCAAATAAACTGACTCTAAATGCTGTGCTTGGCGAGAATCGACATAGTAAATAATACGGTCAACATTTAATTCACCGGTACGATAATTAATCGCAGCCAAATCAGTCGTGGCATATAAATAACCGCCATCTGATTTCTGGATAATCACACCCAGTGGATCGCCATCTTTATTGTTAAATTCTTCAACAAAAACGACCTGAGCACCTTGGCTTTCAACGGCCATACCCTTTTCTTGCAAAGTACTCACGGTACTTGCAAGCCGGTCATTGTAGAAAGATTCACCACAAGCATCAGCGGGGGTAAGTGAAACATTTAATCGGTCATAAACACCCTGGTTTTGCTTCAGAGTGATATCGACCAATTGCTTCCAAATTTTTCTAAAGCCTTCGTCACCACCTTGCAAACGAACCACATAGTCGCGGGCTTTAGTGGCAAAAGCAGCATCGTCATCGAAACGTTTTTTGGCGGCCTGGTACAACTTAACCAACTGAGACAAGTCCATCTCAGAAACTTCAGCTTGCTGCTCTTCAATAAAGGCAATCAGCATGCCGAACTGGGTGCCCCAATCGCCAATGTGATTCTGACGAATAACTTTATGACCAAGGAATTCTAAAGTACGCACCATCGCATCACCGATGATGGCTGAACGCAGGTGACCTACGTGCATTTCCTTAGCAACATTAGGCGCCGAATAATCGACCACCACAGTTTGTGGCTGGTCAGTTTTGGCAATACCTAATCGCTCATCAGATTCCAACAAGCTTGCCAACCATTCTGGCTTGAGATGGATGTTGATAAAGCCTGGGCCAGCCACTTCAATTTTTTCTGCTTCCGCTGACAAGTCCAGCGACTCAAGCACCTTGTTCGCCAGATCACGTGGATTGGTTTTGAGCTTTTTAGCGGCACCCATGATGCCGTTGGCCTGATAGTCGCCGAAGTTGGCTCGGGCACTTGGTCGTACTGCCGGGTTGCTACCTTCTGGTAAACCCGCGGCCACCATAGCCTGAGACACTTTCTGTTCCAAATAACGACGAATATTCATGAGCTCCACTTCTCCGGGAAAACTGCTGGTCTGAAACCTGACGACATGCTCAGCAGTCAGGGTGGTAAAAAGTGCGATATGATAGCGCAGTTTGCCGCGTCAGGATAACCTTCGCGGCATGTTTACAAGCCTTTCGATTAATCACAGCAGCAGACCCGCCATGCCTGAAATCGCGCTATATCAACCAGAAATTCCACCGAATACCGGTAATATCATCCGTCTTTGCGCCAACATGGGCTTTGGATTACACCTGATTCACCCGTTGGGTTTCGATCTTTCCAGCAAACAGTGTCGCCGCGCCGGTTTAGACTATCGGGAAATGGCCAATGTCACCGAGCACGCAAGCTTTGAAGACTTTCAAACCGCAATGGCCGGTCGGCACATTTTGGCCTGCACCACCAAAACCAGCCAATTTCATAGCCAAGCTAAAATACAGCAAGACAGCATTTTGCTATTTGGCCCAGAGACCCGGGGCCTACCAGCGGAATATCTTGCCAGCTTGCCGTTGGAACAGAAAATTCGCATTCCGATGCGGGAAGGCAGTCGCAGCATGAACCTTTCCAATGCGGTAGCGGTCATTGCTTATGAAAGCTGGCGTCAGCTAGGTTTCGATGGCGGTGTTTAACCACTTAGTAGTTAACGTTCAGCAGCCAGACGCTATTCCCTGTCTGCTGAACTGACTCAAAATCTTGTGAAATCTGCCATGCCGACAACAATTATCTCAATACTATGTCTTTTGTTGTGATCATCATTTTCATGAACTGATATCACCAGCAAGTAGCGGAGAATGTTAATGAACGAAGTTCTGGAGCTGCAAACCGGCCAGGTTGCATTTATTAGTAGCTTAATGGCGGGCTTTGCGGTTTCGATTGCTGTCCAGATTATCCGTGGCTATACCAGTGGCCGAGTTGCTGACATCTGCATTCTTAATTTTATTCTGACTGCATTGTTATTTTTGGTCGCCCTTTATATTGATGTCACATTAATTCTGCGATTAGTGGGTGTCACCGAATTTAGCGATGCACTACTAACCAGCATTAGTCATATCCGCTCAATTGGTACCTCTGCAGCAACCCTCGCAGTATTTTTGTTTATTGCCTCGATCGGTTTAATGGGTTGGTTGCAAGATCGCTTAGTTGGCATTCTTAGTACGAGCTTTGCTTTGATAGCGTTTGTTTTAATGTGGTACTCGCGAAGTTTGATAACCGGACTAGCGATTTAAAAAGCAGTAAGTTCTCTAAAAAGGTTGCCACTAATCAATCAAGCTTCTGCATTTGCTGCCGATTAACTGACAGGGATAATTTCAGTAATCGGTAGTGGATATGAAGCATTGGATTTGGCGTATAACAGCAGCTTTGTTGGTAATTGGTAGTGGATTGGTTTCTGGTTGCGTCACACAAAACATGCGCATGGACAATCTAGGTGTTGCCTCCACCGCCAATGTCACGGTTTATGCCGATGAGTTAAAAGGCCAGGGAAATTACGGCTACCACGCTCGAATTATGGGCATTGAAGGTATGGAACTGCAGGGGCTAGATGGCTCCAATGAATCTGCGCGTTTCTGCCGAACCTTAAAAACTCATATCGCCGCCGTACCCAATTGCGGCTTTGGAGTAGTTCGAATTCCACCCGGTGAACATTTAGTTAAACTCGCTTTAATTAAAACTCGCGATATCACCCGGGTCTCGGTCGTTCATGTGCGAGCTATTTTTGAAGCTTCCGGTACCTATAGTATTCGCTGGCCTCGACGCGATGACGGCGCAATATTAATGATCCCTCGCGGCATCCGAGTATTGGACCATAAGTATGCCAACTTCATCCCAATCAAAGTATATTAGTCGTGTTATGAAAAAAATATGGGGTTTGAATGAAGTTATAAGCATTACTTTTTCAATCCAGCTTAAATAAGTTAACTACTATATAGATAAATAACAGCGGCGCTATTTATGGATAAACAGCGCCCATCAAGGTCATAAAAGAACAACTCTAAAAATACTTGTTCGTTACACTAAGGTTTACCACAGTCTACTATTATCTATCCAGACAACAAAATGAGATGATCTATTGTCTCTACAACCTAAAGCAATGGATATGCAATCGTTATGCTGCTAGCTAGAAGCAAAATTATCACCCAGTCAATTGGTCAAGCTTTCAAGCTATTAACTCAAGACCAGCTTGCTATTCAATCCACCCCTTCTATGTCTTATTGCAATGGACATATTCGCACTGCGTATTTTCCTTTAACGTTTACACGGAATCTCTCTTATATATCGCCTTTCCACCAAGTACCCAATTCGAAAAAAATTGCTACCAAACCAATACTTTTAAATCCGGGAGAACCGATCATATGCGATGCGCATATGACTCCTTTTGATCTTTGGCTACCAAATAAAAGTCGCCTACAAAAAGAAAAGTTTCTGATGATTCAAAAGCTATTTTTTGGTGGGTTTTTGCCTCAAATAAATACTTTACCACCTAAAGATATCGTTGAGTACATAAAGCTTCATTATACGCACGATCCTCTTTTACCAGATTTAGCATTAGGATTAACTCATCAACGTGATCTAAACCAATTTCTAATGAATTTAATGTCAAGCGAAGGTGCCCCTCCCCCTCTATGCTCACTAACTAATTTTTCTAGTAAAAAATCAGCTGTCTCAGATTTTGATTTTATGAAAAAAAATAGATATCTCATTCCATATCCAGGATCAACAGCGAGTGCCAACCAAGTATCCCGTGCCTATACCCGTAGCCGAGGCGGGGTACTATCTGCAATGTTAAAAACTGTCTTCGATGGTAGGAAGATTCATTTCAACCTCGAAGGAATCAATTTAGAAGACTTGAATTTTTTTCAAGATAGAAGCCCGAACCCTGGTTTGTTTCCTTACAATATTAAAGATAATTTTGACCGAGATTTTATCAAAGCAGGCATACCATTTACATTCTTTGAATTGTTAAATATTCTTGGAAATGTCTGTCTCTATTATAATACAGAGTTTTATGAAAATAGTGACGCCCCCTCGCTTTCACTCGAACAAAAAATAGATAGAGGTCTAGCTTTGCAGCATGGCTTCAAATATCCAGGGCAGCACTTAATGATGAGTTATACCTGCTCTCAAAAACAGATTTCAGAAATCATTTCTCATTACTCAACCGAATATAATCAATGGCTTAAAACAGGAGAAAAATCTGAAACAATGCCATTCGCTCCAGATTTTAATTGTGATATTTAGGCTTGAAAAAAATCTACCCGCCCAACAAGCTACTTTGCTTGATACCATCGATCATAAACTGAACCGCTAATGCAGTCAGCAAAGCATCAAATACTCTATGTATTTTTATTTTTAATTACTTGATTTACCAAAATGGTTTCGATTTATTTGTATCATCAGTAGCGCTATTTTCACTGGCGGGCTGGTTGCAAAGTTTAGAGAAGCTATATTGATGATGATTGCATTACTAACTATAACTGCATTTTTCGGTGGCTTAGGTTATTTAGTCTGGATTATAATTTAATAAATGCCGAGCAAACTTCTCAGCATTTTTCTTTCTGTTCTTTAAAGCTCAACCAACACATCCGACTGTAGCTTATATCTTTGTCCAACTATATCTGTTGAATAAGCATGCTCTCTAGGATTGCGATAAATACCATGCTTATAATGGTGTGCGGTATCCCAGCCACCTCTTTTAGTCACTTCATGTCCCGAAAACAAAGCCTGCCAGATATCGACTACAAAAGCATCTGAACCCCAGGTTCTATAATCCTGAATATGAGAATCCAGTTTGCGATTAACTACCACGTAATGATGATGGATTTTGGTTTCAGCAAATAATTCAGCATGACCAGAACCTGAAAGATATTCCTTCAAGTAAAATAAAACTAATGCTGAGCAAGTATCACAAACCAAATCAATTGGGCGGCTTTTAGACGCAGCTTTAATTCTTACTGAAAGATCTCGGCCGGTATTCAGCCAATATTCGGGAGCTTTTGTATCTACTTTCTGGTTTTTTTTACGCATTTTAAATGCACTCATCACTGCACCAGAAAGCGCAGCATTGATCTTTAAGTTAGTAGCAACGGCAGGCGCAGTATCACCAGGGCGGCGCTTTCTATAATTAGCTGCATTGGCAATAGCAATATTTGGAAGTAGCGGCTCTAAGCGCGGTTTAAGAACTGATATGACCTTATTTTTACTCTTCACGTAACACTCCTCATAACTTTAGAAAGCATTTAACACCTTACAGAAATCCTTACTACAACTAACAAATCTTTGATAACAAAGAACATCCCTGCAATATAAACTCTCTTTAGTCCATGATTAGAGTATCAATAAATTAAAGCCAGCTATTATGTGTAAAAAAGAAATTACGATAAAGTCTAACGTATATTTTTATTGTTAAAACAATCAATAACTTTAGCTTTTCAACTTCTCTATAATTTTGAAAAAAATCGACAGGAAAAGTAATAAATGAGAAGTGATTTACATTCAAAAGAGCGCGGATTCGTATCATAAGTGCATAACCTCTGTTCGCTAACAGAGGTTGAGCTAAAAGAAGAGCTCAGATATTTTCTCTGTTGGCGACCAAACCAAACAGAGGCCACTATGGGCTACAAACATCTGAGCTCCGAAGAAAGATACTATATTGAGACACGCTTGAAAATGGGTGACTCGCTTAACACTATCGCCAGCAGCCTTCAGCGCAACCAGAGTACACTTTCCAGAGAAGTGAAACGCAACACAGGATTACGAGGCTATCGCCATAAACAAGCTCAAGCATTTGCCCAGAAACGCCTTGAAGACAAGCCTAAACAGAGAAAGATTACTGGCGCTACTGTCGATTATATTTGCTATGGATTAAAGGAAAATTGGAGTCCGGAACAAATTGCGGGGCGCGCAGGCAAAGATGGTTTGTTTAAGATGCACCATCAGACGATTTATAATTTTATTCGTAAAGACAAAAGATTAGGCGGGTTACTGTATCGCTACTTGCCCAGGAAATTAAAACCTTATCGAAAGAAATACGGTAGTTCCGGTGGCTCGTGCAAAGGTATTCCAGGGCGGATAGGAATAGAAGATCGCCCAACCATTGTTGATACCAGAGCACGTATTGGAGACTGGGAAGCTGATACCATTATTGGAAAAGGTCACCAAGGTGCGATTGCAACGATTGATGAGCGAAAGAGCAAGCTTCGTCTGGCAATGCCGGTTCATAAAAAAACGTAACCATTCAGCACAATTTAATATAAAAATCGCTTGACAGGTTTTTTGATATTTTCCCGAATTTAAGCACCTCTTTTAGAATACCACTTAAACGCCGCATTAAACTGCTATTAACACACCTGATTATCAATGTTTTTTGCTCAGAATAGCGCATCAGCATTCCGCTTCTAAAAAGTCGCCACAGTAAGCCTCAGAGACAAAAAAACCACCCTGAAAACCTGTGCGATAATAACCGCATGGACTCAATCGAAATTAATAAAACCATCGCTGAAACCGAGCGCTTGTTAGCCAAAAGCAAACGCTTACCGCCCGAACTGGTGGCGATGGTTCGTATGCTGATGCTCGTCGTTAAGATATTGCTTGATAGCAAAGGGCTAAACAGCAAAAACTCCAGCATTCCGCCATCGGCAGATCCTAATCGAGAAAAGAAATCGCGCGCCAAAAGCAATAAAAACCCAGGCGGGCAGCCTGGCCATAAAGGCAGTAATTTATCACCGGTGAAAGACCCAGATGAAGTGCTGGATATTACGATTGATCGTAGCCAATTGCCGAAAGGAAAATACCGTGTTGTTGGCAGTGAAAGCCGCCAAGTAGTTGATGTTCGTATTACCCGATATGTCACCGAATATCGGGCGCAGATTCTACAAGACGAGCAGGGTAACCAGTTTGTTGCTGAGTTTCCGCAAGGGGTCACTCGGCCAATACAATATGGCAATGAGTTTAAAGCCAACGCGGTTTATATGTCGAGCTACCAGCTGATTCCTTATGAACGGACTCAAAAGCACTTCGCTGAGATATTGGATGCGCCAATCAGCACCGGTAGCCTTGCCAATTTTAATCAGGAAGCTTTTCATCGACTGAAGCCATTTGCTCAGTTAGTACCGGCTATTTTGCGTGCTGGAGATTTGATTCATGCCGATGAAACCGGCGTCAATATCAATGGTAAACGAAAGTGGCTACATGTCGCGAGCAATGACCGCTGGACGTGGATTGAAGCGCATGAATCAAGAGGTATCGAGGCAATGGAAGCGATCGACATCTTGCCTAAATTTACCGGTTTATTGGTACACGATCACTGGAAAAGCTACTACCGATTTGTGCTGTGCTTGCATGTATTGTGTAACGCCCATCATGTACGTGAATTGGCGCGAGCCCATGAGCAAGATGGCCAGCAGTGGGCCAAGGCAATGGAAGATCTGCTTTATGAAATGAATACAGCAGTCAATGAGGCGGGGGGTGAGTTGGATGAAAAGCAGTGTCAAAAATGGGTGAAGCGATATCGAAAAATATTAAAAGCAGGTGATCGGGAATGCCCGGCACCTGAGCCAAAAAAAGCGGATAAAAAAGGTCAATTAAAACGAGGGAAATTAGCACGAAGTAAATCGAGAAATTTATTAGAACGGCTGCGGGATTTTGAAGCAGACGTGCTGCGGTTTATGAGTAATACCCGAGCACCGTTTACCAATAATCAGGGTGAACGGGACTTCCGTATGAGCAAGGTTCAGCAGAAGATATCAGGCTGCTTCCGCTCATGGGATGGCGTGAAAGCGTATTGCAGAATCCGGAGCTATATATCGACCTGCCAAAAACATGGGGTCGGTGTTGGGGAAGCTTTGTCGTTATTATTTGCGGGTAAATGGCCGGACTTTATTCAGGAGAAATTGGATCGGTTGGTGTGACATGCTGAATGGTTACAAAAAAACAACAGAAAATGTTGTCGGGGCGCTGATTAGCTTACTACTGCCGCTTAAAAAGCATGTTAAAACAATAACATTTGATAATGGAAGAGAGTTCGCTAGCCATCAAAACTTAAGCAAAAAAATTAAGTGCGACAATTATTTTGCAAAACCTTATAGCTCTTGGGAAAGGGGGCAGAATGAAAATGCCAATGGATTGTTACGACGTTACTTCCCAAAGACAATGTCTTTGAAAAATGTTAAAAACCAAGAAGTGATAGAAGCGGTTGATCGATTGAATAGTCGCCCAAGAAAATGTTTGAATTACCAAACTGCATACGAAGCATTTGAAGCAGAAACCAAGATCAGTAGAAAACAATTACTGGGTTATGCACTTAAGATTTGAATTCAGGGAGTACTTTTTATAGCGTAAAGCTAATTAAGGCTCCTTGCTCTCGATACCCTAGGCTAGCTACCCAGCAAACCACTTTGCTTAATACCATCAAACATAAACTGAACTGCTAACGCCGTGAGTAAAACACCAAATACCCGGCTAATTACATGCATACCAGTTAACCCGAATAACTGCTGTACCCGGTTAGCTAATAACAATAATACCAGTGTTAATGCTGTAACCGAAACTAGTGCAAGAATGACCACACCTTGGTCACCCCAATGCCCCGTATTATCTGCCATCAACAGAATTGCCGCACCCATTGCACCCGGCCCACCAATCAAAGGAGTTGCCAATGGAAATACTGAAATATCCTGTTTTTCATCAGACTCTTGACTCTCTTCTTCAGCAGCAGAAGCCGCAGGAGAAAATACCAGATCAATGCCAATTAATAACAGCAAAATACCACCAGCTACTTTTAACGCTGCCAGAGAAATCCCCAGATTATCCAGAATAAACTGACCTACCAGAGCAAAAAACACCAAAATTAACGTGGCAATAATCGACCCTTTAATTGCCATAGCACGCCGACTGGCAGCAGAAGATGTCGCAGTCAGGCCGATAAAAATAGCGACAACGTCTAGCGGGCCAATAGTGGCAAAAAAAGTGGTAAATGCGATGGTGTAAGTTTCTAACATGACAACCTCAATCAATCTTATTCATTATTTTAATAGCAGTATAAAAAAGCCGAGCTATTTAGCTCGGCTTTTTTGTGTTCAATCTTTTAAAGCAGATTTATTTAAACGCATCCTGCAGCGATGGGATCACTTGTTTTTTACGGCTTAATACACCTTCTAACCAGACTTTTCCGTCGGTAGTTGGCTTGCCATAAGCGCGCTCGGTTAAGTCTGCAGAATCGCTTACAACCAGCATTTCTGAGCCTTCACGCATGATATCGGTCAGCAACAATAATACGCTGTGACGGCCGCCTTCTTCTTTCAATGCAGCGATATCGGCTTGCAGATCATCTTTGATTGAATCAAATACTGCCAGGTCGATAACTTCTAACTGTCCCACACCAACTTTGTGGCCATTCATATCGAAATCTTTGAAGTCACGTTTAACCAGATCACGAACTGGCGTGCCTTCAACTGCAGATTTCACTTTGAACATTTCCATGCCCAAAGCAACGATGTCATCAACACCGGCAAGTCTGGCCAGATCTTCAACCGCTGCCTTATCAACAGGTGTACAAGTAGGCGATTTGAAGATAACCGTGTCACTCAAAATGGCGCACAGCATCACGCCGGCAACATTCTTTGGAATCTCAATACCGTAAAAGTCATACATCTGCTTGATGATGGTATTAGAACAACCTACAGGACGAATCCAGCATTCCAAAGGAGTAGATGTTGTCAAATCACCCAGCTTATGGTGATCCACAATGCCAACGATAGTTGCATCAGCAACATCATCTGGAGCTTGGCCTACTTCAGAGTGGTCAACAATGAAGATTTTCTCACCGGCATAGCTGGTTTTGTATTCCGGAGTTTCAAAACCGAACTTGTCCAGAATGTATTGAGTTTCTGGTGACAACTCACCCAGACGTGTCGCAACTGCTGGCTCACCGATCTGGTTCTTTAAATGAGCTAATGCGATAGCACTACAAATCGAATCGGAATCAGGGATCTTATGGCCCACTACATAAATTGGCATAGATAAATCTCTCTTCAAAACTGGCGGCATTCTAACAACAAACATCGTCATTCTGAAATAAATTAAAATTCAAGTTAATCAACAATAAGTATTGGTTATCCACAACTCGCTCGAGCAGCGGATTCCCAGTCAGTTAATAGCCGCATGATTTGCTGTGAATCGTCGATAGTTGGGCAAGAATCTGGCAGAAATTGGCGGCCTTGCTCTATCGCCTGACGTACTTGTCTTGTCTGGTAGAGAAAAGCATCACCCTCAGCATCTAGCTCAATCAGCTGTGTTGGTTGGTCATATAGTTTGAGTTCAATCTGATTATCTTTGGCTTCAGGCAGCCATGGATTACTCAACAAGTTAATCGTGCCCTTGTCACCAACCAAGGTAAATTGGTGCGCCATCCCATAAGTTTCTGCGGTATGAATTCTCGCCGTCAATCCATTACTAAGTTTCAAGCTCAATGAAGCATCACAAATATTGTGGTCTTTTTCAGAAATACTGCCTTGGGCTGCTAATTGATAATTTTCAAACGCATTTTCAGGAAATGCCGTTTTAATCATTAGATGCATTAAAGATATTGGATAACAGCCCAGGTTATAAATTGCACCTTTGCTATCGGGGTTAACAAACTTCGCGATATCAGCACAATAAGAGCCACTAATAGATTTTAATTCACCTATCGTTTTATCTTGAATTAGTTGCTGCAGCTGATAAACCAAAGGGTGGTGCAAATACATTAAGCCTTCAATAAAAAAATTGGTGCTTTTTTTAACTGCGTCGACAATTTGTTGCGTTTTATCTATATCAATTGATAAGGACTTTTCACTCAACACATGTTTGTCAGCTTCTAATGCAGCAATAATATATTGATGATGTAGGTGATTGGGCAAGCCCACGTAGACTAGGTCAACCTCTGGATCATTTATCAATGCTTGGAAATCGGTATAACCCGTCACTACCGGAAACTTGTCTCTGAACTGATCAACCGCCTGCTGACGCCGACCTGCCACCGCCTGAATTGAAGAACCTAGATCATTTACAATCGCTTGTGCCACTGTATCGGAAATAAAACTGGTGCCTAAAATGCCCCAACGCAACATGATTTAACCATGGGTGATTTACAACTGGTAGCTAGCCTAACTTATCCTCTTACAACAGCCAAGTCAGCATAATACTAGCCATTGCCAGCAACCATAAATACGAGATAGCATCGGAAATAAAACTGATATAATCCTACTCACAAATACCCTAGCGCAACATGATTTAACCATGGGTGATTTACAACTGGTAGCCAGCCTAACTTATCCGCTTACAACAGCCAAGCCAGATATTACACTCTATTTCTTGCAAAATTTAATTCTATTTTGCGTAAACCCTATAAAAATGTGCTAAGCATTTTTAACACTCTACACTCAGAATAACTTTAGATTTCTTCAACCCTAAAAAATATCTGACCGCACTGTAAAACTTAAAAATAAATTCAGTTTAACTGGAAAATTGCTTACGATATTGCACTGGCGTTACACCGACTAATTTCCTGAAATAATGACGCATTGCAGTGGCATTGTTAAAACCAGATAATTCTGCAACCTTCTCTACCGCATGACTTTCTGACTCCAATAACTGTTTCGCTTTTATAATTCGTTGCTGGCTGAGCCATTGCTGGGCACTTAGATTAAAACTGGAGCGAAACTTTCGATCAAAAGTCCGGCGCGACATATTTGCTTTAGCTGCTAGAAAATCAATATCAATTGGATCTGCCAAATGGCTAATCACCCAGTCCAATGTGGCAGCAAACTGATTCGGCACTGCTAGCAACGGTGTTTGAACGAATTGCGACTGGCCACCCGCCCGATGTGCCGACATGACTAATCGCCTAGCGACCTGATTAGCTATTTGATAACCATAGTCCTGTCGAATTACTTCGATGCCTAAATCTAACGCTGCTGCACTACCTGCAGAACAACCTAGCTTGCCATCGAATAGATACAAAACATCATCAACATAATTTATTTGCGGGAAGCGTGCTTTAAATTGCTCGGCGTAACGCCAATGCGTAGTCGCATTTCGATTATTTAATAAGTCAATTTCAGCTAATAAAAAACTACCCGAACAGAAGGAAACAATAACTTTCCCCGCTTGATAAAATTGAATAATCGCTTGTCGCAATTTTTGATCAATTTCTGTGTTATTCACTGGCCAATACGGAATCACTAAGTGGCTAAACTTATCTAAACAAGAAATTTTGGTTATTTGAAGTTGAATGCCACACAGCGCCGAAAGCTGATTTTCCTGCCACGCCACCACCTGAGTTGCATACCAATGATTAATCTCAGGTCGAGGCAAACCAAACAGCTCAACCGCACAACCTAATTCAAATAACGAAGCCTGTGGGTGGGCCAGAATCGCCACCTTGGGACTCACTGTGGTTTGTGCCATAGAATTTGCCGTTTTTACTAACAGGCTCCTGTTATAGCACGCTTTAACACTTTGGCTGAATATTAACGAGCATTGTCTTTGAGACATATCGATAGATGACTCGCAACAGGCCAGAATACTTAGGCACTGCAAAACAGGCTGAGTGAAATAAAGTATTTTCCTCCATCACTGCTTTTGCAGAACAAGTTTACTAAGAGCGTAAGCGGCTCGCCTGCGCGCCCAGTAAAATTCATTCAATCACGCCAACCCAAAGAGACTAAAAAGGAGAAATTATGAGCTCTGCAGTATCCCGAGCGCCAGCCGCCGCCAGTGAACTGGCGTTAAAGCATTTTCAATCCTTACTGCAATATGAAACCGATTGCTGGGATATTCACCATGCAATCAGTAACCAACGACAAGACTTTATTTTATTGGATGTTCGCGGTGTAGAACTGTTTCAACAAGGTCATATCGAAGCAGCAATCAACCTGCCATGGAGCCAGATTAATCAGAAAAACCTCGAGCGTTTTCCATTAGATAGCTTGTTTGTAGTTTATTGCGCCGGGCCACATTGCAATGCCACCGAGAAAGCCGCCATTCGACTGGCAAAATTAAATCGACCAGTTAAAAAAATGATTGGCGGGGTCTGTGGCTGGCTGGATGAAGGGTTTGAATTAAAAAAGGGAGCCTAAGCTCCCTTCGATTAATTATTTTTTATTACATTTTCTAACTTCGCATTTCAACAACTCGCTAATGCGATCATCTTGTTGTTGCCTCGAAATATCTGAACCTCGGCGTTGATAGCCTAAAGCAAGCATCAACTCTACAGTTTCATCTAAGCTGGCACCGCTATATGCAAGCTTGCGGACAGCATTTAACTCTTCAGGTAAGTAGAATTTTTTCTGGGCCTGCATGGTACAAACTTCAACTTCCTGTTGTGCGTCTATCATCATTTTACGAGAGAAGTCATCTAGCTTAATACCTGAATCTTTCATCAGATTTTGTATTTTTTCTCGAAGTGGCTTCCAATAAGCTTCTTTCAATTGTTGGTCAGTAACCGACTCATCTACTGAAGCTAATTGCTCTTGTTGTTCTTGGGTTAATACCGCTTTAAAAGTAGGTACTTCGCTTCCTGTCGTGTAATAAATACTATCATTATCTTCTATTGCACAAGAATCTATAAGATTAGCCTCTATTGGTTCTTTCTTATCTTCAGGGAAAGCACCACATGCATCGAGCTTATCTTGATTTTGCATCAAAATAGCAGCCAATTTACCCGCAGAGACTGTGCCAAGCATTAATCCCTGCTTTACATCAGCTGGAGTATTATCAAATATTACTTGCCCATGGCACTTACAGATATCTTGTGATCCCGGGTGCTTTTTATTACAACCCATCACCATTGCTTGTGTAAA
The DNA here is from genome assembly GCF_003097315.1 of Pelagibaculum spongiae. Lineage (NCBI taxonomy): Bacteria > Pseudomonadati > Pseudomonadota > Gammaproteobacteria > Oceanospirillales > Pelagibaculum > Pelagibaculum spongiae. The sequence continues at coordinate 566,163 of NZ_QDDL01000002.1, forward strand.
AATTCTATCGTAAACCCCATTGCTTTTTGCTACTGGCTTATTGGCTTTTTCAGGATTACTTTGGCAAGCAACAATCATTAGGGTTAGAGCAATAACTACTAGTTTCTTCATAAAAATATTCAGTTCATTCTTGTGATTTATAACAAACAAGAATGCAAAGAATTACCTCCCGTTTTTATAGAAGGTGCATTATATACACTAGTTTACAAATTGAAATGCATGGCTATACATTCAAGCAAAAATAAGGGATATTAATTGCTTATTTTTCACTACAAAATAATTTCCCCCTGCAGGTACTTCCGAGTATAACCTGAAACCATTACGCCGCCCCTAACCAGCTCACAATAAAGCGTACCACCACGTTTTGAAGCTTGGTATGCAGTAATTTTCTGCTTGCCCAACTGTTCAGCCCAATAGGGCACTAGCGCCGCATGAATTGAGCCAGTTACCGGATCTTCTGCACCACCATTAGCTGGCCAAAAATAGCGTGAGATAATATCGAAATTAGTTACGTCTAGATTGCCTACTTGCTGCAGCATCGATACATCAGCAGTAACTACAACATCTAAAGGTGCTAATTGTTTGAGTAATTCACAGTCTGCTTCAACCGTTAAAATATCTTGTGGATTACTAAGCACCACCACATAAGCTTGTCGGTTCTTTAATACCGCTATCGATTGCACCGGCTGGCAATTAATTAACAAGCTTTTTTCGATTTGCTGCGGCGGATTCAAAACAGCCTGTGGTTTTAAATTGGGAAACTGCATTTCAATTAAACCATCAGGCTTGTGAGTAATTACCAGTTCGCCCACTGCATCTGCTGTGAATATAATCTGTTCTAGTTGAGGCTGTTGCTCAAAAATAACTGACGATGATGCCAAGGTAGCATGACCACAAAAATCGACTTCAGTCAGTGGTGAGAACCAACGAATCTGATATTGACCTAAAACCACTGGAACCAAAAAAGCGGTTTCTGAAAGGTTGTTTTCAAATGCGATTGACTGCATTAATTCATCATCGAGCCATTGCTCAGTAATCACCACAGCCGCCGAATTACCTTTGAAAATTTGGTCGGTAAATGCATCGACTAAATGGATATTAATTTTCATTATTTTCTCCAGTTAAATCCTTCACCATTAGCTGAGGGCTACTTTTTAGCAGGCCTTGTTTAACCCAACCATTTTTTAAGTAAAGATTCTCCGCTCGATAATTGCCTTCAATATAACGCAGCGCCGCTTGCTTACAGCCTTTCGATACTAAATGCTGGGTAGCATAGTCCAACAGCTGCTTACCAAAACCACAGCCCCGGTACTCAGGAATCAGGTAAATGAAGTAGACATAGCCACCAGCTTGCCCATTAGGCGCAGTGAGCGTTGCATTGAATTCCAGCTGACCAATGATTTGCCGATTTAACCAGACATGAACAAAACCTTCAGGATAAATCCTCAAAAGCTTTTGATACCACTGCAGGGTATTGGCAGGATCATAATTATCTAGACAACCAAAGCTGACCATATGGGCATCACGGCGGAAGCTAAGACAAATGTCTTTATCCTGTGAAAAATTGATTGGGAGATACTCAAACTGCACTTTTTCTAATTTTTTACCACACACGCTAAAACTCATCACCTTTAGCTAAGGTAAGTGAGTCTATCTCTGGTAATACTCTGCAAACAAGTTAATTAACTACTAAGCCATGAGCGATCTAGACCCCCTAGTTCATCCCAGAAATTGTTCTGTACTAAATAACCTTCCAAGGCCATCGGACTAGTAAAGCGAGCATCTTTAGCCATTACTTGTGCTGAAGCATCTGGTCCGGCTGCGGCCTGCCAGATAGCAACGACAAACATAGAGCAAAACATTTGTTTGATACCTGTTTCATTATGCAGCGCAGGAACTGAACCATCCTGATGTTGAAAATATAAAGCAGCTTGCTGTTTTGCCCCTGAACCATAATGAGATGAGCGACCAAAAGTTCGGTAGGCTTTTCGTGCACTGTAAGCAGCAGGGCCGTAATAGTATTCTTCACCCTTCCAAAAGCGTGGTTGGCTATTGCAAGGCACCCATTTTCTAGCAATTATTCCCGATAAATCAGCCAAGCCTCGACATGATTGACATCGAAACACTTTGAACGAACTTCCTTCGTACAATCCTGTTTCTGAGCCTAGCGTGTCAGCTGCTATTTCTATGCGGGCAAATCCTTTACTGGCAGCATGGGCTAGTTCAACTTTATTTTTTTCAACATGGCATACTATTCCGCAGTGATATGTTTCGGGACTCGCTGCTCTAGTTTGCCAACTATCACGGCCAAAAAGACAAACTTTTTGTAGAGCAGTTTGCGCTTTAATTACAGAAGCACCGTTTGTCCCTTGGCCATTCATAAAGACAATGTCGCCCAACTTTAATTCAGAAAACTGCATGTACATATCTGACTTGGATTTTCAGTAATTCATTAAATAAGTTTTTTAAAATCCACATGCAACGGATATTAAGTGACCAACTATCTCGCTCTAACTACAAACTATTAAATAAAAAGAAAAAAAGCATAATTTATGATTTCATTAAAATGCCAACTCGTTCAAATTTTTAAAATAAAAAAAAAGGTGACAGTCGACACCTTTTTTTTACTTTAAAAATTTATTTTATTTAACCAAATTTACTATCAGCTACAAACGGATTACTCTCGCGCTCGGCACCAAAAGTAGAACGTGGGCCGTGGCCGGGAATAAATTCAATGTCATCACCTTGCGGGAACAGCTTGTCGCGAATTGAATTAATTAATGCCTGGTGGTCACTGCCGGGAAAATCTGTTCGGCCAATTGAACCGGCAAACAAAACATCACCGACCATTGCCAGTTTATTTTCTCGATTCAAAAAAGTGATATGGCCTGGCGTGTGGCCCGGGGTATGGAACACTTCCAAGGTTTGATTACCAATTTGAACGCTATCGCCGTCATCCAGCCATTTGGTTGGAGTAAAGCCGGTGACCGGATCGAGATAAAACCGTTTTGCTTGGTCATCGAGTGCTTCAATCCAGAAAGCATCTGCCAGATGCGGGCCATAAATCAGTAAGCCTTTTTGCTCGGCTAAATCACCGGTTCCACCGACATGATCCAAATGGCCATGGGTTAGCAAAATCTGTTTCAGCTCAACACCCGTTTCTTGCAATGCCGCTTCAATACGCTCCAGATTACCGCCCGGGTCAACAATCGCTGCCTGGTTAGTTTCATCACACCACAGCAGGGTGCAATTCTGGGAAAAGTGGGTCACCGGAATGGTTTTAAATTTAAGCGCCATGTGCACTCTCCTGAAAATCAATTGTGAAATTTATGGCAGGCGTTCATTGCTGAATCCCGTCATCCCGTATAGGAAGTGCAAGGATGCACGGATTAGGGCGAGAATGACGCGGAGGATAACAACCAGCCACGTTCAAAAATTACGCTACAAAATACTCGTTCAGCGTTTGTTTCAATTGGCTTACTCGTTCAGCCAATGCCGCCTCTGAATAAGCTTGAGCAGCAAAACGCCCCCAAATAGGACTAGGCCAAGCCAAGTCATTAGAAAAACGCGCCACATGATGCAGATGAAGCTGAGGCACCATATTGCCCAGCGCTGCAATGTTCATTTTTTCGGCCGAGAACAGCTGTTCCATGGTGGCCGCTAGTAAAGAAGACTCTTTCAGCAACTGCTGCTGATCGGCTTCAGACAAACGATGAATTTCTCGAATCTCATCTCGGCGCGGCACCAAAATACACCAAGGATACAAAGCATCTTTTGCCAGCAAAACACTGCACAAAGGAAAGTCACCTAGTTTGACGGTATCAGCAGCCAGCTGCGGATGAAGTTGAAAGGCCATGATCAGACTCGAAGGGTTATCAGTTCGTCGGGTGAAAGCGAGTTTAACGGAAATCGACTGGTTTTCAGAAAAGCTTCCTGTTAAATATTGGTCTTACCAATGATCAGTTCAGTTTTTCGTTAAAACCTTACAGCCAATATAGAGAGAGCATTCGTATGAAGCCGGTGTATCGCCTGACTGTATCTTGCCCCGATCGGGTTGGAATTGTTGCTAAAGTCAGTGAATTTATTGCCTGCCATGGTGGCTGGATTATCGAAGCCAATCACCATTCAGATACCGAGTCCGGCTGGTTTTTTATGCGACACGAAATTATCACAGACTCCATCACCATTGGTCTTGATCAGTTCAAAGCACTGTTTGCGCCAATTGCCAGCCGTTTTGAAATGGAATGGCAGATCACCGCCAGCGAGCAAAAACCTAAAGTCGTGCTGATGGTCAGCAAAGAAGCCCACTGCTTGAATGACATTTTGTTTCGCTGGAAAAGTGGCGAAATGAATTGCGATATTGTGGCGGTAATCTCTAATCACGATGATCTTCGCGGTATGTGCGAATGGATGGAAATCCCTTACCACCATGTTCCGGTCGATAAGCAAAACAAAGCACCGCACTTTGCCGCGGTCGAACAATTGATCGAACAATATCAGGCCGACACCATCATTTTGGCCCGCTACATGCAAATTTTGCCCGAAGCCGTTTGCACTCGTTATCCGGGGCAAATTATCAATATCCACCACAGTTTTTTACCCTCATTTGCCGGTGCCAAACCTTATCACCAGGCATCTGTTCGCGGGGTAAAGCTGATTGGTGCCACCTGCCATTATGTCACTACCGACTTAGATGCCGGGCCGATTATCGAGCAAGATGTTTTGAGAATTGACCATGGCGATACCACCGAAGATATGCAGCGAATGGGCCGTGATGTTGAGAAAATGGTGCTGTCACGCGGCCTGCGCTATCACCTAGAAGATCGGGTATTGCTGCACGGAAATAAAACCGTGGTTTTTGATTAAATTTCGACAAATTTTGAGCCCGTTTTTGCTGGGTAATATGAACCGTAGAAGATGCTTTACGGTTCATGTCAACCTTGACGAGGCATTAACCAAGCAATCAGCGAGCGCTACTTTCGGTTGATATCAGATCTTCTGCGGAATTAACCCGACCAGTAGCGATCATCAACTCAGCAAGTTGCTGTTTATCTGAAATAAGTTTTTGCTGACAGATTGACATATTGATCATCAGCCGCAATGGTAGCTGCGGTGCTCGGCAACTGAGCGAATTTAGCTAAAAATATCGCCAGTAATTGCAATTTACTGAAATTACGATCTATTTTGCTTCAGTAGTGATCGTTTTTGTGCCAATGAATAGCACCAAGCACATTGCGGTTACATGCATGCTTTATCTTGACGCTACGATAAAGCTGCTATATACGTTCCACCGCTCTGGAACTACCAGCGTTTATATAAGCATCATCTGCAGGGATACCAATGGGAAGATCACTGGTCATAGTCGAGTCGCCAGCCAAGGCCAAGACCATCAACAAATATCTGGGCAAAAACTTTATTGTGAAGTCCAGCGTCGGTCATATTCGTGATCTCCCTACCGCAGGGGGTAACAAAAAGCCGGTAGATGCCAGCGCCAGAGCAAAAGAATCTGCTCGGGTCCGTAAAATGGAACCCGTAGCTAAAGCTTTGCACCAGGCGAAAAAGCAAAAAAGCCAACTAATCGAACGAATGGGCATTGACCCTGACGACGGTTGGAAAGCGCGCTATGAAATCCTTCCCAATAAAGAGAAGGTGGTAGCTGAGCTGCAAAAACTGGCAGCCGATGCTGACGTCATCTACCTCGCAACGGATTTGGACCGTGAAGGGGAAGCAATTGCATGGCACTTGCAACAGGCAATCGGTGGCGACGACTCCCGATTCCGTCGCGTGGTGTTCAACGAAATCACCAAAACGGCCATCCAGGAAGCTTTCAAAGAACCTGGCAAAGTCGACCAAGACCGTGTCGATGCCCAACAAGCTCGCCGCTTCCTAGACCGTGTGGTGGGTTACATGGTTTCTCCGCTGCTGTGGAGCAAACTGGCGCGCGGTTTAAGTGCTGGGCGTGTTCAATCCGTTGCAGTGCGATTAATCGTTGAGCGTGAGCGGGAAATCCGCAAGTTCATTCCAGAAGAATTCTGGCAAATGAATGCCATGTTAAGCGACGGTCAAACTTCTAAGGAATCAGCCACCGAAGCGCTGCCATTTGAAGTCACCAAGCACAACGGCAAAGCTTACCGCCCAACCAATCAGCAACAGTCAGATGCCGCCGTCGCACTACTGCAAAATGCTGCTTATGTGGTCAGCAAGCGCGAGCAAAAGCCAACCAAGGCCAAAGCCGGCGCACCTTTTATTACCTCCACCTTGCAGCAAGCTGCCAGTACGCGTCTGGGTTTCTCTGTTAAGAAAACCATGACCATGTCGCAGCGGTTGTATGAAGGCGGCCACATCACCTACATGCGTACCGACTCAACCAACTTGAGTAGCGAAGCAGTAGAAGCGTGCCGCGAATATATTAATGAAGAGTTCGGTGCCAAATATTTACCTGAAGCACCGGTTTCTTTCTCAAGCAAGCAAGGTGCTCAAGAAGCTCACGAAGCGATTCGCCCAACCAATGTCAAAATGAAGGGTGAATTGTTATCGGATATGGAGCGTGACGCCCAACGTTTGTACCAGTTAATCTGGACTCAGTTTGTGGCATGCCAAATGCCAAACGCAGAATATCTAAGCACTTCACTAACGGTTACCGCCGGTGAATTTGAAATGAAACTGCGTGGCCGCGTTCTGATTTTTGATGGTTTCACCCGAGTCAGCAAACCTGCTAGCAAGCGCGAAGAAGACCGCGAGCTACCAGACATTAAGCAAGGGCAAATCCTCAAGCTGAACAAACTGGACCCAACCCAGCACTTCACCAAGCCAACCGCCCGCTTCACTGAAGCCGGTCTGGTTAAAGAGCTTGAGAAGCAGGGTATTGGTCGTCCATCTACCTACGCATCAATCATTTCAACCATTCAAGATCGTGGCTATGTGAAGCTGGAAAACCGCCGCTTCTACGCCGAGAAAATGGGCGATATCGTTACCGACCGTTTGGTGGAATCTTTCTCAGGTCTGATGGACTTTGGCTTTACCGCCAGCATGGAAGAAAACCTCGACCAGATCGCTAGAGGCAAACAGCAGTGGATCAACACGCTGGACAACTTCTATGAAGGATTCTCTGAGCAGCTGTTAAAAGCCAACAAGCCTTCTGAAGATGGCGGTATGCGCGCTAACACGCCAACCGACATTGGCGATGTTAATTGCCCAGATTGCAGCCGCCCAATGATGATTCGTACCGCCAGCACCGGTGTATTCCTCGGTTGTAGCGGCTATGCCTTGCCACCGAAAGAACGTTGCAAGTGCACCATCAACCTAACCGCAGGCGACGAAGCCATCGCTGCCGGCCTGGAAGATGAAGAAGCCGAAACTAATGCATTGCGTGCCAAGCGCCGTTGCCCAATTTGTGAAACGGCAATGGAAGCGTATCTGATCGATGAAAAACGCAAATTGCATGTTTGCGGTAATAACCCAGATTGCCCCGGCCATGAAATTGAAACCGGCGAATTCCGCATTAAAGGCTACGACGGCCCAATTATCGAATGTGATAAATGTGGCGAAGACATGCAGCTGAAAAACGGCCGTTTCGGCAAATATTTCGGTTGTACCGGCGAAGATTGTAAAAATACCCGCAAACTATTAAAGAGCGGTCAGGCTGCGCCACCGAAAATGGATCCGATCGATATGCCGGATCTGCAGTGTTTAAAGGTGGACGACCATTACGTATTACGTGACGGCGCCTCAGGCTTGTTCCTGGCAGCATCTGGCTTCCCGCGTAACCGCGAGACCCGTGCGCCATTAGTGAGCGAAATCGCACCAGTAAAAGCCCAGTTACCAGAGAAATATCATTTCCTGTGTGACGCTCCACAAAAAGATACCGACGGAAATCCAACGACTATTCGTTATTCCCGTAAAACAGCCCAGCAATATATTATGTCTGAAATTGAAGGCAAAGCGACCGGCTGGAAAGGTTTCTTCAGTGACGGCAAATGGGCAATTGAAGAAAAGAAAGTTAAGGCAAAAGCCAAAGCAAAGCCGAAAGACGAATAGTTTTTCGCTGACTTTGCATTGAACAAAAAAAGCGCTTCGGCGCTTTTTTTGTGCCTGTAACCCGGAGTTAATTGTTGGGCACCACTAAACACAAACACCGCATTGAATTGCTGGGCAACGCGTCATCCTCGCCAGGGATTGGCGGGGACCCATGGACAGGGAAGTTAAACCAGCAACTACCTACCAACCTCAACCATTACCATCCATGGCTTATAGATTCCGGCTTCCCTGCCCGGAATGACGGTATGGAGTAACTTGCTGGCCCTTGCATCACCCTCACCAACCGCGCTGTAACCACAGAGCTCGATTTATTACACTGCACTCGCGACACAACCATCACACCCCGTTCATTGCTTGGCAGCACTTACAACACCACCGCAGCTAATTGCTGGGCAACGCGTCATCCTGCACATGGAAGTACGGGATCCATGGCCAGGGACGGTAAAATCTGTACGCTCTAATGCTCAATCCCATCCAACCCAATCACAATGGATGGGAACACCTATAGCAGCGGCAACCACCTAGCTCTATTTAATACACCGAACACGCAACAAATAAAATCCACAAAGCATATTAACTATTGCTATACCCCAGTGATAAAGGAGGATCAAATAAATAATAAAAGTATGCACCCTGATATTTTCAATCCGATCCACATATGCTCTGATTACACTCAAAATCAACGCCACAGCATTAAAATCATACCTAATGAACACCCAAATCAAGCATTTACATTGACCAAAAGAAATTCCATTATAGAATCAGCAACAAGCAATGGATTAAATATCCCCCGCTGAGGCATATTCACGTTTATCGTAACTGTGAAAAAACACAGTTGTCCTAACTAAGTTGAAATGCACAGTACATTTTTTAAACTGGCTGAAACAATGCTCAAGTTGAGACAACACTATTTAAATTGACAGTCTTTTAATATCTATATCTGGCTAATATTGATTTCAATTGAGTGATCATAGATAGTGGCAACTGCTAAAGGGGTTTTATAATGATAAGTAGCAATGCTGGTGTGGAAGGTTCATCTGGATATTCTTTTCAGCGATGCTGTGTCGTTTTCCTTATATTTGATAACCAAGAAGAATTATCGCAAAAAAATTATTTTGTTTGCATGGAACACCATGAAGACTTTCTTTTTGCGTTTTTAGATGAAGAGGGGAAGATTCAAAATATTGATACATACCAGGCAAAAAAATCAAGCAAGGATTGGTCAATAAACACAGATCTCCGTGAAATAATTGGAAAGATAACATTAGTTGGAAAAGAACTTCTTAATGACAAACACCCAAAATCAGATGATTACTACCACACTCTTGGTTTTTTAACTAATAAGAAGATCTCATTAAAAAGCCAAAAAGAAGACAACGTAAGAATAGAAACTAAAACTGTTAGTGTATCTAATTTGCAAGCAAACTATTCCAATCTAGATCCAAAAATAAAGAAAAATATACTAAAAGGTATAGACGAATCTCTACTTGAAGAAAACCAGCTAGAAAACATCCGTTTTCAGTTCATTGACTTGCCACAGGGATACAATGGTTGGCAAAGAACGCTCACAGGGTTATCACACGAAAGGTTTGGTAAGAAGATCAATGACCACAAAGCTGTCATCGCAACATTACTCCAATTACTACAAAATATCGAACAGCATTACAATAATGGGAACATTGTCTCTCTTACTGATACAAAAAAAACATTTACCAAACCCGCCCTGTCAGGATAGTTGTCTCTTAACTTAATCCATCCTTTTTCAATTGAGGATGGCAGGAATTACGGACATGCCCTCTTATTCTGAAGAAAGAAAACACGCTGTTTTAAAACGATTATTACCTCCTCAAAGCTTATCTATTCCTGTGCTTGCTAAAGAAGAAGGTATTTCTGAGGCAGCATTGTACAATTGGCGCAAACGATTTAACCTCTCTGGTCATCCCATGCCTGAAAAACATCTGAGTTCTGAACAATGGTCTGCTGAAGCTAAGTTTGCTGTTGTCCTTGCAACTGCCAGCTTTAATGAGGCTGAACTGAGTGAATATTGCCGTGAAAAAGGTCTGTATCCAAACCAGATAAAGCAATGGAAACAAGCCTGTATTCACGGTAACCAATCGGCGGAAAAAGCATCCAAAGCGCCTCGAAAAACGCTTAAAGAAAAAACAGATGAAAAGAAAATCAAAAAGTTAGAAAAAGAATTGAGACGTAAAGATAAAGCACTTGCAGAGGCGAGCACGCTGTTGATTCTTTCAAAAAAGCTCGATGCTTGGTACGGAATCGACAGCGAGGACAACTAACGTCACTTGCACAGCGCCAGCAGTGTTTGGAATGGTTTCATCAAGCCATTACTGAGGGTGCGCGCCGTCGCCAAGCTGCTGATATATTGAATATCAGCTTGAAAACACTGAACCGTTGGCAAGACAAAGCAGGCAAAACTATAGAAGACCAACGTCCATTGGTGGTTAAAGATATGCCTGCTAACAAGCTGTCAAAGGAAGAAGAAAAGACAATATTAAATATTAGTAATCAAAAAGAATTCAGTCGGTTACCGCCTTGTCAGATTGTCCCTACGCTTGCAGATCGCGGCACCTATATTGCCAGCGAATCCTCTTGGTACAGAGTATTAAGACGAAATGGCCAATTAACGCATCGAGGCCGTAGTAAAAAGCCTCATAAACGGCGAAAGCCGACAACGCATATCGCGACAAGCGCAAATCAAGTCTGGACATGGGATATTAGTTATTTACCTTCTCGAACCAAAGGCTTGTTCTGGTATTTATATTTGATTGTCGATATTTACAGTCGAAAAATTGTTGGCTGGGAAGTCTATGAAGTGGAATCGGGTGAGTATGCCAAGGTATTGGTAGCGCGCACTTTATTATCAGAAAATTGCTTGAAAAACCCACCCGTACTTCATTCTGACAATGGTGCGCCGATGAAGAGTTTTACCTTTAAGGCGCGCCTCGAAGAATTAGGTGTTGGATCTTCATATAGCCGTCCTAGAGTCAGTAATGACAACCCTTATTCAGAATCGTTGTTTCGAACGGTGAAATACTGCCCTGAATATCCGAGCAGCGGCTTTGCAACTCTGGATGATGCCAGAAGCTGGATGTTAAAATTTGCACGTTGGTACAACCACGAGCATCGACATAGTGGTATCAAATTTGTGACGCCGCACCAGCGCCATAATAATGAAGACAAGCAACTACTTGAAAAGAGAGTGGCGGTTTATGAATTGGCTAAATCAGAACATCCAGAGCGATGGCCAGGCGCAATCAGGGATTGGAGCCATATAAATGAAGTCGCTTTAAATCCAGAAAGAGAAAGGGCGGGTATAAATTAATCTAAAAAGGGACAACTACCTTGAAAAATACCGCAAAGAAAAAATAGAAGAAACCTTTTCTATGATGACAGAAAGTAAAAAATCTTTTAATTTTTGGAGAAGCTACTCTAAAGAGTTAGCGGCCCAGCTGGAGATTTCACTCCCCATACAACGAAAATCGGAAGAGCTACTTAAAAACTGCTTTGATTATTTCAAGGATATTGAGCAAATAGAATATAGAAAAATCTACAATTTTGTGAAAGATAGAACAGATATTGATGAGAAGCACATATCTGAAGCCGACTGTATAGTTGACATGTACAAGACATATAAAAAAGAATTTGATCCGAGATTAGAAAACCATATGGTGGCATTTTCTATAATTGCAGCATACGTCGAAACAAGAGGGATGGATGAATGATTTCGCTGATTTTTAAAAGTCTTCTAGTTTATTCGCAAAACAAAGGCCATGGCTTTCACACTCATTTTAGCGATACAGTAAACATCATCCACGGAAGAAACACTTCAGGCAAGAGCACACTAATCCAATCAATCATTTATTCCATGGGTATAAATGATTCTAAAGAAAATTTAAGCGACATAAACGATCCACATACAATTTTTCGTTTAGATTGTGAGCTGACAAAGGAAAATGAAGGAACCAAATTATCATTCATTAGATCTGATGACACTATCGTCTTAGCCATTGACAATAAGCCGCCGATGAGATTTGATGGCATCAATTCAAACAACTCTTATGAATATAAAAAATATAAAGATATAATCTCCAGTCTGTTTTCTTTCAAGCTGCTTCTTCAACAACAAGGTGAGCAAGTAAAGGCCCCTCTGGAAGCAGCTATGCTGCCATATTACATATCACAGTCTGTTGGCTGGGTATACATTCGAGAATCAATAGGTAACTATAGGTTTTATAAAGACTTCAAGTATGATTACCTGGACTACTACTGCGGCATCGAAAGCAACGCAAGAAAAATCGAAAAATATAAATTAGAGAAAGAAAAAAAGGAGCTGACTTTTGAACTTAAACAGCTTGAATCTTATGAGGAAGGAAATAAACAACTTAAAATATCAAAAATTATAGATGAAAAAATAAAAGGAGAAGCATCAAGATTTTTTGATGAGTATCAAGAGCTAAACAATGACTTGACTGCAAAAGAATCGGAACAGACCAAGCTTTGCAATAAGATCAGCATGCTAAAAAATAGGCAAAAGGTTTTATCCCAGGTTATCAGAAACATCAAACACCAAGTTCCTGAAGTAGACAGCTGCCCAACTTGCCAACAGCGACTTCCTGGTGATTTACGAGAGTTTTACAAGTATACACAGAATGTTAATGATGCCATAAGCGAGCTGGAAAAAACTAAATCTGACATAAAAAAAACATCCTCATCCTTGAATTCTTCAGAAGTGAAAATAAAAAAATTGCGATCCGAGTTTGAAGAAAAGTATGGCTTGATGGAGAGGGTTAAAATCGAAAATGTTAGCATCAACTCCTGGATTGACCATCAGTCAAACTTGAAAATGCTGAAAAAAATTGAAGGACAAAAAGCTTTCACCCAAAAAACAATTGACGGAATTACAAGCAAAATAGAGGAGAACCAAGATGGAGACATCGAAGACCTCAGAAAAAAAGCAGATGGAAAATTCCTGAAAATCTTCAAATCCAAAGTCAAATCTCTAAAAATTAAGCTGCCAAAAGAAAACAAGTATAAAGAAATTTACTCCATCAACGCATTTCCATACCAAGGTGTAGAACTGCACCAATTGCTGATGGCTTACAATTTTTCTTTTTATGAAATGGTCAGCAAAAACAAAACACTCCACACTCTACCTTTCATAATGGATGCCGTTTTCAAAGAAGATATAGACATAGAAAGCAGGAAAAACATTTTTGATTTTCTATCAAAGGAAACAAACAATGGTCAGCAAGTAATATTTTCAGTTGCCGAATACAAAAACAACAGCCAGTCAAACTCAACCTTGTTTGATATTGAAGAAGTCAAACGTGATTACTTTACTGACGATACAAAACTAATTTGTATCGGCGATAGTAAGACAAAACGATCCTTTATGTCTTCAAAATTAATAGCGCCAGAGTTAATTGAAAGCACACTATCACTCTTTGAATCAGCATGATTTCAGACACCATAAACAATAATAATTATTTTAATTAATTGCACACCCCAAGCAAACTGGCCCCATCCAGTTTGCTTTTATTTTACCCATTTTATTCACCCCTCCAATCCCACGTATAAATCGTTGGGTTTCGCCTTTGGCTCACCCAACCTACATTGACCCACACAATAACCAACCACAAAACCCGAAAAAAAACCAGCACTATCAACTTCTGAGAATTCTTCTCACCCATTCCATTATTAAAAATTCAAAGAAAATATTTCACAGCAGCACCACCTTCATAATTAAAAAAATGGTTTGATTCAAAGCTAAACTTTCCATCGGTCTGTGAAGATAGATTGCAGATGCAGAATAGCCTCTCATCGACTAACTGGCAGCAGATGTAAAAGCACAACTGGTTAGCCTTCACCCATCACTATTTTGATGATCATTACAGCGAATTCTGCATATAATGGAAGCAACGGCACCCAACCTGATAGACGACCTGGAATGGGTGGTGCTAACACTACCAACTCATCAGGCAAATATCAGTGCCGCAACCCAGATACGTAAAATGGGCTTTAAAGGAAAAATGGCCGCAACCACCAGCTATGCCGACGAAAAAGAAAAGCTTGAGTCCCTCGGTGTTCACTATACGTTCAATGTTTTTACTGAAGCCGGCTATGGCTTTGCCAATGAACTAAAGAAAATGAAAGCATAACAGATGAAATTAATGTCACCACCCTCGTAAAGCGGAGATTCAATTCTGCGTTTGCAATATATGACTGAACAATAAAATAAACCGTCCTCCCTAGCTGCTTGTTTGTAATTGGTCACTTAAAATTTACCAAGCACTATTAACCATGAATGATGCAGATTCTTAAACACGCTACATAATTCATCAATACTCCATTCTGTTCTCTATTGATTGGTATCGTGGCAATACGCGGTAAAACCCTCATTATAAATTACCCCACCGACTGGCTCTTTGTGCCAATTCTGTCAAGGCCTGTAAGTGCGGGTACGTCAACCTGCCAGCCAACCAGGAAAGGCTTATGGAACAAAACTTTCAAAAACTATTGCTTTCAAATCACTTTATGCAGCTGGACAGCTTTTCCAGTGAGTTTGATCTGTTCAAGATGATGGGGGTAAGAAACAAGGAGCTGATTCACTCTAATATTATCGCCTGCTTGCTAAACCCGTCTTATCCACATGGTTTGGGCCATGCATTTCTCAACGCCTTCACTCGTGGGGTTAGTCAGCTCGAACTCATCGAGAGTTCGGCTCGAGCCGTTCCTTTGTCTGCCTTGATTGCCGCAACAGATAACCAGGTGATTATTTCCCGTGAGCTGGAAAACATCGACCTGGTAATTGAGTATCCACAAGCGAAGCTGGTGGTCGCGATTGAAAACAAGATCTGGGCTGGCGAGCAGAAAGAGCAGATTCTTCGCTATCAGAAAATCCTCACTTCGAGATACAGCGGCTATACCCACGCACTGATTTATCTGACACCCAATGGCAAGCCGCCAACCACCGATGATACCAATTCATCCGTGCCTGTTTATCTAATGTCATACGGCCAGATGATTGATCAACTGGCTATGGTGAAAAGCCGAGCTAACCAGAAAGCCTTATTTTTTATCGAGCAATTTAGCACCCATGTGGAGCAGTATATGTCTGGAAGTAATGAAATTAGAGATCTATGCTGGAATATTTTCGAGAAGCATGAGGATGCCTACCAGCAAATGGCGAAACACTTAGCTTATTGCGTACAAAGAAAAATTGAGAATTTTTTTGAAAAAATAGAAGGCAAGTTGAATAGCGACTCAATGTTTAGCGAATTTGATGGTATGGAAATCATTTCTGCTTATAGAGAACGCGAAAACAAAGATCATTTCGATTTAAATATCCGTCTGCAAGGCTGGCCTGAAGGGCTTTACATCAAGATTTACAAACATAGCTGGTTTGCAGTCTTTCCTTTTGTAGAGAAAGAAAACCTCAATAAGGTTAAAGCACTACTGTGTGCTATGAACTCCAAAGCAACTAAGGTCAGTGCGTGGCAGGGGAAATATTACGTTTCCAAACATTCAGACCTGGATAGTCGACGCAAGATTCTTGAACAGGGTAATGAAATATCAGAAGAACATATAAATAGTGCTTTAAACAAGGTACGTGAGCACATTATTGAAATTAACAAGGCATTAAATTAAGAAATTAAATAGTTTCTAAATCTTTTGGATAAATCATACATTGCAGACTATAAAAGATTCTGAATTGAGTATATTTTTAAAAACGGCTATTTGATAAATAGTCAAATAGCCGTTTCCAGACAAACCTCTAAATGCCCAATTAGATGATTATTCTGAAATACCGTCACAATCGCGGTCTGTAACAAAATTACCTTCATAAATAAAGAAATCATGTACTTTGCTAAAAACACATAGCTTTTGGCCATCACTGGTAAATTTCAGCATCTGCTTGCCACCGGAATCCGCATTTACTGCCGACTGGCTTCGGGCTACTACTTCAAATCCAAAGCTGCCTACAAAACCTCTCGCTCCCAGCCCTATGCCTGGTAAAAAGCTTTTATCACCTGAGTAATCTGCATTAACATGTCCGGTGATATTGGTAAAATAGTCTTGATCGAGATATTTATTAGCTAACAAAAGATTACTTGATTCAATAATTCTTTCTGAATACTTGCTAACAGGCAGAACAAACTTGATTGCTTGCTCATGGTATTGATTAATCTCACCCTGATCTGTTGAGACTTTTGAGGAGTTTAACCTGTTAGTACTTAGAATCAGGTTCGATTGATCAAAATCTTGAATATCTGTTTTTTCGTTCCATAACCCACTCAGGGTAAAAATAGGAAAATCAATTTTTGATGCAAAAATAGCTTCATAACTACTCGAACGTACTTCCTGCTCACCCGTGAGAAACCCGTATTGCTGATGTGCACAATGCTGCCGTTTGAAATTATTCTTTTCAAAGGTTTGGCAATTTTTCAATATCAGATCGACTGCATCTTCGTCCTCATCTGGATCTTCGTCATCATCTTCTTCGTATGATGCTGCGATATGGTTTTGTTCGATTAATAGCTTCCAATCAGGGTTCAAATCAGCAAACAAATCATTAACGATGACAAGCAGTAAGGCTGGATCAGCACTATTCAAGTCAACCGAGTCAAATGTATCGCGCCGATCAATCCTATCCAGGGTGAAGCCTTCAGTTGTATCGACAACAACAGGGCCTGCTAAATTTGAATCTTCTGAAGAGTTATTATCTGGTTGGCTGGATGATCCACCGCAACCTGCTAGCAGAGCAGAACTTATTACAAGAGGTAACAGATATTTCATGACACTTCCATGTGCTGATTATTCTACCGCTAAAGTATCATTTTACAGAAACAGCTACAATGGCCCTATTGGAAATTCAACAGCATCCAACAAGGTCTGGAGCAAGCTGTTTTGTTCTAACCAAAAATAACGATCACAGCTAAAACAAAGGCAGCCTAAACGGATAGAACAGATACCTATTTAACCAGCTAGGCGCCCCGGTTTCTTATTAGACAGCAGCTAGGGGCTTAAAGGATATCTAATTATCGGCATCGATTCTTTTGTCAGTGCGCTGATTTATAAGTCACCTGAAATTTTTACCAAAAATCATGCCGCTTAGCTGAAAAGAATAATTAATAGTTGTAGCTATTTAAAACAACATTGCTTTCCAAACTCAACAACCACCAGCTAAAACCGCCGAGCTTGTTGTGCGGACTAAAAACCCAGACACGACATACCTTTTACTGGGAGTACATGAAACTCGCCTGCAAAGTGCCAAAGGCATATGGATTATATAAATGCTTTCGCATTTATATACAGGCACACCCCTTAAGCTATCGGCATAAAAAAACAGGCCGCAACCTATTTTTTTATTAATTGATATGAATAACCTGTGTTTTAACAATTCGGTATAAAATCAGTATTGCAGAGCCCCGTTACGGGTAAAACCTGTAGGTTATTAGTTCTTTGATCAGCCATCAGACCATCAACAAATAGTTTAAAACCCAAACTGCCATAAATGTTAGTAATTAAATCTGCAGTAATAATTTGAGACCCGCCCGATGACAAGCTACCTACCAAACCATCAACAACCGATTCTCCTATTGTTCTGAGAACAATGCGGCTTATACTAAAGCCACAGCATCAGCGAGGAGTGGTTCTATGGACAACAAATTGAAACAACTGGTCGGCCAACTTCAGTCTGCTCTTGATACCCTTGAAGACTCTCAGGCTCGTGAGCGAATTGAGATTTCCCTATCTGAAATCCAGCAAACACTAGACAGCCAACAGCACCCTGTAGAAGTAAGCGATGAGTGGCTGGATGGTATGAGAAGAATGGCTGCAGAATTTGAGCAACAGCACCCCACTGCCGCCGGACTGTTTCGTCAGATTACCGATAGCTTGAGCAAGATGGGCATTTAAAACATTACCATCAAAGCCATCAACAACTGTTTGGCTAATGACAATTTAATAAAAAAAGGCCGTGACATCGAAAGATGCTACGGCCTTTTCTTTGAAAATATAATGCATACCACAGAGCGACAGAGTACCGGTGTGGATATTTACAAGGGCATATATAGCTACTGATCGTTAGCTGCATCACTCATTAGTTCAGCAAATAATGCTTGCCAGTCTGCGCCATCTTCTGTCGCTTTGACATCAATCTCAACACCCATTCGGTGCTGCCCTTCTTCATCACGGCACCAACGAATATCGCCTTGAAGGTAATACTTTCGTTGCTGCCCTGGCCAACCAATAATCAATTCCACTGTGGTATGGGGTTCTAGCGGCATTCGTGCATTGATGCACAGGCCTTCCCGACTCATATCAACACTGTGAGTACTGAATACTTTGCCATCTACATGCACGAACAACCGCTCTGAAATTACCTGACGACCGGTTTGACGTCGATCCTGATCCATTGCTTGTTCTCCTGACCTACTGATCAAGTTAGCTAATTTAATCTGTTGGAATATTTATAGCCGTTGTTCGGCATATTCGTACCGCGCCAGATCACAGTATCAGTATCATTCTGCTGCTTCAAATGATCTATTTCACAAGCAAAGTTATAGCCAGCTTACTCACTCCATTACCTAGATCGAGTAATCAGCAAAACCTTATGATAAATAGGTAAATAAGAATCAGATGCATTCCGCTAAATGAGCTGTTAGAATCAGCGCATCTCTAAGCTGCAAAAATTAAATTCTAATGCCGAAATTTCTAAAACTGCTGCATACCGCAGCACTTGAGTTGGTCATGATGGTGCTTTTTTCAGCAAGCGTAGTTTGCTGGGTATTTTATGAAATATGGGGTATTCCAGCGGCGGCGATCTGGGGTTTGGCTAGCGTTATCTTTATCGCCAAGTGGATTCATTATGAAGCAACTTGCCCCAACCGAGCTTAATCGGCTAGGGCAAATATTGGTCTAATCAGTTTGATTAGGCCAGTGCGTTATCTGCAGAATTTACCTGAGATAAAGGCACTTGAGGAACGTCAGCCTTATTCATGCCACCCAATCGGGCCATGGCGTAACAACTTATCATTAGCTTTAACTCTTTCAACATATACTCCACCTGCTCTGGAGGCATTTGCTGAGATTGCTGCAGCATATGAACCACGGCATCTGAAATCATCCAGCACGCCATGCTAATGTCTGGGCCAGCTAGGTGTGGATATAATTTAGTCACTGCTTTTTGAATGGCTTCAGCTGCCATTTTACGATCTTGTTCTTGCTGTTCTTTCAATTCTGGCATTGAACCTATGCCACGCAAAATTTCTACGAAGCCAGGTTTGTTTCGATAAAAATCTGATAATTCATCGATCAAATTACCAATTTGCTGCAAATCGAAATTTTCAAGAAAGCTGGATAAGTAGTTTCTCAGTTCCTGAAAATACCGGTCAGCAAGGGTTGCAACAATTGCCGTTTTATTAGGAAAATAGCGATAAAGAGACGCTAGCGAAATTCCGGCACGCCGAGCAATTTCACTGGTTTTTGCACCGTTAACCCCCACTTCACAAATAATTTCTACAGTACAACGCAAAATCAGATCAACGCGTTCTTTGCTTCGCGCTTGCGAAGGCAGAGCTCTCACCCGATTGCGATCTAGTGTTTCTGCGTACCCGTCAGTTTGTATCGACGATTCTGTGGAACTGTTCACTCTGGTCACCTGCTATCTAGAGTTAAAAAATGTTTTATGATTAACATTTGTTTAAAGCTTAAAACTTATTCTGAAAAAGTTTGTAAATCACGTGCAAAAGCAGGCGACAGTTCACTCATTCGAGTTAATACAAAACCACGTATCATCAGTTTTAATTCTTTAAAAAGCTCCATCCGCTTTTCTGGACCCTGATTGGTTGCTTGCTGACACAGATAAAACATCATTTCACTGATTAACCAGCATGCAGGATAAACTTCTTCTGCTGTTACATCACCATACCTAGCAACTGCAGCCTGTTGCATAGTGAGGGCAACCAGTTCTCGATCACGCTTTTTAATTTCAGCCAATTCTGGCATTGAGCCCATACCTTTGAGAATTTCAACAAACCCTCTTTTTTCAAGGTAAAAACTAAACGACTTTTCAATCAACTGATCGATTTCTTGCAGTTTAAAATCTTCAATAAATTGATACAAAAAGGTGTGCAATTCTTCCAGATATTGCTCAGCCAACATGCCGATAATTGATGATTTATTAGGGAAATACCGATACAAAGAAGCTAGAGAAATTCCCGCTCTACGCGCGATTTCACTCGTCTTTGCACCATTAACTCCCACTTCACAGATAACATCCACTGTACACCGCAGGATCAAATCCACCCGCTCACGGCTACGATTTTGTGATGGAACTGCTCTAACCTGAGTCTTAATCATTTTTATTTTCTCTTTGCTCCCGGACAAAAGTTATGAATAGCCACGATTCCCCTAATCAGGGCAAGGATTATCCGATAACAGGCACCATCTTGACCGGTGCCCGGTTTAGTAGCATCTTTACCGCCTAACTGACTGACCAGTCGGAATAAGAGGTTGACAAAAATGTCAGAAGCAAAAACGCCCTTACTAAACACTTCGGACTTTCACTCGTTGTGCAATCAATTTCTAAGCGCTATTCCTCATTCTCAGACACTGGGAATGCAAATAGTTCATGCTGTCAGGAATAGAGTGATCATTAAAATGCCTTGGCGGTATGAAATGGTCGGAAATAGCCAAACAGGTGCATTGGCTGGTGGTGTAATAACAACACTTCTTGATACGGTGTGTGGGTCAGCTGTGTTATGCGCACTTCCAAAACCTGAAGCGTTCGCCACACTCGACCTTAGAATTGATCATATGAAGCCCTCAGAAGGCCACAGAGACATTTTTTGTATGGCCGAGTGCTATCGGCTAACTAATTCAATTGCATTCGTTCGCGGCGTTGCCTATCAAGACGATCCACAAAAACCTATTGCCCATGGCGTTGCCAGCTTTATGCGCGCTTCAAGCAGCAATGGAAATATGGTGAAAACTCGGCAGCAGCCACAAAAACAGCCCGATGAAGCACCTATCGCAACACTGAACAAGGCGCCGGAGTTAAAACAATGAATGCGTTAGAGATTATTCGACAGGTGCAGCAAAACAATGACTTTTCGCCGCTATATCAGCTAATCCCTTATGCCAGCCTGATTGGCATTGAATTTGAACGGCAGCAAGATGCACTTTTATTTCACATGCCGTTCAAAGATGAGAACATTGGTAACAGTGCGTTACCTGCATTGCATGGCGGTGTTTTGGGTGGTTTTATGGAGTTGTCTTCGACGATTCATTTGTTATGGCATATGCAAACCAATAGCTTACCGCGGGTGGTTGATACTTCGGTCGATTATTTGCGTTCTGGGCGGCCTATTACCACTCATGCAAAATGTGAGGTAGTGCGGCATGGGCGGCGAGTTGCCAACGTGATGACTCAGATCTGGCAAGATGATCCGGATAAGCCAATCGCTACCGCTCGCACCCATTACATACTGACACCAGTTGACCAGTAAATTGTTTTGAGCCAATCAAACCTACAAATGGTTTGATAACTCAAATAGCGTTTAGTTATTTACACAGGGCAGACTTTTGTTGAGTCTGCTCTGTTATCACGTTTTTACTAGTTGCTATATCTACGATGCTTATGCCTGCTTTTTATGTTCAGCAATTTGCCTAGCTAATGATTCTTTCATCATCGGGATTAATCTAAAGCCACCAAAAACCAGAATTAGCGCTAAATCTCGTGCTGGTTGTTGCAAGTGCTTTTTACCAAACGCTAAAATCATTAGTGCTTCTAGTGCATGCAATCCGCCAACAATTAAACCTGCCCAACCAATTTTGCTGCCGATGTCTGGCGACATAAATGGCGAGAAACCAACCGCCAACCAAAACAAAACAACAATCCAAAAGAAACGACCGAGTAATTTTCCTGAAGGTTTAAAGAAATCGTGCATCAAGCTTTTACTCCTTGATTAATTAAACCAGAAATTCTGGCTGCCATATTTCGAGTGGCAAGACGAATTGATTGCGCTAAAACCCAGTTTATTTTTCCTGCAATAACATGGGATTTTTTATTTGATAAAGCAGCCATGCCAATTTTAGCAACTTGCGCTGGCTGCATCATTAAAGGTGATTGTGATAATCGTACTGAAGTTATTTCGGATCGTTCAAAAAATTCAGTTTGTACTGGGCCTGGACACAAGGCCGTTACAGTGACACCAGATTTTTTTAACTCATGATGCAATGCAACTGATAAAGACAACACATGCGATTTTGACGCATAATAACCGGCCATGAACGGCCCGCTCTGATAAGCTGCAACCGAAGCAACATTTAAAATTTCACCAGCACTTTTCTCGGCCATTATCTTGCCAATTCGATGGCATAATAATGTTGGCGTAGTTACATTTAAATGCAATTGATTGGTTTCTTTTTGGAAATCATTTGCAACAAATGCTCCAGAAACCCCCATACCGGCATTGTTAATTAATACATCTGGCATTAAATTGTCAGTTTTCAGTTGTTCAAACAAGGTATCTGCAGCATCTGCTTTAGCCAAATCACATGGCAAAACTTGGCAATGACAGTTGTATTTTTTCTGTAACTGCTCAGCTAGTTGTTCAAGCCGCTGGGTATTTCGCGCTACCAGAATAACCTTGTCTCCACGCTGTGCACATAATTCTGCGAATGCTTTTCCAATGCCAGATGAAGCACCGGTAATCAGGGTTGTTTTTATCATTTTTATTTACCTGGTTATTTTAAAAATTTGAGAAATGCTAAATCGTATTAGTAACAAAAGCTGCCTGAGATTCAACGCCGTTTAACTCTGGTTAAATAACCAGCCAGAAACTTGCCCTGCAGAAGTTTGGCGATGTAATTGCCAACCAACGGGCACTACTGGTTGGCCCAGTTCGGTTTCAACTTCGACATAAATCATCGATTTTCCAGTTAACCAACCTTTGTCTTGCAGCAGCTGGCAAGTAGGTTCGGCAAAACCCTTGTGGTAAGGCGGATCGAGCATGACTAAATCAAACTGCTGGCTCGCGGGTTGGTCGAGCCATTTTAAGCAATCTGCTGTGGCGATTTTGGCCTGTGAGCAATTAAGTGTTTTTACATGGCCTTGCAAGGCTTGACTCATTGGGCCAGATGCTTCTACAAACTGGCAATTCGCCACCCCTCGGGATAAAGCTTCAAGCCCTAAAGCACCGCTTCCGGCAAATAAATCTAGGCACTGGGCATTATCCAACTGAAATTGCAGCCAGTTAAACAAAGTTTCTCGTACCCGGTCAGGTGTTGGCCTAACGCCAGGTAATGCCGGAAAGCTCAATTTACGGCCACGCCAGCGGCCAGCAATAATTCGAAGCTGTCCTTGCGACTGATTTTGGGCGCCTTTTGCAGCGCCTCCCTTCAAGGGCTTGCGTTTCATCTCTTACCCGGATCTTCTGGGAATGATAGGATGCGGCATTCTAGTACCTCTGCAACGGACTGTCGCGCCAAACTGGTAGCCAAACTCCGCCTAGGGCACTAAAAAGCTTTATCGGTTGCAAAGCTTGCAACTAAACCATCCATTTACCCAAATTTTTTTACTTGTTGGCTTGGCCAACAATTGCACGGAGCAGTCCCATGTTCGGTTCCGGAAAGGACAAAACAAAGAAAAAAGGTGGTCTGTTTTCCTGGTTTAGAAAAGACAAACCAGAGCAAGCCCCTGAGCCAATCGCTGAAGTAGAAGCAGCCGTTGAAGCGTCACCAGAAATTACTTCTGTTGATGCTCTACCTGTTGAAACAGCGGTTGATACTCAAATTGAAAATCAGCCAGCTGAAGCCATTCATTCTGATAATGATGATCATCAAATTCAGGATACGGTACTTCTCAAAGCAGCAGCTGAACAGCAACAGCTTGAAGAACTCGAATCAGAAGATGAAACCATCGAACTGACTCGCGCCGATATTCAAAGCATCGAATCTTCGGTCGGCGATTTGCGGGATATGTTTGCTCCAGCAACCGAGCAGGCAGAGCCTTCTTCAATCGAATTACCAGCAGGTACTGAGTCAGAAATTGAAGAGATTGAAATTGCCGCATTGCCTTTGGTTGCCGGTGAGTCTCGCGATAACGAGCTAACCCGAAAAGTTGCTGAACAAGCCGCAGCTGAACAAGCCGCAGCCGAGCAAGCAGCAGCCGAACAAGCAGCAGCTGAACAAGCCGCAGCCGAACAAGCAGCAGCCGAGCAAGCAGCAGCCGAGCAAGCCGCAGCCGAACAAGCAGCAGCCGAGCAAGCAGCAGCTGAACAAGCCGCAGCTGAACAAGCCGCAGCCGAGCAAGCAGCAGCCGAGCAAGCAGCAGCCGAGCAAGCCGCAGCCGAACAAGCAGCAGCCGAACAAGCAGCAGCCGAGCAAGCAGCAGCTGAACAAGCAGCAGCTGAACAAGCCGCAGCCGAGCAAGCCGCAGCCGAGCAAGCCGCAGCCGAACAAGCAGCAGCCGAGCAAGCAGCAGCCGAGCAAGCCGCAGCCGAACAAGCAGCAGCCGAGCAAAAAAAGCCTAAAAAACGTGGCTTTTTTGGTCGATTAAAAGATGGTTTAAGCCGCACTCGCGCCAACCTTGCAGAAGGCTTGGCCAGCGTAGTGATGGGCAAGCGCAAGATCGATGATGATCTATTGGAAGAAATCGAAACCCAACTGCTAACCGCAGATATTGGTGTCGATGCCACGATGGATATCATCAGTCAGCTGACTAAAAAAGTAGCGCGCAACGAGCTGAAAGATGCCGAAGCCTTGATGAATACTCTCAAGCAGTTACTGCAAGAGATTATCGAGCCAGTATCTCAGCCATTGGAAATTGATAGCAGCTTGAAGCCGCATGTGATTTTAATGGTCGGCATTAATGGTGCGGGTAAAACCACCACCATCGGCAAAATGGCCAAGCGTTTCCAAAGCGAAGGCAAGTCAGTCATGTTGGCTGCCGGCGATACCTTCCGCGCCGCCGCTGTTGAACAGTTACAGGTGTGGGGCGAGCGAAACAATGTACCGGTTGTGGCTCAGCAGACTGGTGCCGATTCCGCTTCAGTTTGTTTTGATGCGCTACAGTCAGCCAAGTCGAAGGGAATCGATGTTCTGATCTGCGATACGGCCGGTCGCTTGCACACTCAATCGAATTTGATGGAAGAATTAAAGAAAATCCACCGAGTTTTGGGTAAACAAGATGGCGGCGCACCGCATGAAGTGATGTTAGTCCTCGATTCAGGTATCGGTCAGAATGCGATCAATCAAGCAGAGCAATTCCATAAATCTGTTGGGGTAACCGGTTTAACCTTAACCAAGCTTGATGGCACCGCTAAAGGCGGTATTGTATTTGCGATCGCCAAAAAAATGGGCTTGCCGATTCGCTTTATTGGCGTAGGTGAAACCATTGAAGATCTTCGCCCCTTCAAGGCCGATGAGTTTGTTGAGGCATTGTTTGAAGGCACTGAAATAAGAACCGAAGAAGAAACCACTTAATGATCGAGTTTCAACAGGTAAGCAAGAGTTATCCCGGCGGCTATCAGGCGCTGAATAATGTCAGCTTCGCCCTGGAAAATGGTGAAATGGCTTTTGTCACGGGCCATTCTGGGGCAGGTAAATCAACTCTGTTGAAACTGGTCTGTTTGATCGAGCGACCCACCAGCGGCACCTTGCTGGTGGGCGGTTATAACCTGAGCAAAATCACCGACCGGCAGATACCATCGTTACGACGGCAAATTGGTATGATTTTTCAAAATCATAAACTGCTTAATGACCGCTCGGTATTCGACAATGTCGCTCTGCCTTTGGTTATTGAAGGTTTAAACCAGAAAGAAATTGGCCGGCGCACCCGAGCTGCCTTAGATAAAGTTGGCTTGTTGAGTAAAGAAAAATACTCACCTTCAACCCTTTCTGGTGGTGAACAACAACGAGTCGGCATTGCCCGCGCAGTGGTTAGCAAACCACCGGTGCTATTGGCTGACGAACCTACCGGCAACCTTGACCCTGGGCTTTCGGCAGAAATCATGCAGCTGTTTCAGGAGTTCAACCGAGTCGGTGTTAGCGTGTTAATC
Source organism: Pelagibaculum spongiae (assembly GCF_003097315.1). Classification (NCBI taxonomy): domain Bacteria; kingdom Pseudomonadati; phylum Pseudomonadota; class Gammaproteobacteria; order Oceanospirillales; genus Pelagibaculum; species Pelagibaculum spongiae. The sequence continues at coordinate 592,286 of NZ_QDDL01000002.1, forward strand.
GCAAGCCACGATTTGGCCTTAATTGAAACGCTACCTTGTCGTCAGTTAGTGCTCAGCCAAGGCAGTATTATCACTCCAGATCAAATCGGCTCTGTTGATACCGGCACGAATACTACCAACGATACTTCCGGCCAAATTAGCAATCAGCAGGCGGTCTTATGAGTAAACTAGACAACTCAAAAGGTCGATCTGCCACCACATTTGCTAGCCAACCAGAACCTAGCAAAGCGGACGCTAAGAAAACCGAAGCTAAAAAAGATTCACACCGTGGTGCCAGCCTACAAAAGCATGGGCTGATTTCTCGCTTGAAAGGCTGGGGCAACGCCCACGGCCAGGCAGCATTTTCTAGCCTTGGCGATCTCTGGCGTCATCCAGTGTCAGCATTAATGACCTTGCTGGTACTTGGCGTTGCACTTTCGTTACCCGGTGCATTTCACCTTCTACTGAAAAATACCGGCGCAGCAACCACTGACTGGCAACAGAGCGCAAAAATTTCTATCTACCTGAAAAGCTATGTCAGCGACAACGCCGCTGAAAAGCTCAGTTTAAAACTGGCTAGCCGACCAGATATTTTTAGTGCTGAATTCACCAGCGCCCAACAATCGCTAGAAAGTTTTAAACAAGAGTCAGGCTTGGCCGATGCATTGGCGATTCTCGACCACAATCCACTGCCCGGTTTAATTACCATTCAACCAGCAAATACCAGCAATTTAGCGGCGGCTGAAAAGCTAAAGTCTGATTTGGCACTACTCAATCCAGTTGACCGAATTCAACTCGACCAGCAATGGCTGATGCGTTTGAACTCGATTATTGAAGTGGCGCGTCGTTCTGGGTTGGTGCTAGGGGTACTTTTATCGCTGGCGGTGTTACTGGTGATCGGCAATACCATTAGGCTGTTGATCATGAACCGTCGTGAAGAAATTGAGATCATTAAATTGATCGGTGCTAGCGATGCTTTCCTGCGCCGACCATTTTTATACAGTGGCATTTGGTACGGACTAGGCGGCGCGATTATCGCCTGGCTAGCGGTTCATATCTCACTGCTATGGCTCGATGGCCCAGCAGCAGCACTGGCGAGTTTGTATGCATCCAGTTTTAGTTTGCAGGGACTTAACTTTGCAGAAACTGTGAAATTACTTCTCACCGGTGGCGGTTTAGGGCTAATTGGCGCATGGTTAGCTGTCAGACGTCATCTTAAAGAAATCCAGCCTAGCTAAGCTTTTGCAGGTCGTTTCAATCATCTTCGATGCAAAAATGGAATCGAACTTACCGCAAGGGAACCGTGACATAAACTGGCAGTCTTAGAAGTCGGGTGCTAGAATCCCGACGCTTAGCGTTTAAGAACTGGTAAAAATCAGGAGCGCATTATTACCATGAAACCAAATCTTCCAGCATTAGCCTTTTCGGTCCCGAAGGGTAGCCTCGAAGCCTATATCCAGCATGTAAACCAAGTGCCGGTTTTAACACTGGAGGAAGAGCAGTCTCTGTCTCGTCGCTTAGTTGCCGACGAAGATATCGATGCTGCCCGCCAATTAATTCTTTCCCACCTGCGTTTTGTAGTCCATGTAGCTCGCGGTTATTCCGGCTATGGCTTGGCACAATCTGATCTGGTTCAGGAAGGTAATGTTGGCCTGATGAAAGCGGTTAAGCGTTTCGACCCAGACCATGGGGTACGTTTAGTTTCTTTCGCGGTTCACTGGATTAAGGCGGAAATTCACGAATTTATTTTGCGTAACTGGCGCATTGTTAAGGTGGCAACCACCAAGGCACAGCGGAAATTATTCTTTAATCTGCGCTCCAGTAAGAAACGTTTGGGCTGGTTTACCCATAAAGAAGTTCAAATCGTTGCAGAAACCTTAGGTGTTCAACCAAAAACCGTTCTAGAAATGGAACAGCGCATGGCGGCGGTTGATGCTGGCTTTGATGGCTACGGCGATGATGGCGACGACGACTCTTATGCCTATGCACCGTCTCAATGGTTAGGCGACCAATCTGAAGATCCTGCGTTACGTGCTGAACACGACGACTTGGAATCTCAGAATAACAACGCACTCATCTCAGCCATGAAAGCATTGGATGAGCGTAGCCAAGACATTTTGACCAGCCGTTGGTTGCAAGATAAGAAAGCTACCTTGCATGAATTAGCTGACAAATATGGCGTATCTGCTGAGCGTATTCGCCAGTTAGAAAAGAATGCGATGAAGAAAATTAGAGTGGCAATGCAGCCTGCATAAACCCGTCTACTTAATCACAAATTAAAAAAACCGGTAATCGAAAGATTACCGGTTTTTTTCTAGACTAGGTTACAAAGGAGTTTTACATACTTATAGAAGGATCTATGCCATGCCTGGTATTCCTGCCAATCTATTATCTGATCCAAGCGTCCTTAGCCATATTATAAAATTTCTAGATCATGTATCGATTGCAAAGCTTGGCGCCACATCAAAGTCTATAAGAGCATCCATAAAACCTGCAATGCTGGCATGCTTCAGTGATTACACGCTTGAACCTGATCACTATAAACACCTTGAATATTTCAATGCATCTACAGAAAATTTTTCTACAGAGACAACCAGAGCTTTATATCTAAAAAACCAATTCACCAAACGATTTTCTAAAAACAAGTTTTGTATCTGTTTTGAATCTGTTGAGCACCATGAACCTAAGATTTTTATTAACAAGAAAGCCGCTTTTTTTTCTGCGATAAAAATTGGCACAACATATCAACTTCTTAAAACTCCGCTCGAGCATGAAAGCCAAGTTGTACTCTATTCTGACTATCCAATCCACATGAGTTTCGTTGAAAAATTTAATCTGCTATTTGCTTCGTTGGGGAATGGACAACTAATTAAACATGACTTAGAAAAAAACAAAACAAAAAAAATAAAATATGACAACGAAATGTCTGATATTGTTCTGATAAGAGTTAATAATCCTGATTCTGATTCCCAGATACTAGTTTTAGTAGCTGATAAACAAGGGAAGATATTAATACTAAAAGGAAAATATATGGAGCAAAGAAATTATTTAGATCTTTGTTCCATACCAACCGAAATTTCTTTTAGCGATGAGATTGTCGGAATTTTATATATGAAAAATGATACTCTTAGCTACATTGAATCCTCGCAAGATACATCTCTAGAATACGAAATTCCATTCAAAGATTTTATGCTAGAACAGTATGGCAGAACTACTCTACTGGCAAAAAAAAGCACTTTACTGGCATACTCCGCAGCAGATGCAGCAAATACTTTTGGAAAAAAACTAGAAACTACTTCTGATTTGCCATTACAAAAATCCTTGTGCAATTTTTATCTTGATGAAGAACTCGACCTGAAGAGCAAGATAACTTGTTTGACCACACCAAAACCTGGATATTCTAATGATCGATTTCTTGAGTATTGTGTAGGAACGATCTCGGGCGAAATATCCATGAAAATCAGCCCCAAAAATTCCATTCTAAATCAGAGAGATTCTGATGCAGAAGATTGGGGAGAAGCAGCAGATGAAAGACTTAACTCAAAATATTACATTGAAACAATGCATGGTTCAATTTATAGAATATCAATTGACGATACAAAGACATTAGTTGCTGTTTGTTGCATTAAAAATATCATGTCAATCTGGTCAATAGAACATAGAATTTTTATTAGAAAAATACATACTTCAGGGCATGTCTTCGATATTAAATTTATGAATAATTTAAAGCTCGTAGCGATACAATATAGAGATCGTCTTGAAATACATAAAACATTTATGGATACTGAAAGCTGGTTGACAACTGATGCCGAGCCTGGATTTATTCGTCATGAAGATCGCGACATTTATTATCCAGCTCAAAGCAGTTTTGATAGTGATGATGGAGATTACTTTTCTGCTTCTGAAAACTAGGCATCTATATTTTAATTCGTTATTTTCACGATCATCGCATCAGTTTTTTGTATTGTTTGATTACCAGCAACCCTCAGATTATTAATGGTTATTTCAAGATTATAAAAAAGCCCGCCATATAGCGGGCTTTTTTTTGCGCAATCCGTTTAAGTGAAAAAAGCACTAGCCGAATATACTAGCGCTTTACTTATTCAATTATGCAGAAGCTTCAGCAGCTTCTAATTGCTTAACTTTTTTACCGTTATACATTCTTAATGCGGTAGACATTACCAGACCAAGAACACTAAACCCTAAAATAATCATAAATGCCATTTCAAAGCCTTTAGCACCTGGATTTGCATCCAAGATACGACCAATTAATGGTGACAAGAAAGCGTCCGGTGCCATACCAATGGTACAAATAAAGCCGATAAATGCACCGGTATATTCCATTGGAACTTTACATTCTTCAATCGTTGCAAAGTAAACACCACGCAGTGCTGCAACACTAATGCCAAGGAATACCAACAAAGCGATAAACACAGTATGGTTGCCAGCACCGATTGTTAAAATACCGACCCATACGATACATAACAGGCCAAATGCCCAGCTTAGTACGCGAGATGGCGAGTTAACTTTATCAGTAATAATGCCCAGTAGAGGTGCAAAAATTGGCTTGATTGCATAGCTGCGCATAAAGCCAAGCATAATAACTAGGCCACCGCTAATTCCAAGAATGTTTTTCATGTATGGCGTGGTGTAATGTTGGCCACCATTAGTTGCCATAATTGCCATCACCATAAAGCCAATAATCCAAGCCTGAGGCATGCGAACTACCACACCTAGGTTTTTAATCAGGTCTCTATTGTCTTTAGTTGGTGCGGTATCCTCGAATTGGAACCAGGTCAATACTGCCGCAATAATATTGGTGACAGAATAAGTCAGAATAACTGCTTGTAAGCCAGCTTCTGGGCTATCGAATACTGAGAATAATAAACCTGCAATCGCAGAAACCATTGTGATGGAAAGTGCGCGACCGCCTTCTAAGAAGCCGAACAAACGTCCCTGTACTTCAGAGTCACCCAAAGAACGAGTCAATTTAATGTACGATGCCCAGAAAATTAAGGTATGTGCAACACCCCAAACAAAGTGCAAGCCCATGCCTACTTCGTATGACGGTAATGTAGAGTAAATAAATCCACAAACACCGGTTAAGATATAACTAGCAACCAGTACTTTTCTCGCAGATAATTTATCTGCAACAATACCGCCCACCAGATATAGAACCATGGTAGTTAAACCATACAAGCCCATCATATCGCCGAACTGGGTATTGGTTAAACCCATGCCTTCTACAATTTGGTCATAAAACATGCCGCGCATATATACCAGCATGTAAATATTACCACCACCCAAGCATAACGTTGCCAGCTTGAACATCATCTTTTGGTCAAACAGCCCTGTGCGAGCTTTTGAACTAGTCATCGAATCCCCCAAAGATTCAAAAGTTAAGTGCCTGAAAACTCAACTACAGCTCAACCAACATCGAAAATCAGCTATGCTAAACCGCAGTTTTTGAGTTAACTTTCTTTTCTGGCACTAATGTTTTCAATAAAATCCGTAAATATTCTTTTACAAACCAAGTTATCATCCACCATCATTTCTGGATGAAATTGATAGCCAGAAATATATTTTTCAGCATCAATGTGTTCGATTGCTTCAATAATTTTATCTTCTGAATAGGCTGATACTTTCAGATCTTTAGCCAGCTTATCAATCGCCTGATAATGAAAAGAATTAACAAGTGCCGAGTCAGAACCAGCGATATCAAAAAATCTTGTTTTTTCTAAAATCTCAATAGAATGAGCTGCATATTTCATAGGCGTATCCCCCGCCCAATGCCCTGCAGAGCCTTCTACTTCTTTATGAAGATTGAAATACAAGTCACCGCCAAAGAATACATTTAGCTGTTGCATTCCCCGGCAAATACCCATAATTGGTTTGTTTTCTTTTATGAAAGCTCTAATTAGCTCATGTTCCCAATAATCACGCAGAGGATACAAATAATCGGTATGCTCAGAAATTTTACTTCCACATAACAATGGATAAATATTGCTTTCACCACCTGTTATTACCAGGCCATCCAGTGTTTTTGCGATAGTTTCTGCATGTTCTTTAGGAGAGTGCATAATTTGTAAAAGCAGCGGTGTTGCACCAGCAGCACTTATGGCGTGACCATAACCACTATTAATCTTTGACTGTAGGCCTCTCAGATACCCGCTTTCATCTATTGTAATTCCAATAATTGGTTTCACTTAAAAATCCTGAACATAAAAGTTGCTTAAATCATATGGGATAGAAATATGATCCGGGTCACGATGCCATGAACTTAAATATAAGACGTCCCACAACATACTCACAATCCGATATTACAGGCATAACAAGTTTCACTCTTGACAGCAGTCAATCAAATTTATCATAAATAGAAGCATTTAATTGATTTAACTTATTTTCTAAGAACAAAAAAAACCACCATAGAAAACTATGGTGGCAAAGTTTGTTACAACGGGTCGAAATAAAAAGTTAATGCTATTTACTATTCATTATTTCAATAATCATCTTATCAGTCTCTTGCATCGCATTGCTTGCAATCAGCCCGATATTATCGATACTTTTTTCAATACACTGTTCAATAATGCCTTCATTGCATGTGACGCGAATACCATCAATTGCCATCAGTGCGGCTTTCACCGCTGACGACGCTGACGTGGATACTTTTAAAGAACAACCGGTTTTAGCACCATCACAGAAAATACCTGATACATCACCGAACATATTAAAAATAGCATTTTCTACTTCTGGTAATTTTCCGCCTAGTAGCCAGGCAATAGCTGCACTAGAGCCAGTACCAGCAGTCGTTGCCGCACACAATGCAGATAGTGAATTTAAATGAGATTTAATATGAATTGATGATAAGTGGCTCAGTATTAATGCTCGAGTTAACTGCTCTTCGGTTGCATTAATCTTTTCGGCAACCGCAACGACCGGCATGGTTGCTGCAATACCTTGATTACCACTGCCAGAATTACTCATTGCAGGTAGCATCGCACCATCCATACGCGCATCAGATGCCGCAGATGAACGCATCATCGCCGATATTGCTAAATCATCACTTAACCAACCCTTAGTAATATTTTTCTGCATGGTTCTACCCACTTGCAGTCCATATTCTTTATTAAGTCCGTCATCAGATAATGCTTTGTTTAATTCAGCAGATTGATTAATGAATTGCAATTTATCTAAATCTGCAGTAGTTGCGAACTGGTAAATATCTGCAATAGACAATACTGGGTTATTTGAAGTAGTCGAGCCAAAACCACTGGCACCATTCTGTTCTGAAAATACAATTTTGTCGTTTAATTGCTTTAGTGTGACTTGCGTATGGTCATCTTTAATAATGACGCGCGCCTTATCGTCACCGGAATAAGCAATGACTTCGGAATATAATACCGAATCAGTTTCTTTAACAGAAATTGTAACTTTACCGTCTAGAACCATCTGCTTGGCAGAGGCTAGAAGCACTTCATTTACACTGGATAAAACCTGTAAACCTTGTTGTGAGTCACCACCTAGCGCGCCCAATGCAGCAGCAATCGGCAAGCCGACTTCACCGGTTCCCGGAATGCCAACACCCATTCCATTTTTCAATAGGTTGCCGCTAACATATATTTCCAGTATTTCAGGCGTTTTACCGAGTAACTCTGCAGCATAAGCAGCAGCCAGCGCGGTCGAGACAGGCTCGGTACAACCCAGTGCGGGCAGTACTTTCTGCTTCAACAATGCAATATAGCCGTTCCAAGTCTCATGCCACATAGGTTTTTTCTCGGTCTTCATCAAAATCTGCAAACAATTTTAGCCAAAGCACTTCAGAAAAATCTGCTTAAATATTGCTTGATCATCGCAATCAAACAGAAAATAATTCTTTAAAACCACTATAAATAAGAAAAATTTACTCTAACAAGATAAACACACAAAAAACGCTAAAAACACACATTATAAAGATGCAGCTAGATGGAATGATATTCGATCGTAATTTTTTCTGAAGAATGAAACAAAACCTATGTGCTTACCCAATAAAATCACTCATGACTCAAATCAAAACTTTTATTTTCAAAGGCCATAGGATAAAAATTATTTTCTATAGCTTTTATTTAAAAATAGTTAAAGACTTGATCAGACATGAAAAAATAATTAATTAAGAATTAGCACCTGAAGCTATCAGGCCATATTCTCACAGCACTTCTTTTGTCGATTTACTTTCACATCTGGTCAACTGCCAATCAACAAAGCTGATAACGGAAGTATTCCCCAAGATATTATTGCTCAATCTTATCAAGCATTAGAAAACTTAAACGCTGTGCTGGCGGTGGCGGTGGCGGTGGCGGCTTAACAAGTATTTAAAAACAAACTGTTTTTTATCTAATATCGAAGACTTTGCGGCGTTCAATACTGTGTATAACGAGTATTTTCAGGAAAAGTACCCGGCAAGAAGCTGCTTTGCTGTTAAAACTTTGCCGCTAGGCGTCAAAGCTGAAATCGAAGCCATCACACATAAAAGTTAGATAGGCCGTAAGAGATCAGCGACCTCCCGGAAACTGGTCTCTTACTTTTATAAGGTGCTACTTAGATCAAAAGATCCTCTTAAAATGCTTTTTTTCGAATAAAACTAGAATAACATTCTGACAAATAGCCGATTTAAGAAGTTTTTTACCATGGATAGCAAAGATAAGAAAATTCTTGCCTCACTTCAGCAAGACTGCACCTTGTCGCTAAATGCATTGGCTGAGCAGGTCGATCTGTCACCTAGCCCTTGCTGGAAACGTGTACAAAAACTCAAGGAAAGCGGTGTCATTAAGCAGCAAGTTGCTTTGATTGATCAGGATAAGGTCGATTTGCCACTGTCTGTTTTTGTTCAGGTGAAAAGTGGTAATCACACTGAAAAGTGGATGAACAATTTTTCTGACAAGGCAAGTAACTTCAAAGAAGTGGTTGAGCTCTACCGAATGGCAGGCGACTGGGACTATATGATGCGAGTGGTGGTTCAGGATATTCACGCTTTCGACCGCTTCTATAAAAAACTGATCAAGGCGATTCCCGATTTAACCAAGGTATCTTCCAGCTTTGCTATGGAGCAAATGAAATACACCACGGCGCTGCCTTTGTAATTTCAAACTAACCCACCCTTTCTTGCGCCAACTTTTCAGCGCGAAGTTCACCTTCAAACTCGGCCTCTTCGGCCAATTGGCACAGCTGTGCTGAGTCGGAAGATTGTGGGTTTAGAGTGCAAGGTAATGATTCTTGCTCGGCAGCTTCTTGCTGCTCTTCCAGCAATGGTGCTTTGACCACCATCGGTACTTCGGCCAGTTTGTTTTCCAGACTGGTGATATGCCGCATTGCCAATACCATAGCGATAATAGCAAAGATAATGCCACCGATTGCTTGGCCTGCTAACACGCCATATGCACCTGCCATCTGCGAGCCAATTACTACAAATGGAATGGTGCCTAGCGTTGCTCTCGCCCAGTTTAACCCTGTTGACCAGGTCGCTTTACCCAAATTATTAAATGCCGCATTCGAGACAAACAAAAACGCATTAAACAGAAAACTGATCGCAATATAGCTACAGAAAAATTGCACTAGTTGCGCCGCATTTCCTTGGGCATTGAACAAGCCTGCAATTTGGTCTTGCAGTAGCAATAACAAGATCGAGACAGAGACAATATAAATACCAGAAAATAGATAAGCATCTTTCAAACTCTGGCGAACTCTCGGCATTAAATTAGCACCAAAGTTTTGGCCAATGATTGGGCCAATCGCCCCAGACAGTGCAAACACCACACCAAAAGAAACCGGAATCAACCGTCCAACAATTGCATAACCCGCAACAAAGCCATCGCCATATTCAGCAATTGAACGGGTGACAAATGCCGAGCTAATCGGTGTTGCCAAATTGGTCGCCATTGCTGGTAGCGCCACTTTTAGGATAAAGGGTAAATCTCTTTGGAAATGTGCCGGAATAAATCTACCAATTAAGCCGTGCTTAACCACCACGCCATAAGCCGATACCAGCATCATGGTCAGTCGTGCTAATACTGATGCAATGGCCGCACCTTCTATCCCCATCGAGAAAGCAAAGATAAACACCGGATCTAACATGGCATTCACCGCACCGCCGGCCAATGATGAGTTCATCGACAACTTGGCATCACCAACTGCGCGTAATCCGGCACCAAAACTCATTGCCAGCGCTAAAAGCGGCATGGAAGGAATGATGATTTTCAGATAAGACTCGGCCAGTCGGTGCACTTCACCTTGGGCACCCACCCATGAAAGTAGCTGTGGAATCATCAGCCAAGTCACTAATGCCACCAAGCAGCTAACGATAATTGCCAAGGCAACCGCATTAATCATTAACCGGTTGGCTTTACCTCGATTACGCTCACCCAATGCCCGAGAAACTGTGGCAGTGGTTGCGATGGATAAACCAATACTGATTGAAGTGGTTAAGAATAATATGGTTGAAGCGTAACCAACTGCTGCGGCTAGAAAGTCTTCACCCAACAAACTGAGAAAAAACAGATCCAGCATATCGACCAAAAATAGCGTTGTAAGACCCATCGCTCCGCTCATGCTCATGGCAATAACATGGCGCATGGTCGAACCTTGTACAAAACGAGGTTGGGTCAAAATACGGCTCCGATGACTAAGATAAAAAATGACTTTAAAACTGATAGGTTGTTCATAGTTAAATCCAATCAGATAACGCTTTCCTGATGGTTTTCAGCTAAGATTGATGGTGCAGTTCAGCAGGTTGAAACCTTGGAAACTAGGCATCGAAATATTTGTCTCTGACAATTAGGCCTAGCTAAGTTGAACACTGCCAACCAGAGATGCGGATCATAACAGCCGCCGCCACATCGAGACATATTTATGACCCTGACAGAACTGAAATACATCGTCGCCGTTGCCAGAGAAGCGCATTTTGGTCGCGCAGCAGAAGCCTGCTTTGTCAGCCAGCCCACCTTGAGTGTAGCGGTGAAAAAACTGGAAGAAGAGCTGGGTATTACGCTATTTGAACGTGGTAAAAGCGAAGTCAGAATTACCGATATTGGCGAGCGAATTGTTGAACAAGCCGCCCGAGTATTATCTGAGAGTGAAAACATCAAACAGATCGCTTTTACTGCTAAAGATCCACTGGCAGGCCCATTACGTTTAGGTGCCATCTACACCATTGGGCCATATATTTTACCTAGCCTAATTCCCAATCTGCGTGCCATGGCACCGCAAATGCCGATGATTCTGCAAGAAGATTTTACTGCTAATTTGCGGGTGAAACTGCGCCGTGGTGAGCTGGACGTCATTTTGATTGCTCTGCCATTTGAAGAGCAAGGCGTAGAAGTGATGCCGCTGTACCAAGAGCCCTTTGAGGCACTATTGCCGCAAGATCACAGCCTGTGCAAAAAAGAGTTGGTTAACGCTGAAGATATGAGCAAAGAAAACTTATTACTGCTCGGTGAAGGCCATTGCTTCCGTGATCAGGTATTAGAAGTTTGCCCTAGCCGACAAGTGCTCGATAGCACCCATACCAAAGTTGAAGGCACTTCGCTAGAAACCCTGCGTCATATGGTTGCTTCTGGCATGGGCGTGACAATTTTGCCAAGTTCTGCGTTGGGCGAAGGCCAGTACGATACCAATTTGTTAGTGGCTCGACCTTTCTGCGACCCTAAGCCTAGCCGAGTCGTTGCACTAGCATGGCGAAGTAGTTTTCCACGACCACAAGCCATCGAAGTAGTTCGCAAGGCCATTTTACAATGTGAGCCGATTGCCGACTTAAAAACGGCTAGCTAGCAGTGATGCTTCTTTAAAAGATAAATTCCGTCTCTGGAAATCGTCGCGCCGGCATCCTGGCAGATAATTGCTCCCGGCATTATCTGCATTCCTCACATCCATGTGAGTTCCTCCTTGCGGTATACATTCCATCCCTGGAAATAAAACGCCAAACTGAAATCAGTTTGGCGTTTTTTAATTCAATTTAGCTTCGCGCTTGAGTGCTTTAACTCTTGGGAACAATGCCATGAATTAAAATATCCATCACACCCCGGGCAAAGCCTTGTGAGTCTTTAGCAAAATCTAGCCCAGTCATTGCATTGAGTGCCGACTTACTCTGGAAGAAAAACATATTGCTACTGACCATTAAGGTAGCTAGCAATGCAGGGTCGATATCTTCTCGCAATAATCCAGCTTGCTGGCCAGCCGTCAGTAATTTAATAAAGCGAATAAAGCGAATATCAAACTGAGCAATAACCTTTTCTGCCGGTACGTTAGCAGCCGATAAACCTGCTCGACCAAGCTCTCGGGTCATTAAACGCGTGCTATCAGGATTTTGCTCCAGCGATGCTAAAAACCCGCAGTGCAGTAGGGTAATTCGCTCTTCAAAAGTCGAATTTTCTGGAATAGGCGTGCTATCCATAACGTCTGAAGCACTCTCACAGGCCATTTCTAGCACCGCTAGATAGAGCGCTTCTTTGTTGGAAAAATGGTGAAAAATATTGGCTTTGCTAACACCTGCCTCAGTGGCTAGTCGGTTCATCGAGACACCTGCATAACCTTCACGGGCAAACATTTGGGTCGCGGTTTGAAGAATCGCTCTGGCGCCCAGGCTATCTGGTCTGTTTTGACTCATCGCTTCATATAGAAAAAGATCAATTCAGCCAGATTAGCCCAAGCACACTCAAGCAACAAACACTTGTGACCAATGGTTTTATCTATAGCGTGAATTATGAGACTTCCTCTGGGTAGCTTTAAGGCTGGCATGGGCTCGACTAGTTCGCTTAACACGGGATGCTTTCATCAGCTGTCCATCACCAGATGCTGAGTCAATTGAAATACCAGTGGCGGGGGCGCGATTCCTTCTAGGCATGGGTATAATCCTTTACAGCAGATACAACGAGACAGCCTTTTAATCATTGTTTTAGACAGTTAAAACGCGATTCAAGCTATCCCACTCCCTGTAAAAATTAGTTAAGAACCATAGCGGGCAATGATAGAAATCTCACAAAACAGCGGTTTACTTAATCCATCCGACCAATGCTATTTTTCTGGTTGTCCGATGTGGCAACACAGTCAATGGGATGGCAGCCTGTGCAGCCCCGGCATCCATCAACAAAAAATGTTGTACGAATACAGCCGAGCATTTAATTCAGTCGAAGGCAATACCACCTTTTATGCCACGCCGACTAAAGAACGGGTGAAAGGCTGGGCCGATCTCACCCCTACCGGTTTTCAGTTTTGTTTTAAATTTCCACAGCAGATTACCCACCATCTGATGTTGGCCGGTAGCCAAAGAGAAACCGAGCAGTTTCTCGATGTCATGGGCACGATTGAAGATCGGTTAGGCAGTTTTCTGATTCAGCTACCGCCGGGCTTTTCTCCACAACAGATCGACCTGTTAGCAGGTTACCTTGACCGACTTCCCAAATCTTTTCGCTATGCTGTGGAGGTACGCCATTTGCGCTTTTTTACTAATACTAATGATTCGCATCTTCTTGATCAGACACTGAGCTCTCGGGGTATTGATCGAGTATGCTTCGACAGCCGGGCCTTGTTCAGCATGCCCGCTGAACTAGCAAAAGCAGATCTGTTAATCGCTGATGCCTTTGCTAAAAAGCCCCGGTTACCGGTGAAACCCAGAGCGATTGCCAAACGCCCAATGGTGCGTTTGATCGGCTTACTCACACCGCAACAAAATCTGCCGTGGCTAGAACAATGGGCCGACAAATTCGCCTTGTGGATAACTCAAGGTCGTCAGCCCTATATCTTTTTGCACACCCCAGATAACCGACTGGCACCTCAGATGTGCCGGGAATTTCATAAGCTGCTGCAACAACGATTGCCGCAGTTAGCTGCATTACCTGAATGGCCGGGCGAAGGCTTTCCCAGCCAACAAGGTTTGCTATAGCATTTGCTGTCACTTTATGGCGTATCGACACCATGTCGAACGTTATTACTGGAGAAAAATATGGCCCACGTTAGATTTGACGATCTGGTTCCACTGCACATTGCAGTTTTAACCGTTAGCGATACCCGTACTTTGGAAAACGACACCTCTGGCCAGTATCTGGTCGATCAGCTGCAAGAAGCCGGCCATAAATTGGTGGATCGAGCGATCATACAAGATGACGTTTACCAGCTACGTGCCAAGGTATCTGCCTGGATTGCCGATGAAAATGTTCAGGTTGTATTAATGACCGGTGGCACCGGCTTTACTGCTCGCGACAATACGCCACAGGCAATGCGCCCATTATTCGATAGCGAAATTCAGGGTTTTGGTGAATTATTCCGCCAGCTGTCTTACGACGATATCGGCAGCTCAACTATTCAGTCTCGCTCGGTAGCTGGATTTGCTAACGGCTCGGTGATTTTTTGTATGCCAGGTTCTACTGGTGCCTGCCGCTTGGGCTGGACAAAAATTCTAAAAGAGCAATTAGACAGTCGTCACAAGCCATGTAATTTCGTTCCTCAGCTGAAATTGTTTGATAACCAGGAAGCAATGAAATGTCAGAGCCGCGGTTAGATTCAACCTCAAAATCAGCCAATGAAACTGCTGGCGGCGGTGATTGTGATTGCAGCCGCTTTGAAAAGCCCGGCGGATTAATGCCAGTTGCCAAGGCACTGGAATTATTGCTGTGTGCCGCCAAACCTGTGACCGACACAGAATCTATTCCTTTGTCTCAAGCATTGGATCGGGTATTAGCCAAAACGATTCATTCACCGATCGCTGTTCCACCAGCCGATAACAGTGCAATGGACGGCTATGCTCTGAATACCGAAGACACAGGGTCAGCAGCTGCAACCTTGCCGATTAGTCAGCGTATTCCAGCGGGGCATGCACCTAAGCAATTAAAGCCAGGTACTGCCGCACGTATTTTCACTGGCGCACCTGTACCTCTCGGCGCAAATGCCGTGGTGATGCAAGAGCAGTGTGTTGCTACCGAAGGTCTGGTGACTCTGCCTGCAGACATTCGTCCCGGTCAAAATGTTCGTCCTGCCGGACAGGACATTCAGCCAGGCGCTTTGGCACTAGAAGCCGGGCAACGACTTCGCGGACAAGAATTGGGCTTTTTAGCCTCGCTGGGTGTTTCTCAAGTTGAAGTATTCCGCAAACTGAAAATTGCCGTGATCTCCACGGGTGATGAACTGGTTGAGCCGGGAACCGCTTTAGCCGCCGGAAAAATTTACAATTCCAATCGCTACACCTTAATGGGGTTAATCCAGCGATTAGGCATGGATTATATCGATTGCGGCGTAGTTCCTGACGATCGCCAAGCAACTATTGAAGCTTTCTCTGCTGCTGCAAAAACGGCTGACGTAGTAATTACTTCTGGCGGCGTATCGGTCGGTGAAGAAGATCACGTAAAAGCAGTAGTCGAACAACTCGGCCGATTGGATATGTGGAAACTGTGTATTAAACCGGGCAAGCCATTAAGCTTCGGTGAAATTAACGGCACACCATTCCTTGGCTTACCGGGCAACCCGGCTGCAGTGCTGGTGACTTTCTGCGTATTGGGCACCAGTTATTTACGCAAACTGTCTGGCGAAAATGTTAAACCGCCAGCGGCACGTAAAATGATTGCAGACTTTGAATGGCTAAAAGCCGGCAAGCGCCAAGAATATTTACGCGCACGCATCGGTGAAAAAGGTATTGAGAGTTATCCAAACCAAAGCTCAGGCATGTTGTCATCAGCTTGCTGGGCCGATGGTTTAGCTGTCGTACCGGTCGATAGCACTGTTGCTAAAGGCGATATGGTTGAATTTTATTCTTTTGCAGATTTATTGGGGTAGACATTGGGATAGGTATTGAGATAATTTTTCTTTCAATATCGTCTCAAATAAAGACGCCCTGATTATTCAGGGCGTCTTTGGGTTAAAAAAGTATTTATAACATCAGAGATTAAAAATCATCGTCATCTAATTCAGGCGCTGCAAAAACACTGGTGCTAACCGTTGCTTTTCCCGATGACTGTTGTTTTTTACTTGCCGGCTTAGTTGATTTTTTTACCGTATTAACTTCTACAGATTTCGCAGGCACATTCGAAGAAATTACTAATGGTTGGCTTTCAGCAGCTTTCAAATTTGCTTCATTTTTTGCTTTAACCTGCCGCCGCCCTTCATTCACTCTCGTAGCTATTACTGCATTACTATAATTTCTCGCTTCCGCTTGTAATGCACTTACAGCGCTATCTGAGGAAATTGCGTATAACACTACATATAAATTTTGACCGGAAACTGGGTGCTTAACTTTACGGCTCAATAATTTACTCATACCACTAATTTGTCGATTTTCAATCGATTGACGGGTTTTTTCAGCAAAACTGGAAGCCACAGTTGTAGAGTCTTTACCACCTAATTCGGTGCCTCGAGTTTGCATTGCAATGGTAGCTTGCTTATGTGTTTCTAAATCAGCAAACAACGATACCGCCACTTCTTTACGCGCCATTATATCGGCAATACCTTTAGCCTTACGCTTGGCTGAAGAAGAACCTTCAAGTAATGTGCCGTAGGCACCAATAAACCAACGCACACCGTCTTTATCGCGAAATTGTCGAGAACCAACCATGGTCGATAAATCTTGTGTTTTAGACCATTCATTAATTGTTCTACCTTTTTTAGATTTAGTTTTTACAACTTTACCTAATAAGATATTTTGAGCAGCTTTTTCTAGCTTTTCGCTCCAAACCACTAAAACTGCTAACTGATATTCTTCTTCCTCAGCATCCCATGATTCAGCTTGTGCTAAAATAGTTGCGCCGAGTAGCGGTGCTTTAGCCAGTGCAGATACTTTACTGTTACTCTCCAGCTTAACTTCGCCAGCAATAGCTTGTGCCTGCTGCTGTAACGAATCCAAGTCACCACTTGCTGACTGATAGCGTTCCAACGCTTTATCATAAGATTTTCTATTTTTTTCTTCTATTAAACCTTGGTCAAAAGAATCATCTAGTTTTTTAATAATCGCAGACATAGCAGTCTTTGAGAGCTGCCCCCAAGTCACTCCTTCCAGTTTTTTTGCTTCGGCTTCATCTACTTGGCTTAGCAGTTTCACCATTTTTTCTTGCTGTTTGGCAATTTTATTTTGCAGCTTATTATATTTTGCATTCAACGCTTCATGGACATCTGTACCAGGTGCGGTCATCTGGTCAGTTGCAGACATTTCAGTCCGCATGAATTCAATAACTTTAGCCTTAGCACCCATAGAAGCCATGGTTGAAAATAAGCTTCTCTTTGCAATAAAATCAGTATCGTATGATGGATCTTCTACATCAAAGCTTTCACTATAAACCACAAACATTCGTTTCTTTTTATCATCCCATCCTTCTCGCCAATTCTTGGATGACAAGTATTCATTAAGCTGGTCTTCAGCACTAACGAAATCAGTTGGTTGCTCCTGGGTATATGGTGCTTTTACTGATTCATTAATCGCTGCAGTCGCTGAATCAACAACTGCAACTTGATCGATAGTACCACTATCAGCTGGAACGAAATCTTGTGCAGATACCGCACATGAAAATATTAAAGATAGTGCAAGTATTGTTTTTGATAACTTTATATTAAACATAAAAATAAACCTTTATATGTAAAGAAAAGAGAAGCAAAAATTATTTTTTGATTTGCTGCATCCCCCAATCTGAAATAGTAAATGTATTCTTCAACTTCCTAGCAATAGAAATTATTCTATCTGCCCGATCTGTATCACCGAACCGCTTGATTACTCTGGATAGATTTATCCAATTATCAATATTTTCTGGCTCTAACAACAATGCTTGAGAGAAACCAGCTTGTGCTGCACCGTTCAGCTTATACGCCAGAAAAATAGACCCGAGCTTTCGCCATACATGAGGCTGGTTCGGTTGAATGTTTAAAGAACGAATCATCAAAGATGTTATTCTCTTAGGATCAACACCCTTACTGTACATATCAAAAGCATCAGCATTAAGTTTTTCTATATCTTCAGAAACTCCAACACGATGGTGAAATAATACAAATCCAGAGTTATCGAGAACTGAATTTACTACTGAAAATTGATCGCTCTCACTTAAAACACTATCAAACATACCAAGCGATATATTTTCCGATAAATAATTCTGAAGATCTTCTTCTCGTGGATACACAGAGTTACAGAAAGAAGGTGCTGTAAACCTAATTAACATCGGATATCGATAACTCGCCACATCATCTTGAATTCGCTTACAACGCTCTAAATCTGTTGAAATTTTAAAAGCATCATTTAACCAATTGAAAATAATTGGATAATAAAAATTTTGCTTCGTTTGGCTATCTTGTGCAGAAAATGATATTGCTAATTGGGTCAGATCAAGCGCTGAAAAATAGTCTCTCAATCGTTGATAATCATTTGATTCATTGGCTTTTGAAAATACATAGATAAGTGCCGATTCTTCATCGATAGATAATTTTTCGTTTACAATTTCAGGTTTAATTTTTTCCTTAGAAAAAGCGACTACCACGCGCCTAGTACAACCACCGATATCTCTATCGATGATTCTATAAGCATCAGCCATCATTTTTCCAATTGCTGCATTTTTCAACCGAGCGACACTATATGTAATGTCTTCGGCTAACCTGCCTTTGTACGCACTCTTGATTTTGTTATTAGTAATTTTTTTATCAGTAAAATAGCTTGCAGCATTTTCAATAATTTTTTCGTATGCAACTTTTGATTCTTTCGTTCCCGAAAACTTCTTTTTAACCAAGCACATTTGTTCTGTAACGAAAAAGACAAACTGGTTTTTTTCAACAATAACTGAACCAGAATTCAATTCAATTTCGCTAGAAAGCTTATTAAAATCAGCCAACGCATGAGCTGCAACTGAAGTATTACTCGCCATCAGCAACGAAGGAAAGATTACAGAAAATGCAACAAACAAAACTTTTATAATTTTTTTCATTTTGTCACCATTTCAAAAGTAGCTTTACTTCCACCAATATTCAGAGCAGTGGGGCGACGTCCTTTCCCTTGAGTTTTAAAAGTTGTATACAGCTGAGAAAGCCCTTCATCTAACGCCGTACTTAACTTTCCACCATATCGGTATTTTAGTGTGATCGTTCTAGTGCCTTTATCCCATAGCCAACTTTCTACAGAACCTGTAGTGGCATTCTCCAGAACATGCTTAAAAATTTTCCAATCGGTTCGTCGAGCATTAACAATTTCAATATCAAAAAGCTGACCACTTTCTGCCCGCTGCGATAACACTTGTATTAATTCAGCACCAAGTTTTTTATTTATTTGCTTATAAGCCGCTCTTGATGAAACTTTTTTAGCTCTAGAAATAGGCTCAACAGAAAAGCGTGTTTTTCTAGGTGCATTGGTAATTGTGGATAAAACTTCACCTGTCTCAAGATCCTTTAGTTGAACATACAGCTTGGTTTCTATGGCTATACGATCGAGGTGATCTATCACTTCAGTTTGCGTTTTGTTAACAATAAAGGTGTGTGTAGCAGATTTTGTCCCTTGACTAATATTAAAGCCAAGTCGTTCTAACTCATCAGCAACCCACGCAGATTCAGCTAGGTCATTCGAGGTAATGGTGAATACTGGGTCAGAAAATATATTCAGATAAAACTGTAGATCACGCTCTAATTTACCTGCCGAAACACTGGCAGAAATCAGTACATAGTAACTACCACGCTCTATGTCTTCATCCTCAATTTGATAGCTAGAAACATAGCCTCGGGTCTTAGTTGAAAGTGCTGTATTCAGCGCCTCACCAAAAGTACCCGACTTTCCTTCCAGAATAACCCCCTGAACTTGCTGTACTGCATTCCTTAAAGCATTCTGTAGCGCTTGTTCTCTAGCTTTACTCTCACCAATTTTAAGGCTGCTTAATCCTTTAGCTTCTACCGGTTTAGTCTCATTAGAAAAAGTAGGTGCTTCGCCAGAATCTTCTGAAAAATCTGCAGTACTCGCTTTCATTTTATTTAACAGTTGAATGTTTTTTTCTGTAATCAGCATGGCAATAAACTGCTGACCGTCATATTCGCCTTGCTTTAAAACTTGTGCGGCACTAATTTTTCCGGAAAATTTAGTTTCAACTACATCGATGAAACTAGATTTAGAGAATGATTTTTTGTACTTCTCTCCAGTACTGGAATCAGATGATTCTTCAGTAATGTACTCGCTTAGCATTGAACTACTGCCTGAAATGGTAACTCCATTTACCATTTCATTAAGTTGTCGAATGCAATCAAGTCGAGCCAATTCAGAAGCCCTTGTTTCAGACCGACTGTCATTCAACGAAAGCGCCAGCATGTAATATCCATCAGAATCACTAACACCGACCCTAAGCCCACCACCACTATCTAGCAGGTCAAAAACATCATCCATTGGTGCAGATAAACAATTGAGACTAAAAAAAAGACTCAAAAATATAATCGTATTCTTAAAAATATTACATGCTGACATTTTTATAATTTCCAGTCTTCAGGCATACCAACAGAAACAGCGTAAACTTTATTTCGCTTCAGATATTCCTTGCCCAGAGATTCCATCTTTTTCTTAATCTTAACGACTTCTGGATCATCAGTTAGCCAGGTCATAATGGTGCCAGAACCAGAATTACGTGCTGGAGTAACTTCTGCAGAAGCAATTGGAATATCCAATCCATCATCACTCAAGAAAAGAATCACACCTGATTTACTTGCAAACCCTTGGTTAATACCAGCATCAATACCAAAGCGATTTCCACGCATGTTGGTGAGGCGACCACCTGTTGGGTAGTAATTCATCACACGGTTAACTAAAACTTGGATGCTTTTTTGCGCAGCTTCTTTATATGCTTCCTGAAGCTCATTTTGTTTGTTCAGATTGAATCCACCCATAAATTTATCTTCAATCATGAAGAAATTTTTAGCGGGAAGGTTAAAGCGAATCGGCTCAAACGATTCAATAATCTGATTGGTATTCGGATCAATCAGTTTAGTGGTTACCAAACTACGGAAAATAATTTCATAATGATCAAATTTTTCTTTTACTACAGTACCCAGAGAAACTGAGGCTTCTAGGATAAAATCAGGATTTAACTTTTCACCCTGCTTTATAGCGCCTGCTTCAACCGTATTGTCTATCTGAAAGGCCGCTTCAAAATCTCCAGAAGCAAAATTTCTGCTTAGCACATCAAATCGCTTGGTACGCGCCAGCTCATTTTCTAACAGCTTGGCAATAATACCTTTGTCTAAATTGGTTTTTCTTGCGTCTTTTTCCCAATCGAGTTTATCTAGGTATGCGGCAACGCGTACCCGAGAGAATGATTTAACATCATAATTATCTGGAAGTTTTATATTGTCTTGATGTAATAGCGCATCCTTGTCAACTTTTTCAATTTGACTATTAGCGCTCAAATCTGCTTCAGAATTTATTTTCAGGGGGTTTTTAGCTACACAACCTGTAAAAAGTATTGATATTGCTAAAGTAATGAGTATTTTTTTCATTTCTATTCTTCCAATAAAAAAGGCTTAAGAAAAATATCTTAAGCCTTAAAATAAAAAAACATACTGTTACTGAGCAACTTTAAGCGACTCGATAACTTGATAATTTTTATTGATTTTTCCTGCGGTTTCTGAAACAAACCCTAGTTGATCTTTAGTTAATGATAACTGATCTTTAACATCCATCATTTCTGAGAACTTTACTTCTTTAAGTAAAGAACCAGTATCCAATTCATTAAACAACGCTTGTTGAGCTAATAAATCGATTGAAATCTTAAAAATACGTTTCATCAAATCATCATTTGCAGCATTGAACTCGTTAACTACGCCACGCTGCTCATCAGTTAGAGCATCATATGCAGCTTTTGCATCTTCATCTGACTTGTTTTCAAGATCTAAGCTACTCATCACCTGAGCATATTCAGGAGCAGCTAAGACCTTATCGGTGTATTCCGTATATAGCGGAAGTGCATTAATGAATAATGCATTAATTGGTTGCCTTGCTTCATCGATTGAAGAAATTTTAGTCGGTGCGAACTCAACTGCCATCAACTCTTGACCTTGAGTTTTATAATCTGTCACAGTCATTTTTTCTGAGCCGCTAGTCGCACAACCAGCCATTAACAAAGTCGCCACAGATGCAACAAGAATCATAGTTTTAAAGTTTTTCATTGAGAATTCGCTGTCAGTAAAGTTGAGTACAGTTTACGCCGTACAATAAAATAACTGTATATCACGTTACGGCAAAGGCAGCATATTGACCTTCAAGCTGACCCGTGTCAACATTTGATATTTTTTATATTGAAAAAGCGGCAAACTAATGAAGCGGATGTCTCGTAATCAGAAATATTTCAACCTGTACTTATAATCACAACATTGGGTTGTTAGAGTAAACAAGTATTTTACAACGATGTTTCTGAGTACACGAAAAAGCTTATCAAATTTCGTATCTAACTCAGGTCAGTTTGTAGCCTAGGAAAGTTTTAATTGCACTTTTCGCGATTAATCGATTGTAATTTATAATAAAAATAACTTGGACGAAACACTCAACTTAAAATCAACCCGACAGTCGCCCTAGTATGCCCAGCATAGCTGGCAACTGTCAGGTTAAGACTACATTTATAAAACTCTAAGCCAACTTAAACTTCCGGACTATCCCCGCCAGCTGATTATTAACCGCTGCAATATTTTCGGTCTGTGAAACTGTTTCTCTACCCGTCGCATTTAACTCGCCAACAATTCCGTTAATTGCCGACATATTACGACTAACTTCATGGGTGACATTGCTTTGCTCTTCGGCAGCGGTGGCAATTTGCGTACTCAGGTTATTAATTTCAGAAACTAGGTGATTCATACTTTCCAAGCTATCTGAAACATCGACAGTGCCTGCCGCGGTCTCTTGGCAACGATTACGGGTATGGGTCATCGCGTCAACTACCGATTGATTACCACGTAACAGTTTTTCCAGAGCTTGTTCAATTTCTGAAGTGCTCGCTTTAGTTCGGCTGGCCAAATTTCGTACTTCATCTGCTACCACTGCAAAACCACGGCCCTGCTCACCAGCACGAGCCGCTTCAATCGCAGCATTTAATGCCAGCAGATTCGTTTGCTCGGCAATCGCGCCAATCATACTCAGTACGCTATTAATGCTTTGAGTTTCTTCGCTCATTTGCTGAACATTTTTAGTCGCGCTTTCTACCTCATCCACTAGTGCAGTCACTGTTAGCTGCGACTGATCAATAATCAATCTAGAAGCCTTACCCGTCTGATTGGCTTTTTCAGTAAAAGTAGCTGCTTCTGCCGCATTGGCAGCAACCGATTCAGAAGTGGCGTTCATTTCTTCAACTGCCGCTACTACTTGCTCCGTTTCCATTACATGGCTTTGTAAGGTAGCGGCACTGTTATCTGTTTGCTGTTTTAGCGATACAATATTTTCTTGTAAATGATCAGATGCATCTTGAATTTC
Organism: Pelagibaculum spongiae; assembly: GCF_003097315.1. NCBI lineage: Bacteria > Pseudomonadati > Pseudomonadota > Gammaproteobacteria > Oceanospirillales > Pelagibaculum > Pelagibaculum spongiae. The sequence goes on from NZ_QDDL01000002.1 coordinate 615,678, forward strand.
TAGCATCATCAATTGTAGATTTTCAATAAACTGATTAATGCCTTTTGCTAATTGCCCGAGGTCATCGTCAGTTTTTACTTCTAATCGCTGAGTTAAGTCACCATTACCGCTAGATAAATCGATCACGGTTTTTTTCAAGCTAATAATTGGACGATAGAGATATTGCAGAATAAAATATGCCAGAATCGTACTGACTAAAATTGAAATAATAACCGTAATAATTGCTTCAGTTTTTACTTCTTCCAACCTAGAGAAGGTCACTTTTTTATCCAGTGCGATTATTAAATACCAATTTCTTTGGCCGACTTTAATTTTCTTAGAGAAAACCAACTTATCGACACCAAATAATTGGTAATCTTCTGCCACTTCATCTTTACCAATAATATCTCGTGCCAACTGGCGTAAATCTGGATAGTCATTCAGCTTTGCACCTAGCTTCACTTTCGCTGAAGTAGAAGACAATGCACTACTATCTTCTGCCATAACCAAGGCGACCGCACCTGGCATGTTGACTGCTTTTTCGACCATTTTTTGTACGGTATTCACTTCAAAATCTAGCGCAATGACTGCATTTTTAGTTTTCTCAACCATGCTAATCCAATAACCATTAGCATCGCCATAAGGCGTGGTTACCGCCAAACCATTAGCATTCTGGGCTGTGGTATACCAAAGGCTGTTTAATTCATTTTTCTCAGATTTATTGTTCGCCCAACCTTCACCGGTCTGGTTCCAGTAAGAATCACCATTATTCAAAGTAATCGTCATACTACTGGTGGCAGCTGCCGCAGCAAATTCCGTTACTTTTTCGATATAGTCGCCAGTGATATCTTTATTTCGATAATGCTGTGCCAGTCTGTGTACTGTTTCAGTATTACGATCAATTTCGTTCTGAATCAGTTTGGCCTGATTTTTTACAAATCGTTGGGTCGATGTGGTGATTTGCTCAGTTAAGGCATCTCGCTCTGCTTGATACAAAATATAGCTAACGCTACATACCGAGATGGCTACCAATGCCAGTACCGATACCAGCAACAGTGTTTTAAATCCCAAAGTTTTCACTTTGACTCCTGACTAAGTTGGTGAAGACATATTCGATGTTTGCCATCTTTTTTTAACAAAGATTTAACATTCACCTTTAACAACTCAAGACGTTAACAATTCAAAACGCGGCGATTACAATAGCTCTAGTCTTTATAGCGACATTTACAAAAAATACTTTAGATAGTTTTGTCAGTATCGAAAAGTCGAATTTCGTATATAGCGTTGATGTCTAGCTCCAGCGGTTGCCAAAGCATTGGCTAGAAAAAACCACATTTATATGATTATGAAACTCATTTATTTTGTCTTGATTAATTTACAGGCTGGATTTTAAAAGGTGGGAATGAATATCATCAAATGAAAGCTGAAAAAAGCCTTTATAGATTAAGCTCTAGTCAGAAAATGATTGTAGGCAGTTGTGCATTAATGGCTGCTTTGACCAGTGTTGTTCAATCGTTTGAGTAAAATCAGATCGTACCAACTTGGCTCTTTGGTTAAGCCATTGGCGATTATCTTGTCGTAGATAAATACCTTCCAATCGCTTGGCACCATATTGTGAAGATACATTTAACATGCCGATTAACTGGTCGATTGAAAACTGTCTTTCGGCAATCGGCCTGATCGCTTCCAAACCTAACAAGTTAAGTAACTCATTACGGCGAGCAACCGAATAAAACGCTTTAGAAGATTTGCAGTAAATATCAAAACCAATAAACCAGTCAGGCAAGTGATCATATGCCAGCGAATGTTTGGCATAACACCACTCACCAAATAATATGAGCTCTGAGCCCAGCAGTTCGATCAGATCATCTTCATGGGGCTTCAACCATTTCCACAAATGCTTGAACTGCCCACCGGCATCTCGCTCGATCCATGCGCCACGATTTTGTGCCTGTAACTGGCCATTTTCTGCCACAGAAAACCCGATATTGGCGCCATCAATTTTTTCTTCAATGGTAAGCGAATGGGATAATAAAGATTTAATTTGAGAAGAATTTAATAATTTATCACCGCGCGGTTCATTTTGGCCGAGCCATTGAATATGTGGTGTAGAAGGGAATCGGAAGAAATTATCGGTCATGGTGCGCTTGCCATTTAACCCTTAACCAGGCATCTATAACTTGCTCAACAATAACGCCGTGTGCTTTTAGCTCGATTTCCCAGTCATACCAATCAGTATCACAAGCATTCATTACGGTATTATCCAACCCTGAGCTTTTTCCAGATATACATGCCGCAACCATTTTGGTATCAGCTAAATCATGTATCACCGATTGCAAGGTAGATGGTAATTTGGCAACCGGGTCTGGGTGGGAAGGATCATCAATCCATTCAACATCGATATAATCAACCTCCCCAGCACTGATTTTATCGATAATGACTCTGTGGCCATAATCCTGTTCTGTTAATTTATTGCGATATTCTTTAAAAATTTCCTGATCAAAGTCCAGAAGCACTCGGTCAGAACTATTGGCAAAATTTAACAGCCACTGCAAAACCTTCTCTGCCTGATCAGGATCTTCAACCGGGTGCTTATCTGAAGCAAATGGAGAAGCAGGATGCTCGCCACTGGCAACAATCAATACATTGGTATCGACTACATGCCGTTTCATTTTTTACGCTGCTCTTTCATGCGGCGCATACTTTCTATCGCTTGAGACCTTACTTCACCGGTCGCATCACCAAAGAAATTCTTTGGCCATTCAGCGACACGACCAAACTGATCCAGCTTAAGATCTTTTAATTTAGCCTCGGCACCTTCGCGCTCGACAAAATACAGCGCACAGTCATCAGCAGAGGCTTTTTGCTCAGCAACCCTGGTTTGTAGGCGGCGGAATAAATGCTCGGAATGCGTTTCAACCAGGAACTGTACATTGCGCTCTTTACTAACTTCCAAAAACAAATCAGCCAGCAATGCTTGTGCTTTGGGATGCAGATGAATTTCAGGTTCTTCAAAAATTAAAGTGGTTCTTTCTGGCATTAAATAAGTTTGAACCAGTACCGGCAACACCTGAGCAACACCAATACCTACGTCTAAAATATTGGCTGCTATGCCATCGCGGTGAATAAGAATCTCATACGATCCAAAAGCGTTCCTTGCTTCAATTTTATCTGCCACCCCCATTTTATTGAGCCAATAAGATAAGAAATCTATGAGATCTGTTCCACTATCATTTGACAAGGATGAAATTATTAGTGGAATCGCATGCTCGCCATTTATCCCGACAGTATGAAATCCTTTTTGCCCTTGATAATAAAACCTCTTCAATCTACTTCTATATGCGCTTAGATATACAATTCCATGCGCAGATATAGTTAAGAAAAAATCCGTATCAATTACAGCAGCCAGTACTGATCTACTGTTAATTTCATTAGTTCGCTTGGCTTCTGTAGATATTTTCAAAAGATGGCTTAAGTCATCATGAGCTATTGCAGCTTTTTCATTTGTTCCAGTTTCTCGAATAGTATATCCAGCAATATCATTTTTAATTTCGAAGCCATTAAAACCAAAAGCTCTCATTTCGCTACCATTGCAAGCAGCTTTGTCTAAAACTGCCCTCCCCTCATCAGAGGTAATAGAAAAACTCGCGTTTAAATGCTCTACTCCATTGATCTCTCCAATGGAAAGTGAAATTTCACAATTACCTGAGCAGCCTCGATTAACTAGTCCTTTAAAGCTTCCAAAATCTACTAAATCTGAATCATCACCACCTAAATTCAAATGAACATCTTGATTGGTAGACTCAAAAGTCTGCTTCATTAAAAGCAAACTTTGCAAAATACTCGATTTACCGCTGGAATTTTCTCCTAACAATAAAGTCACCGGAGCCAAGCGTATATCCCCTGAGTCTTTCCAGGCTTTAAAATTCTTTAAGCGAATTCTGGTAAACATACGGCTACTTGCTCCATTTTTTCCGGTAACTATTAAATATTCAATCAATGTAACTTATTGTAGGTTTGATAAGCGCCAGCGCAATCAGACACTTTAAATCGCAACGTTAAATGCTGTCTGATTACGCCTTCGGCTAATCAAACCTACAAAATCAGAACTTAATGCGCTTCTTCCCAGCTATCGCCCTGGCCAATTTCCACCAGCAGCGGCACATCAATGCTCATGGCATTTTCCATCGCTGGCTTTAAACCTTGTCTGAAGGCTTTCAAGTCTGACTCGGCGACTTCAAATACCAATTCATCGTGTACCTGCATCAGCATTTTTGCATCCAGCTGTGATTCAGTCAGCCAATGGTCAACCGCTTTCATTGCCAGTTTGATGATATCGGCGGCAGTGCCCTGCATCGGCGCATTGATTGCGGCTCGCTCGGCACCTTTGCGCACCATGGCGTTTTTAGCATTAATGCCCGGCAGTTTTAACTGACGACCCGAAAGGGTTTTTACATGGCCGTGTTCTTCAGCATATTGGCGGGTGGTTTCCATATAGGTTTTCACCCCAGGGTAGCGCTCGAAATAAAGATTGATATATTCCTGAGCCAGCCCACGAGCAATACCTAACTGCTTGGCCAAACCAAATGCCGACATGCCATAAATTAAACCGAAGTTAACCGCTTTAGCGTTACGCCGCATGTCATCAGTCACTTCCATTGGCATTACGCCAAACACTTCTGCCGCAGTCGCTTTGTGGATATCTTCACCAGCAGCAAAAGCATTTAATAAGCCTTCATCGCCAGAAAGATGGGCCATAATCCGCAATTCAACTTGCGAATAGTCCGCCGCAACCACCACATAACCTGGCTCGGCACGAAATGCCTGACGTACCTTGCGGCCTTCCGCATTACGAATAGGAATATTCTGCAAATTCGGATCGGAAGAAGATAAACGCCCGGTCACTGTTACGGCCTGATGATAACTAGTATGTACTCGACCGGTTTTTTCCTGTACCAATTTAGGCAATTTATCGGTGTAGGTAGAAACCAACTTACTTAAAGAACGGTGCTCTAAAATTAGCCGTGGTAATTCATGTTCATGGGCTAATTCTTCTAACACTTCTTCTGCAGTAGATGGTTGACCTTTTGGGGTTTTCTTAATAATCGGCAGTTGATTTTTTTCAAATAAAATCACTTGCAATTGTTTTGGCGAAGCGAGATTAAATTCTTCACCGGCTAATTCATAAGCTTGTTTTTCCAGCTCATCAATTCGCTTTTTTAATTCGATAGTTTGGCTAGCTAATCGTTCGCTATCAATTAATACACCCCGGTACTCCATACCTTCTAAAATGCGCACTAATGGCATTTCTATATTGGTATAAACATCGAGCAGTGTTGGAATTTTTTCCAGTTCAGCCATTAAGTGCTGGTGTAATTGAAGCGTAATATCGGCATCTTCTGCGGCATAAAAAGCCGCTGCCGGGTTTTCATCATCACCTAATTCAATCTGGTTAAAGGTTTTTTGTTTAACCCCCTTGCCAGCGACTTCTTCAAATTTAACCGTTTGCCGATCAAGATATTTATCGGCCAAGGTATTCATGTCGTGACGGCCATTGCTATCGAGCACATAGGCCTGCAGCATGGTGTCGTGGGCAATACCTTTTAAATCAATATTATGATTTCTTAAAACATGGGCATCGTACTTAATATGCTGGCCGACTTTTTTATGCTGGTCAGATTCAAGCAATGGCTTTAAATACTGCCATACCAAATCTTCTGAAAGCTGCTCAGGCGCATCTATATAATCGTGGCCAAATGGCAAATAGGCTGCTTTTCCTGCTTCAACCGCAAAAGAAACACCCACCACCTTGGCTTTCATATAATCCAGCGCGGTGGTTTCGGTATCAAAAGCAAAAATATCGGCCGCTTTTAATTGCTCGACCCATTGCTTGAGCTGATCTTCACTGAGGATGGTTTGATAATCAGTTTCAACTTTTTCTGCTGCTGGCGCAGTCGCTGCATTATTAATAGCGGCGCTCGCACCGGCATTGACCGAACCTTGTCTTTCTAGCTCATCTATCAGGCCACGCAATTCAAATTCAGTAAAGATTTCGACTAGCTTATCACCATCAACCGGTTGCATTTCTAACTGGTCAATCGACTGTTCCAGTTCAACATCGGTTTTAATGGTCGCTAACTGATAAGACAGCTCGACCACTTCTTTATGCTGCGCAAACTTGGCCGGAAAAGTTTTACTGCCACGGAATTTCAAAGCGGGAATTTCTTCGAGGCGCTCGGCAATTTGTTTAATCGAGCCGATGCCTTGCAACAAAGCCACTGCGGTTTTTTCACCGACGCCTGGCATGCCAGGAATGTTATCGCTCGAGTCGCCCATCAATGCCAGATAGTCGATGATCAAATCTGCGCCAAAGCCATACTTTTGCTGAACACCATCCAAATCGAGCTTTTCGTCTTTCATGGTGTCGATCAAAGTGACATGTTCCGATACCAACTGAGCGATATCTTTATCGCCAGTGGAAATCACCACATCGATTTTTTTCTCAGTTGCCTGAGTAGCCAGCGTGCCGATAACGTCATCAGCTTCAACACCGCCAACCATTAACAGCGGCATGCCCATGGCTTTAACAATCTGGTGAATTGGCTCAACCTGTGGTCGCAAATCATCCGGCATCGCCTTACGAGTCGCCTTATATTCGACAAACATCTCATGGCGGAAGGTTTTACCCTTGGCATCAAACACCACGACTACGGTACTGCCCGGATATTGCTTTGGCAGCTTGCGCAGCATGTTGGTCATTACGCGAATCGCGCCGGTTGGGCGGCCATCTTTAGTGCGTAAATCGGCCTTAAAACTGGCGTGAAAAGCTCGGTATAAATAAGAAGATCCATCGACCAGGATCAGAGGCGCTTGGCTCATCGGGCAGACCTATAGGCTGGGTATTGTTCGTATTGTACAGGCAAAGTTTGCGAGAGCCATATCAGCAGTAACTGATAGTTTGAACTATATACAATGCAAGCCACTAAAGTTAACTGCTCAATGCCTTTTTCTAAGCGAAAAAAATCAAATAGGCCCCATTCACTTCAACGATCTAGAAGCTACAGAGGTTGGGGGAACCCAAACGCAGGGAAATTTAAAACATTTCTAAGATTACTTTGGGATTTTATAGCATTACCGCTGCTGTTTGGTTTTACTGCCTATGGTTTAGTCGGAGTACTATTATTGGGCCTAAGAAATAACAAACAGGGCGATTGGATGAATGTTTTTAATATTTTATTTGTCCTTACATTTCATTTCGCAAGAGGTTTGTTCTCTCGGGCCGCTTTAGCTGCACCCAACGAGTCTCATTTTCAAATTGAACCTAATAATTCGAATAATTCACACTTTATCTCAAAACAAATTGCCAGAGAACTACCTCTTCTTATTCACATACCTTCTCGAGTACTCAGTCGTTATTTATCTATTTATCTACTGCTTCAAGCAGATGTCGCTTCGGGATCTGGATCGGGATCTGGTTCTGGTTTTGACTTAGCTTCTGGCTCGGCTATCGGCCAAGAAGCGTTTGAAATAGATGCAAGTATTCAACAAGATATTCTATTCTTCTCTACTAATATTTTTATTGCAGCAACGTCAGTTTTTGCGCTTGGACGCATTTTTCAAACATTACGTATTTTAATACAAAAGAAAAATATCACAGAACACTCTCAATTCAGAAGCCATCCACAATTTTCTTGCGTTGAAATCAAAAAACAATTTTTATCTGGTTATGGCATCTCAAATTTAATCGGCTATTCGCTTGCTTTGGCTCCCGCTTGTGTCGGCTTGGCGGCCTTTGGCCCAGCAGCAATCATTAGAGATTTAACCTCAAAAGATGTAGACCCTGTTGTCGCCGTTCTTGTAGCAGAATTAATTAGCTCAACCGCTATTTTTGGTAGTTGGCAACTAGGTAGACCTGTAGCAACACTTCTAAGAAGAGGTAGTAAATGCCTTCTGCCAGTATTAAAAAATATACAAGATTCGTGGAGAGAATCCCACCATTTACCTCGCTTAAATACTACAAGCCATTCTGGTGAACATGAGCTGCAAGAAGTTATTGTGCAAAAGATAGGAATGACTTCCAGACAAAACTCTAGCGATAGCTCTAATACCACAACTACTGACTTAAATATTTCAAGATCTTCTTCTCAGCAAATGCTTATAAGGGATTTTTCCAGACAAAACTCGAGCAACAGTTCAAGCAATATCAATCTAACGCTTTCTAATTTGGTCGTTTTTCAAGTTAGCGCTTTAAATAATTCAGTATCTGCATCTGAAAATACTCTTGATGAATCTGCAGCAAATAGCACTATTGAGTTGTCGCAGTCCGGACGATTGCCAACATTCCATTCTCATAATGAATTTCTTCGTACTCATAGCGCTCCTAACTTAACCCAGAACTCTTTACAGCCCTCTAAAAGAAAACGATTACTGAGTGAAATAGCTGAAGAATCCACAGACACGAATCCAGACATAACCCCTCCAAGTTCTCTAACTTCTCTAAGACGATCAGACTCGACGCCATCAATGCTAATTGCACACCTTGATACTGTAGAAAGGCAAGTCAAAGAGCATATAACTGACAACTCGGTATAGCTTCTCTCTTAAACTTTTCCATATGAGTCAAATCAAGAAACCTAATGATCAGCTCGCTCTGCCTACCATGACTATTCAATTTAAAGCATAATTATGCGCTTGAGATTTTCGTTTAGTTTTTATCAGGGCAATACAAATGCAGCCTCAGACCTGTGATATTAAATCATCAACCTCGCCATTGAATTGGTTGGCTTTTCTAATCCCTTCATTAATTGGTCTGACCCTATTTGTTACGCCTGTTAGCTTTAATGGCGAAATTACTATTCCGGTTGCCTTATTAGCCAAGCAGTTAAAAGTGCTATTAGGCGATAGCATTACTGGTATTATTTCAGCTGTGGTTATCTTTACTGCGCTGGTCAGTGCTGCTGCAACTTTATTCAAACCAAAAAAAATTGCTGGATCTGAATTTTTACGCGATCTATTCAGCCCAAGCAAAGGCTGGTTAGCAGTTCGGGTGTGTGGCGCTATTTTTGTTGCCTTAACCTATTTTGGCCTTGGCCCAGAAATATTACGCTCCGGTGCCACTGGCGGATTAGTTCTTAACGATTTACTACCAACCTTGTTTGCAGTATTTATTTTTGCTGGTTTGTTATTGCCACTATTAATGAACTTCGGCTTACTAGAATTACTCGGTGCCATGGCAACCAAAGTGATGCGGCCTTTGTTTAATTTGCCAGGTCGTTCAGCCATCGATTGCATGGCTAGCTGGTTGGGTGATGGCAGTGTTGGCATCTTAATGACCAGCAAACAGTACGAAACCAAGTTCTATACCCAACGCGAAGCGGCGGTGATCGGCACTACCTTCTCGGCAGTTTCAATTACTTTTTCACTGGTGGTGATTGCCGAAGTCGGGCTAGAGCATTTGTTTTTGCCTTTCTACGCCACAGTCTGTTTGGCTGGTGTTGTAGCAGCCTTTATTGTTCCCAAACTGCCTCCGCTATCACGCAAGAAAGACTTATTCTTTGATGGCAGCCAACGTACTGCTGAACATGATTTAATTCCAGCGGGCAAAAGTAGCTTTAGCTGGGGTCTGGAAAAAGCACTGCAGCGTGCAGCAGAAGTTAAAAATCCGAGCCAAGTATTTGTTGATGGGATAAAAAATGCCGTTGATATGGTATTTGGCGTATTACCAGTGATTATGGCAATCGGCACCGTAGCTTTGGTGATCGCCGAACATACCCCCATATTTAACTGGCTAGGCATGCCTTTCTTGCCATTACTGGAGTTATTACAGATTCCAGAAGCTCAGCAAGCATCAACCACCATGGTCGTTGGCTTCGCCGATATGTTTGTACCGGCGATTCTTGCTTCATCGATTGAAAGTGAAATGACTCGCTTTGTCATTGCTGCTTTATCGCTCACCCAGCTGATTTATTTATCAGAAGTAGGGGCGTTGTTATTAGGCAGCAAGATTCCAGTAACGCTGGGTGAGTTATTTGTGATTTTTATATTAAGAACGCTGGTGACCTTGCCGGTAATCGCCGGGGTTGCGCATCTCATATTTTGATTGGAAATCCCCCAGATTTTCTTTCACATGATGATACAAAACCAAGGGTAATCTGACGTTTCAGTTTGCCCTTTTTTTTGCGCTAAATTCGTTCTATCAACTCAACATTTTAAGCCAACAAAGTTTATTGATAGATCATTCAAAAGTAACTAATTTGCAGAAAACTCCGCTTTTATTTTCAAGCACCTGCTTTGGCTGGTTATAATCGATGACAAGCCAATTAGCAGGACAGAAAAATGAAAAATCTTGCAGCCTTGGCAGGCTTGCTGCTTAGCAGTTCAATAGTATTCGCTGCTGATGATCTAAACAGTCCTCTCTCACAACCGTCTGTGGCACCGGGTAATCTGCCAGAACCGGAAATCACCATCAGCACCAATGACGACAAAACAGCTTACGAGTACCGGATTAATGGCCGACTCTATCTGATCAAGGTGGTGCCGAGCATTGGCAAGCCTTACTTTCTGATTGACCCAAATGGCGAAGGTAACTTTCAACGTCGGGGAATCGATTTGGGGCCACCTAGTGCGCCACCAACCTGGGTATTATTTCGATGGTAACAGGCCATAAGACTCAAGTTTTTTGGTGACCTTACAGTTCTGATAGAAGATCAGGGAGTTTTACTGAATGTCGGTGTACACCACTATTGATCGAGATGAATTACAGGCCTTTCTCGACAGCTATCAAGTAGGCCAGCTGGTTCGCTACCGTGGAATCAGTGCAGGTGTGGTGAATACCAATTATTTTGTCACCACCGACCAGGGTGAGTTTGTTCTGACTATTTTTGAACAAACCGAAGCAGAAGAACTGCCTTATTTCCTCAATCTGACCAACTTTTTACATGCGGGTGGTTTACGCTGTGGCTGGCCGTTAAAAAGAGCCGATGGCAGTTTATTCGCCTGCTTCAGTGAAAAACACGGCAAGCCCGCTCAGTTAGCAGTCCGCCTGCCAGGTGAAGTACTAGAAAAAACCCTGTTCAGCCATTGTCGAATCATTGGTGCAGAGTTGGCAAAAATGCACTTGCTATGCGCTGATTATCCTGATCATCGAGATAATGAAATGGGTCATAGCTGGCGAATGCAGGCAGCCGGCGAAATGATGTCTGCCCTGCCAGAGAAAGACCAGCAGCTGTTAAAAGATGAGCTGGTTTTTCAACAAGCCATCGACTGGCAAAGTTTGCCGCGGGGCGTTGTTCATGGTGATTTATTCCGCGACAACGCTCTTTTTGATGGCGATGAATTATCCGGCATGTTGGATTTCTTCTTCGCTTGTGACGATGTGCTAGTGTTTGATATTGCGATCACTGCACTGGATTGGTGCCGAGACAGTTTGACCAGTTTCAATCGCGATAAGCTAGAAGCTTTGCTGGAGGGTTATCAATCTCAGCGCAGCTTGTCGGAAGCTGAGAAACAAGCATTACCTGCCATGCAACGGGCAGCAGCTTTGCGTTTCTGGTTATCCCGTCTGACTGATGTATTGAACCCTCGCGACGGTGAACTGACTGAGTTAAAGGATCCTACGCAAATGCGGGATCTGTTATTGGATGCGCGCCCCTGATCACCCATAAAGATTGGCATTTTGCCGATCTTTTATGATCAAGCGACGATCCGTGTGTTTTCATTACTTGAGCAGGTTATATGCGATTAAGCGCCTTTCCCCTTACAGAACTGGATCCGTTTACCGAAGATCAGCTAAGCAAAATCTTTCCGGAAGAACCCGATATCCAGAGCTTTTGGCGCGATGCAATTGTTCAGGGCAGTAAAATTTGGGTAGCAATGTTTAATGGTCGCTATTTAGCTGCCGCTATCATGGGCCCAGTCAACCAAGGCACCGTAGAAATCAGTGTCATCACGGTACGAGAAGTCACGCGAAAAAGAGGTGTTGGTCGCTTCTTATTAGAACAAATGGAGCAAAATGCGCTAGAAGCTAAAGCCAAAGAAATTTGTATTTTGGCTTCTTCTGAAGATGCTCAGCAGTTTCTTAATCATTGTGGTTACCAAGAGCAAATGCAGATTTTTCGCAAAAAGCTCGCGCTAACTACTCAAGGGTAAGCCGCTATGGATGTGATCTATACGCTGATTCCTTTAATGCTAATTATCGGTGCAGTGATGTTGCTGGTATTTATCTGGAGCGCTAAGTCCGGGCAGTTTGATGACTTAGAGGGCGAAGCCAGCCGGATCTTACTTGACGAAGATGTCGACGATTTAGATCAGAAATCTATCGAGCACTCCATAAAAAAACCGCCCTCTCAATAAATAGAGAAAGGCGGTTTTTTTGCGATTCTAAAATATTTCTCGCTTGTTTATCTAGTGTTTAGAGCCATTGCTAGCGACCATAATGCAGCACTTCACGCGCTGAATCACTGACCGTTATTTGCAACTGTTTCTTTGGATAAATCCATTCAACCGACTGCTGTTCTTTAGCTTTTTCTGAGCCAACCTCAGCATCGGGATGTGCCATTACTGGGCGTTTTTCAGCCGGCTGGCCAAAGCGTTGCTCTAAAATATCTTCTGGTAAATCGGTTTTTGGCAAATAACTAATCGCACGAACCGGTAACTGAAATGCCAAAGCTAAGTCGGTCTTATTCAAGCTAATCCGCTTACCGCCCGACTCAACATTTTGAATTCGAGCACCCCGATCATATAACTGCTGCAGCGTTAGATCATCGGCCAAAAGTACTAAAACCATTCGTGCTCGCAAACCATTTAGATCCAGCGTCTGGAAGAAAGCCTCCAGTTGACGAGAACCATCTGTATCTTCAAACAAACTAACTGCAGGTGGTTCACCATATAAATCGACCACTTGCTGCAAACGAGTTTGTCGCAAGGTAATTCCCATCACACGAATCGAGTTATTTTCAGTGGTTTCAATTTGCCAAGGTGGTGGAATATTACGAGCTGGCTCGCTGGGAAAAAGCCACAACGCCAGCACCAATAAAACAACAACAGCAATCAATGATGAGAAAAAGGGTTTCATAATTTTTTAAGATCAGCTTGTTAATTCAACTACGTCTCACAACATTATGCCTGTTTAGCCTTATTTTCGGTATCTCTGATTAAGGATCAATACACGTAAACAATTAATGGCAGCGGCTCAATCCCAATCTTTGGAATTAACCGCAATTCAATCTGGCCTTTGGCATTAATTGCAGCATGGTCAAGTTGCAGCTCGCTAACGCTCGGTGTCAACCTATCTAAAATTCACCCGAAATTAAATGCTTGGCATCGTGGGTCGTTACCGAGCAGCTGTAGGCCCGAGCGACGACATTCGGGGATTACAGTGGTTACCTGGCCAATATTTTTTTGTTTTATTCATTTCCTACAGACATAAAAAAACCCGATTGCAGTTAAGCAATCGGGTTTTCAAATTGGCGTCCGGCAGTGACCTACTCTCACATGGGGAAGCCCCACACTACCATCGGCGCTAAACGGTTTCACTTCTGAGTTCGAGATGGATTCAGGTGGTACCCGTTCGCTATGGCTGCCGGACAAACTATGCATAACTGGCTGACTCGAATAATTCGCTATCAACCCTTATGGCTTAAATTGGCTTTAACCGATCATAAATAGATATCGGTTAAAAAAAATCCCGAATCATTTCTGACTCGGGATTTTCTATTTGGCGCTTGGCGGTGACCTACTCTCACATGGGGAAGCCCCACACTACCATCGGCGCTAAGTGGTTTCACTTCTGAGTTCGGGATGGATTCAGGTGGTTCCCACTCGCTATTGCCGCCAAGCAAACTGCGCATGAAGTTGCTGAATGGATTGATTAACTTTCGTTATATCGATTCAACAATCACGACTTAATTCGGTTTTGTAAGCTTACTTTAATCATTTTGTAATCTATCGATTACTCGCAAACAACCAGCAAACTGCTTGGGTGTTATATGGTCAAGCCTCACGGGCAATTAGTACAGGTTAGCTCAACACCTTACAGTGCTTACACACCCTGCCTATCAACGTTGTAGTCTTCAA